>NZ_JANYUK010000023.1:0-46292 GCF_025106035.1 Citrobacter sp. XY323
CACGTGACCACTGTGACCATACAGCAGGCCTTTGAGGCCTGTCAGACGAACAAAAACACCTGGCTGAAACGTAAAGCCGAACTGGCAGACCTTGAACGGGAATACCGTGAACAGCTCCTTGCCGGTGACGAACAAATTCCGCTCAGAATGCAGGATTTGCGCGACAATATCGACGTGAAAAAGTGGGAAATTAATCAGGCCGCCGGTCGCTATATCCGCTCACATGAGGAGGTGCAGCACATCAGTATCCGCAACCGGCTCCATGACTTTATGCAGCAGCACGGCGCGGAGCTGGCCGCCACGCTGGCACCTGAGCTGATGGGATATCACGAACAGCTTCCCGCAGTAAAACAGAGCGCCATGCAGCACTCGGTTGATTATCTGCGTGAAGCCCTGTCGGTGTGGCTGGCCACAGGTGAAAAAATTAATTATTCCGCGCAGGACAGCGACATTTTAACGGCCATCGGATTCAGGCCTGATGCGGCTTCGCGGGATGATAATCGCCAGAAATTCACCCCGGCACAGAACCTGATTTACACCCGCCGACGTGCAGAACTGGCCGCACGGTAGCACGCAAAAAAATCCCCGAAAATTCCGCTATTTTTCCTGAAAAAAGCCATGCATCCATAAGGTGCATGGTTTTGCATGCAAATCCCCGTATTTTTTATCCCACGCAACACCAGTACCGGTGCGGCCTGAGGCCGTTCATGCACCTGCATTAAAAGTGACCTCTTAAGCGGGCAGGCGTGGCGGGGAGAGCATTGCGCGCCAGCGTTAAAGAGTCTATTTATTTTCGTAGTCTGAGCTTGTGGCTGTGCCGGGCAGGTTAAACGGGTAGAGATAGCAGCTTTTAGAGGGGGTGGAGGCGTGGCGAGAATTACGCACACGCCTTTATATATCCTTTTAGATTAAATGGCTTTCGATTGCGGCATAACCTTTCTTGCTTCGTGTCGCTTTAATAGCCACAGACTTACCGCGAGAGTATTCCTCCCAACGATATTTTTCATCACCTAGGCAGCTATTAATATGAATCATGTATTCAATACCGTCTAAATCTTTGGAATAAACGAACCCTTTTTTTATGTTAAAGTCAGAGTAAATTGTTGTGATTTTATAACCGTTTGATTCCCAATGTTTTGATTCATATTCATTAAAGTTTTCTGAAGTACTGAAATGCTTCCACTTCAAAGAACGGAATGGGTTTGATGGTATCTTAATAGACATAAGTGTGGATACTATCTCAATAACATCCTTACTTTTCATGTTGAATGAAATTGAATATTTTGTCATTTCCGCAAGGTTATTTTCAGCGAAATTGATTAAGTTGGAAATAAACTGTGAGCTGGATGGTTCATAGCCATCGGTTTTTAATAAGTAACTTGATAGACTTAATGTTTTTATTCCTTCATCAGCAAGCCTATCATTTAGGCCGCCTTGATTAAACATATGTGATAATATTTCTATGATCTCGGATATGTTTTTTTCTGCTTCTTGCGTATTAATCCTGAACGTATTCTCAATTGACCTCTTTAAGGCGGCAGTTCTGAAATAGGCCTGCTCCTGTAAGTGGCTTGATGTCATCCAGTTCTCAGTGTATTCGATAATATCATTATATTCTCGACCATAAAGATGCACTCCAAGATACTCTCTCATAATAGTTGCTGAAAGAATGTCCCCGGACAATTGTGCACTATCAAAACCACGATCTATTAATTCTTGAGCAGCATTCTGAGCCTCGATGAACTCACCCCTATCTTTTTCAATGTACATTAATGTTAGCTTGTTTAAAGGGTTTTCAGGCTCTAAAAGACATGCCTTATTTATATGTATCAAGGCAGATGGAATATCACCTAGTTTTGCTGAGATTCTAGCAAATGTTCTCAAGAATATAGATGAATTCGGATATAACTGAATTAGTGTATTAAAACGCTCAAAGATAGAGATTAATTTCTCTCTGTGAGGGTTTCTGTAGCCTAATATTTTATTGGCATCATTTATGGCTATTTGAAGTGCTTCTGGGCAATCTTGGGGAATAAATCGATAATCAAATTCATGCAAATCTTTATCTTGCTGGAATTTTTGAAGCAGTAAAATATCTTGGCGTTGTTGCTTGGTTTTTTCAATTATTTTAGTGCGGGCCGCCATGTTTCTTGGCCCTTTTATTAGTAGATCTTTAACTGATTCACTCAATGAAAATTGATCTTCTCCGTTAGACGTTGTACTCCTTGAAATTAATGATGTATTTGTAAGTTCTTTGATGGTTTTTGCAATTACATCTTGATCAAACTCTAAGAAATGTGATAG
Organism: Citrobacter sp. XY323; assembly: GCF_025106035.1. Lineage (NCBI taxonomy): Bacteria > Pseudomonadati > Pseudomonadota > Gammaproteobacteria > Enterobacterales > Enterobacteriaceae > Citrobacter > Citrobacter sp. XY323. The sequence continues at coordinate 2,305 of NZ_JANYUK010000023.1, forward strand.
GAATTCTCGATTTGCATTACCAGCTACAAATAAACACTCCAAAGCTAAAACTGCATCTTCAGTTAGAGTTTCAATAAGGTTATTAAATGAAAATGAAGCAATGTCTTTTTTCGATTTCTCTATCGATTCAGGAACCGGCATACCAGAGTGAACTGCATCGATGGTAAGTCTTATTGCTAAAGGGTTATTATGTGTAAATTCGATAATTTTAGTTAATTCAACATTCTCCAAATTCATGATACCTTTCTTATCAGAATATGATTTGGCAAGTTGAAATGCACCATCAGTTTGAAGTTCTTTTAAGGGAATTGGATATGAACTATCTACCATTATTCGACTAGTGACAATTACTTTGAAATTAGTAGGTAATTCATATAAAAAAGCCATAAATTCATCAGGGCCATCTCGAAGGAGTGTTTCAAGGTTGTCGATGCATAATAGAACCTTTTTATTATTTTCTTCTGTTAAGACGTCAGAATAACTTAAGTCTTGTTTTGTACTATCAAAATCATCTGGGCTAAAGTATTTAACTATCTCTTGTTTAATTTGAGTTATTGAATCAATATTTTCAAGTTCAGTAATGCCATTGACTGTTAAGTGATGTTTTTTTAATGTTACATAACAAATATGATCAAATTTCTCATGCGAGGAAGGTGTTAAACTTATTTCTTTTAATAAATCTAATGCGAGTGCTGTTTTACCCACTCCACCTGGAGCCACAATCGAAATGAAATTTATACGTGGATTATTGATCGCAGCTAAAAGTGCTTTTCTCTCTTTTTTACGACCGATTAAACTTGTTATGTCATGGTCAAATTTTTCAGGAAGGTTATTATCAATCTCCCAGCTTACTTGTTTAAACCACTCTTCAGGCGGTGATTTTAATTGTCCTGTTAAAGCTGCATAAAAATTCTCTTGAACATTGGTAAATTGCAGTGCCTCAATCATTGGATGAGAAGCGATTGCAGCGGCACAATACCAATAATGATCATGGAATGGTCTAGTTGGGTGGCTAACTTGATTTCGTATAAAGAATAAATTTATTGTATTACAAAAGCTCTTTAATTCGTTAAGTCTATCATAATCCGAAGTGCCTTTAGAAACTATCAAAGCATAGCTGAAAATATCATTTATGTAGCTAGCCTCAATCAGTGATTGTGTGTTAGTTATTGCATCCCTTCCTTTTTGAATTTCAATTGCAGAACGGGAACTAAAGTGTTCAGATAAAGAACTTTCTTTACCTATATCTTCTCGCTTTACGTATGCAGCTAAACTTTTTTCTAAAGCGTATATCACCATACTGGTTTTAGTATCTAAAAAATCTGACATGCCTTATCTCCTTTTATATCCTTTACATAGGAAAAACTTATTTTCATGCCCCACCAATTCATTAATTCCTTCCGTTGCATAAGGAAAGTTGAACGGTTATAGGCTCTCCTAACTTCATTTTTATCAATATGTGCTAAAGCTGCTTCTATTACGTCAGAATTGAAGTTCGCATCATTTAGAGCTGTGCTGGCTATAGAACGTAAACCATGTGCAACCAATTTTCCACCATAACCAATGCGTTTTAAAGCTGCATTTGCGGTCTGACTATTCATAGGACGCTTTGGATCATTCCTGCTAGGGAAAACATGTTCTCGGTGAGCACTCACTGGTTTCATAATTTCCAGAATATCTAATGCCTGAGAAGACAAAGGTACAATATGCTCGCGCTTCGCCTTCATCCGTTCAGCTGGAATCCTCCAGAGCTTTTCATTGAGGTCGATCTCTTCCCATCGTGTACCAGAAGCCTCAGAAGGGCGAACAAGGGTCAAGAGTTGCCATTCAATCAGACAGCGAGTTTGAACCGACAAGTTAGACATAACCAAAGAGCGCATTAACTTTGGCAATTCCTCTGGTCGTAATGTCAGCATGTTTTGCTTTTTTGGCTTCTCAAATGCCATTCCGACACCTGATGCCGGATTCGCATCTATCAGACCGGTGTTAACCGCATAAATCATTATCTCGTTAACACGCTGTACCAAACGACGAACAGTCTCAAGTGCACCACGAGCTTTAATTGGCTCCAGTGCTTCAACAATCGTTCTGGCTTTTATCTCCTGAACAGGTATCGAACCGATAGTGGGGAACACGTCTTTATCTAAAGAGCGCCAAATGTCTTTTGCATAATCTTCTGTGACGCTTCTGCTTTTTATCTGGAACCAGTTAGCGGCTACTGTTGAGAAAATGCTATCCAGCTCAATCTGACGTTGTTCTGACGCTAGCTCTTGGTGCTGCTGTGGATCCATGCCTTGTGCGAGCATGGTTAAATGCTGGTCGCGGATCTGGCGAGCTGTTGCGAGCGTAAGGGCAGGGTATGAGCCGAGGCTGAGATTAGTTCGGCTGCTACTGTTTGGACGTTGATAGCGGAAGCGCCAGAGCTTTTTACCAGTGGTTTTGACGAGTAAGAACAGGCCATCACCATCATGTAAGGTGAAGTCTTTTTCACGGGGTTTAGCTTTAAGTATTTCGTTGTTAGTCAGTGGGCGTGTAATGCGCGCCATGTCTGGATCCCTTCCATAATTGGTACACGTTTAATGGACCACAGTATAGCGTGTACCTAAACGTGTACCAATTATCTCTGGATTTAGCCGGATGCCCTCAGACAACGACAGACACAAAAAAGCCCGCAGGGCTTGTGCCATGCGGGCTTTCAGGATTTCCCCGGACGTATCCGGAAGAGCAAGTGGTGGAGCTGGCGGGAGTTGAACCCGCGTCCGAAATTCCTACATCCTCGGTACTACATGCTTAGTCAGTCTTTACATTCGCCTGGCACCTGCGGACAGACACGCCACTACCAGACTAGCCTGATTAGATTTAACGCTTCAACCCCAGGCAGGGCCTCCACGCGATCTCTTTTGGGTTTGACCTCTCTTTGATCCCCGTCTTAAGAGCGGAAGCTAGGGAGAGAGGGCTCAGAGCAGGTTATTAAGCTGCTAAAGCGTAGTTTTCGTCGTTTGCGACTATTTTTTTGCGGCTTTTTACGAGGCCAACCGCCCCTCGGCATGCACCTTGGGTTTCGCGAATCCCGTCGAATCCAGAATCAGCCCCAATGTGTTAGAGCAAGTATAACAGACTTGTGACACGCGTGACCAGCCCCCGCAACCCCTAATCCTCAAGGATTTACCGCTCGCGCAGCGCTTCTTTTGCGCGATTAAACGGTTTGATTAAATAGTCGACGATGGTTTTTTCACCTGTTTTTATATCCACTGTGGCAATCATTCCCGGTACGATGGAGAAATGGCGTCCCAGTTTGTTCTGTAAGAAGTCCTGATGGGTGCGGATAAACACGCGGTAGTAGAATATCTCCGGTTTCACTTTGTCTTGAATAGTATCCGGGGAAATAGTTTCGACTACGCCTTCCAGACCGCCGTAAATCGCGTAGTCATAAGCGGTTATTTTCACCAGCGCCCGTTGGCCGGGGTGGATGAACGCGATATCGCGCGGAGACAGGCGGGTTTCTATCAGCAGATGATCGTCCAGCGGTACAATCTCCATCATCTCGCCATTGGGCGGGATAACGCCGCCAATGGTAGTGACCTGGATGTTTTTCACAATACCGCGCATCGGCGCGCGCACGGTCAGGCGGGTGACGGAATCCTCGCGTCCTTTCAAAATAGCCGCCAGCATATCCACTTCGGCATTGGCTTTTGACAGCGCTTCCCGCGCCTGCACGAAGTATTGTGAGCGCAGATCGGTGATTTTTAATCCTAAATCGCTTTTTTGTCGTTGCAGACGCAGCACTTCAACGTGGCTGGCGGCACCACTTTTTTCCAGCCGTTGGGTTATGGCCAGCTCTTTATTTACCGAGACCAGCGCATCCTGCAGTTCTGCCATAGAATCAGCGAGCTGCGCGCGGCGGCTTTTATACAAGCGCGTTTCGGAGGCGATGAGATCCGGCCAGGCGCGTAGTGAAGCGGGAAACACGAGCGGCAGATCGTTAACTTCGGCATTGAGCCTTGCGCTGGAAGCCAGTGAGGCGCGATAGCGGGCGGCGCTCTCCCCAACGTTGGACTCAGAGCGAGTGGGGTCGAGGCGCGCGACAATCTGATTAGCCTGTACTTTATCTCCTTCGCGTACCGTGAGCTCGGCGAGAATACCGCCATCCAGCGACTGCAAGACCTGCTCGCGCGAGCTGGGGATTACCTTCCCGCTGCCGGTCGAGACTTCATCCAGCTTGCCGAAATACGCCCAGATACCCAGGACGGCAAACAGCAGCGTGCTGAGCAGAATAATACGGCTGGCCCCGGAAAAACGGTGCTCGCGGCGGATATCGAGGTCGTCCATAGCAGCGTCATGCGGATTGGTTTTCATTTTTCCACTCCCGACCGTGAGTAGGGGCTGGTGCCCGGCTCGCATTCAGCGCCTGCGCTTTCGGGGCATCCATGACCAGTTGACCTTCTTTTAACACCACTACGCGCTCGACCAGCTCCAGAACCGGTACGCGATGGGTGGCGACAATCAATGTTCGGTTGCCCAGCCACTGGTTCAGGCGCTGAATAAACTCTCGTTCGGTATGTTCATCCAGCGAGGCGCTGGGTTCGTCGAGCAGCACGATATTGGGCGATCGCAGCAGCATTCTTGCCAGCAGGATCGACTGCCGTTGTCCACCGGACAGACCGTTGCCGCCCTCCATAATGGGGTGCGCCAGCCCTTTGGCGAGTTGTTTAACGAAAGCTGCCGCGCCGCTCACCTCCAGCGCTTCGAAGATCTGCGCGTCGCTGGCATGCGGTGCGCCGAGGGTCAGGTTCTCGCGCAGGGTGCCGAAAAACAGCCGCGCATTCTGACTGAGAAAACCGATATTTCGGCGTAAATCGGCCATATCGATCTGCGCCAGGCTCAGGTTATCGAGTCGGACATCGCCCTGGATAATCTCTACGCCACCCGCCATGGCCTGTAGCAGTGTTGATTTCCCGGCGCCGTTACGCCCGAGGATCGCCACCCGTTCACCGGGCATGACCTCCAGACGTGAGATGCGCAGCGGAACGCGTTGATCGTCGCTGTGGTAGCGAAAGTGCGCGTTTTCAAACAGATAATGGCCGTGAAAAATCTCCTGATGCACCCGGTCTTCATCGTACTGCGTTTCGGTGGGAAGCTGCATGATGCTGTCTAACCCCATCTTCGCCGCCTTGACCTGCTGCCAGCGGGCCAGCACGCCGCACAGGTTCGCCATCGGGGCAATCATTCTGGAACCGAGCATCGACGCGGCCACCACCGCCCCGGTGGTCATTGTGCCTTCAATGACCATCGGCGCGCCGAACATAATGATGGCGGCGTAGACCAGGCTTTGTAACGACATGCCCCAGCCAATCAGCCCTTGAGTCAGCTTGCGCGTGCGCAGTCCGGACTCTCCAGTAATACGGATGTAGCTGTTCCACTGTTGTAAAAAGCGGTTTTCCGCCTGCATCAGCTTGATATCTTCCAGCCCCTGAACGCTCTCGACCAGCACCGCGTTGCGCAGGGTGGATTCATGCGCTGCCTGGTTGGCGAGCACCGCCAGTTTCTTCTGTAACAGCAAACCAGGCAGGATCATCAGCAGGGCCGCGACGGGGGCTATCCACGCCAAGGGCGGGGCGATAAAGGCCAGCACCACGATAAACAAAAAGAAAAACGGTAGATCGACAATCGTCGACAGGGTCGAGGAGGTGATCATCTCGCGAACCTGTTCCAGCTCGCGCAGTTGAGAAATAAAGCTCCCCGTCGAGCGGGGAACAGCGCTGTTGCGCAGCCGCAATGCGTGGCTGAACACGCGATCGGAAATGCGCATATCAGCGCGTTTGCCGAGCAGGTCCATTATGTGGGTACGCGCTTCGCGCAGCAAAAAGCCAAACAGCACCGCCACCAGAACGCCGGTGGAGAGAACATACAGCGTTGGATAAGACTGGGCGGGGATCACCCGATCATAGACCTGCATCGAAAAGATAATCCCGGCGAGCGACAGGACGTTAATCAGAAAGGCGGCAACCATGACCGGCAGGTAAGGGCGGATGTCCTGTAACACCAGTTCGCGCATCCAGTCGGGCTTGAAGCGCGAAATATAGCGGTCTACCCGACTGTCCTTCAGCGCCGACAGCGGGCGCAGCGCGGTAATGCTCACGATCTCCGGCAGAAGTTCTGCAACTGTGAGTCGGTTACGCTGGCCCTCTTCGGCGATGATAAAAACATCCAACGCATCTTCACCGTTGAAATGTTCTATCACCATCAGTTGGCCGTCGCGCAGTTCCGCCACCACCGGCAGACGCCACTGGCCGAATGCCTGCGTGGCGGTATCCAGCGCATGAAATGACAGCCCTGCCTGACGCGCCAGCTGCGCCAGGGCCATAGCTCGGCTTTTTCCCGCAAACCACGGGGCGTTGGCCTGGATTGCGCCGGGCGAACAGGCAACGCGATAGTGGCTGGCAATATGCGTCATCGCCAGCGCCCACTGGCTCAGGGCGTGTTCGCCAATCGCATCTTCCGCATGTGTATCGACGTCGCTCATAGCTTTATCTCCACCGATTGAATACTGCGGTTATTTAAGGCGAACGCCTGGCGAAGCGAGCCGGTGTTATAGAGGCAGTTCAACTGGAGCTGGCGCAGCTGGTTTTGAGTCTGGAGTTCAGCAAAACGGGCCTGATATACCTCCTGCTCGGCGTTAAGCACGTCGAGCAGTGGGCGTGACCCGAGGTCCAGATACTGCTGTTGATAAAGCTCGCGCGTTTGTTCACTCAGCCGTTGCTGGCGACGCAGGATCTGCAGGGCAGTGGCGAGGCTCATTGCCTGGCTGCGGGATTCCAGTAATTTCTGCCGTACTTCAAGTCGGGTACGCTGGATGGAGTACTGTGCAGACTCTACCGCGTGACTGGCGGCGTTGCGTCTGGCGGTGAGTCCGCCCCCCTGATACAGCGGCATCTCGACTTTTACCCACGTGGAGTACTGGGTTTTGTCGAGCACCTCATGGCTGGGGTATTTGTCGTTGAGATAGTGCTGAACCGACGGCTCCAGGGAGATAGTGGGCGTCATCTGCGCGTTGGCGTAATCGAGATTTGCCTGGGCCACATTCGCCTGCGCCCATGCCGCCAGCACCGCGGGAACCAGCTTATCGTCCGGTTTGACCACATCACAACTGCTGTCCAGTTTGACCGGAAATTCGTTGCTGATGCCGTTAAGCGAGTTCCAGCCGAGGAAGCTCATCAGCGTTGCCTTGCTGCTGTCGAGATTGGCCTGATACTGCGCCAACTGAGAACGTGCAGACTCGATACGCGCATCGGTTTGCACCACGTCGGATAGGGAGGTTGCCCCTTCAGCATTGCGTTGACGGGTCAGCCGACCAATACCGTTCAAGGCGCTGAGCTGCTCTTCGGCGGCGTCCACCATTTGCTGCCACGTCTGCACCTGGACTATCGCGTTGGCGGTTGCGTGGGCGATGGTATCAATACTGAGTAACACATTCGCCTGCTGTTGTGCGGATCCGGCGGTTTCAGCGCGGACCTGGCTTGCCACTTTGCCGAAGTCGTACAGCATTTGCGACACTGAAATAACCAGGGCCGGGCTAAAGCCGTGATCGGTGTAAGTATTGCTGTAACCGTTATTCATCCCGGCAGAAACCTGCGGGTAATATTTTGATTTCGCCACATCGATCTGCTCATTTTGTGAGAGCAGTTTGCCGATGGATTCACGAATAGAAGGATGCCAGCTCACGGCGCGACTCACCGCGTCGTTGAGCGTCAGGCTGCCGGGGGCGGCGGCGCTCAGCGGCAGATCGGCAACTGCGCCGTCCAGCGAGGGCAGCATCTGACTGGTGGCCAGGCCTTCCGGCGTAATAATTTGCGGTTCATCTTCGGCATTCACCCGCAGGGTACAGAGCGTTAATGCCAGCAGTAAGGCAACAGGCGCGACATTTCTCATAGTTTATCCCTTACAAAATACGGCAGCGACGACTGTTATTGCCCCGGACGTCATGGCATCCGGGGCTGTAGTTATGGCGCTTTAACGTTATGCGTTAGCTTCAGGGCACAATGTGATTTTGTTGCACCAGCTCATCGAGCGTGGTGTGTACGTTCTCCAGCGTTATGAGATTGGTTGAGTGCCAGGTGTTGCCGGTACCGTCGCGGTCGATGGCAATCACCGTGTTGTTACCGTTGGTGGTCACGGTGAGGTAGTTGCCGAGCGTAGCGTTCTGCCCGTTCCAGCCCACCAGCAGGTCGCCGATATCGATTTTGTCGCCCTGGGCCAGCGAGAAGTTGGTCCAGTTGTCGGTAGCGCCATTGCTAATGTTGCCGCCGGTAGCGTCGTTGGCGTTGAGCAGGTGATAAATCAGCGTATCGCCGTAGACCGATCCGGTGATCACCTCATGCTGTGCGGTGCTTACCATCTGCGGATTCATATTGATGGTCAGCGTAGCGGTGTCCGTATGCCCGTTTTGGTCGTTAAGCGTATAGGTAAAGGTCTCTTTGCTGGTGATCGATGCTACGGTTGCACCCGGCTTCAGCGTGTAGATGTATGAGCCATCCAGGTTCATGGTCAGTGATCCATAATGACCCTGAATTATTGCGCTACTGGCGCTGCTGGCCGGATTGAGGGTGGCAGTACTGCCGTTTAAGCCGGTGACGGTGAGCTGGGTATGGACGGTTGAGAGCTGATCGTGCGCGCCGGCGGCATCACTGCCATCAAAAATATTGCCATTCACCGTGGTGGCGTTAACGTCATAGGTATTGAGGTGCCATGTCGTGCCCGTGACGTTTGGCGTAATGCTGACGTTGCCAACTGCTAGTCCTCCCATTGTTCCGGTGAAGCTGATGTTGTAATGGCCTGCGGCCAGCTCGGCATTACCCAGAGAGATGGCAATTGAACTGCCTAACAGGCTGATGGAACTGGCGGGTACAGAGCCAGAAAGCGAGAATCCGTCGGGACCGGTGATTGTCCAGGCAATGCCCAGCGTACCGACGGTGATAAGCGTGCCGATGTTGAAGTTGAGCGTGGCGCTTTTCAGTACGTCATTTGTCGCGATATCAAACGAACCTGTACCGGTTGCTTTGTTCCCAAGCGTCGGAATTGTCGCTGTTCCCAGCGCGCCGCTTCCGTATGCAGCAGAATCCTGAACGGTACTTACCGCCATTGTGCTGCTGACGTCATTTACGGCGTCCAGCGGCTGCGGCGTTGGTTTGATATTCAGCGAGGCGCTGCCGGTATCGCCGTTTGGTGCTCTGACCTTATACACGAAGCTGTCCGGGGTGTTGATACCGTCTGCACCCAGTCCGCTTCTTAGCGTGTAGGTGTAGTTCCCCTTCGCATCGATAGTCAGCGTGCCGTACTGCCCATTAATAGTGGTAGTGCCCGTCCCGTTAACGACGATACCGTTTACTTCGGTGATAACGGTATTGGCCGGAGCCGAGTCGTTGACCAGCAGATTGCCATTGGTTGTCGCACTCAGGCTGTCGACGGCGTAGGTGTGATCGGCCTGAATATTCAGGGTATAGCTGGTCAGCAGCGTCAGGCCGCCGGAAGCGTTAAGCAGGAACAGATAATCGCCACCCGGTAGCGTAATGGTATACGCTGACGAACTTCCGCCCAGTAGGGCAGTGACCCAGTTTGGCTGTACCCGGTACTGCTCATACTGCTGAATTGACTCGTTGAAGCGATAAACATAGAGATCGAAGCCGCCAAGCGTCACGCCGAGAACATTCGCCTGTACGGTCAGCGTGCGGGTTGCGCCATCGTCAACGTTGAACTTAATCGGGTTAGTCAGACCGTTGACCAGACTGACATCCAGCACATTGCCGAGTCCGACGCTGGCGAGCGTGAAGCCGGTTTGTTGTGATGGCAAGTGGTCAACCGCGATGACCTGCGTTCCGTAAGTCAGCACTGCTGCATCGTCTGCCGCGGTTACCGTGCTGGTGGTTGGAGCCTGACCGAGCGTTACCACCAGTTTTGCCGAGGAGTGATCGCTGCCATGCGTCAGCGTGTAGGTGAAGCTTTCGGAGCGCCCATACACCGAGATTGACGTATTGGTCAGGGTATAGGTGTAGCTACCGTTCTGATTGATATGCAGGATGCCGTATTTCCCCTGCACATCAATGCCGCCCGCCGGGATATTCACGACGTTGCCGTTACCGTCGGTGATGGAGGTGACCAACGTGCCGGAAGGCGCATTATCCTGCCCGTTGGCGGGATCGGTATCCGTGATGATGTTCCCGGATTCCGTGGTACCGCCGATGATGGTCCCTGCGCTGGCTTTTACCACCGAGACATCAAGGCTGGTGTATGCCCCGGTCGCCAGCAGGTTGGTGTTGTAACTGACCACGCGGTAATCACCGCCAGTCAGCCCGCCGTAATTGAGCGTTACGCCCGAGGCGCCCAGGGTGAGCAAGCTGGCAAAGTCTGATTTACCGGTATCCACCACCGTTACCCAGGCATTCAGCGAGGTGTCAAAGCGTTGGATGACGATCTCCAGCGTGTTTAACAGCGACAGCACCACGCCGGTCGCGGCGGCATTGATCGTAATGGACCCGCTGCCGCCAGAAGCGATGCTGAAATTAACGCTTGCCGTATCGTTCCCCAGCACGTTGGCGACATTCCCCAACGCATTAACCAGCAGGAAACCATAATCGCTTTGATGATCGGTGCTGACGATGACATCGGTTTGCAGCGGCAGACTGGTGACATTGTCTTCAGCCAGCAGCGGTAATACCGGTGCGATAGCGCTTGTCGGCGATGAGGTATTGCCCGCCGCATCGGTCGCTGTGGCGGACAGCGACTGACCTTCAATCTGGCGAACCGGCAGGTTGACGCTGTAGACACCGCTGCTGTTGGCGATTGCCGTCACGCTGGTGCCGCCGGGCAGGGAGATAGTGACCGTGCTTCCCGCTTCGGCGATGCCGCTGACGGTGCCGCCATCGGCGCTGATCAGTATCGTTGGCGCGGTCGGTGGCGTGGTGTCCACAATCACGCTGAACGAGCTGGACAACCCGCTTGCGCCGTTGGCGTTTGTTGCAGTGGCGGTAAACGCGTGGTTACCTTCGCTGAGCGCCCCGGATGGGGTAAAGCTCCAGATCCCGTTACCGTCTGCGGTCGTGGTGCCCATTAGCACGCCGTTGTTGTACAGGCTGACGATGGCGTTAGCCTGCGCCGTTCCGTTGAGCGTTGGCAGCGTATCATTGGTGGTTTTGCCCGCCGCGACGGGCCCCGTGATCGTACCGACGTCATCGAGAACGCTGGCAATAACCGGCGCAGGCGGTACGCCAGTAAACGGTGCCAGAACGTTACCCGCTGTGCCGATGTTGCCTGCGGCATCCTGGGCGCTGACCTGCAGCGTTTGCCCACTGATTTGCGGTGGGTTCAGCGTGAAGGTGAAATTACCGGAGGCGTTGGCGGTTGCCGTGCCGAGCACCGTTCCACCGCTGGAGGTAATAATGACCGTGCTGTTTGGCTCGGCAACGCCGGTCAGCGTGGTACCGTTGGCGTTTACCGCCAGCCCTGTAGGAATGCCCGGGGAGACGGTATCGACCACGATCGCTGCCGCAGACGATATGCCACTGGTATTACCCGCACTGTCCGTTGCGGTGATGGTAAAGGAGTGGGTACCTTGTGCCAGCGCGGTGGTTGGGGTGTAACTCCAGTTGCCGCTGCCGTCCGCCGTCACGCTGATGACAAAGCTGCCGTTATCGTAAATATCGACCCGCGCGTTGGCTTCTGTGGTGCCGTTTAACGTTGGGCGTGCGTCGTTGGTTGGCTGATTAGCGCCAATCGCCCCGGTGTTTGGCCCGACGTCGTCAATAATGCTGCTGATTGAAGGCTGCGTCGGCGCTGTGGTGTCGACCACCACGCTAAAGCCTGCCGTCGCACTGCTGGTGTTGCCCGCCGCATCTGTCGCGGTGACGGTGAAGGTGTGCGATCCATTCGTCAGCGGCGTAGTTGGGGTAAACGACCAACTGTTATTACTTTGCACCAGCGCCGTACCCAGCAGGGTGCTTCCATCATAGATGCTGACGGTGCTGCCTGCCTCGGCGGTACCGTTCAGCGTCGGGCGCGCATCGTTGGTCAGTTGTCCGTTGTTGAGCGCCGCATTGAACACGCCGCCTGCGATATCATCCACCACTGAGACCAGCAGCGGGGCGGATGGCGCAATGGTGTCGACATTAATAATAAACCCGCCGGAGGTGGGACTTACGTTTCCGGCCGCATCGGTGGCGATAGCGGTAAACACATGCTGACCGTTACCCAGCGCGGCAGGCAGATATTCCCAGGTGCCGTCTATCGCCGCAGTTACCGTTGCCAGCAGCGTGCCATTATCGTAGATGGCTACTCGGGCACCGGCTTCCGCTGAGCCGTTGAGTACGGGACGGGTGTCGTTGGTAAAGGCCCCGCTCGACAGCGTTCCGGTTCCCGGCAGCACGTCATCAAAAGCCTGGATAATCGTTGGCGCAAGCGGGGCGACGGTATCAACAACGATGTTAAATCCAGCGGACGTGAGGCTGACGTTTCCGGCAGCGTCGGTGGCTGTCACTGTCAGCGCGTGGTTACCGTTGCCAAGCTCGGTTCCTGGCGTGAAGCTCCAGGCGCCCGTGCCATCCGCTGAGGTAAAGCCGATAAACGATCCGTTATCGTAAACTCTTACCGTGGAATTGGCTTCAGCCGTGCCGCTAAGCGTCGGGAGTGGATCGTTCGTGGCCTGACCGTTGTTCAGATTACCGATCAGCGGGCCGACATCATCTGCAACCTGAGTAATCGCTGGCGTACCAGGCAACACGGTATCCACGATAAGCGTGAAGCTATTGGATGGCTGGCTGGTATTACCGGCGCTGTCGGTGGCGGTGACGGTCAGCGTATGCGGGCCGTTACTGAGTGCATCCGTTGGGGTTAAGCTCCAGGTGCCGTTTGCCCCAACGGTGGTGGTGCCGATGGGCTGACCATCGCTCAGGACGGTTATGGTCGCGCCAATTTCACCGGTGCCGCTCAGGGCCGGACGGGATTCATTCGTGGTCTGCCCGTTGGTTATCGGGCCTGTTGTCGGTGCGGTGCTGTCCTGAACTGAGCTGATGACCGGGATTGACGGGGCAACTGAGTCCAGCTCAATAGTAAACGATGATGATACTCCGCCGGAGTTACCTGCCTGATCGGTGGCAACGGTGGTGAATATATGTTGTCCCTGTCCCAGCGGTGCATCCGGTGTGAAGCGCCAGTTGCCTGACTCGTCCACCTGCGCTGTACCGATGGCGACGCCGTTATCACGGATCGTGATGATGGTACCGATCTCGCCTTTGCCGTTCAGCGTAGGCTGCGCATCGTTTGTCAGTTGTCCGTTGGTCAGCGCTGTATTGCCAGGCTGATCGTCAATTACGGAGGTAATGGTCGGTGCCGCTGGCGGCAGCGTGTCGACGACAACCACAAACGGCGGCGTTGCCGGGCTGATATTGCCCGCGCCATCTGTGACAGTGGCAGTCAGCGAGTGGCTGCCTTCACCGAGGGCAGGCGCAGGCGTAAAGCTCCAGTTGCCGTTTTCATCGCTGATGCTTGTGCCGATGACCGCCCCGTTATCGCGGATGGTAACAAGCGAATCCGCCTCGGTAACGCCAGCAAGCGTTGGAGTATTATCGTTGGTCAACTGCCCGGAGGTCAGGGTCTGAATCGCACCAACGTTGTCCGTGACTGTCACAATAGAGGGGGCATTCGGCACCAGGGTATCGACAATGATCTGGAAATCACCGGATGGATCTCCCTGGTTGCCTGCGGCATCTGTTGCGCGAGCGGTAAAGATATGGTCGCCTTCTCCCAGCGGAGCGGTCGGGGTAAAACTCCAGAATCCGTTGCTGTTTACCGTGGTAGTGGCATAAGCGATGCCATTATCGTAAAGGGTGATGGTTGCCCCCGCTTCGCCGGTTCCGTTAAACGTTGGGCGTGAATCGTTGGTAATTTGCCCTTTATCCAACGATCCGGTGCCGGGGGCAATATCGTCAATAATGCTGGTGATAGTTGGCACCTGCGGGGGCGTGGTGTCGATGGTGATTGCGTAGTTGGGCGACAGACCACTTGGGGTACCGTCCACCGTTTGTGAAACCGTGAAGTTATAGGTTATGCCGTTAGTCAGCGCAGTGGGTAGCTGATAACTCCATGCGCCAGACACGGCATCGGCGGTTACCGTGGCGATGGATGCGCCATTTTGATAGATAGTCACCGATGCCCCAGCAGTGGCCGTCCCTTGCAGCAGCGGTAAGGTGTCGTTGGTGGTTTTACCGTTGCCAATCACCCCCATGATGGGCGCGATGTCATCAACGATCTCAAGAGTCGGTGGATGCGGAACGCTGGAGGTAGCGGCGTTAAACGTTGTAGGGTCGCTTTGATTTCCGGCGGGGTCCTGAGCGATGGCATTGAGCGCCTGACCGGTTGTTTGCGCTGGCGAAATGGTGACAGCAAAGTTACCAGAACCGTCTGCCACCCCCTGGCCGAGAATGGTGTTACCGCTGCGAATAATCACGGTGCTGCCTTCTTCGGCCGTACCGCTTACCAGCGTCCCGTTAGGATCTACGCTGGTAACCGTAGGCGTTGCAGGCGGCTGGGTATCGACAATCAACGTCAGCGGGTTATCTGCAGCCAGTGAGTTACCTGCGGCATCCACTGCGCCGAACGTCAGTGTGTGAGTGACGTTCGGCGTGAGGGGAACATCCACACTCCAGGTGCCGTTAGCAGCAACGGTAGCCGTAGCAATTGCGACGGGATTATTGCCATCGAAAATTAACACTGTACTGCCCGGTGTGCCGGTCCCGCTAATGGTCGGGGTGGTATCGTCCGTGACGCTGCCACTGGTTAGCGAACCGGTAAAGATTCCAACGTTATCCTGGATATCCGTTACCTGCGGCAACGTCAGCTTCGTGTTGTTAACCGTAAACGAAATGCTGTTTGAATTGTTGCTGATGTTACCTGCCGGATCGGTTGCGGTGGTGCTTAATGTGTAGCTTCCGTTCGCCAGCGCAGTCCCTGGCGTAATACTCCAGGTTCCACCAGCCACCGTTGTAGTACCGATCACCGTCCCCCCGTTATACAGGGTGATGGTATCCCCGTCTGTGCCAGTACCGCGAATGGTTGGTGTGGTGTCATCAGTCACGGCATCTGGCGCAAGGTCGCCCGTGACATCACCGACATTATCGTTGGCGGCGATGATCACCGGTGGTGCAGACGGCGTCGTGTCGATGTTCAGTGTTATGGCGTTAGATGGCAGGCTGACGTTGCCTGCTGGATCGGTTGCGGTGAGAGTTACCTGATAACTACCAGGAACAATCGGTGCTGACGGAGTGAAGCTCCAGGTACCGTCTGCACCTACTGTTGCTGTTCCCTGCAATGGGGGAGTACCAGCAAGATAGAGGGTAATCAGATCCCCGACGTTCCCCGTGCCGCTAAAGGTTGGCGTGGTGTCATTGGTGTTGCCATTAGTGACCACACCCGTTACCGGAGCCACATCGTCGGTAATGATTGGCGCGGCTGGTTGTGCGGGAGGCGTATTGTCTACTGTCAGAGTAAAGCTTGCCGATGGGATCCCCGTGTTGCCCGCGACGTCAGTCGCCGTGGCGGTAAATTTATGCGGCCCGTCGGCGAGTGAGGTTGGGGTAAATGTCCAGGTGCCGTCTGGCTGTACGGTGACGATGCCAATAGAACCGCCATTATCATAAATCGTAATCTTCGCGCCGGGCTCGCCGGTTCCGGAGAGTTCGGGATTCGAGCTCTTGGTACTGCTGCCGTTACTCAGCGTTTGAAGATTTGTCCCAATCAGACCTTCTGCGGAGCTGATAACCGGGGCAACTGGTGGGGTGGTATCAATCGTCAGCGTAAAGTTCCCTGCATTGCTGGCGTTGCCTGCAGCGTCCGTGGCGATAGCAGATAAATTGTGTGCGCCTTCACTGAGCGGTTGGCTGAGTTGAATACTCCAGGTGCCGGCGGGTAAAACCGTTGTGGTGCCAATTGGCGTGGAACCCTCATAGAGGGTGATTGTAGAACCGGCTATTCCGGTTCCTTTCAGCTCTGGCAAGGTATCGTTTGAACGGCTTCCGGAAGGCAGATCGATCGGCGCATTCCCAACGTCGTCGGTGGCAACCAAAATGACAGGATCGCCTGGCGGTTGAGTATCTACGGTAACGCTGACCACTGTGGGTGAGGTGATGACATTACCGGCAGCATCGGTTGCCGATACCGTAAACTGATGAGTGCGGTCGCTGAGCACCTGATTTCCCGGAACGGTATAGCTCCAGGTGCCCGAACTGTCGACAAGAATAACCGTCATCAACAGACTGCCATCGTACAGGCTCACCAGTGAACCTGGTTCACCGGTACCCGAGAGGGTTGGCGTGTTATCGTTGGTGACCCAACCGTTATTTGCAACGTTGCCCGTAATGCTGCCAACATCATCGTTAACCAACGTTATTACTGGAACGGTTGGGGCGATGCTATCGACAATAATTTTCCAACTGGCGGCGCTGCTGGTGTTGTTGGCAGCGTCTGTTGCCGTCACCGTAAATACGTGCGCGCCCTGGCTTAGTGCTGCGGTGGGCGTATAGTTCCAGTTACCGTTGTTATCAGCGTTAACGGTCGCAAGCAGGGTGCCATTATCATAAATTTTGACCCGCGAACCTGCTTCGGCGATGCCTTCAATTTTCGGTTTATCGTCGTTGGTTAACGCATTGTTATTGATGGGGCCAGTGAAATCGTCAACATCATCAGTAACGGCAATAATAACTGGCTGGTTTGGTGCAGTGATATCCGGAGCCAACGCGGAGGTAGGCTGACTCTCGTTATTGCTACTGTCCGTTGCGGTGACTTTTACCGTTTCGCCGTTCTTTTGCGACGGCGCGATAGACACGGTGAAATTGCCGCCGCTGTCAGCCTGGCCTATGCCAATCGGGTTACCGTTGCTGTCTTTAACGGTGACGGTGCTTCCCGCTTCAGCATGTCCGCTTACAGAACCGCCGTCTCCGGCGACGGTGACGCCGGTTGGCGCATCAGGTGCGGTGGTGTCCGGTGCTTTGACAGAGGCTTCGTCGCCCTTGTTGCCTGCGGTGTCGGTCGCATTTGCCGTAAGGGTCTCGCCGTTGGTTTGCGGCGGAACCAGCGTTGCGGTGAAATCCCCATCCGTATCGGCAGTTGCCGTACCAATGATATTGCCATCTGGATCCAGAATATTGACCGTACTGTTGGGTTCGGCCTTGCCGGTGACCTGGTCGCCAGTGCCATTAACTAGCAGGTTTGTTGGGGGCTGTGGCGCGGTAATGTCTGGTGCAAGCGCCGTTTCTGGCAGGCTTGGGTTTCCTGCCGGATCGGTTGCGATGGCTTCAACGGTTTCACCATTGGTCTGTGGTGGGTTAATGGTGATGGTAAATGAGCCGTCCGTTCCGGCGACGCCGCTGCCGATCTGAGTTCCGCCACTGCCGGTGATAACCACGGTATTGCCTGGTTCGGTCGTTCCGGTGACGACAGTCCCATCCGCAGATACGTTGAGATCATCAGGTGGCGACGGTGGCTGGGTGTCGATGTTGATATTGAACGCTGGTGACATGCCTCCTGTACCTGACTGGTTTGTCGCGGTGGCGCTGAAGGCGTGTAGCTCATCTGATAACGGGGAGCTGGAAGTCCATGTCCAGTTACCGTTACCGTCAGCCAGTACGCTGTCGATAATTGTGCCGTTGTCGTAAATAGTCACCGTGCTGTTGGCGTCGGCAGTGCCAGAGAGCGTGGGGGTATTATCATTGGTGGCCTGATTATTGCTCAATGGTCCGGTTGAGGGTGCAAAATCATCCATTATGCTGACGATAACGGGCACGCCTGGGTAGCCAGAGTTGGTGGCATTGAAAGAGGTATCTGGCCCGATGTTGCCTGCTTGGTCCTGAATTTTCGCGATCAGCGCTTCACCGTGCGTCTGTGAGGGCGAAATCGCGATGACGAAATTGCCGGTTTGATCGACCGTTGTTGAACCCAAAACCTGATTATTACTGCCGATGATAATGACCAGGCTTCCCGCCTCAGCGCTACCGGTTACCGTTGTACCTTCCGGATTAACGGAGGAAATGACTGCGGCTGCAGGCGGGGTGGTATCAACGGTGAATGTCGGCACGCGCGTTTCCGCGCTCACGTTACCTGCGGCGTCAGTTTGCGTCAGCGTCAGATTGTGAACACCATCGCTGAGCGGAATGTCCGGTGTAAATGTCCAGTTCCCATTGTCATCCACCCGGACCATGCCGATCAGAATGCCGTTATCAGAAATGCTGATGAAACTACCTACTTCGCCTGTGCCAGTGAGCGTCGGCGTAGCATCGTCGGTTACGCCGTTATTGGCGATAAAGCCGGTAATGGAACCGACATTGTCGGTTTCCTGAGTGACCACGGGGGCATCGGGGGCAAGCGAATCGACAATAATTTCCCAACTGTCCGACATGCCGCTGCTGCCAGCACCGTTTGAAGCGCTGACGGTAAACTGGTGTGTGCCGTCTGCCAGAGGAGAGGATGGCGTAAACGACCAGTTGCCGTTGGCATCGATTGTGACCTGGCCTATTTCGACGCCGTTATCAAAAATATGTAATGTGGCATTCGCGGGGCCGGTGCCCTGGAGTGTCGGCGTATTATCGTTGGTGGATTCCTGCTGATTGACAGGGCCAGTAATCAGCTCCTGGTTATCGATTATGCTGGTGATAACGGGTACGTCAGGCCTGTTAGGGGTTGTCGTTGGCGGTGTGCCGCCGTCACCGTCACCGTCACCATTACCGTTACCGTTACCGTTACCGTTACCGTTACCGTTACCTTCGCCGTTGCCGCCGTTGCCATTGCCGCCGCTACCATTGCCGTTCCCGGCATTACCGTTCCCAGCGTTATTATCGCTCCCACCGCCGCCGCCACCACCACCCGCAGCGAGGCCAATCCCGCCAGCGACAGCGATCCCGCCAAGAACCCACGGCCAGACGGCGCCGCCTTCATGACTGCCTTCGGCCGTCATCAGCGGTGTGAGATCGTCCAGGTGCTGGAAATGGAATGCTCCGTCAGTATCCTGAACCCACCACAGTGCGCCATTACTGTCTTCCAGAACAAGTTGGTTTTGCGCTTCACCTTTTCCGAGGTAGAAATTTTTAATGGTGATGGTTTCACCTGAGCGGAGTGTGACAACCAGATCCTGATTAACGCGCGTGAGTTGACTCACCTCCTCACGCGACACAGACAGTTTCACGATAGAAGGTGAACTGAGCGTAACTTCAGAGGCTTCAACATTTGTGGAAACGCCAGTTAATTTTGATACAACGGCGAGTAGACGCATATGTTCACTCCTGATGGCATGCCGGGAGTATTAATCCGCAACAGCGCGCTGGGAAAATGAGCAGATAGGGGCTCCGTTCATCATAAAGATGAATTTACACATGTAATTTCATTGATTAGGTCACATAGATGTTAGTTTATTGATTAAATACGTCCGGGCCCTTTCGGCTGAATAGTTCTTTCGTATTAGATGATATAGTCAGAAAGAAAGTATTCTGCAACTTATCCATATTAAAAAAGTAATTAGTCATTTGAAAAGGATACTTTCCAGTTTGCTTTTCATGGTTGTTTTTATGGTAAATAATTGTATTTAAATGGGTTTGTTTTTATTGAAATAAACATCAATATAATAAACAACAGTAATAATAGTGTTATTCAATAAATGGAAATATGAATGCTATGGTCTTGAACTTTTATATTATTGGACTATAGACCGCTACGGTAATGACAGGGGGTTTATTTCATATCTGAACGATTCAGCATAAATAAACTATAAACGCGGTGAATGTATTGTGTGGGTTTCGATAACTAAAAAATAAGAACCAGTCTCAGGAGGGGAGACTGGTCAGAGGGGAGTAGCGTTTAGCGGCCAGCATTTTTCATGATACGCGCTTTATCTAACTGCCATTCGCGTTCTTTCACATCAGAGCGCTTGTCGTGCTGTTTCTTACCTTTCGCAACGCCAATTTTCACTTTGCACCAGGCATTCTTCCAGTACAACGAAAGCGCAACGACGGTATAACCATCACGATTCATACGACCATACAGGGAGTCGAGTTCACGCTGGTTTAACAACAGTTTACGGGTTCGGGTGGGGTCGCATACCACGTGTGTTGAGGCCACCGCCATTGGCGTGAAGTTGGCGCCAAACAGGAACGCTTCGCCGTCTTTGAGTATGACATAGCTGTCGCCGATGTTGGCTTTACCCGCGCGCAGGGATTTGACTTCCCAACCTTGCAGGGCGAGTCCTGCTTCGAACTCTTCTTCAATAAAGTATTCGTGTCGTGCGCGCTTGTTTAGCGCGATTGTGGCTGAGCCAGGTTTGTGTGCTTTTTTCTTCGTCATAATGCCGCTCAGTATAGGTAATCTGGAATCGAAAAACACCCCATTTCATCCAGCGGGGCGCAAGGCGCTATCTTAGCACGAGTTAGGCTATAGCGTTTTTTTTAGCGGGTGATAAATGGTATTATTTGTGTGATTGATATTGATGGGAATTGTTATGCCTCAGATTAGCCGGACCGCTTTAGTACCCTACAGTGCGGAACAGATGTATCAGCTAGTGAATGATGTTAAGTCCTATCCTCAGTTTTTGCCGGGTTGCACCGGTAGCCGCGTACTGGAGTCGACTCCGGGACAAATGACGGCCGCTGTGGATGTCTCGAAAGCAGGGATCAGCAAAACGTTCACCACGCGCAATCAACTGACCAGTAATCAGAGCATTCTGATGCATCTGGTCGATGGGCCGTTCAAGAAGCTGATTGGCGGCTGGAAGTTTACGCCACTGAGTCATGAAGCGTGTCGTATTGAATTCCACCTTGATTTTGAGTTCACCAATAAGTTAATCGAGCTGGCGTTTGGCCGTATCTTTAAAGAACTGGCTTCAAATATGGTGCAGGCCTTCACGGTTCGCGCGAAAGAGGTTTACAGTGTCAGCGTCGGCTAAAATTGTCGTTGAAGTGGCGTACGCGCTACCCGAGAAACAGTATTTACAGCGCGTAACGCTGCAGCAGGGCGCAACGGTGGAAGAGGCTATCCGCGCTTCCGGGCTGCTGGAATTACGTACCGATATCGATCTCAGTAAAAATAAAGTGGGTATCTACAGCCGTCCGGTAAAGCTTGCTGATGTTCTGCATGACGGCGATCGGGTGGAAATTTACCGGCCACTGATTGCTGACCCAAAAGAGCTGCGCAGACAGCGAGCAGAGAAATCCGCTAAAAAGTAACAAACAATAAAAAAGGTGCTCATTGAGCACCTTTTTTTGATCTCTCAAACCTACTTGTTATCGGTCAAAGCGGGTTTGTTATCAATGTTGGTCAATACGCCGCTGCTGTTAAAGGTCAGCGTCAGCGTTTGCTGGGTTACGCCTTCATGTCCAGGTTGCTGACGGAACACATAAAACCAGGTGTTAGTGCCAAAAGGATCGGACATCATTGGTGTACCCAGAGCATAAGCAACCTGCTGTTGCGTCATACCCGTGCGCACTTTAGCGACATCGGTAGGTGTCAGATAATTTCCCTGGTTGATGTCAGGGCGGTAAACCACTCGCTCCAGAGTGGAACAGCCTGCAGTCAACATCAGTAGTACTGCTGCAGCAGCAGTCAGCGTTTTACAGCGCATAGTGATTTGATTCCTTTTCGGGCCCGAGCAGTACGCGGCTCATATGTAATATGCCGATGATAATAGACCTTTCACCACTTTAAAACCTTTTGCTGTCGGGTCGGTCGGCGATTTTATGTTGAACTCAGACCTTCACAAGGTAAAAAAGTTTATGCCGCCAGCAGTTCTTTTGCATTTGCGAGGGTATTGCGCGTCACTTCGCTACCGCCAAGTAGACGGGCTAATTCCTGCAGGCGAGCGCGTTTATCAAGCGGCTGCATGTGTGTTTCCGTCATCGCGCCATCTGTTTCTTTGCTGACATAGAAATGTTGATGACCACAGCCCGCAACCTGCGGCAGGTGAGTAACACACATTACCTGCGTTGACTCGCCCAACTGTCGCAACATTTTACCCACTACCGCAGCCGTCGGGCCGCTGATACCAACATCCACCTCATCGAAAATTAGCGCAGGCGTTTCCATCTTACGTGCTGTAATGACCTGAATAGCCAGCGCAATACGTGACAGTTCCCCGCCGGAAGCGACTTTCGCAATTGGCTGTAACGGCTGACCTGGGTTAGTGGTCACTTTAAACTCCACGCGGTCGGCACCGTCTGCGCTCAGGTGGTGCTCCTCAAATTTCACATCAATGCAAAAGACACCGTGCGGCATCGAGAGAGCATGCATGCTCTCTGTAATAAGTTGCCCCAGTTCCTGCGCATAATGCTGACGCTGTTGGTGCAGCATTTTTGCCGTTTCCAGCGCCTGCAGGTGGTGATTGTTCACCGCCAGGGTTAAGGTTTCGAGCGAGTCGGCCTGATCGTCCAGTTGCTGTTGTTCATCCAGCAACGACTGATAGAACTGTGGCAGCACTTCAGGGGCAACATGATGCTTACGCGCCAACGAGATTTGCCTGGAGATACGCTGTTCGAGTTCGAACAAGCGGTTAGGGTCTAAATCCAGACGATCGCAATAGTGGCGCAGCTCGTCGCTGGCTTCGCTGAGCTGGATGGTGGCCTCTTCCAGCATATCCAGAATACCTGAAAGTTTGCCGTCCATGCCTGCCAGTTCAGTGACCAGGTGTTTTGCGGTGTACAGTTGGCTTTGCAGATTGATGTCTTCACCATCAGCCAGGATAGCCAGCGCCTGTTGGCTGGTGGTGAGCAATTGCCCACTGTTAGCCAGGCGCTTGTACTCTTCATCAATTTGCTCAAACTCACCCGGCTGCGGATTGAATTCGTTCAGTTCCTTTAACTGGTATTGCAACAATTCCGCCCGGGCTGCGCGTTCCAGGCTTTGTTGCTGATGATGCGCCAGGTCACGACAACTTTGGTGCCACAGTTGGTAGCGCGCAGCCATTTCCTGGGTCAGAGACGCTTCATTGGCGTAACCATCAAGCAGGGATTTTTGGTGTTCTGATTTTGTCAGGAGCTGATGCGCATGCTGGCCATGGATTTGAATAAGTAACTGGCCCAGCTCGCGCAACTGCGATAACGGAACGGCGGTTCCGTTAATAAACCCACGGGAGCGGCCATCGCTGCTGATAACGCGACGTAGCAAACACTCACGGCCTTCCTCAAGCTGGTTCTCTTCCAGCCAGCGCAGGGCTGCGGGGGTATCTTTTAAGGCAAAACGGGCGCAAAGGTCGGCTCGCATGGCGCCTGCACGCACCATGTCTGCGTCTGCGCGTCCGCCCAGACACAAACCGAGAGCATCAATGGCAATGGACTTACCCGCACCGGTCTCACCGGTGATAACGGTCATTCCGTTCTGGAAATCGATCTCAAGTTCACGAACGATAGCAAAATTGCTGATGGTCAGTTGTGCCAACATAGCTGTTTTCCTGTATGAAAAACCATAACTGTGATTTCATACAGTATAAACTGGTTTTTTATACAGTAAAGAGGTTAGCGTTAAATTAGAATAATTTTTTTGACCAACCAAGCTTAGTGCTTAATGTGTTGAAATAGCTGTAATCTTTTGGATGTATCAGGTTCAGATGATAATCACAGCGGCGAATCAATACGTCTTCACCTTCCTGTATAGGTAGGGCGATTTGGCTGTCACAGCTGATCTCCAGATCGTTACGGCGATGAGAAAAGCGCAGGCGAATGGTGCTGCTACTGTTGATCACCAGCGGTCGCGCGGAAAGCGTATGCGGAAACATAGGTACCAGCGTAATGGCATCCAGAGAAGGCGTCAGAATTGGGCCTCCGGCAGAGAGCGAGTAGGCGGTAGAGCCGGTCGGCGTGGAGATAATCAGCCCATCTGAACGTTGGGAGAAGGCAAAAATTTCATCGATATAGACTTCAAATTCAATCATGTGCGCCACTTTCCCGGGATGCAGCACAACTTCATTGATGGCAGTGCTAATGCGCTTCTGGCAATCCTGTTGACACACCTGAGCTTCGAGTAAAAAGCGCTTTTCGCTGATGTAGTGGCCTTCCAGCACGTCAGCTAACTGTTGTTGGGCATTGTCTGGGTCAAGGTCGGTCAAAAAACCGAGGTTGCCGCGGTTAATGCCAATTACCTTGATGTCATAACGTGCCAGGGTGCGTGCGGCGCCCAGCATATTGCCGTCGCCGCCGACTACCACGGCGAGGTCTGCCTGTTGGCCAATCTCTGCGAGCGTGCCGGTTTTCACATTTTTCAGCTGCAGTTCGTGGGCGATTTGTTGCTCAACGATAACCTCATAACCTTTGGTGCACAGCCAACGGTAGAGCATTTCATGTGTGGTCAGTGCAGTGGGGTGACGTGGATGCCCCACAATGCCAATACACTTGAAATGTTTGTTCATTTTCTCGAGGTCCTTGTAACGAAGATTAGTGACAATGTGAGTACTTCCCTTGAATCCCTGAATCTGATCCCCATAATAAGCCAAGTTAGCGAGATGAATGCGAAAAAAACGCGGAGAAATTCATGAGTAGTAAAGAACAGAAAACGCCTGAGGGGCAAGCCCCGGAAGAAATTATCATGGATCAGCACGAAGAAGTTGAGGCGGTTGAATCAGACGCTTCTGCTGAGCAGGTGGATCCGCGCGATGAAAAAATTGCGAATCTGGAAGCTCAGCTTGCTGAGGCCGAAACTCGCGAGCGCGACAGCGTGTTGCGTATCAAAGCGGAAATGGAAAACCTGCGTCGTCGTACCGAACTGGACGTAGAAAAAGCGCATAAGTTTGCGCTGGAAAAATTCGTCAACGAACTGCTGCCGGTGCTGGATAGCCTGGACCGCGCGCTGGAAGTGGCGGATAAAGATAATGACGCTATGGCGGCGATGGTTGAAGGTATTGAGCTGACCCGTAAGTCAATGCTGGATGTCGTGGCGAAGTTTGGTGTACAGGTGGTTGCGGATATCGATGTGCCGATGGACCCGAACGTGCACCAGGCAATTGCAATGGTAGAGTCTGACGACGTTGCTGCCGGTAATGTGCTGATGGTAATGCAGAAAGGCTATACCCTGAACGGACGTACCATCCGCGCCGCGATGGTCTCTGTGGCGAAAGCCAAAGGCTAATCAGCCTTCAGGTCGGGTAATGCTCACGCGCTACCCGGCCTGAATTACTCTCACTGGTCCGACACGCTTTCCCGTAGCGGTTTGACCGGCAATACCTGCACCTGTTTAATCATATTGTCCTGCACGTCGAGAATATCGATATCGTACTGTCCAATGCGCACACGCGTGCCGGCAACCGGGATCTCTTCCAGCGCTTCAAGAATAATACCATTCACGGTACGTGCGTCATCTTCCGGCAGGTGCCAGTTAAACGCCTTATTGATTTCACGAACGTTGGCGCTGCCGTCAATGATCACCGAGCCATCATTCTGCGGCGTTACCTCTTCGGCAAGCGTGGGTGACATTGAAGTGGTGAAGTCGCCGACAATCTCTTCCAGAATATCTTCGACCGTGACCAGCCCCTGAATATCGCCATATTCATTGACAACCAGACCCACTTTCTTCTTGTTTCGCTGAAACTTAATGAGCTGGGTGCTGAGAGGCGTACCTTCCGGGACGTAATAAATTTCGTCGGCGGCACGTAACATGGTCTCTTTGGTGAACTCTTTTTTCTCTGCCATCAATCGCCAGGCTTCACGTACGCGCAGCATACTGATGGCGTCGTCCAGCGAGTCGCGGTACAGCACAATACGGCCGTGTGGAGAGTGCGAAAGCTGACGCACGATTGACTTCCAGTCATCGTTAATATCAATGCCGATGATTTCGTTACGCGGGATCATGATGTCATCGACGCTGACTTTTTCCAGATCCAGCACTGACAGCAGCATATCCTGGTTACGGCGTGAGATTTGCGAGCGCGATTCATTCACCAGCGTTCGCAGTTCATCTTTACTCAGCGAACCGCTCACCACGATATCCGTTTTGATGCCCATCATGCGCATAAGTAGCCGCGTGATGGTATTGAGTAGCCACACCAACGGCATCATCAGAATCTGCAGTGGAGCCAGCAGTACACTGCTCGGATAGGCGACTTTTTCTGGATACAGCGCAGCAATAGTCTTGGGCAGTACTTCGGCAAAAACCAGCACGACAAACGTCAGTACCCCAGTGGCAATGGCGACACCCGCATCGCCATACAGGCGCATACCGACAATGGTGCCGAGCGCGGAGGCCAGAATATTCACCAGATTATTACCGATGAGCACCAGGCTTATCAGGCGGTCCGGCTTACGAAGTAGCTTTTCAACGCGTTTTGCCTGACGATTTCCCTGCTTGGCCCGATGACGTAGACGATAGCGATTCAGGGTCATCATTCCGGTTTCAGAACCGGAAAAATAGGCGGAAATGACCACCATGATGAGAAGCGTGACAATGAGCGTGGTGGTGGAGATGTGTTCCACGTAGGGTTCCTTAAAGATTTAACTCACGAACTGCTGCAGGATACGACTGCCGAAATAGGCCAGCGTTAGAATGCCTGCGCCTGCGACGTTAAACCATACGACGCGACGTCCGCGCCAGCCTTCATGGTAATGCCCCCACAACAGAACGATATAGGCAAACCATGCCACGATAGAGAGAACGGCTTTATCAATGTTCTCGGTACTGAACAGGTTATGCATGTAAAACAGGCCTGTGCACAGGGTGAGCGTCAGCAGAACCACGCCAATTTGGGTGATATGAAACATTTTCCGCTCAATACTCATTAGCGGCGGCATCTCATTGCTGAAGGCCAGTTTTTTGTTTTTCAACTGGTAGTCGATCCATGCCAGTTGCAGCGCATAGAGTGCGGCGATAATCAGCGTGGCGTAAGCGAATAGCGATAGCCCAATGTGAATCATCATGCCCGGCGTAGCTTCGAGATGGGTGATGAACTCGTTCGGCATAAACGTGGCGAAGGCCAGGTTGATCAGCGCAAAGGCGTAGACAATGGGCAGCAATAGCCAGCCACGATTGCGGGAAGCGACGATAGTCATTACCGTACAGATCATCAGGCTAACCAGCGAGCCGACGTTCAACAGACTCAGGTTTTGTCCGCTTTCACCGCCGGGCAGAATTCGCGCTTCCAGGGCGATAGCATGACTTACCAGCGCGACGACCGCAGAGAGAATAGCCATACGCCGCCAGCCGCTGTTTTTTTGCAGCAGAGCGGGAATAATCAGCGCGAGGCTGACTGAGTAGGCGACAAGGGCGAGCAGAGCAAAAACGGGCATATAGGTGTCGACAGTTGGCCAGTGATAAAGAAAAGCAGTATAGCGTTACGTGACCGCTGCTCCAACCGTTGCATAACAACAAAGGCGGCTTCATGTTATACTGCGACAAATTTCTGTTGATGTGTCGCTGTCGCGACCGACCGTTTCCACCCCAGGCGAGAGACAATGTTTGATAATTTAACCGATCGTTTGTCGCGCACGCTGCGCAATATCAGTGGCCGTGGACGCCTTACTGAAGACAACGTTAAAGAGACGCTGCGCGAAGTGCGCATGGCGCTGCTGGAGGCTGACGTAGCGCTGCCGGTAGTGCGTGAGTTTATCAATCGCGTAAAAGAGAAAGCGGTTGGTCATGAAGTTAACAAAAGCCTGACGCCGGGTCAGGAGTTCGTCAAGATTGTCCGTAACGAACTGGTTGCGGCAATGGGCGAAGAAAACCAGACCCTGAATCTGGCTGCACAGCCGCCAGCCGTTGTGCTGATGGCTGGTCTGCAGGGGGCGGGTAAAACGACCAGCGTCGGTAAGCTGGGGAAATTCCTGCGTGAGAAGCACAAGAAGAAAGTGCTGGTGGTCTCCGCGGACGTTTATCGCCCGGCGGCGATAAAACAGCTGGAAACGCTGGCCGAGCAGGTCGGTGTGGACTTCTTCCCGTCGGATGTCGGCCAGAAGCCGGTCGATATCGTTAACGCCGCGCTGAAAGAAGCCAAACTCAAATTCTACGACGTGCTGCTGGTGGATACCGCCGGTCGCCTGCACGTTGATGAAGCGATGATGGACGAAATCAAACAGGTCCACGCTTCTATCAAGCCGGTTGAAACGCTGTTTGTGGTCGACGCCATGACCGGTCAGGATGCCGCGAATACCGCAAAAGCCTTCAACGAAGCGCTGCCGTTAACCGGTGTCGTGCTGACCAAAGTTGATGGTGATGCTCGTGGTGGTGCGGCGCTCTCTATTCGTCATATCACCGGCAAGCCGATTAAATTCCTCGGCGTCGGCGAGAAAACCGAAGCGCTGGAGCCGTTCCACCCGGATCGTATTGCTTCGCGTATTCTCGGCATGGGTGACGTGCTGTCGCTGATCGAAGATATCGAAAGCAAGGTTGACCGCGCGCAGGCAGAGAAATTAGCCAGCAAGCTGAAAAAAGGCGACGGCTTCGATCTCAACGATTTCCTTGAGCAGCTCAACCAGATGAAAAACATGGGCGGCATGGCAAGCCTGATGGGCAAGCTGCCGGGCATGGGGCAGATCCCAGACAACGTGAAATCGCAGATGGACGATAAAGTGCTGGTGCGTATGGAAGCCATCATCAACTCGATGACGATGAAAGAACGCGCTAAGCCGGAAATCATCAAAGGTTCCCGTAAACGCCGTATTGCTGCCGGCTGCGGTATGCAGGTACAGGACGTAAACCGCCTTCTGAAACAGTTCGACGACATGCAGCGCATGATGAAGAAAATGAAGAAAGGCGGTATGGCGAAGATGATGCGTGGCATGAAGGGTATGATGCCGCCAGGCTTCCCTGGTAGATAAATATATCGGGCTACCTAATTTGCCTTTTTGACGTCGGGGTGGGCTCGAAATGCTCACGTACTGCATGTACGTTCCGCTTTCTGCGCGCACGCCGACGCCAAACTGGCTGCAATGGTAACGCCCTGGTATAAAGCCTCATCACATGTTGATTGCTTTTTTCCCAGAAATCAGTAAAATTTTCGGGCTTTTAATATGACACCCGGGCTCCGTTCCTCGATGGGGCCTGGGTGTTTTATTCACACAAGAGGATGTTATGGTTACTATTCGTTTAGCTCGTCACGGCGCTAAAAAGCGTCCGTTCTACCAGGTTGTTGTTACCGACAGCCGTAATGCACGCAACGGTCGCTTCATCGAGCGCGTTGGCTTCTTTAACCCAATCGCTAGCGAAAAAGAAGAAGGCACTCGCCTGGATCTGGATCGCATCGCTCACTGGGTTGGCCAGGGCGCGACTATTTCTGATCGCGTAGCTACGCTGATCAAAGCAGCAAACAAAGCAGCTTAATCTGTCACGGTGGTCATGATGAGCAAGCAACTCGCCGCGCAGGCTCCTGTGGAACCCATCGTTTTGGGGAAAATGGGGTCTTCTTACGGTATCCGTGGTTGGCTCAGAGTGTTTTCTTCCACTGAAGACGCCGAAAGCATTTTTGACTATCAGCCCTGGTTTATCCAGAAGGCGGGTCAGTGGCAGCAAGTACAGCTGGAAAGCTGGAAGCACCACAATCAGGATCTGATCATCAAGCTGAAAGGCGTTGACGATCGTGATTCGGCGAATCTACTGACTAATTGCGAAATTGTCGTGGATTCCTCGCAGTTGCCAGCGCTGGAAGATGGTTCCTACTACTGGAAAGACCTTATGGGCTGCCAGGTAGTGACCACTGAAGGTTACGATCTCGGTAAAGTCGTCGATATGATGGAAACCGGTTCGAATGACGTCATTGTCATTAAGGCAAACCTGAAAGATGCGTTTGGTATCAAGGAACGTCTTGTACCGTTCCTCGATGGGCAGGTTATCAAGAAAGTCGATCTCGCTACTCGTACTATCGAAGTAGATTGGGATCCTGGTTTTTAAACCACCGGATAAACGGTAAAAGTCGGCGTTATGGGGATTGGCTTGTGTTTATAGGTATCGTTAGCCTGTTTCCAGAAATGTTCCGCGCAATTACCGATTACGGGGTAACTGGCCGGGCAGTAAAAAATGGCCTGCTGAACATCCAGAGCTGGAGTCCTCGTGACTTTACTCATGACCGGCACCGTACCGTGGACGATCGTCCTTACGGCGGCGGACCGGGGATGTTAATGATGGTGCAACCTTTACGGGACGCCATTCATGCAGCAAAAGCTGCGGCTGGTGAAGGCGCAAAGGTGATTTATCTGTCACCTCAGGGACGCAAGCTTGATCAAGCGGGCGTTAGCGAACTGGCCACGAATCAAAAGCTGATTCTGGTGTGTGGTCGCTATGAAGGAATAGATGAGCGCGTGATTCAAACCGAAATTGACGAAGAATGGTCAATCGGCGATTACGTTCTCAGCGGTGGTGAGTTACCGGCAATGACGCTGATCGACTCCGTTTCTCGGTTTATTCCGGGAGTTCTGGGTCATGAAGCTTCGGCAATCGAAGATTCGTTTGCTGATGGGTTGCTGGATTGCCCGCACTATACCCGACCTGAAGTGTTAGAACAGATGGAAGTACCGGCAGTGTTACTGTCGGGGAACCACGCTGAGATACGTCGCTGGCGTTTAAAACAGTCGCTGGGCCGGACCTGGCTTAGAAGACCTGAACTTCTGGAAAACCTGGCTCTGACTGAAGAGCAAGCAAGGTTGCTGGCGGAGTTCAAAACGGAACACGCACAACAGCAGCATAAACATGATGGGCTGGTCTGAGACCCCCAAATATCAGTTTACCCAGGATAAGAGATTAAATTATGAGCAACATTATTAAGCAACTTGAACAAGAGCAGATGAAGCAGGACGTACCTTCCTTCCGTCCGGGTGATACCGTGGAAGTGAAAGTATGGGTTGTTGAAGGTTCCAAAAAACGTCTGCAGGCATTCGAGGGCGTGGTTATCGCTATTCGTAACCGCGGTCTGCACTCTGCATTCACTGTTCGTAAAATTTCCAACGGCGAAGGCGTTGAGCGTGTCTTCCAGACTCACTCTCCGGTAGTTGACAGCATTGCTGTTAAACGTCGTGGTGCTGTTCGTAAAGCTAAACTGTACTACCTGCGTGAGCGCACTGGTAAGTCTGCTCGTATCAAAGAGCGTCTTAACTAAGATTCGCGCAAGCGACATCCTGTTAGAAAAGGGCTGGCCGAAAGGCTGGCCCTTTTTTTATTCCGACCTTACTCTTTTGTTTTATTGCAATTGGATGGCTGCGCGGCGCGCAGCCAGTTGAGGACTTTTACGGCGTAGCGATCACGACTGCAACCCGGCGGTTTTCAGCACGACCTTTTGACGTCTGATTACTGGCGATCGGGTATTTCTTCCCGAGTCCCTGCGTTGTCAGATTAGTGCGGGGAATGTTGGCGCCCTGTGCCCACGCATCGGCAACCACATTCGCGCGTTTGAGCGACAGCGCTTCGTTGTAGCTGTCTTCGCCGTAGTTATCGGTATGACCATCCATACGCGCATGGTTTAACCCGGTAGCTGCCAGTTTGGATGCCATTTCCTGGATCTGCTTTTCACTTTCAGGGCGGAGCTTATAGTCGTTTTTGTCAAACAGGATGTTGTCAGACAGACCAAGAGACCAGTCTCCGGAAGCTTCGGTAAATCCGTACGATTTCATGGCTGCAATTTGCTCCGGGGTAAATTTTCCCTGAGGTGCCTGACAGCCTGCCAAAATCAGTAAAAGCAGAAGAAACGGGGATGATAGACGTTTTAGCATGTGTAAGTCCTTATTTTTTAATAATGCGTTCAGAACGCAAATTTTTGGCCTGATACATATTTTTATCGGCAAGTTCTTGTAATTTCTCAGCAGAGGCATGTTCCCACGTCAGCGCAAAACCAATGCTGAGTGTCATGCTTGCCTGATGACCGTTATGCAGGTCAAAAGGTCGGTTAAACTCGTGTGACAGTGCCGCGCAGATCCGCTGAACTTCGTATTCAGAGTGAACGCTGTACAGCACCATAGCGAACTCATCGCCGCCAAGTCTGTAGGGGTGATGTCGATTACCACCAAACTCGGACAGCCTGTTTGCAACTTCAATCAGGACCCGATCCCCCGCTGCGTGGCCCCAGGTATCATTAATAAATTTAAAATTATCACCATCAAGGAATAACAGTGCGGAGCTGCTGTGAGCGGCATGGTCATTCATCAGGGCGTTAATGCTGCTGCGAAATGCGGCGCGATTCGCCAGTCCGGTCAGCGGATCGTGTAGCGCCGTACGCAAAAGCTGGGCGTTCTTTGCCTGCAGTTTAAGTTGCCACTCCTCCATCTCGTCCAGCAGACTATTAAAATCCTGGGCAAAAAGGTGAAACTCTTCAATGCGCTCTTCTGAAACGCGCCGTGAAAAGTTACGGTTGGTACGAACATCATGTACCACCTCGGTTATATTTTGCAGGGCTTCCACGACGCCATTATGTAAATAACGAGTGAGCATTAATGCAATGCCAGAGGCCAACAGAATGCACCCGGTAAGGACGGCCAGCGACAAATAGATGAAATGGCTGATAACGCTATCGCGCGCAGTCAATCGTACTTCGCCGATGACGTTGCCATTATGCAAAATAGGTTGAGTGACCGGTTGGGGAAACAGCCAGTGGCTGATAAGTCCGCTGATTTTTTCAGTGGTATCCTGCGCGTTATAGCGCCAGGTGGCGATCACCTTCTGGTTTTTATTACGAACTTCTGCAACGGAAAATTGCCCCTGCTGGCCCAGTGCTGCCAGCGTTTCAGTGGCCGCGACGCCATCAGAAAAAACTAATGCTGCTTCAAGCGTGCGGGTCATAGTTGCTGCGGTCAGATCCAGGTTCTTTTGCGCATACTGTCTCAATGCCAGCACCGAAGAAATGCTGAGCAGCAGCCAGATCAGCGTCATAGTTACCAGAACGCTGATTATGCTGATACGCCGTAATGTCCGCTTAAACGTCGGGCGTGTTATGGGAGAATGGCCCTTATCCATGCTTCTGATTCCGTGCAAGCATTAATACGTCCGGACTGACCCTTACGCCACTGCGTGAAAGGGAATCCATATTTACGGAAAATCTCACATCTTCATCTTTAATTATGAGGCAAAAGGCGCTGCCAATAACGCATTCGGGGTTCTGTTCGGCAATTAATAGCAATGCCTTAGACGGATATTTATTCTTTAATTCCACCTGATAAGTAGGGGATTCTTTTCCAAAATAAAAGCCATCACACTGCGAAACTAATATTTCTTGTTCCGTACGAATGATGACGGGAAGATAGGGTAATGCTCCGGCACTGGTATCTCCCAGGACACTGGAAAAACGCGATGAAGAGAAAATACACAGTTTGGGGGGCCCGGACAGTGCAGGCCAGCGCGTATAACTGACGATGCCGGAAACCATAGCGCGTACAGATTTTGCTTCTTCCGTAACGCTTTGGGCGTACAGCGGTAATCCGGTCAGGAGCAGTGCCAGTAGAAGTATGAGTCGGTAAGAATAGCTCATGAATAGTTACCTACCAGCGTTTGCCGTAAAACGTCGAAATACATTCAAGATTATTTAGGACAAAATAACATTATTTTCCTAAGCCGTCATTATGCCAGGTGGAAAGCTATTAGTAATTTAAGTTAAGTCTTAGTGCTTTATAAAATATAAGCTATTGTTTAATTTAATCTTATTGAGGCAGCACCTTCATTTGCTCCTTTTTGCCAGGCACTGTGTAACTGGTCAATATTTTCGACCGTATCACAACTTGAGGGAAAGGTTTTCCCGGTCAAACCTCTGGCGTAAACAAAATCCGGCTGGCAGATTTTACGTTGTCCCTCGGCATAACCCTTAAGATATTCCGTACGATCGACTTCGGGGTCATTGTAGTTGTCGGCAAGAGTTTCATTATCTTTAACGGCATACCCCGAAATGGCATCTTGTATTCCGGCGTCGTACCAGGCGGTTCCCGTCCATGTGGGGGCGTGGGTATAAGGATCTATCTGACATCCGCTAAGAAGTAATAGAAATAGGGTGCTGATGAGTTGCTTCATTGCCTGTACTCCCTCGTTTTTTTAAGCATAGTGGATCTCACTACCGGATGGTGTAAATTTTAATGTACGAAATGGAGGGCGTATTCTGTCATTAAAGTGTATGTTGTAAATTAAAATTTACGGTTTGTGGATTGAAATCTTTACCTGTTGTGTTATCGTTATCACCTCCTCGCTGAGGATCAACTATCGCAAACGAGCTAAACAGGATCACCACCATGCAAAAAGACGCGCTGAACAACGTACATATTACCGACGAACAGGTTCTGATGACTCCGGAGCAGCTGAAAGCTGAATTCCCGCTGAGCCAGGCGCAAGAAGCGCAAATCTCCCAGTCACGCAAAACCATTTCAGATATTATCTCTGGTCGCGATCCGCGCCTGCTGGTGGTATGTGGCCCGTGTTCCATTCACGATCCTGAAATGGCTATTGAGTACGCTCGTCGGTTTAAAGCCCTTGCCGCAGAGGTCAGCGATAGCCTCTACCTGGTGATGCGCGTCTATTTTGAAAAGCCCCGTACCACCGTCGGCTGGAAAGGGTTAATTAACGATCCTAATATGGATGGCTCTTTTGATGTTGAAGCCGGCCTGAAAATTGCGCGTCAGCTGCTGCTTGAACTGGTGAATATGGGACTTCCGCTGGCAACTGAAGCGCTGGATCCCAATAGCCCGCAATACCTGGGCGATCTGTTTAGCTGGTCTGCAATCGGTGCGCGTACCACGGAATCGCAGACTCACCGCGAAATGGCTTCCGGTCTTTCGATGCCGGTCGGCTTTAAGAACGGTACTGACGGTAGCCTGGCGACCGCCATTAACGCGATGCGCGCGGCGGCACAGTCGCACCGCTTTGTTGGTATTAACCAGGCCGGACAGGTTGCACTGCTGCAAACTCAGGGTAACCCAGACGGTCACGTGATCCTGCGCGGTGGTAAAGCGCCGAACTACAGCCCGGCAGATGTCGCCCAGTGCGAAAAAGAGATGGAGCAGGCGGGACTACGACCTTCTCTGATGGTAGATTGCAGTCATGGTAACTCCAATAAAGATTACCGCCGCCAGCCTGCCGTGGCTGAATCCGTGATTGCACAAATCAAAGATGGCAATCGCTCGATCATTGGCTTGATGATTGAAAGTAATATTCACGAAGGCAACCAGTCTTCTGAACAGCCGCGTAGCGAAATGAAATACGGCGTGTCTGTAACTGATGCCTGCATTAGCTGGGAAATGACGGATGCGCTACTGCGTGAAATTAGCCAGGATTTAAACGGCCAGCTGTCGGCGCGTGTAGCATAAGAGGTTGGTTATGGTTGCTGAATTGACCGCATTACGCGATCAAATTGATGAAGTCGACAAGGCGCTGCTGGGTTTACTGGCACGTCGCCTGGAGCTGGTGGCCGAAGTCGGTGAAGTAAAAAGCCGCTTTGGGCTGCCTATCTACGTGCCGGAACGGGAAGCCTCTATGCTGGCCTCCCGCCGGACGGAAGCGGAAGCCCTTGGCGTGCCGCCGGACCTGATTGAAGATGTGCTGCGCCGGGTTATGCGCGAGTCTTACTCCAGTGAGAACGACAAAGGATTTAAAACGCTTTGTCCTTCTCTGCGACCGGTGGTGATTGTCGGCGGCGGCGGTCAGATGGGACGTCTGTTCGAAAAAATGCTCACCCTGTCAGGTTATCAGGTACGGATCCTGGAACAGCAGGACTGGGATCGTGCGCCGGAGATGGTCTCTGATGCTGGCATGGTGATCGTCAGCGTGCCGATCCACGTCACTGAGCAGGTGATCGCCAAATTACCGCGTCTGCCGTCCGACTGCATCCTGGTGGATCTGGCTTCGGTGAAAAATGGTCCTTTGCAGGCGATGCTGGCGGCGCACGACGGCCCGGTGGTGGGATTACACCCCATGTTTGGCCCGGACAGCGGCAGTCTGGCAAAGCAGGTTGTCGTCTGGTGTGACGGACGTCAGCCGGAAGCTTATCAGTGGTTTCTGGAACAGATTCAGGTGTGGGGGGCGCGACTGCATCGGATCAGTGCTGTTGAACACGACCAGAACATGGCATTTATTCAGGCATTGCGTCACTTTGCGACCTTTGCTTACGGTCTGCATTTAGCGGAAGAGAATGTTCAACTGGAGCAGTTACTGGCACTCTCTTCGCCGATTTATCGCCTTGAACTGGCGATGGTCGGACGTCTGTTTGCCCAGGATCCGCAGCTCTATGCCGATATCATTATGTCGTCTGAGAGTAACCTTGCGCTGATCAAACGCTACTACCAACGTTTTGGTGAGGCGATCGGTTTACTGGAGCAGGGCGATAAGCAAGCGTTCATCGACAGCTTCCGTAAGGTGGAGCACTGGTTTGGTGATTATGCGAAACGCTTCCAGAACGAAAGCCGTACTTTGTTGCGCCAGGCTAACGATAGTCGCCAATAAATACGATGCTTGATGGCAACGCTGATGCGTTGTATCAGTCATACAAGGATCGGCTAAATAGAATGCCGGATAAGCGTAGCGCCATCCGGCATTGTCAAACGTTAGCTTGGATCGACCGGCACCACATTCTCACTTGGATAGCAGCCAAGTACTTTCATCGAGCGCGTAATCTCACCTAACTCCTTCAATGCTTTTTGCATCTGGGGTGATTCCAGGTTGGCCTGGATATCAAGATAAAACATTTCTTCCCACGGATTGCCGTGAATCGGGCGTGACTCCAGTTTAGTCATAATCAGATTATGGTTGCGCAGTACCAGCAGAGCTTCTACCAGCGCACCGGCTTGTTGTCCTGTCGCCATCAGCAACGTGGTTTTTGCTGGCACCTGATCGGAAACATTGATTGCCTTGCGCGCCAGTACCACGAAGCGGGTGATGTTTTGCGTCTGATTAGCTTCGATATGCTCGAGAACCTGCAAACCGTATAGTACGCCTCCGGCTTCGCTCCCCAGAGCCGCCACGCGCGGTGAGTTAGCCTGCGCAACTTTTTCCATCGCCGCCGAGGTGCTTTCGGTGTACTCAATCTTCCAGTGCGGGTAACGACTCAGGAATTTGCTGCACTGCTGGAATGGCTGCGGATGGCTATATACCGTTTCAATGGTCTCGAGATCTGTCGTGCCGGACACCAGTAGGCAGTGGTCAATCGTGATAGTCATCTCGCCAACGATAGACAGGCTGGTGTGCTGTAGCAGGTCGTAAACGTCGTTAATCCCACCGGAACTGGTGTTTTCAATCGGAACCACTGCATAGTCTGCTTGTCCGGTTTCGACCTGATTAAAGATATCGGCAAATTTCGCGCAGCCGCTTTCTATAAATTGTTCAAAATGGCGGGCAGCATACTGACGTGCGGCAAGATGAGAATATGACCCTTTTGGCCCGAGGAAAGCTACGCGTGCTGAGTGCGGGTTAATTTTGTTCAGATGCTGCTGGAGCAGTGCCTGCTGAGTCAGGACGGAGTCTTCGATTATGAGCTGGAACAGGCGAGTGATGTAGTGAGCATCAAGATGATGTGCTTTGCCAAGCTGAATCAGTCGGTCCAACAGATCGCGCTCACGGTCGATATCACGAACTGGACGATGTGAAAGGAGCTTAGCTTTGCCAACTTCTACGGCCAGTCCACGTCGCTCAGCCAGCAGGGCCAGTAATTTTTCATCCAGCGTGCTGATCTTATCGCGCAGCGCCAGCAATGGGTTATCCGATGTCATAGTGTTGCCTTTCTTGTTATCAATTTATCAATAAAAAAGGCCCCCCGTTGTGGGAGGCCTTATTGTTCGTCTTCG
Organism: Citrobacter sp. XY323; assembly: GCF_025106035.1. Lineage (NCBI taxonomy): Bacteria > Pseudomonadati > Pseudomonadota > Gammaproteobacteria > Enterobacterales > Enterobacteriaceae > Citrobacter > Citrobacter sp. XY323. The sequence continues at coordinate 40,032 of NZ_JANYUK010000023.1, forward strand.
CATTCTTTATCACACGACGAAACGCCTCCCATTCAGGGGAAGGTAAAAAAGAATGCGAAGAAGAACGGGACAAGTTTCATGTAATTTTCCTTTGGCTACGTCAGTAAAGTACCCGTACTGTTTTCACCCTGTCAACAAAAAACGCGCCCGGAGGCGCGTTGGCGATACACTCAATGTAAGGGACTACTCTTCTTCTGCTTCGACGAAGTTGGCGTCTTTGACTGAAGTTGTTGCACGACGGGCTTCGCCTTTGTGCTGCACTTTATTGAGCTGCCGTTCCAGCTTGTTGATCAAATCGTTAATTGCGGTGTACATATCCTCGTGTTTTGCGCTGGCGACCAGATGTCCGTTCGGTGTATTGATGGTGGCATCAGCAATGAAACCCTGCGGCTCCTTAGACAGAATGATATGTGGATTAATCAGATGAGTTTGCCATTTTTCGAGTTTGGCGAGACGGTCTGCGACATGCTGGCGAATTGCCGGAGTAATTTCCATTTGTTTACTGGTAATGTTCATTGTCATAAATTTTACCTCTTGTCTTTCCCGTCTTGGTGATTCCAGCATACCGTTCCTAATGTCAAAATGTGTGATATTAATCACATTTTTTTGTCGCTTTTTGTCAAGAAAACCTTTTTGTGAGGCACCGCAGGAACAAGCGATTTTTTACTTGAGGAATACCTGAAAGCAGGCCATATTTGATGAGATGCGTTGCAGCTAAACCGCTTCAGTTGTGACGTTTACGGATAAAAAAACGGCAGCCTTTGGGCTGCCGTTTGCATTCTGAGATAAATCAGGTATTGCTGCTGTTGGCGGCAATGATTTTCGCTACTTTTTCTGCCTGCGCATTCATCTGCATCTGGCGATAAGCATTTTCCATTAACGGCAGGGCATTGCGTGTTGCCTGGGTATCCGGGAAGTCGCGCAGCATGCCTTCCACACGGTTTACCACGGCAACCCATGCACCGCGGGCAGTGTAGTATTCCACAACGGAATATTCATACTTCGCCAGACGGTCTTTCAGGAATACCAGACGTTTGGTGGCGTCAGTGGTGTACTGGCTGTTCGGATAGCCACGTACCAGTTTGGAAAAGTCATTAAACGCAGCTCGGGCATGTTGCGGATCGCGATCGCTGCGATCAACACCAAAGAATCCTTGCAGTGCGCTATCATCCAACGCCATATTGGTCAGGCCACGCATATACATGACATAATCAATGTTAGGGTGTGTCGGGTTAAGACGAATAAAACGATCGATGGCAGCCTGAGCAAGTGGCAGATCGGCGTTTTTGTAGTAGGCGTAGATGAGATCTAATTGCACCTGCTGAGAATACGGTCCAAATGGATAACGGTTATCCAACGCTTCTAATTGCGTTATTGCCTGTTTCCAGTTACCGTCCTGCAGCTTTTGCTGAGCAGTCGCGTAGATTTCATTTGGCGGATTATCGGGCACCTCTTCCTTTGAACCAGAGCAACCCGCCAAAAACAGGCTCAACGTGGCTGCTGCCACCAGATATTTCATGCGCGTCATGACGTTTTGACTTTCCTCAAAATGTTTTACGGGAGATTCTCTGTTCCTGCTCCCGGTTAAGACCAGCTACAATAGCACACTATATTAAACGGCAAAGCCGTAAAACCCAACGTTAAACGAAGAAGCAGTTTATGGCACAACGAGTAGAACTCACCGCAACAGTCTCCGAAAATCAGCTCGGTCAACGCTTAGATCAGGCTTTGGCCGAATTGTTCCCTGATTATTCGCGATCGCGCATAAAAGAATGGATCCTTGACCAGCGCGTACTGGTAAATGGCAATCTTTGCGATAAACCGAAAGAAAAAGTGTTGGGTGGAGAGCGCGTCTCCATCACTGCAGAAATTGATGAAGAGGTTCGTTTTGAACCTCAGGATATCCCACTGGATATCGTTTATGAAGATGACGATATTCTTGTCATCAACAAACCCCGTGACCTCGTAGTGCATCCGGGGGCCGGTAATCCTGATGGCACGGTATTGAATGCATTACTGCATTACTACCCGCCAATCGCGGATGTTCCACGTGCTGGTATCGTGCACCGTCTGGATAAAGACACGACCGGATTAATGGTGGTGGCAAAAACCGTTCCGGCGCAAACGCGTCTGGTGGAGTCGCTGCAACTGCGTGAAATTACCCGTGAGTACGAAGCCGTGGCGATTGGTCATATGACGGCAGGCGGAACCGTTGAGGAACCGATTAGCCGCCACCCGACCAAGCGTACGCACATGGCGGTACACCCAATGGGGAAACCGGCGGTGACGCACTATCGCATAATGGAACACTTCCGTGTGCACACGCGTCTGCGGCTGCGTCTGGAAACCGGACGTACGCACCAGATCCGCGTGCACATGGCGCATATCACCCATCCGCTGGTGGGCGATCAGGTCTACGGCGGTCGTCCGCGTCCACCGAAAGGCGCTTCTGACGAATTTATCTCCGTTCTGCGTAAGTTCGATCGTCAGGCGCTGCACGCGACTATGCTGCGTTTATATCACCCAATTTCAGGTATCGAAATGGAATGGCACGCACCTATTCCACAAGATATGGTGCAATTGATTGAAGTGATGCGCGCTGATTTCGAAGAACATAAGGATGATATTGCCTGGCTATGAGTAAGCTAATTGTCCCGCAGTGGCCGATACCGCAAGGTGTTGTGGCGTGTAGTTCTACCCGTATTGGCGGTGTTAGCATGCCGCCTTATGATTCGCTGAATCTGGGCGCCCATTGCGGGGACAACCCGGAGCATGTTGAAGAGAACCGCAAGCGGCTGTTTGCTGCGGGCAATCTGCCGTCAAAGCCAGTCTGGCTGGAGCAGGTCCACGGTAAGGATGTCCTGAAACTGACCGGCGAGCCTTACGCCTCCAAACGTGCGGATGCTTCTTACAGCAATACGCCGGGCACCGTGTGTGCAGTGATGACGGCCGACTGTCTGCCAGTGCTGTTTTGCAATCGCGCTGGAACGGAAGTCGCGGCGGCACATGCGGGTTGGCGCGGATTATGCGCCGGCGTGCTGGAAGAGACGGTAGCGTGTTTTGCCGACAAACCTGAAAACATTATTGCCTGGCTAGGCCCGGCGATTGGCCCGAACGCGTTTGAAGTGGGAGCAGAAGTTCGCGCAGCGTTCATGGCGAAAGATCCGCAAGCGGACCTCGCATTTGTACCGCATGGTGATAAATATCTGGCGAATATTTACCAGCTTGCGCGTCAGCGTCTGGCAAATATCGGAGTAGAGAACATCTACGGTGGCGACCGTTGCACCTTCAGCGAAAGTGAGATGTTCTTCTCTTATCGTCGCGACAATACCACGGGTCGTATGGCAAGTTTTATTTGGCTGATATAACCTAAAGAATCAAGACGATCCGGTACGTGTAATTTTCTTTTCACATAATTCAGGTCATTCACCTTGAATAATTGAGGGATGACCTCATTTAATCTCCAGTAGCAATTTTGACCTGTTATGGGAGGAGTTATGCGTCTGGATCGTCTTACTAATAAATTCCAGCTTGCTCTTGCCGATGCCCAGTCACTCGCATTGGGGCACGACAATCAATTCATCGAACCACTTCATCTAATGAGCGCCTTGCTGAATCAGGAAGGGGGATCGGTACGTCCTTTATTAACGTCTGCTGGCATTAATGCTGGCCAGTTACGTACAGCCATTGACCAGGCGTTGAGCCGGTTGCCGCAGGTAGAAGGTACCGGCGGTGATGTGCAGCCTTCTCAGGATCTGGTGCGTGTACTGAATCTTTGCGACAAGCTGGCGCAAAAACGTGGGGACAACTTTATTTCGTCAGAACTGTTCGTACTGGCGGCGCTTGAGTCACGCGGTACGCTGACCGATTTACTAAAATCAGCAGGTGCGACGACCGCGAATATCACTCAGGCAATTGAACAAATGCGTGGAGGTGAAAGCGTGAATGACCAGGGGGCTGAAGACCAACGTCAGGCCTTGAAAAAATATACCGTCGACCTGACCGAACGTGCCGAGCAGGGCAAACTCGATCCGGTTATCGGGCGTGATGAAGAAATTCGCCGTACCATTCAGGTACTGCAGCGGCGTACTAAAAATAACCCGGTGTTAATCGGCGAACCAGGTGTTGGTAAAACGGCCATCGTTGAAGGGCTGGCCCAACGAATTATCAATGGTGAAGTGCCGGAAGGCTTAAAAGGTCGCCGTGTGCTGGCGCTGGATATGGGCGCGCTGGTGGCTGGGGCCAAATATCGTGGTGAGTTTGAAGAACGCTTAAAAGGCGTGCTGAACGATCTCTCGAAACAGGAAGGCAATGTCATCCTGTTTATTGATGAGTTGCATACCATGGTTGGGGCGGGTAAAGCCGATGGCGCAATGGACGCCGGGAACATGCTGAAACCTGCGCTGGCACGCGGGGAACTGCACTGTGTAGGCGCAACAACGCTTGATGAATATCGCCAGTACATCGAAAAAGATGCGGCACTGGAACGTCGTTTCCAGAAAGTATTTGTAGCCGAACCTTCAGTAGAAGACACCATCGCGATTCTGCGTGGCCTGAAAGAACGTTATGAGCTGCACCACCATGTGCAGATCACTGACCCGGCGATTGTTGCGGCAGCTACGCTGTCTCATCGCTATATTGCCGATCGTCAGTTGCCGGACAAAGCTATCGACCTTATCGATGAGGCGGCATCCAGCATTCGTATGCAGATTGACTCCAAGCCGGAGGAACTCGACAGACTCGACCGCCGGATTATCCAGCTCAAACTGGAACAGCAGGCATTAATGAAAGAGTCTGATGAGGCGAGTAAAAAACGTCTCGAGATGCTCAACGAAGAGCTGGACGATAAAGAGCGCCAGTATTCTGAATTAGAAGAAGAGTGGAAAGCTGAAAAAGCATCCCTATCGGGAACGCAAACTATCAAGGCTGAGTTGGAGCAGGCGAAAATCGCCATCGAACAGGCGCGTCGCGTCGGCGATCTGGCGCGGATGTCTGAACTGCAGTACGGCAAAATTCCTGAACTGGAAAAACAACTGGAAGCAGCCACCCAGTCTGAAGGCAAAACCATGCGTCTGCTGCGTAATAAAGTCACGGATGCAGAAATTGCAGAAGTGCTGGCGCGCTGGACCGGTATCCCGGTTGCTCGCATGCTGGAAGGCGAACGGGAAAAACTGTTGCGTATGGAGCAGCAGTTGCACAGCCGCGTGATTGGCCAGAACGAAGCGGTGGAAGCCGTTTCTAACGCCATCCGTCGTAGCCGTGCTGGCTTGTCCGATCCAAATCGCCCGATTGGTTCATTCTTGTTCCTCGGCCCAACCGGTGTCGGTAAAACTGAACTGTGCAAAGCGCTGGCAAACTTTATGTTCGACAGTGACGATGCCATGGTGCGTATCGATATGTCCGAGTTTATGGAGAAACACTCGGTGTCTCGTCTGGTCGGGGCGCCTCCGGGATATGTCGGCTATGAGGAAGGTGGATATCTGACAGAAGCGGTACGTCGCCGTCCTTACTCTGTCATTCTGCTGGATGAAGTGGAGAAAGCGCACCCGGATGTGTTCAATATTCTGTTGCAGGTGCTTGACGATGGTCGTCTGACTGACGGGCAGGGGAGAACGGTCGACTTCCGTAATACGGTTGTCATCATGACCTCGAACCTGGGGTCCGATCTGATTCAGGAACGCTTCGGTGAGCTGGACTACGGCCACATGAAGGATATGGTCCTGGGCGTCGTGAGCCATAATTTCCGCCCGGAATTCATCAACCGTATAGATGAAGTTGTTGTATTCCATCCGTTGGGTGAGCAGCACATTGCTTCTATTGCACAGATCCAACTGCAACGTCTGTATAAACGTCTGGAAGAGCGTGGCTATGAAATCCATATCTCTGACGAGGCGCTTAAACTGCTGAGTGCGAATGGTTACGATCCGGTGTATGGCGCACGTCCACTCAAACGTGCTATCCAGCAACAGATCGAAAACCCGCTGGCGCAGCAAATTCTGTCTGGTGAGCTGATTCCTGGCAAAACGATTCGGCTGGAAGTGAATGACGATCGCATTGTGGCAGTGCAGTAAGTCACAAAATGACAATAAACGAGCCCTGCGGGGCTCGTTTTTGTTTAAAAACAAAGCGAAAAGCAATGTAACGGTTGAAAAGTAGCCGCTTGATAAGTTTTTTGTATTTTTAACTTGTCAGCCTGAAATAACTCCCTATAATGCGCCTCCACTGACACGGAACAACGGATTACAAACCGCCGGGTCAGCG
>NZ_JANYUK010000024.1:0-38422 GCF_025106035.1 Citrobacter sp. XY323
TGGCGTATATTACGCTTTCCTCTTTCAGAGTCAACCCTCATTTTCAGGTTTTTCTCTTCAACCGAACCGGCTGTTTGCGTGAAGTGATTCACATCCGCCGTGTCGATGGAGGCGCATTATAGGGATCCCATTTTTTAGCACAAGTATTTTTTGGATCTTTTTTGCTGAGTGCTTGTTTTTCACCCCTTTCGCTATATTCCTGCGCAATTTGGCTGATTTTTGATAGCTAAATCACTTGCACAGTCTCAATAATCCAACCAAAGTCTTCATTACTGCTCTATTTTCATTGAGGTAAACATGTCTGATGTATTACGTCCTTATAAGGATCTTTTCCCACAGATCGGAAAACGCGTGATGATCGACACCAGTAGCGTCGTCATTGGTGATACTCGTTTGGCTGATGACGTCGGGATTTGGCCGTTGGTTGCGATTCGTGGCGACGTCAACTATGTACAAATCGGCGCCCGTACAAACATTCAGGACGGCAGCGTTCTCCATGTCACACATAAATCCACATCTAATCCGCAAGGTAATCCATTGATCGTGGGTGAGGATGTGACGGTCGGTCATAAAGTCATGCTACACGGCTGCATCATTGGCAACCGCGTATTGGTCGGTATGGGATCAATTTTACTGGACGGCGTAGTGGTAGAAGACGACGTTATGATTGGGGCAGGAAGCCTGGTGCCGCAAAACAAACGCCTGGAGAGTGGATATCTGTACCTGGGTAGTCCGGTTAAACAGATCCGGCCATTAAGTGACGAAGAGAAAGTAGGCTTAAAATACTCTGCTAACAACTACGTTAAATGGAAAGATGAGTATTTAAATCAGAGTAACCAAACCCAACCCTGAGAGTTTTCCTGCTGGTCCTGGATCAATGCTTCGGCCTCTTCTTCCAGGTCCCAGCGATGCTGTTGAAAGGTTTCCAGCCATTGTTCAGGCGTGCAGCCGCCAAAGCGGGACGCCAACGTCTCCCCTGATATAGCGCATGTTAACTGCATACCATGGACCAACGCCGGGAAAACAACGGCGCTAATATCCGTCCGCCATTCTTCTCGATCGGGAAACTGGATCGCCTGATTCATGCCGACATTTCCTGTTGCATGCTTTTGATGACGGGCTCAATCTGTGGCAATACACCATGCCAGAGTAAAACGGCGTGCGCTGCTTGTCCCACCAGCATCCCCAGACCATCGGCATACTGTTTCGCCCCATGTTCAGCACACCAGGAAAGGAACGGTGTATTCCCTTGCTGATAAAACATGTCATAGCAATAGACAGAGGAGTGAATAAGCGATGTCGGAATGGCTGGTACCTCACCGCTAATTCCGCTGGATGTCGCATTAATAATTAAATCAAAACTGTAATTATCAAGCTCGTCCATTCCCACCGCCTGCACACTGCCGGTATGGGAGAAGATTTGTGCCAGTTCTTCTGCGCGCGAAGCAGTACGGTTAACGATGGTTACCGCACAATCCAGAGAAAGAAGAGGTAATAAAACCCCACGGGATGCGCCACCGGCACCAATCAACAGAACTCGTGATCCGGGGCGAATGAAAGATAAACGTTCAAGATCGCTTAATAAGCCGATACCATCCGTGTTATCTCCCAGTAAACGCCCATCCTCAAGTCGTTTAAGAGTGTTGACCGCTCCAGCAAGCGATGCCCGCTCCGTTAATTCATCGGCACGCGCAAACGCCTCTTCTTTAAAAGGCACAGTGACATTTGCCCCCTTCCCACCCTCAGCAAAAAAGGCATTCAGCGTATTCACAAAATCATTGATAGGTGCCAGTACACGTCCATAGGAATGATCAATTTTCAACTGCTCTGCAAATTGCTGATGAATAAAGGGCGATTTACTGTGCGCTATCGGATTACCAAAAACAGCATAGGCTTCTTTCATATTACCCCTGTCGAAACTGTTCACCGGTCAGAGCATCACGGATCTCCGAAGGATTCAAACGCCCTCCGGTCTGCCCTTCAACTACGGGAAAGTCTGTACCAAACTGCGCGCGGACTTCCTCTACCGTTCTGCAAGGCGGTAAGCCACTCAAATTAGCACTGGTGGAGACTAACGGTTTGCCATAAGCCTGGCACAATGCAACCACCAGCGGATGATCGGTGACTCGCACGGCCAGCGAGTCAAAACGACCGGTCAACCAACGAGGCGTAGTCACAGGCGCAGGGAAAACGAAGGTGACAGGACCAGGCCAGCGAGCGAACACAGCCTCACGTTGAGCATCAGTAAGCGTGCTATCGTCAATATAGGGCTTGAGCTGGTCAAAATTTGCCGCAATCAAAATTAAGCCTTTATCGACTGGGCGTTGTTTTAGCTCCAACAGACGGGTAACAGCCGTTTCGCTGTCGGGATCGCAGCCGACACCAAATACAGCTTCTGTTGGATAGGCGATGACTTTTTCTTGTTTCAGAACCGCTATCGCAGCAGCGATAGGGCCTGTGGGCAGGTTATTATTCACTTTTTTATTCCGCCGAGAACGGCTTTCCACATTGTTTACTGGCACAGAAATGCTTCACACCCTGCGCGGTTTTCTTTTCGATGAGTAGCGGATAATGGCACTCAGGACACTCTCCGGCTAACGGTTTGAAGTTAATGACAAACTGGCACTCCGGATAGCGATCGCAGGAGTAAAACGTTTTGCCATAACGGGAACGCCGCTGAACCAGGTGGCCAGTCTGGCATTGAGGACAGACTATTGCTGTTTCATCTGGCTTGTCGATAAGTTCGGTGTGTTCACACGTTGGATAATCGCTGCATCCAATAAACATCCCGAATCTTCCCTGTCTCAGCACCAGCTCGGCGCCACATGCAGGACAAAGCTTACCCTCCAGAACTTTGACAATATGTCCGTCCGCGGAAGATTTCAGCGGACGGATGTAATCGCATTCTGGATAGTGTGAACAACCGAGAAACGGACCGTGTTTCCCGGAACGAATAACCAGTTCAGCCCCGCATTGTGGGCAGGGCTCGTTTTTACGCACCGTAAACAGTGCTGATTTAGCCATAACAACTCATACTGAATGAAGATTGATTAATGCAGCATACCTTCATTCACTTCAAAGAGTAATTCTTCCATTTGCTGATAGGCATTTTCACAACCAGGAATATTGAAAAGCACCATCAGGATCACCCACTTCAGGTCTTCCAGATCGAACTCTGCCGTATCCAGCGCGAGTACGCGCTCAATGACCATTTCTCGTGTTTCGAGGTTTAGCACCTGAATCTGTTCCAGGAATAGCAGGAACCCTCTACAGCTTGCATCCAGTCGATCGCACTCTTCTGCGGTATAAATACGTATAGAAAGAGGATCAGATGCCAGCTGCATAGGTTCGGCAAGACCATCCTGATAATCAGCAAGCTTTTCCAGCCAAAGTAACGCGTTGTAGATGTCTTCACGATCAAAACCAGCGTCGGTAAGATCCCGTTCCAGTTTGTCCTGATCCACACGCAGCTCAGCTTCGTTATGGATATATGTCTCAAACAAATACATTAGTACGTCGAACATGGCATGCCCTCCTCAATCGGACATAGCCGCCGGGTACAGCTGCGATCCATCCTGCTAACTCCAGTTCGAGCAGTTGAGCCACTACCTCTGGCACAGGTTGGCCGGCACGTTCAGCGACGACGTCAACAGGTGTTACCTCATCTCCTACGTTAGCCAGGAGCTCCGGAAATGGCAATGCCACCTCTTCGTGATCTGGCGAATAAATTGATTTTTCAGGTTCATCTGGCAACCATTGCAGCCCATATTGCAAATTTTCCAGAATTTCTTCTGGGGCCGTCACAAGCGTGGCTCCCTGCTGAATAAGCCAATGTGGACCTTCACTTCCCGGACTTCCAATCGGTCCAGGCAACGCAAAAACCTCCCGCCCTTGTTCCAGTGCGCAACGCGCAGTGACCAGTGACCCGCTACGCTGAGCAGCTTCTACAACCAGGACTCCTTTACTTAGACCACTAATAATGCGATTTCGTCGGGGAAAATTGCGCGGCAAAGGAAGCGTATCTAATGGGAACTCAGACACCAGTGCGCCTCCAGCCTCAATCAGTCGTTTAGCCAGACGGACATGCTGTCGTGGATGAATGGTCTCAAGCCCATTTCCCAGCACCGCAATACTCGTGCCCTCTCGGTTTATCGCAGCATTGTGCGCCACACCATCAATCCCCCGGGCCAGGCCGCTGGTGATCGTCACGCCGCATGCTGCAAGCTTTTCACAAAACAACCGCCCCCAGCGTTCGCCATACCAGGAGTGCTGTCGGCTACCGACGACGGCAACCTGAAACGAGCTAAGGCATATGGGATTTCCTGCCACAAAAAGCACCCCAGGATAATCCTCAATTGCACGGAGCTGTGCCGGATAATGCTCGCTGTCGGCAACCACAAAATGGTGATTGGGCTGTTCAAGCCAGCGCAGCGTTTTTTCCAGCGTCTGATCTGGAAAGGTTAAAAAGCGCCGGGCCTGGCGGGGGGAGAGCCCAGCATGATGAAGTACCACGTTGTTAATACACGTCTGAGTATTGAGCCAGTGGGCAACGCGCACCATCTCATCACCATACAGTTCATTCACTTGTGCTAAACGTAGCCAAATTTCGATTTTGGTCATCCCTGTTCCCCCGCCACAAGCAGTCCTGGCAATCTTTGCGATTGGTCACTGATGCTGTCAATCAGAGGGGGTTTTGTCTAGAATAGAGGTAATAATCTTTTCAACTCCTGAACACAACTCTGGATAACTATGTCAGTTTTGCAAGTGTTACATATTCCGGACGAGCGCCTTCGCAAAGTCGCAAAACCGGTCGAAGAAGTGAATGCAGAAATTCAGCGTATCGTTGATGATATGTTCGAAACGATGTACGCCGAAGAAGGTATCGGTCTGGCAGCAACTCAGGTCGATATTCATCAGCGCATCATTGTTATTGATGTCTCTGAAAATCGCGACGAGCAGTTGGTACTCATTAACCCAGAGCTGCTGGAAAAAGACGGCGAAACAGGTATTGAAGAAGGCTGCCTGTCTATTCCCGAACAGCGTGCGTTAGTACCGCGCGCAGAGAAAGTAAAAATTCGTGCGCTCGATCGCAACGGCAAATCTTTTGAACTGGAAGCCGATGGCCTGCTGGCTATCTGCATTCAACATGAAATGGATCACCTGGTCGGTAAACTGTTTATCGATTATCTGTCTCCGTTGAAGCAACAACGCATTCGTCAGAAAGTTGAAAAACTCGACCGCCTGAACGCCCGAGCTTAAGGACAAGAATCAACGTGTCAGACTCACTACGTATTATTTTTGCGGGTACACCTGACTTTGCAGCGCGTCATCTCGACGCGCTGTTGTCTTCTGGACATAACGTCGTTGGCGTGTTTACCCAACCGGACCGTCCGGCGGGACGCGGTAAAAAGCTGATGCCCAGCCCGGTAAAAGTGCTGGCGGAAGAAAAAGGGATACCGGTTTTCCAACCCGTCTCTCTTCGTCCTCAGGAAAACCAGCAGCTGGTTGCTGATTTACGCGCAGACGTGATGGTAGTGGTAGCATATGGCCTGATACTGCCAAAAGCCGTACTGGAAATGCCGCGTCTGGGTTGTATCAACGTTCACGGTTCCCTGCTTCCACGCTGGCGTGGCGCAGCCCCAATCCAGCGCTCACTGTGGGCAGGCGACGCCGAAACTGGTGTGACCATCATGCAGATGGATGTTGGCCTCGACACCGGTGATATGTTGCTTAAGCTGTCCTGCCCGATAACTGCAGAAGATACCAGCGGTTCGTTATACGATAAGCTGGCAGATTTAGGACCTCAGGGGCTGATTGAAACGCTAAAACAGCTGGCTGCTGGCACGATAAAACCTGTTGTTCAAGATGAATCACTGGTTACGCATGCAGAAAAACTCAGCAAAGAAGAGGCCCGTATCGACTGGTCGCTTTCAGCCGCTCAGTTGGAACGCTGTATCCGCGCCTTTAACCCGTGGCCAATGAGCTGGCTTGAAATCGACGGCCAGCCAGTGAAAGTCTGGCAAGCTACGGTTATTACAGCGAACACACAGGCCGCACCAGGCACTATTCTTGAGGCGACAAAACAGGGTATCCAGGTCGCAACGGGCGACGGCATCCTGAATCTCGTCTCTTTGCAACCTGCCGGTAAAAAAGCCATGAGCGCGCAGGATCTGCTTAATTCGCGCCGGGAATGGTTTGTACCCGGTAACCGTCTGGTATGACGGTTCATCTCTTTAAGCCCGGTATCTCCGGGCATTTTTATTTTTGCGCTTATGAAAAAACATCTTAATTTACGCAGTATGGCGGCCCAGGCCGTCGAACAGGTTGTCGAAAAGGGACAATCATTAAGCAACGTGCTGCCCGCCATGCAGCAAAAAGTTGCCGATAAAGACAAAGCACTGTTGCAGGAGCTTTGCTTCGGCGTGTTGCGTACACTCTCCCAACTGGAGTGGATGATCCAGCAGTTGATGGAACGTCCAATGACGGGCAAACAGCGCACTGTTCACTATCTGATCATGGTGGGCTTCTACCAACTGCTGCATACTCGTATTCCACCACATGCTGCTTTGGCAGAGACCGTAGAAGGCGCAGTCGTTATTAAGCGTCCGCAGCTTAAAGGGCTGATCAACGGCGTGCTGCGCCAGTTTCAGCGCCGCCAGGAAGAGCTGCAGGCTGAATTCTCTCAAAGCGATTTACGTTTCTTACACCCCTCCTGGCTGGTGAAACGTATTAAGACCGCTTATCCGCAGCAGTGGGAAGCCATTCTTGAAGCCAATAACCAGCGACCGCCGATGTGGTTACGTGTCAATCGTAACCATCATACGCGCGATGCCTGGCTGGACCTGCTGACCGAAGCGGGATTAACCGGTTTCCCGCATCCAGATTACCCGGATGCAGTGCGTCTGGAAACGCCAGCTCCTGTGCACGCCCTTCCAGGTTTTGATGAAGGCTGGGTAACCGTCCAGGATGCTTCCGCTCAAGGATGCATAAACTATCTGTTGCCGGAGGACGGTGAACAGATCCTCGACCTATGCTGTGCGCCGGGGGGCAAAACCACTCACATTCTGGAAGTTGCTCCGCACGCTAACGTAATGGCTGTCGATGTTGATGAAAAACGCTTATCGCGCGTTTTCGACAATCTAAAACGTCTGGGTATGAAGGCAACCGTAAAACAGGGTGATGGCCGCTATCCACAGCAGTGGTGCGGTGAACAACAGTTTGACCGTATTTTGCTGGACGCTCCGTGTTCTGCCACCGGAGTGATCCGTCGCCATCCGGATATCAAATGGCTACGTCGCGACCGGGATATTGCTGAACTTGCCCAGTTGCAGGCTGAAATCCTGAATGCAACCTGGCCACATCTTAAACCTGGCGGCACGCTGGTTTATGCAACCTGCTCTATCCTGCCAGAAGAAAACCAACAGCAAATTGCCGCCTTCCTTGCGCGCACGCCAGATGCGGTATTAAGCGTCACTGGTACGCCGGAAAAACCTGGACGTCAGAATTTACCGAGTGCGGAAGATGGTGATGGTTTCTTTTACGCTAAGCTAATCAAAAAGTGATGAGATAACGGGTCGCGACTGATGAAAATTATCATTCTGGGCGCAGGGCAAGTTGGCGGTACGCTGGCTGAAAACCTGGTCGGAGAGAACAACGATATCACGGTAGTCGATACCAATGGTGAGCGCCTGCGTAGCCTGCAGGACAAGTTTGATCTCCGTGTCGTGCAAGGGCATGGTTCGCATCCCCGCGTTCTACGTGAAGCCGGTGCTGACGATGCCGATATGCTGGTTGCCGTAACCAGCTCAGATGAAACAAATATGGTTGCCTGCCAGGTAGCTTATTCACTGTTTAACACGCCTAATCGCATCGCTCGTATTCGTTCACCGGATTACGTTCGTGATGCGGACAAGCTATTTCAATCTGATGCGGTGCCTATCGATCACCTGATTGCGCCTGAGCAACTGGTTATCGATAGCATTTATCGCCTGATTGAATATCCGGGCGCATTGCAGGTAGTGAATTTTGCCGAAGGAAAAGTCAGCCTGGCCGTGGTGAAAGCCTATTACGGTGGGCCGCTGATTGGTAATGCGCTGTCGACAATGCGTGAGCACATGCCACACATCGATACCCGCGTTGCGGCGATTTTCCGTCATGACCGACCGATCCGTCCGCAAGGTTCTACCATTGTTGAAGCGGGTGATGAAGTTTTCTTCATCGCGGCCTCGCAGCATATTCGCGCCGTAATGAGCGAATTACAGCGTCTGGAAAAGCCTTACAAACGCATTATGTTAGTGGGCGGCGGTAATATTGGCGCCGGGCTGGCACGGCGGCTGGAAAAAGATTACAGCGTCAAACTGATTGAACGTAATCAACAGCGCGCATCCGAGCTTGCAGAGAAACTGCAAAATACGATCGTCTTTTTTGGTGATGCCTCGGATCAAGAGCTGCTGGCGGAAGAACATATCGATCAGGTTGATCTGTTCATTGCGGTAACCAACGATGATGAAGCGAATATCATGTCGGCGATGCTTGCCAAACGGATGGGCGCCAAGAAAGTGATGGTGTTGATCCAACGCAGAGCATACGTCGATCTGGTGCAAGGCAGCGTGATCGATATTGCGATTTCACCGCAGCAGGCAACCATCTCTGCGCTGCTCAGTCATGTGCGTAAAGCGGATATTGTTGGTGTATCTTCACTGCGCCGTGGCGTCGCGGAAGCCATTGAAGCCGTTGCACACGGTGATGAAACGACGTCACGGGTTGTGGGTCGCTCAATTGATGAAATTAAACTTCCACCAGGAACCATTATTGGCGCCGTTGTGCGTGGTAACGATGTGATGATTGCCAATGATAACCTGCGTATTGAACAGGGCGATCACGTAATTATGTTCCTGACAGATAAAAAGTTTATTACCGACGTCGAGCGACTATTCCAGCCAAGTCCGTTCTTCCTGTAATAATTTGGGCGCTGAAACTGCGCCTAAATTATTTCCCTTTATTTTTCATGGTTTAATAAATTTCTATTTAGGCAATACATAAATGGAAATTGCCTAAACATTTGTTAAACTTATAAACGTCAGCTGCATAGGGAGAATAAGATGAGCATTATTAAAGAATTTCGTGAATTCGCGATGCGCGGGAATGTTGTCGATTTGGCAGTGGGTGTCATTATTGGTGCGGCATTTGGGAAGATTGTTTCATCACTGGTTGCCGATATCATCATGCCGCCGCTGGGGTTGTTAATTGGTGGAATTGATTTTAAACAGTTTGCTTTAACACTACGTGATCCACAGGGAGATATCCCTGCAGTCGTTATGCATTACGGTGTATTTATTCAGAATATCTTTGATTTCGTTATTGTTGCGTTTGCTATCTTTATGGCAATCAAGCTGATCAACAAACTGAACCGTAAAAAAGCGGAAGAGCCAGCAGCACCGCCGGCGCCATCGAAAGAAGAAGTATTGCTGAGTGAAATTCGTGACCTGCTGAAAGAACAGAATAACCGCTCTTAAGCACTCACTGAAACAAGAAGGCCAGTGGTAAGAAAGTGAATGACTTTCTTGCCACTGGCCTCCCAGTTACCCCGATTACCATGTTTACCTTTACGTAGATAACTTCCTTTCCCTTTCTTATTTTTCTCAACGCGCTGCCTGAACAGTGGGTCATGTAGAAGCGCCTCAATGGCGTTATCTTTTATCTGCCCTTTAGTGTGCTGATAACGACTCATAATACCTCCGGTTGTCGTAATTTACGCCGCGAGTGTAGACCTGACCGTTCAATAAATCAACAGCCTGATGGTGATCCACTGGCGCCTTGCTCAAGTGCTTCAAGGATAGAGCAGTACACGCTGCTGTGTGCCTTGCCACAACACGCGTCATTCAATCGCTGCAGCGACCGTTGCATCGCCTGAAGCTCAGCTATTCTCGCTTCCACTTCCTGCAATCTTTCCTGGACGATCCCTTTTGATTCCTGGCAGGTATGGTGTTCGGGATCGATGCGGATCGAAAGCAGTTCGCGGATCGATTCCAGAGTGAAACCAAGCTGACGGGCATAGCGAATAAACTTTAGACGCTGAAGATCGCTTTCCGTATAGAGACGAAACCCGCCTTCTGTACGTATTTCATGTTCCATCATCTGCTGCTTTTCATAGTAGCGGATAGTATCAGGCGTCACGTCAGCCAGTTTCGCTAATTCACCAATACGGTACATGCTATCTCCGCTATTCGTCGTTGATCTTCTGTAGCAGCTTATCTGCGTATTCACCGTGTAAAAACTCGGTGCTGAGTCCAGCCTGCCGAAGTTTCAGTTCCAGTAGTGACAGTCTTCGACTCACTTCCTGATAATGGGGATCATCTTTGCGGATCCCTGCAAGTATTTCAAGCAGCTGTATTGCCTCTCTGCGCTGCTCAAGCTCAGGAGGAAGACATCCCGCATTTTTTAATAAACGGAATCCGGCTCGAAGTTCAGGCGGAATGTGGGAATCATCGTCAAGAACCAACGGTTCTCCTGTACCAGGCAAACCATCAAACTCACCTTTAGACTGTGCATCAATAATATGGCGCTCTGCCCACTGGTCCAGTAACCACATACAACACTCCAGTGATGAACAAAAAGAGTACAGATATTGTAGGTAAGAGGGGATATGACGGATATAAAAAAACCCGCCGAGGCGGGTTTTTTTACGTTACTACAGATTACTCTGCAGCAGCTTCTGTTTTCTCTGAACGATCAACCAGCTCGATGTATGCCATCGGCGCGTTGTCGCCTGCACGGAAGCCACACTTCAGAATGCGAGTGTAACCACCGGCGCGGCTCGCGAAACGCGGGCCCAGTTCGTTAAACAGTTTTGCCACGATCTCGTTATCACGAGTGCGGGCGAATGCCAGACGACGATTAGCTACGCTATCAGTCTTGGCAAGAGTAATCAGCGGCTCAACTACGCGACGCAGCTCTTTCGCTTTCGGCAGAGTCGTCTTGATGATTTCATGACGAACCAGTGAACCTGCCATATTGCGGAACATAGCCTGGCGATGGCTGCTGTTGCGGTTCAGTTGACGACCACTCTTACGATGGCGCATGACCTTATCCTTCTCAGTAAAACCTTAACCTGTGATCCGGTTACTCGTCAGCGATGCTTGCCGGTGGCCAGTTTTCCAGGCGCATGCCCAGAGACAGTCCACGGGAAGCCAGCACGTCTTTAATCTCAGTAAGAGATTTTTTACCAAGGTTAGGCGTCTTAAGAAGCTCAACCTCAGTACGCTGTACCAGATCACCGATATAGTGGATAGCTTCTGCTTTGAGGCAGTTAGCAGAGCGGACAGTCAATTCCAGATCGTCAACAGGGCGCAGCAGGATCGGATCGAATTCTGGTTTCTCTTCTTTAACTTCCGGCTGACGTACATCACGTAAGTCAACGAAAGCTTCAAGTTGTTCAGCCAGAATGGTTGCCGCACGACGAATCGCCTCTTCAGGATCGATTGTGCCGTTGGTTTCCATTTCGATGACCAGCTTGTCCAGGTCGGTACGCTGTTCTACACGCGCTGCTTCAACATTGTAGGCAATACGCTCTACAGGGCTGTAGCATGCGTCGACCAGCAGACGGCCGATTGGGCGCTCATCTTCTTCCGAATGAATTCGGGTAGAAGCCGGCACATAACCACGACCGCGCTGAACTTTGATACGCATGCTAATAGATGCATTCTCATCGGTCAGGTGGCAGATCACGTGCTGTGGCTTGACGATTTCGACATCACCATCATGGGTAATGTCGGCTGCAGTCACAGGGCCAATGCCAGATTTATTCAAGGTAAGAATAACGTCATCTTTACCCTGAACTCTCACCGCCAGCCCTTTCAGGTTGAGCAGGATTTCCAGGATATCTTCCTGAACGCCTTCTTTGGTGCTGTACTCATGTAGTACACCATCAATCTCAACCTCGGTCACCGCGCAACCCGGCATCGATGAGAGCAGAATACGGCGCAGTGCGTTACCCAAAGTATGGCCAAAGCCACGCTCTAAAGGCTCAAGGGTCACCTTGGCGTGCGTCGAACTCACTTGCTCGATATCTACCAGGCGCGGTTTTAGAAACTCTGTCACAGAACCCTGCATTGTGTCCTCTCTTTGGTACTAAGCTTTACTTGGAGTAAAGCTCGACGATCAGGTGTTCGTTAATGTCCGCAGACAGATCAGAACGCTCCGGCTTACGCTTGAACGTACCTTCCATCTTGCCAGCATCAACTTCCAGCCAGGTTGGCTTTTCACGCTGCTCAGCCAGCTCCAGAGCGGCTTTCACGCGAGACTGCTTCTTCGCTTTCTCACGAATGCTAACAACGTCATTCGGACTAACCTGATAAGAAGCGATGTTAACAACACGACCGTTTACCATAATTGCTTTATGGCTGACCAGCTGACGTGCTTCTGCACGAGTGGCACCGAAGCCCATACGGTATACAACGTTGTCCAGACGACCTTCCAGCAGACCCAACAGGTTTTCACCGGTGTTGCCTTTCAGACGTGCTGCTTCTTTGTAGTAGTTACGGAACTGACGCTCCAGCACACCGTAGATACGGCGAACTTTTTGCTTTTCACGCAACTGCACACCATAGTCAGACAGACGCGGTTTACGCGCACCGTGCTGGCCAGGAGCTTGTTCAATTTTACACTTGGTATCGATCGCGCGAACGCCAGACTTAAGGAATAAGTCAGTGCCCTCACGACGGCTCAGCTTGAGCTTAGGACCCAAATATCTTGCCATTTTCTTTCTCCAACAATCCTAGAAACGACAGCGTTATACGCGACGTTTTTTCGGCGGACGACAACCGTTATGAGGGATCGGAGTCACATCAGTAATATTAGTGATGCGGAAACCAGCGGCGTTCAGAGCACGAACAGTAGATTCGCGACCTGGACCCGGTCCTTTGACCATAACTTCCAGATTCTTGATACCGTATTCTTTTACGGCTTCAGCGCAACGCTCTGCTGCAACCTGAGCTGCAAACGGAGTGGATTTGCGAGAACCACGGAAACCGGAACCACCGGCTGTTGCCCAACCCAGTGCGTTACCCTGACGATCAGTAATGGTAACGATGGTGTTGTTAAAAGAAGCATGGATATGAGCCACGCCGTCAGAGACTTGTTTTCTTACACGTTTACGTGCACGAATTGGTGCCTTTGCCATTATTCAATCACCCCGATTATTTCTTGATCGGTTTGCGCGGACCCTTACGGGTACGTGCGTTGGTCTTGGTACGCTGACCGCGAACCGGGAGACCACGACGATGACGCAAACCGCGATAGCAACCAAGGTCCATAAGGCGCTTGATGCTCATGCTAACTTCACGGCGCAGATCACCTTCAACGACAAATTTGGCAACTTCGTCACGCAGCGTGTCGATTTGTTCTTCAGACAGCTCACTGATCTTAACATCTTCAGCGATACCCGCGGCAGCCAGAATGGCTTTAGAACGGGTCTTGCCGACGCCGTAGATCGAAGTTAATGCGATCACAGCATGTTTCTGATCAGGAATGTTAATGCCTGCTATACGGGCCACTATGCACTCCTACTATTTAATATGTACGCACCATGCTGAAAAGCCCGTTTTCAGGATACTCAAATGGAAACGCACAGACATACAAAAGATTGGCTGGCTAATCTAGCCAGCTCAACCCAACTTTGCAAGAAAAATATGCGAATAAATCAGCCTTGGCGCTGTTTATGCTTCGGCTCGGCACTGCAAATCACACGGATGACACCATCACGCTTAACGATTTTGCAGTTACGGCATAATTTCTTGACGGAAGCACGAACTTTCATTTTTACTCTCCGTAACTTCTCGGGCGACTGTTAACGGCCGTAGCCTTTCAGATTCGCCTTCTTCAATGCAGACTCGTACTGACTTGACATCATCAGAGTTTGCACTTGAGCCATAAAGTCCATAATCACGACAACAACGATAAGCAGTGAGGTCCCACCGAAGTAGAACGGTACTTTCATTGCATCACGCATGAACTCCGGGATCAGGCAGATAAAGGTAATGTAGAGCGCACCAACCAGAGTCAGGCGGGTCATTACTTTATCGATATACTTCGCCGTTTGCTCTCCCGGACGAATTCCTGGTACAAATGCACCGGACTTCTTCAGGTTATCTGCTGTTTCACGCGGGTTGAAAACCAACGCCGTGTAGAAGAAACAGAAGAATATGATTGCAGACGCATAGAGTAACACATAAAGCGGTTGCCCAGGCTGCAAATACAGCGAAATTGTTGTCAGCCAGTTCCAACCAGTCCCGCCCCCGAACCATGACGCGATGGTCGCTGGGAACAGAATAATACTGGAAGCGAAGATTGCCGGGATTACCCCCGCCATATTCACTTTCAGCGGTAAATGTGTGCTCTGTGCAGCATAGACACGACGACCTTGCTGACGTTTCGCGTAGTTTACCACAATGCGGCGTTGACCACGCTCAACAAATACAACAAAGAACGTCACTGCAAATACTAATACTGCAACCAACAGCAACACGAGGAAGTGCAGGTCGCCTTGACGCGCTTGCTCGATAGTATGGGCAATGGCTGGCGGGAGTCCCGCGACAATACCGGCGAAGATAATGATTGAGATACCGTTGCCGATACCACGTTCAGTAATCTGTTCGCCCAACCACATCAGGAACATCGTCCCTGTAACCAGACTTACAACAGCGGTGAAATAGAATGCAAAGCCTGGATTCATTACCAGGCCCTGCATACCAGGCATATTCGGCAGACCGGTAGCAATACCGATCGACTGGAATATTGCCAGCACCAGAGTACCGTAGCGGGTGTACTGGCTGATCTTACGACGACCAGACTCCCCTTCTTTCTTAATTTCTGCCAGCGTTGGATGAACCACCGTCAGCAGCTGGATAATAATCGACGCCGAAATATACGGCATGATCCCCAGAGCAAAGATAGAAGCACGGCTGAGAGCACCACCAGAGAACATGTTAAACATTTCAATGATGGTGCCTCGCTGTTGCTCAAGCAGTTTGGCAAGTACAGCGGCATCAATACCAGGGATCGGAATGAAAGAGCCAATACGGAACACAATCAGCGCGCCGATTACAAACAGCAGTCTGCGTTTCAGCTCGCCTAAGCCACCTTTGGCACTTTGAAAATCTAATCCCGGTTGTTTAGCCATCTGCTACTTATTCCTCGATTTTACCGCCAGCAGCTTCGATAGCAGCACGAGCGCCTTTAGTAACACGCAGGCCACGAACAGTTACCGGAGTAGTGACTTCACCAGCCAGAATCACTTTCGCGAACTCGATCTGGATACCGATAATGTTAGCTGCTTTCAGCGTGTTCAGGTCTACAACACCGCCTTCAACTTTAGCCAGGTCAGACAGACGAACTTCGGCTGTAATCGCTGCTTTACGTGAAGTGAAGCCGAATTTCGGCAGACGACGGTACAGAGGCATCTGACCACCCTCGAAACCGCGACGTACGCCACCGCCAGAACGAGACTTCTGACCTTTGTGACCACGACCACCGGTTTTACCGAGGCCAGAACCGATACCACGACCCAGGCGGCGAGCCGCTTTTTTAGAGCCTTCGGCCGGAGACAGAGTATTTAAACGCATCTCTTACTCCTCAACTTTAACCATGAAGGAAACCGCGTTGATCATACCACGAACAGCAGGAGTATCCTCGCGCTCTACGGTGTGACCAATACGACGCAGACCCAGGCCAAGCAGCGTTGCCTTATGTTTCGGCAGACGACCGATTGCACTGCGGGTTTGAGTAATTTTAATAGTCTTTGCCATGGTTTATTTCCCCAGAATTTCTTCAACGGATTTACCACGCTTGGCAGCGACCATTTCCGGAGATTTCATATTTTCCAGGCCATCGATAGTTGCACGAACCACGTTAATCGGGTTAGTAGAACCATACGCTTTAGCCAGAACGTTACGAACTCCAGCGACTTCCAGAACGGCGCGCATTGCACCACCGGCGATGATACCGGTACCTTCGGAAGCCGGCTGCATGAATACACGAGAACCCGTGTGAGTACCCTTAACCGGGTGCTGCAGGGTGCCGTGGTTCAGCGCGACGTTAATCATATTGCGACGGGCTTTTTCCATCGCTTTCTGGATCGCTGCTGGAACTTCACGCGCTTTACCGTAACCAAAACCAACGCGACCGTTACCATCACCAACTACAGTCAGAGCTGTGAAGGAGAAAATACGACCACCTTTAACGGTTTTAGATACGCGGTTAACCGCGATCAGCTTTTCCTGCAGTTCGCCAGCTTGTTTTTCGATGTGAGCCATCTTACACCTCTACCTTAGAACTGAAGGCCAGCTTCACGGGCAGCATCTGCCAGTGCCTGGACACGACCATGATATTGGAACCCGGAACGGTCAAAAGAAACATCTTTGATGCCTTTTTCCAGAGCGCGTTCAGCAACAGCTTTACCTACAGCTGCAGCAGCGTCTTTGTTACCGGTGTACTTCAATTGTTCAGCGATAGCTTTTTCTACAGTAGAAGCAGCTACCAGAACTTCAGAACCGTTCGGTGCAATTACCTGTGCGTAAATATGACGCGGGGTACGATGTACCACCAGGCGAGTTGCGCCCAGCTCCTGGAGCTTGCGGCGTGCGCGGGTCGCACGACGGATACGAGCAGATTTCTTATCCATAGTGTTACCTTACTTCTTCTTAGCCTCTTTGGTACGCACGACTTCGTCGGCGTAACGAACACCCTTGCCTTTATAAGGCTCAGGACGACGGTAGGCGCGCAGATCTGCTGCAACCTGACCGATCAGCTGTTTATCAGCGCCTTTCAGCACGATTTCAGTCTGAGACGGACATTCTGCAGTAATACCCGCAGGCAGCTGATGGTCAACAGGGTGAGAGAAACCTAAAGCCAGGTTTACTACATTCCCTTTAACCGCTGCACGATAACCTACACCAACCAGCTGTAGCTTCTTAGTGAAGCCTTCGGTAACACCGACAACCATTGCATTCAGCAGGGCACGCGCGGTACCAGCCTGAGCCCATCCATCTGCGTAACCATCACGCGGACCGAAGGTCAGTGCATTATCTGCATGATTTACTGCAACAGCATCGTTGAGAGTACGAGTCAGCTCGCCGTTTTTACCTTTGATCGTAATAACCTGACCGTTGATTTTTACATCAACGCCGGCAGGAATAACGACCGGTGCTTTAGCAACACGAGACATTTTTTCCTCCGATTAGGCTACGTAGCAGATAATTTCGCCACCAAGACCAGCCTGGCGCGCTGCACGATCAGTCATAACACCTTTAGAGGTAGAAACAACTGCGATACCCATGCCAGCCATAACTTTCGGCAGCTCGTCTTTACGCTTATAAATGCGCAGACCTGGGCGACTGACACGCTGAATGCTTTCTACAACAGCTTTACCCTGGAAATACTTAAGAGTAAGTTCCAGTTCCGGCTTGGTGTCGCCTTCAACTTTAAAATCTTCAATAAAACCTTCTTCCTTCAGCACGTTGGCAATTGCCACTTTCAGCTTGGAGGAAGGCATGGTGACCGCAGCTTTATTCGCGGCCTGACCGTTACGGATACGGGTCAGCATATCCGCGATCGGATCTTGCATGCTCATCTGTCTTTACTCCCGTGATTCAATTGGTAATTACCAGCTAGCCTTTTTCAAGCCTGGTACTTCACCGCGCATAGCGGCTTCACGCAGTTTGATACGGCTCAACCCGAACTTGCCCACATAGCCATGCGGACGACCTGTTTGACGGCAGCGGTTACGCTGACGGGACGGGCTGGAATCACGCGGCAGAGACTGCAGCTTGAGAACTGCGTTCCAACGATCTTCGTCGGTCGCGTTCACATCAGAGATAATAGCTTTCAGTTCAGCGCGTTTTGCGAAGTACTTATCAGCTAAAGCTACGCGCTTTACTTCGCGTGCTTTCATTGATTGCTTAGCCATTCAGTAACCCTACCTTACTTGCGGAACGGGAAGTCAAAGGCAGCCAGCAGAGCACGGCCTTCTTCATCAGATTTCGCAGTAGTGGTAATGGTAATATCCAAACCACGCACGCGGTCGACTTTATCGTAGTCGATTTCTGGGAAGATGATCTGCTCACGGACACCCATGCTGTAGTTACCACGACCGTCGAAAGACTTAGCGGACAAGCCACGGAAGTCACGGATACGTGGAACAGCAATAGTGATCAGGCGCTCAAAGAACTCCCACATGCGTTCGCCACGCAGAGTTACTTTACAGCCGATCGGATAGCCCTGACGGATTTTGAAGCCTGCAACTGATTTGCGTGCTTTGGTGATCAGCGGTTTTTGACCGGAGATTGCTGTCAGGTCAGCTGCTGCGTTATCCAGCAGTTTCTTGTCAGCGATCGCTTCACCAACACCCATGTTCAGGGTGATCTTCTCGACCCGAGGGACTTGCATGACAGAATTGTAGTTAAACTCAGTCATGAGTTTAGCGACTACTTCGTCTTTGTAGTAATCATGCAGTTTCGCCATCGTACTACTCCAAATTACTTGATAGTTTCGCTGTTAGATTTAAAGAAACGGACTTTTTTGCCGTCTTCGAATCTAAAGCCTACACGGTCAGCCTTGCCGGTTGCCGCGTTGAAGATAGCAAGGTTAGAGATCTGAATAGCTGCTTCTTTCTCTACAATGCCGCCTGGTTGGTTCAGGGCCGGAACCGGCTTCTGATGTTTCTTAACCAGGTTGATACCTTCAACAATGACCTTGCCGGAAGACAGGACATTCTTAACTTTACCGCGTTTACCTTTATCTTTACCGGTTAACACGATAACTTCGTCATCACGACGGATCTTCGCTGCCATGATTCGCTCCTTAGAGTACTTCTGGTGCCAGAGAGATAATTTTCATGAACTTCTCGTTACGAAGTTCACGAGTTACCGGCCCAAAAATACGCGTACCGATAGGTTGCTCGCTGTTATTGTTTAAAATAACGCATGCATTACCATCGAAGCGAATGACAGAACCGTCCGGGCGACGAACACCCTTCTTGGTGCGCACCACTACCGCCTTCAGCACATCACCTTTTTTGACCTTACCACGCGGAATTGCTTCCTTGATGGTGATCTTGATGATATCGCCGACGCCTGCGTAGCGACGGTGCGAGCCACCCAGAACCTTGATACACATTACGCGACGTGCACCGGAGTTGTCGGCGACGTTCAGCATAGTCTGTTCTTGGATCATTTTAGTGCTCCGCTAATGTCAACTACTACTGAGACCCGAAAATCAGGTCGTTAAAAAAGCCCCATATCGGGGGCGCGGCATTATAACACCGCTTCAACGATATGGGTAGAAAAAATAAACGGCTCATCGCTGAGCCGTTTATTCGTTGAGAATGCCTACTGTATTACAGAACGGCTTTCTCTACAACGCGAACCAGCGTCCAGGACTTAGTCTTGGACAGCGGACGGCATTCGCGGATTTCAACCACGTCACCAGTACCGCATTCGTTGTTCTCGTCATGTACGTGCAGTTTGGTCGTACGCTTAATGAATTTACCGTAGATCGGGTGTTTCACAAAACGTTCGATAGCAACAACGATGGATTTCTCCATTTTATCGCTAACAACGCGACCTTGCAGAGTACGGATTTTATCGGTCATTACGCACCCGCCTTCTCAGTCAGTAAAGTCTTAACGCGTGCGACATCACGACGCACTTGCTTCAACAGGTGAGACTGTTGCAGCTGGCCACTTGCAGCCTGCATACGCAGGTTGAACTGCTCACGCAGCAGATTCAGCAGCTCGGTGTTCAGCTCTTCAACACTCTTCTCACGCAGCTCTTTTGCTTTCATTACATCACCGTCTTAGTTACAAAGGTGGTTTTAATCGGCAGTTTCGCTGCTGCCAGCTTGAATGCTTCACGGGCCAGCTCTTCCGGTACGCCGTCCATTTCATACAGGACTTTACCCGGCTGAATCAAGGCAACCCAATACTCCACGTTACCTTTACCTTTACCCATACGCACTGCCAGCGGCTTTTCAGTGATCGGTTTGTCCGGGAATACACGGATCCAGATCTTACCTTGACGCTTAACTGCACGGGTCATAGCACGACGTGCTGCTTCGATCTGACGGGCAGTCAGACGACCACGGCCAACAGCTTTCAGACCGAAGCTGCCGAAGCTAACATCCGTACCCTGCGCCAGACCGCGGTTACGGCCTTTGTGCATTTTACGGAATTTTGTACGCTTTGGTTGTAACATCAGCGACGCTCCTTATTTACGGCCTTTACGCTGCTGCTTTTTAGGTTGCGCAGCCGGTTTTTCCGGTTGTTCAACAGCAGCCATACCACCCAGGATCTCGCCTTTGAAGATCCACACTTTAACGCCGATTACACCGTAAGTGGTGTGCGCTTCAGAGGTGTTGTAGTCGATGTCAGCACGCAGAGTGTGCAGAGGTACGCGACCTTCGCGGTACCATTCGGTACGTGCGATTTCCGCGCCGCCCAGACGGCCGCTAACTTCAACTTTAATACCTTTAGCGCCCAGACGCATTGCGTTCTGTACAGCACGCTTCATAGCACGACGGAACATAACACGACGTTCCAGCTGAGAAGTGATGCTGTCAGCAACCAATTTTGCATCCAGTTCAGGCTTACGCACTTCGGCGATATTGATCTGAGCAGGAACGCCAGCAATATCCGCTACGACTTTGCGCAGTTTTTCTACGTCTTCACCTTTCTTACCGATAACGATACCCGGGCGAGCGGTGTGAATGGTCACACGGATGCTCTTAGCCGGACGCTCGATAACGATACGAGATACAGACGCTTTAGCCAGTTCCTTAGTCAGGTACTGACGTACTTTAAAATCGCTGTCCAGGTTGTCAGCGAATTCTTTGGTGTTCGCAAACCAGGTTGAGTTCCATGGTTTTACAATACCCAGGCGAATACCATTAGGATGTACTTTCTGACCCATTGCTAGTCTCCAGAGTCTCAGCGATCGGACACAACCACAGTAATGTGGCTGGTGCGCTTCAGGATGCGATCTGCACGACCTTTTGCACGCGGCATAATGCGCTTCATGCTCGGGCCTTCGTCTACGAAAATTTTCGTAACTTTCAGATCGTCAATGTCAGCGCCATCGTTGTGTTCAGCGTTAGCAATGGCAGATTCCAGGACTTTCTTGACCAGTACAGCCGCTTTCTTATTGGTGTAGGTCAGAATATCCAGAGCCTGCGACACTTTCTTACCGCGAATCAGGTCTGCAACAAGGCGAACCTTCTGAGCAGAAGAACGAGCATGGCGATGTTGAGCTAAAGTTTCCATCTCTTCCTCCTACCTTATTTCTTCTTCGCTTTTTTATCAGCAGCATGGCCGCGATAAGTACGAGTCGGTGCGAATTCACCCAGTTTGTGACCGACCATTTCGTCGGAAACAAATACCGGAACGTGCTGACGACCATTATGGACAGCGATGGTCAAACCGATCATGTTAGGAAAGATCGTTGAACGACGGGACCAAGTGCGCAGGGGCTTCTTGTCTCCGCTTTCCACCGCTTTCTCTACCTTCTTCAGCAAGTGCAGGTCAATAAAAGGACCTTTCTTGAGAGAACGTGGCATGGCTTATCCTCTAAAATTATTTGCTACGGCGACGTACGATGAATTTATCAGTACGCTTGTTGCTGCGGGTCTTCTTACCTTTGGTCTGAACGCCCCACGGAGTTACCGGGTGCTTACCAAAGTTACGACCTTCACCACCACCATGTGGGTGGTCGACTGGGTTCATCGCAGTACCGCGAACGGTAGGACGAACACCACGCCAGCGTGCAGCACCTGCTTTACCCAGAACGCGCAGCATATGCTCAGCATTGCCAACTTCGCCCAGAGTTGCACGGCAGTCTGCTTCGACTTTACGCATTTCACCAGAACGCAGACGCAGGGTGACATAAGCACCATCGCGAGCAACGATCTGAACGTAAGTACCAGCGGAACGTGCCAGCTGACCGCCTTTACCTGGTTTCATTTCTACGTTATGAACAGTAGAACCAACCGGGATATTGCGCATCGGCAGGGTGTTACCTGCTTTGATTGCAGCATCAACGCCAGATTGAACCTGGTCGCCAGCTTTCAGGCCTTTAGGGGCCAGGATGTAACGGCGTTCACCGTCTTTGTACAGAACCAGCGCGATGTTCGCGGAGCGGTTCGGATCGTACTCAAGACGTTCAACAACTGCCGGGATACCGTCTTTGTTGCGTTTGAAGTCAACAATACGATAAGCCTGCTTGTGACCACCACCGATGTGACGAGTGGTGATGCGGCCATTGTTGTTACGACCACCGGATTTGCTGTTTTTTTCAACCAGCGGAGCAAAAGGTTTGCCCTTGTGCAGCTCTGGGTTGACCACTTTAACAACGTGGCGACGACCCGGAGATGTCGGTTTACATTTAACAACTGCCATTGTATTACTCCTCCGACTTACTCAGCGCCGCCGACGAAGTCCAGATTCTGGCCTTCCTTCAGGGTGACGTAAGCTTTTTTCCAGTCGCTACGACGACCGATACGCTGTCCGTGACGTTTAACTTTCCCTTTAACTACCAGGGTGTTAACGACTTCGACTTCGACTTCAAACAGTTTCTGCACAGCAGCTTTGATTTCTGCTTTGGTCGCGTCTTTAGCAACTTTGAGAACGATGGTGTTAGTTTTTTCCATCGCAGTAGACGCTTTTTCAGAAACGTGCGGTGCGCGCAGCACTTTCAGCAGACGTTCTTCACGAATCATGCCAGCATCTCCTCAACTTGCTTAACAGCATCAGCAGTCATTACGACTTTGTCGAAGGCGATCAGGCTAACCGGGTCGATACCAGTTGCATCGCGTACGTCAACCTTATGCAGGTTGCGCGCAGCCAGGAACAGGTTTTCGTCCAGCTCACCGGTGATGATCAGCACATCTTCCAGAGCCATGTCTTTCAGTTTCTGTGCCAGCAGCTTAGTTTTAGGCGCTTCTACAGAGAATGATTCGACAACGATCAGACGATCCTGACGTACCAGTTCGGACAGAATGCTTTTCAGCGCGCCGCGGTACATCTTTTTGTTAACTTTTTGACTGTGGTCCTGTGGACGAGCAGCGAAGGTCACGCCACCTGAACGCCAGATCGGGCTCTTGATAGAACCTGAACGCGCACGGCCGGTACCTTTCTGGCGCCACGGCTTTTTGCCTGAACCAGTTACTTCAGCACGAGTCTTCTGAGCACGAGTACCCTGACGAGCACCAGCTGCATAAGCAACAACAACCTGGTGAACCAGCGCTTCGTTGAAATCACGACCGAAGGTAGTTTCGGAAACAGTCAGCGCGCTCTGCGCGTCTTTCAATACTAATTCCATTGCTATCCCCTTACGCCTTCACAGCTGGTTTAACGATCAGGTCGCAACCGGTCGCACCCGGAACACCACCTTTAACCAGCAGCAGGTTGCGCTCAGCGTCAACACGTACTACGTCCAGGCTCTGAACGGTTACACGTTCGTTGCCCAGCTGACCTGCCATTTTCTTGCCTTTGAACACTTTGCCCGGAGTCTGGTTCTGACCGATAGAACCCGGAACGCGGTGGGACAAGGAGTTACCGTGAGTAGCGTCCTGGGTACGGAAGTTCCAGCGCTTAACGGTACCAGCGAAACCTTTACCTTTAGAGGTACCGGTTACGTCAACTTTTTTAACGTCAGCAAACAGTTCAACGCTAATGTTCTGACCAACGGTGTATTCTTCACCATCTGCCAGGCGGAACTCCCACAGGCCGCGGCCAGCTTCTACGCCAGCTTTAGCAAAGTGACCAGCTTCCGGCTTAGTTACGCGGTTAGCTTTTTTAGCACCGGTGGTAACCTGAACAGCGCGATAGCCATCGTTAGCCAGATCTTTAACCTGAGTAACGCGGTTTGCTTCAACTTCGATAACGGTTACTGGGATAGATACGCCATCTTCAGTGAAGATGCGGGTCATACCCACTTTTTTACCGACTAAACCAATCATTGTATCAACCTCTCAATCGCTCGATGACCTGATTAACCCAGGCTGATCTGCACGTCTACACCGGCAGCCAGGTCCAGACGCATCAGAGCATCAACGGTTTTTTCAGTTGGCTCAACGATGTCAACCAGACGCTTGTGAGTACGGATCTCGTACTGATCACGCGCGTCTTTGTTGACGTGCGGGGAGATCAGAACGGTGAAACGCTCTTTGCGGGTCGGCAGCGGGATCGGACCACGAACCTGCGCACCAGTGCGCTTGGCAGTCTCGACGATTTCCGCGGTTGATTGATCGATCAGACGATGATCAAACGCTTTCAAACGGATACGGATTCTTTGGTTCTGCATGAGACCAGAGCTCCAATTATTTTATAGACGAAATAGTTACTCCTCAAACCCATTACGATTGATGGGAGAGTGTAACCGTTCTTACGTAGCCCCCTGATTGGGAGCGTTGTTGACGGTAAACCGCCACAGTTCATATCGAACTACCCGTCAGATTTGACAGGCTGGCGTATTATACGTATAGCCGGTACGGATGCAAGTGATTATGGCTATTTGCCATCGATTTCTCTCAGCGCTTGTTGCACACGTGAGCGCAATACTTCGCCATCCGGCGCTTCCTGACCGGATGCTTCATCATAGGGTATCTCTTCCAGCATACTGTCACCCTCTTCGTTCTGGGTGGGTAAATCGATGCGTATCGGCAGAGGCTTCCGCTTAAAAATGTAATGCACATCCGAGAGTCGATACGCCTGAGAATCGGGCACTCCCTGCGTGGCGGTTGTCGGATGGCGCACCAACCAGACATAATGTCCGTAGTAGCCGCACATTAGCATCAGGCTGACCCAGAACAGCCAGCAACAGGAATGCAGCACCTGCCGCCAGCGGCAACTCGACACTGTTTTCGCATCAATGGGTTGATAGATGTGCATCATCACATACGCTCCTTAGATGACACATGTGTGAGCACAGGTGCCGCCTCATTGATTAATACCGGCGCGTCTCCAAGACTCTGACGTAGCCTTATCAGCGTCTCTTTTCCCGGCTTACCATCCACAGGCAAATTCTCCCGCTGCTGGAATGCTTTGACCTTTTCGATTAACCATGGCGTCCATGAGCCTGATTTATCGCCGGGAACGCCCAGCGCGCGGCTCAGCATCGTATCAAACCAGATGATGGTTTCCGCCGGACTCTTTTCACCGATCTGCATTTTCCTGTCAGGCGTTAAATTGAGCATCAGGGTATAATTTCCCTGCCAGTGCTTCGCCAGCCACTCCTGACTGACGATCCAGGTTTTATTATCAATGATAAGATCCAGCTCGTTTCCTGATACACGCATCACAACACCGTAGACCGGTTGTTTATCGATATTCAAATGCGCGATCCACGGCAACCCGCGCCTGATGAGGTTATCTAAACGTTCCTTACCGCTTTCGCACACCAACTCAGCGCGATCGGCCTGGTCACACCATGCCTCGTCATGCGCTGTGTCGAATCCCCAGACGCTGAATAATTGCTGCATGGCGTCGCGTAATCCTCCCCGTGCATCGCTAATATCCGGCAGGTTTTCCTTTTTTTGCGTCATCGCCACCGTTAACCCGGCAGGCCCAGGAAGTTGAAGGGGAAAAACATCGACCGCCAGCCAGCCGAACGTCAAAGCCAGCGCAGCGTAAAGTCCGGGCAATATTCCCTTGCGCAATACGCAAGAGCGGAGAGTAAATGTTTCCAGCAACAATTTTTCCTGTTGAGCGGTTAACACATCCGCTTGCCTGTCCGTTGCCATTTTTCTCGCCGCCCGGGCGATGCGCCTCAGCAACGCCAGGTTTCCCTGCACTGCCCGAACCGCTTTGCGCACAAATTCATGACGCATCCGCACAGGCTCGCCATCCGCCTCACACAGTTGCTGTTGATGCATAAAATCAAGATATTCATCGTCCGTCGGCGCAGCGATGATCGCCGATAGCGTAACACGCCGTTTAAGTCGTCGGTTACGCCTGAGCGCTTCGCCCCCCACCAGTAGCAAGCTGGCGCCAGCGTCAAATGAAGCCGCCAGATGACGGAAATTATCGACAAATGCCGGAAGATGTCTGGCGAGTGCGTCAGCATTATCAATGACAATTATTATTGGTTGCGCTGCCGGACTAAGGGCAGGCATCAGCGTTGACCAGAAACGGCTAACTCTCACGTCTCGCCAGTCTGGCTGGAGTTTTCCGTGCGTACACGCCGTGTGTGTCAATTGACAGAAACCAGAGAAACCAGTGGCGGTAAACACCACTACCCTGCCGGGAAAATTCTTACCTAACTGATAAATAAGCGTCGATTTACCACACCCTGGTTTGCCGCATAATACGCCCACATCGCCAGCGCCCAACTCATGAATAAAGATATTCTTGATAAGGGTATGTTGCGAAAAAGAGTAAATTGCATACGGTAATTCGCGTTCAGTCATCGATAAGTTCCAGTAATTGATGCGGGTATTTAACTTATTATATGTCAGATAAATATTATCAATTTTTTATATTTGAATTAAACGACATGTTCCGACGATTAAATTGAAAAGCTGAAAGTAAGCCTATATCATGCTTCTCCCGAAAAGAACAGGCATGCTATTAACAATGGATGTTATCGCGAAGCAATTTACCTTTATATTTAAGAGAAAGCGTAACGATGTGCTGTACTGCGTTATGTTTTTTGTCGGTGTCATTGTTATTATTCATTCGTTATATGCCTATAGATTATTTATTGATTCTATCAATACGAAAAACAAAACCAGTCACTCAATAACGTCCGTTGTCCTCAGGCTGCCAATGAATTTACCGAAAAACAGTAGGGAAAACGCGACTGATAATAAAGAAGATGTTTCAATTAAAAATTCGATGCTCAATCTCCAGCTAAATGGAATTATTGCGAGCACGCTAAAAACACGTTCACAGGCTATTATCACCATTAATGAGAAAGCAAAATTTTACAGTACCGGAGATAAACTTGACGATCTCCCTGACGTAAAAATTACGGACATTGATAATAATAGCGTGACGATTGATAACAATGGCTCCCGGCAACGCATCGCTTTTATTGATGAGCCTGATATATCCTCCAGGGTGCCGGCACCATCGCTGCCACATGACAGCGCGCCACATTCCCTCAGCGACATCATTATTACCAACTTTATCTATCAGCAGGAAGCGCTACAGGGCGTCAGATTAAACGCCCGTGGTCCGGTTGAACGTTTTATAGCAACCGGACTCAGGCCAGGCGATATTGCGATCAAAATGAACAACCATCCGCTAACTCAGGAAACGTCAGCAAAAGCGGCACTACAGGAATTTGTAACCTTAAACTCTGCCCAGTTTACCGTGATACGAAACGGTCAGGAAGCGTTGGTGAATGTATCCGTTACTGAGAATGATTAACCTTAAGGACGACAAAATTGCGCAAAGGAATTAAAAAAACGGCTGCATGGATACTGGCGCTACAGTTTTGCTCCTTTCCATTTCAAACCATGTCAGCGCAATATTCGGCAAACTTCCAGGATGCGGATCTCCGGGAGTTTATTACCTCGGTCAGTAAGCAAATGGGCAAAACCATTCTGATCGATCCGTCCGTCCAGGGAAAAATCTCCGTTCGCAGCTTTGACAGTTTCAACGAGGAGGAATACTACCAGTTTTTTCTCAGCGTTCTCGATATCTACGGCTACTCGGTTATCACCCTGGATAACGGCCTGCTGAAGGTTGTTCGCTCCGCAACGCTTAAGACCGCGCCGGGAAAAGTATTGGCACAGTCGCAACCGGCGGTTGGCGATGAATTTATCACCCGCGTCGTGGCGCTGAAAAATGTCCCGGTACGCGATCTGGCTCCGCTATTACGCCAGATGATGGACAGCGGCGGCATCGGCAACGTCGTACACTATGATCCTTCTAATGCGCTGTTGATCACCGGTAAAGCCAATATAGTCAATCGCATCCTTGAGGTTGTGAAACGGGTCGATGTTATCGGTACTCAGGAACGTGAGCTTATCAAACTGCGCTACGCCTCGGCAGTTGATTTATCTGACGTAATTAACAGCCTGATTCGCGAAGAGTCAAAGGAAAACCCAACGCAGATCCTGCTGCCTAAAATTGTCGCCGACAAGCGCACCAACGCCCTTCTTATCAGCGGGCCGGACAATGTGCGCCAGCGGATGAAATCTTTAATCGCTAAACTGGATATCGAACAGACCACGCAGGGCAATACTCGCGTGTTCTATTTGAAATACGCCAAAGCCACTAAAATCGTTGAAGTTCTGACCGGCGTGTCAACCAAACTGACGGAAGACAAGCAGTCGTCTTCGCAGAGCGTGGCTACCCCTTCCCGGGATGTCTCGATTAACGCCGATGAACAAACCAACTCGGTGGTCATTACCGCAGACCAGAGCACCATGCAGGAGCTGGAAAAAGTCATCGCTCGTCTGGATATTCGCCGCGCACAGGTACTGGTTGAAGCCATCATTGTGGAAGTCCAGGATGGCAACGGCCTGAATCTTGGCGTGCAATGGGCCAACAGCAACGTCGGCGGTCAGCAGTTTACTAAAACGGGGCTGCCGATTTTCGACGCCTCAAGAGGCGCGCGCCAGTTTGATAAAAACGGTTCGATGACCAGTGACAACCCTATTGCCAGCGCGTTAAGCAGTTTTAACGGCCTGGCGACGGGCTTCTTTGAGGGGGACTGGAGCGTCCTGCTCACCGCGATCTCCTCCGACAACAAAAACGATATCCTCGCCACCCCCAGCATTGTGACGCTGGATAACAAAGAAGCATCGTTTAATGTCGGCCAGGATGTGCCGGTGCTTTCCGGCTCGCAAACGACCTCCGGCGACAACGTCTTTAATACGGTCGAACGTAAAACCGTCGGCACCAAACTGAAGGTCACACCGCAAATCAACGAAGGCGACGCGGTGCTGATGGAGATCGAGCAGGAAGTGTCGAGCGTCGACACCGCTTCCGGTAACGCCAGCGATCTCGGCCCAACGTTCAACACCCGCACTATCCAGAATGCCGTGCTGGTCAAAAGCGGCGAAACCGTGGTGCTGGGTGGCCTGCTGGATGATTCAAGCAAAGAGCAGGTTTCCAAAGTACCGCTGCTGGGCGATATCCCTGTTCTCGGACAGCTATTCCGCTACACCTCAACGGAAAATGCGAAGCGTAATTTGATGGTCTTTATCAGGCCGACCATTATTCGCGACGACGAGGTTTATCGTTCGCTCTCAAAGGATAAGTACACCCGATTTCGTGATTTACAGCAGCAGCGTATTGATAAGCAATCCAGTGGATTGGTCGGCGTGAAGGACGAAGAACGCCCGATGCTTAAAGAGCTGAATTTCGATGTGCCGACCGACGCGCCCAACGACCAGCCATCGCGCAATCCCTTCCGGGAATGATCCAACATGACTGACTTATGGACGCGCATTCCTCCCCAGCATCCTCTGCCGCTTAATTACGCACAGGGGCAAAAATTTGGTATCGCGGTCGCGGTGGATGAATTGTTCTACCGCACCGACACGCCGCTGGAAAACGTGCTCGAGGCCAGCGTTGCCTGTCAGCGCTTCAGCCGCCTGACGCCAGCGCAATTTGACGACCACCTGGAGCAACTTTTCCAGCACGGCGCCGGAGAGTCCCGGCAGATTGCCCAGGATATCGATCAGGAGATCGACCTGACGGCGCTGAGCGAGGAGTTACCCGACAACGCCGATCTGCTCAGTGATGAAAACGACGCACCGGTTATCCGCCTGATCAACGCGGTTCTTCATGAAGCCGTGAGGGAAGGCGCGTCAGATGTGCATATCGAAACCTTCGAAAAATCGCTGGTGGTGCGTTTTCGTATCGATGGTGTCCTCAAGCCAGTCCTTCAGCCCGCTAAAAAACTGGCGCCGCTGCTGATTTCACGTATCAAAGTCATGGCGCGACTGGATATTGCCGAAAAACGACTGCCGCAGGATGGGCGTATTTCCCTACGCCTCGGACGCAAAAATATTGATGTCCGCGTTTCGACGTTGCCCTCGCAGTATGGCGAAAGAGCCGTGCTGCGTCTGCTGGATAAAAACAGTCTGCGCCTGACGCTGGAGAATATGGGGCTATCGGCGGTGGATAGCCTGCGGCTGAAGGGTTTAGTACAGCAGCCGCACGGCATCATTCTCGTCACCGGCCCGACGGGGTCGGGAAAAAGCACCACGCTGTATGCAATTCTCGCCGAGCTGAATTCCCCCCAGCGTAATATCCTGACCGTCGAAGATCCCATCGAGTACGAGCTGGAAGGCGTCGGACAAACCCAGGTAAACAGCCGGGTGGATATGTCTTTCGCCAGGGGACTGCGCGCCATCCTGCGCCAGGATCCGGACATCGTCATGGTCGGCGAAATTCGTGACGCCGAAACCGCGCAGATAGCGGTTCAGGCATCGCTCACAGGACATCTGGTGCTTTCCACCCTGCACACTAACAGCGCTTGCGGTGCGATCACCCGATTACGAGATATGGGCGTTGAACCTTTCCTGCTCTCATCATCGCTAAGCGGCGTTATCGCCCAACGCCTGGTGCGTCGCCTCTGTCCGGCCTGCCGCGTGCATGCTCCCATTCCTGACTCTCAGAAATCCCTCCTGCACGCGCTCGATCCCACCGCTCAGACAATCTGGCAGGCTTGCGGATGCAGCGAATGTCGGGGAACAGGCTATCAGGGGCGACTGGCGATTCATGAAATTATGCTG
This sequence comes from Citrobacter sp. XY323, assembly GCF_025106035.1. Taxonomy (NCBI): domain Bacteria; kingdom Pseudomonadati; phylum Pseudomonadota; class Gammaproteobacteria; order Enterobacterales; family Enterobacteriaceae; genus Citrobacter; species Citrobacter sp. XY323. The sequence continues at coordinate 30,739 of NZ_JANYUK010000024.1, forward strand.
GTGGATAAAACTATGCGCAGCATCATCCATCGCGACGCCGATGAACACGCCCTGGAACAGTGCCTGCGCCAGCAAAGCCGGAGCCTGCGGGAGAACGGCCTGCTGCGCGTGCTGGCGGGCGAGACCACGCTTGAGGAAGTCATGCGCGTCACCTCTGCGCAAGAGGATACGCAATGAAATATCAGTGGCAAGCAATGGATGACCGCGGCGCAACCCGCCGTGGAACGCTGGATGCCGCCAGCAGCAAAGAGGCGCGCGAGGCGCTACGCGCCCAGGGTCTGCACCCGCTGGTGTTAAATGAGAAAAAGGTCATTTCGCTGTTCCGGACGGTAAAAAAAACGCCTCGTTTACGGCTTAGCGGGAGTGAACTGGCGCTGTTCACCCGTCAGCTTGCCACGCTGGCCAACGCTTCGCTACCGCTTGAAGAGGCGCTGTTCGTTATTGGCCGGCAGAACAAAAATAATAAACTGGGGCTGGTGCTACACGACCTGCGCGAACGGATCCTCGCCGGACATACGCTTTCCGAATCGCTGGCCGCCTGGCCGCGGATCTTCGATTCCGTTTACCGCACGCTGGTGAAAGCCGGTGAAAAAAGCGGACAGCTCGGCTGTGTACTGGAAAAACTGGCTGACTACAATGAGTTACGACAGGCAACACGCAGTAAACTCATCCAGTCAATGGTGTACCCTTCCCTGCTGACCAGCGTGGCGATCGCCGTCGTCGCTATCCTGCTCACCACCGTAGTGCCCAAAATCGTGGAGCAGTTTCTGCATATGAAAGAAGCGCTGCCGATGTCCACGCGCGTGTTGCTGGCAATCAGTGGTGCCATGCGCCACTACGGATTGTGGGTAATCGCATTGCTGCTGATTGCCTGTTTCCTGTTTCGCCACTGGCTCACCCGCCCCGGCAAACGGCATCTGCTTGACCGCTGGCTTCTTGATTTCAAACTTAGTCGCGCCCTGCTGCGCGCAATCCACTGCGCCCGTTATTTGCGCACCCTGAGCATTCTTAATATCAGCGGCGTTCCGCTGCTGGAAGGGATGACGCTGGCAACCGAAGGCATCGGTAACCGAGAAATCAGTCAGCGGCTGGGTCAGGCCGCGGAGCGCGTGCGCCAGGGTTCAGGCTTTCATCTCGCCCTGGAAAAATGCGATCTCTTCCCGCCGATGATGCTCTACATGATTGCCTCCGGGGAAAAAAGCGGCCAACTCAGCGAGCTAATGGCGCGCGCCGCCGACCAGCAGGAAACACTGCTACAAAACCGAATTGCGCTGACGCTGGCGCTGTTTGAACCCGCGCTAATTATTACGATGGCGATGATTGTGCTGTTCATCATCATCTCGGTTCTGCAACCCATTTTGCAACTCAACTCATTGGTAAGTTAAGGATAAAACGTGAATAGTGATGCACATAAGCAGCGAGGATTTACGCTGCTGGAGATGATGGTGGTGCTGGTTATTTTGGGCATCCTCGCAAGCCTGGTCGTCCCCAGTTTAATGGGCAATAAAGACAAAGCCGATCACCAGAAAGCCGTCAGCGACATCGTGGCGCTGGAGAATGCGCTGGATATGTACAAACTGGATAACTATCGCTATCCGCTGACGGCACAGGGGTTAAAGGCGCTGGTCGAAAAACCGACCGCCAGCCCAATCCCGGAAAATTACAACGCGAAGGGATATATCAAGCGTCTGCCACAGGATCCCTGGGGTAATGAGTATCTGCTGGTTAGCCCTGGTGAACACGGCGATTACGATATTCTCTCCGCAGGTCAGGACGGTGAACCCGGCACCACTGACGACATTACTAACTGGGAACTGGGTAAAGCGAAATAATCGGAATGAGGCAGAAGGGATTCACGCTACTGGAAGTCATTCTGGTGCTGACGATTATCGCGCTTGGCGCCTCGCTGGTGATGATGACCTACGGGCGACAAAATGATACTGCGAAAGCGATTACCGCAGTTGAACAGCTGGCGGCACTGACTGAATATGCCGCTGACTGGTCAACCATGGAGGACCGCAGTACCGGTATTGAGATCCGCGAACAAGGCTGGCGCATCGTCACACCGATTGGCAATCGCTGGCAGACGCCAACCCAGTTCTATCGCCTGGCGACCGAGGGCAAGTGGGAAAATGACTGGCAGGTGGCTCTGTTCCCAGCGTCGCTCGCCAGGCAATCCGTCGGCACGCCGCAAATTCTGATTCACCCGGACGGTGAAATTACGCCGTTTACGCTACACATCCGCAGCCGTAAAAATAATACGCTGCTGTTCACGCTCGCCAGCACTGGCGGGCTGCCGCTGGTGCTCACCCGAGGCGAAAGCCGATGAGCCAAAGGCAATCAGGAATGACGCTTCTGGAAGTGCTGCTGGCGATATTCATTTTCGCCACCTGCTCTCTCGCGCTACTCAACAGCCTGCACGGTCAGGTTAGCGCCACCGCAAAAATGGAAGAACAGGTGCTTGCCGGTTGGGTAGCGGATAATGTGCTCAAAACCTATCAACTGGCCGGGCAGAGCCCCGCTAAAACAGCGACAGGCAGCAGCATTATGGGTAAACGCCGCTGGGACTGGTCGTTAACAGTCTCACCCGCCGATGCTTCCGGCCTCAGCACCTGGACAGCAGACGTCGCTCTTGAGGACAAGCAGAAGATCCGCCTGCAGCGCTTTATTCCCTCGCCGCAAGGAGGACCGCAAAATGTCTCCCGGCCCTGAGAAACAGCGCGGCTTTACCCTGCTGGAAGTTTTACTGGCTATTGCTCTGTTCGCCATGCTCAGCCTGCTGACGGCGCAGATGCTGACGACGACAATTGACAGTAACGAGCAGACCAAAAAGCATCAGCAGCGTTTTTCCGCTATCGTGCGTACCGTCAATTTGCTGGATAAAGATATCCGACAGCGGGTGCCAGTAACCCAATTGCAGGGCGAAAAAGAGACGCTGATGCTGACGACAGCCAGCAGTAACAGTTATCCTGGCGCCTGCTGCGCGCCCGATATCCAGCGAGTTCAGTGGTATCTGCAGGATCATACTTTATACCGCACGCTCTGGCGCTACCCGGAAGATACAACCCCGGCCATCACTCAGCCGATGCTCAATGGTGTGAACGCCTTCACGTTGCGTTATTACAACAGTAAAGAGAAAGCGTGGACGGACACGGCGACAATCCCATCTCCTGGCGCGATGGAAGTCACTCTTAAACTTGCTGATTCCGGCACGATAACTCGTCTGACGCTGTTGCCAGAGAACCGCCAGCCAGGAGAACAGCAATGACCCGGCAAAAGGGCGTGGCGCTGCTGGTAGTGCTCATGATCCTGGCAATTATGGCGGCGCTGGCCAGCGAAATGACCGTGCGCTACCAGATCAACCTCAAACGTACCAGCTACACCCGGATGCGGCTACAGCAAAACTGGCTAGCAGAGCTGGCTGAAAGCCAGGCCATGCGTATTCTTGAACAGGACCTGCGGGATAATGAGAAATACCTCACTCACGAGCAGCTCTGGGCGCAGCCGCAGCGTATTCAGCTCGCCAGCGGCGACGCTGTTAGCTGGCAGCTATCTGACGAGCAGGCCTGTTACAACATTAATGCGCTGATTAACGCCCCGACCGATCGAATGAAAGAGCCGCCCGCCAGCGTGAGCGTCTTTCTGGCACTGCTGGAAAACATTGGCGTCACCAATGCCCAGGCAGAGGCGCTGGTTGATGCTATCGCCGACTACATCGATAACGACGATATTCCACGCGCCTCCGGTGCCGAAAATGAGTATTACCAGACAAGTAACGACCCCCACACCATTGGCGGACGACGTATCTGGTCAATCAGTGAGCTCAAACAAATCAAAGGGATGACGCTTTCTCTTTACCAGCAAATCTCCCCGCTACTCTGCGCGCTGCCTGATGATGAGTTAAAAATCAACATCAACACCCTGACGCACCGGGATGCACCGTTGATTGCGGCGATGCTCAATAATGCTGTCCCGCCACGCGAGATTGAACGCTTTTTTGATACCCCGCGCAAAGGACGCAAAATCAGCATTGAGACGCTGTTAAAGACATTCGATAAGGATAATCCAGCTCATAAGCTGTCGCAGACCACATTCAAAAGCATTGCGGTGGCGACCAGTCGTTACTTCCGCCTTGAAACGACTATCGAACAGGGCGATAGCGCCGGGAGCACCATCAGCCAGCTGGAATACGATCCCAAAAGAAAGGCTCTGTTTATTACAGCCCGCAAAAGCGTGGCGCGCGACCATTAAAGGGAACTAAATGACGCCAGACACATTACTGCTACGTCCGCTGCCGGGAAAACTGGAATGGTGCTGCCCCAACGAGGCGCAGCCTCCGGTTATTGTTGAACAGGCGGATTACCTCCAGCCAAACGCGCTGGCCGACCTGCCGGATGCCGGTAACGCCTGCCTGTTCCTGTCACCTGATTATTTCTGTTTTCGTCGCGTCGAATTACCGACGGAAAACTACAAAATCAGTGAACAAACGCTGGGCTGGCTGGTGGAGGACGCCGTTGTCGGTGATACAGACAGCCTGCACTGGACGGTTCTCGCCAGAGAAGAAAACACGCTCCATCTCGCCGGGATCGCCAGGACCACGCTGAACGATCTATTGACGACTTTCCGCACAGCTGGCGTGACGTTGACGTATATCGTTCCGGATGGTTTCTGGCTGCCGTATGTCACGGATAGCTGGAGTCTGCTAAAACAAGATGAGCGATGGTTAATCCGTTACGACGCGTGGAAAACAGGCGTGCTGAGTGAGGCACTGCTCACGCATTTACTTGCCAGCCATACAGAGCAGAAAATCATCAGCGCCAGCGCGCTTCCTGTGCCTCACGCTTATGTCGAATACCTTGACTGGCAGCCACCGCTGGCATGCGCCTGCAATGGCGATAATATTCAGGACATTAACGTATTACACGGCAGCTTCCGCCCTTTGCCCCCGACACAACCGACCCCGCGTCTGCTGAAATATGCCGCCATAGCAACATTTGCCCTGGCGATAGCGCTCTTCTCAGGGCTGAAAGGGGTGATGCTCTGGCAGCTTCATCAACAGAAACAGGTGCTCTCAGCGGAAGGTGCCACCCTGTGGAACCGCTATTTCCCAGGTGATAACCGCAACAGCAATTTTAAATATTTCTTCGAATCGTCCGCGAGGGATCGCTATCCGGATGTGCTGACGTTACTGACTCAGCTTCAGACCCGATTAAGCACATTGCCGGGGCTTACCATCCGCGAGGTCAACTACCGGCTCGAACAACGCCTTTTTACCCTGACGCTCAACGTTCGCGATCCGGAACATCTTCGCCGCTTTATGGTGCAGACAAACGACGAATTTATCCTGACTCAACCGCCAGAAGGGACGACAGATAGCGTCCGGCTGATCCTGAAGGAGCGCAAATGAATATGAATAGCTGGTGGAGCGAAAAAAACGGCAGAGAGCAACGCAGTCTGATATTCCTCGCCGTTTTCTGTCTGCTGGCGGGATTCTGGTACGGCGTGGTTCAGCCCCTGGATAACGCTATTGCACAGCAGAGGCAGGAAAATGATCGTCTCAGGAGTGAGATCCAGTGGGTAAATGAGGCGATTCAGCGTCGCGGATTAGTTGCCAGCAGACCTGGCACAAAGACCGATCCGGCACTGATACAACATAGCGCGCAGCAGGCAGGTCTGAATATCAGCGTTGTGACATCCACTCCCGATCATTTTGCGATCTCGCTTCCCGTTGTTAAAACCGAACCATTATTTGCGTGGCTTAATACCCTACAAAATGAGGGAATACAGGTTTCGCAACTCACGTTTAGCGCCCGCCCGGTCGCCGGGGAGATTGCGGTGGAAGCCCTTGAACTCTATCCGGTGGGGAAATGACGGAACTCATTAACATTGCAGCAATGGCGCTTGTCGGGCTGATAGTCGGCAGCTTTATGAATGTAGTGGTTTATCGACTGCCGATCATGATTGAGCATCGGCACAGCGAAACATGGAATATCGCCTGGCCTCCGTCGCACTGTCCACATTGCCAGCACAGGCTATCGGTGCGTAATACTATTCCACTATTCAGTTGGCTGTGGCAGCGGGGGCGTTGCCAGGCCTGCGCTCAGCCCATTTCATGGCGTTACCCACTGACTGAACTGGCGTGTTCTTGTATTTTTGCGCTTAGCGCCGCATTTGTCTCTTCAATATCAGATGCAATTGCCATCATGACGCTGTTCTGGTTTATTTTCGCCCTGGCGCAAATTGATCTCCGGACGTACCTGCTGCCGGATGTGCTGACGCAGCCGCTGCTCTGGCTCGGTCTGCTATATCACAGCGTTTACGACAGAGAGATGTTACCCGACGCGCTGTACGGCGCTGTCGCTGGCTATCTGACGCTATGGCTGGTCTGGTGGGGATGCAAAATACTTGCGGGAAAAGAGGGCATCGGCCTGGGTGACGCTAAGCTACTGGCGGCGATGGGTGCCTGGTGTGGATGGCCAGCGCTACCGCCCATTTTACTCGCTGCATCATTGCTGGGCATTGTCTGGTGGCTGATCCTACGCCTTACCCGAAGGACGTCGATACCGCTTATTGCGTTCGGTCCGTGGCTTGGACTGGCAGGCTGGTTGATTTTCAGCGCGCAAAGCTCAGGTGTTATCGGGTACTGAAAGGAGCGGCAGGCCTGCCGCTCTGCAAAGTGTGCGTCTACGCTTCGCGAATCTGTGCCTGAAGATAGTTCTGGAGTCCCATCTTCTGGAGCAGATCCAGCTCCGTTTCCAGCCAGTCAATGTGACCTTCTTCATCAGCAAGGATTTCGATCATCATATCCCGGCTAACGTAGTCATGGACGCTGTCGGCATAGGCAATGGCTTCACGTAAATCTTTTGCCCCATCGAGTTCGAGTCGAAGATCGGATTGCAGCATCTCTTCAACATCTTCGCCTATACCCAACTTACCAAGATCCTGTAAGTTTGGGAGCCCTTCTAAGAATAAAATACGCTCGATATATTTATCAGCGTGTTTCATCTCATCGATAGATTCATGGTACTCAACATCATTGAGGCGAGTCAGTCCCCAGTTTTTGAACATACGAGCATGGAGAAAATACTGGTTGATTGCGACAAGCTCATTTCCCAATAGTTTATTGAGATAATTTATGATTTTAACATCACCTTTCATTTTATAGTCCCTCCGCTTCCACTCTTAGAGCGTAGATGGGGCTACAGGGATGTCAAAAAAAAGAGTGTGACTTAGGCGATCTCTTTAAATTCTGGCATTTGCGTTAATTCATCCTGCATGACTTCGCGGGCAGCACGAATGCACTTACCGCATTGATTTCCAACAGGAATAAATTTACGCAATTGCTGAAAGGACTGAGGATGAAACTGGCGAACAGCCTGACGTATTTTTTTATCACTTATCGCATTACACAAACAAACGTACATGATCGCTCCCGTTCAATTTCTGCGCAAAGTGTAAATGAGAATAGTTATGATTACAATAGCACAACGCTATTTACGCAGCGGGAGAATGAATGAAAAATGCGAATAAATATGACAACTGCTAAATCGCGGACAGCAAAAAGGGCGCCGAAGCGCCCTTTTTAAGCTCAAAGCTAATTATTCAATAATTAGCTCATTACTTTAGCAACAACGCCCGCACCAACAGTACGGCCGCCTTCACGGATTGCGAAACGCAGACCGTC
>NZ_JANYUK010000025.1:0-36277 GCF_025106035.1 Citrobacter sp. XY323
GCAGGATTCGAGTAGAACTTGCTGCACTTAGTGAACCACGAGAATAGAACTCATTCCTCAGGGTCCACTTTGTGCCAGGAGCGGACGTTCAAGTAAACATAGAAAACAGCACTATCACAGGAGCTGTCCATAATACCAACGCTCTCCGGTGAACCATTCATCACGATCCTCACTCCCATAGTATTCGAGCGTAATACCCAGTTCCTGCACATTAGTTGGAAGAATGAGCCCCCACTCAGCAGCTAGACTGCGCTCTTTAATCAAAGCGGAGGCACCATTTTCAGAACGGTCTTCAGTAATAAAGCTTTGGTAATAGTCTTCTGATCGATAGAGACAGATTTCGCTTGTAAACATATCCGGAAGGCATATAACCGCAGTAATCCGGGGGCTGTAATTCATACCAGCAGTTGCTGTTATAAGATTTGAACAAGCATTAATCATGGCTTGCGCGCAATCTGCTTTGGTTTTAAGTGTGCTGTACTTTCCCTGAACAAGGTTAATCTCTACCGGGATTTTGAAATTCCAGTAATGCTCATCCTTTGAAAACACGCTTCGTTGAGGGTTATGAAATGTACCAGCCCAACGGTTAAGAGCTTTCAAGCGGCGTGGAATATTTCTGACTTTGGTTCGATGATCTCTGTTAAGCCGTCTGCTCATGATTATTTTAATTTTCACCCTTTTAAATGATTTAGGCTGTGTACAGCTAATCGTTAAGCATTAATGTAACTCACCTTTCTCGATTTGAAACGCCTTATGGCCGCTCCTCGCTCATAAGGGACAACCATACTCAAATCTCCAACATTGCAGGAGATTTGAGTATGAACATGTCACCGTGGAACAAAGACCGTATCATAGGCCAAAAAAGACCACTTCAGATATCTCATATCTGGGGGATCCGAATCCGGCTTGAACTGGAAGGTAAAACGCGTGATTTAGCTCTGTTCAACATGGCCTTAGACAGTAAGCTACGAGGCTGTGATCTGGTGAACCTCAAAGTATCTGATGTTGCATATGGTAGCTCGGTTTCAAGCAGAGCTACGGTGCTGCAACAGAAAACCGGTAGCCCTGTGCAATTTGAGATAACCAAAGGGACAAGAGAAGCTGTTGCTGCATTGATAAAGCTTGGCAATTTGCACAGTAAAGACTTCTTGTTTCGGTCTCGGATCGGAACTAACCGGCACATATCAACCCGGCAATACAGCCGAATTTTTCATGGGTGGGTAGAAAAGCTTGGTCTCGAAGCTTCGCTTTACAGCACACACTCCATGAGAAGAACAAAACCTTACCTGATCTACAAGAAAACCAAGAATCTTCGGGTGATCCAACTTCTGTTGGGCCATAGGAAACTGGAAAGCACAGTCCGTTATCTGGGCATTGAAGTCGATGATACGTTAGAGATCTCTGAATCGATTGAAGTCTAAGGTTGTCAGGGCTGCAACAGCAGCCCTGTGCCAATGGCTGACTGGCAACGAACTAATCAGAGAGCAGATGCCGTTCTTACTACAAAACAGTGGTCAAATTTCTTGACCAATCCCAGGAAAGAAATCTTCAGCAACTCTATTAAATTGCATTAGTCAATCCTGAAACTGAAAGCCTGCATCGATAATAGATCCATATAGAGTATTTACCAGCCCAAAAGCCCTAACGGCACAATATGGTTGTGGAATACCTCAGTGGGATGAAACAAAGGAAACAAAGCAATTCAATACCCGGCTAACCTCACGATTTTTAAGCCATATCATCATAGTATTGACATTACCAATGTGAGGAGTAATAGAGTGGCACCGTATGGGGAAGCTCGTTTCATACTGTTTGACGACGCTCTCAGGCAATAATGCAATGCCCATTCCGGCACTTACGCAACCAAGTATTGCCTGAAAAGAACCAAACTCCAGCGGGTCGTCATAATCGACATTTTGTAGCCGTAACCATTGCCCAAGCCGGGAACGATAATTACATCCTTTCACAAAGACGAGCGGCCTTGTCACCTCCAGATCGGCTCCCGTCACGACATCACCATGCTCTGCGGCCGTAACCAGAACCAGGGTTTCCTGACACAGCACCTGCGTTTGTAGCCTTGAATTGTCTACGTGCAACGCCTTGTGGTCAGCGACGAAGGCAATTTCAAGTTCACTATTCTGGATCTGACGAACTAACACATCTGTCGGTGACGTTTTTAAGTTTAATTCTACGGAGGGCATTTCACGGTGGAAGTTTGCCAGCAAAGCAGGAAGTCGGACGGCGGCAGTGGTTTCCATTGCGCCAATGCGCAGAGGGCCAGCCACTTTCGTTCCCTGCATAGACAACTCGGCTTCGTCTAAAAGCGCGAGGATTTTGTTAGCGTAACGCAGAAGCAGTTCACCTTCAGGGGTGATGTGAAGACGATTCTTCTCGCGAACAAACAACGAAACATCCAGGCTGGACTCCAGTTGCTTGAGCCGCGTCGTGACGTTTGAAGAAACGCAGTGCAGATTACGGGCTGCTGCGGTGATAGAGCCGGTTTCCGCGACGGTTTTAAACAAATTTAATGAGGTACTGTTCATCGTGTCTGTCACTCAAAGTGAAGGTTTTCGTCATTTTTATTAACTTTTTATTATCATTTCTTTATGTAACATAACAATCAAATCTGATTGACATATTGAGCCTGAAAAATGGATCTTGATCACAATGTTATTGGCCATCGCCAGTTGAGCACGGCTGTCTTCGGTATGATTGTTTTAACGCTGGGGATGGGAATTGGTCGGTTTTTATATACTCCGATGCTGCCGGTCATGTTGCATGAAAGCATTTTTAATTTTTCGCAATTATCGTTAATCGCAAGCGCGAATTACGCCGGATACCTGGTTGGCAGCCTCCTGTTCTCGTTTGGTATTTTTGGTGGCCTGAAGAATATCAAAACGATGTTAATTTGTGCTGCATTAGTCACCGGCCTGCTTATTTTTGCGATGGCAGTAGTCACGCACCCTGATATAGTAATTGTTATTCGATTTATCGCCGGTGTTGCCAGCGCAGGCATGATGATATTCGGGTCGATGCTTATGCTACAGCATACCCATAATCCGTTTGTCATTGCTTCTTTGTTTGCCGGCGTCGGGGTGGGTATTTTTATAGGCAATGAATATGTTATAGCCGGTATCGCATATGCATTAAATTCAAAGCTACTATGGATCGGCGCGTCAATCATTTCAGCTGTACTCTTCATCGCGCTGATTATCTTGCTGCCTGCAAATAAACACGTTCTACCTCCTCAGAAAAAAGCTTCGTCATCCGAGCCGAACATCCAGTGGTGGAATTTAGCATTGTTATATGGACTGGCAGGCTTCGGTTATATCATTGTAGCTACTTATCTCCCTTTAATGGCCCGGGGAGTGGGTAATGAATTTCTGGCCAACCATATCTGGTCTATTGTTGGCCTTGCCGTTATCCCAGGATGCTATGGTTGGTTATGGGCTGCACGCAAGTGGAGCATATTGTCCTGCCTGAGTGTTAACTTAATTGTGCAGGCGAGCTGCGTTGTGATGGCCTCGTTTATCCATTCCCCACTTTTATTGACCTTGAGTTGTATTGGCTTTGGTGCAACTTTCATGGGAACCAGTTCTCTCGTTATGCCACTCGCGAAAAAGATTTCTGCACCACAGAAAATTAATCTTCTGGGTCTGGTGACGTTAACATATGGCATTGGGCAAATTGCCGGGCCATTAATCGTGAGTGCGTTTCAGAACAATAAAAACGGGATGACTATTTCAATATTATCTGGCGCTTGTGCGTTATTTATCGCAGCAGGGATTAGCTATGTTCAACACAGCAAAGTTAAGTACTCTCAAAGTTGGAGCAAAGAATGAAAAAGACAACCGTTGCTATTATAGGAATGGGGCCTCGGGGGCTTAGTATTCTGGAAAGGATTTGTGCTCAGCATGCACAACGTAAACAGAATGAACATATTAATATTGTTATCGTTGATAAAAATGCGATGGGTGTAGGTGCGCACAGTTTATCGCAGCCCGACCATTTATTGGTTAACACCGTTGCTTGCCAGATAACATTATTTGGTGATGCGACGGTAAAAAATGCCGGATCTTTCCGTTCAGGGCCATGTTTTCATCAGTGGGCTAATGAGCAGGGCTATAAAAATGTTGATGACCGTTATTTAAAAGACGTGGCTGGCAAACCAATTGACGCCAACGATTATTTACCTCGTCGATTATTAGGTGAATACTTAAATTGGTTTTATCACGAAATTATCAAAAGTTTGCCTGACAATATCTCGGTTACACAGATAAATCAGCAGGCCAACAACATTCTGATTCAGGACGATGCGAAGTCTATTATTGTCTTGGAAGACAGTCAGCGTGTGGTGGCCGATTACGTCTATTTAACCACTGGTCACAGCGACAACGCCAAAACGTTTGACGATCATCTTGTTGAACGATTTATTGCCAATAATTATAAGAAAAATGAACGCCTGGACTACTATTCGACTCCTTATCCAATAAATAATTTGAATAAAATAACAGCGGAATCAAATGTGATTGTTCAAGGTATTGGTCTGACTGCCTATGATGTCATTTCGCAACTCACTATCGGCAGGGGTGGAAAATTTAGCCGGGAAGAGGGTGAGCTTCGCTATCATCCTTCCGGAAAAGAACCGGGTATTTTTATCTATTCACGTAAGGCTCTACCTTTTAGCAGTCGCGGCGCGAATCAAAAAGGCGTTTCTGGGCAGTACTCCCCACGCTTCTTAACGGCAATGGCTATCAGAGAATTGCGGTTGAAAAATGTGTTTGAGAAAGGATCTTCAAAAATCGATTTTCTTGAACAAGTTTTCCCCTTACTGCATAAAGAAATGTGTTATGCCTATCGTTCAACCCTAAATGGGCAGTGGTTAGATGCTGGCTCTTATGAACCGAGCGCTGAAGACATCGCGGTAATTGACAGTGTGCTTTATCCACATCAATCGCAGGAACATCTGAGTTTAAAGGATTATACTCAATGGTTTATGTATTTCCTGCGTAAAGATCTCCAGGAGTCTGAGGAGGGCAATGTCCATGGCCCGATCAAAGCGGCGACAGACATTATTCGTGATGTCAGGGATATTTTACGAGAAGCGATTGATAATTCAGGGCTTGAATCGCGGTCACATCAGTATTTCCTTGAGCATTTTAATCCTATTTTTAACCGCATTGCCGTTGGCCCGCCGAAGTTAAGAAATGAACAACTATTAGCATTAATGGAAGCGAATGTGGTGAGTCTGGCCGGTGGTAAAGATTCAAGGTTAGTATTGAACGACTGCGAAGGAAAATTCGAAGTTCACTCACCTTTTAAAGAAGAGAGTACTGAGATTCAGGCTGATGTTTTAATCAAGGCGAAAATTGCCAGTTTTTCGCCACTACATGACGCTTCACCGTTAATCAGAAATATGACAGCCAATGGTATTGTTCGTCCATTTATGAATGAGGGGTATCACCCGGGTGGGCTGGATATCGATCAATGCCAGCATCCTATTAATCGCATGGGGGAAGCGCAGACGGCTTTTTGGGTGCTGGGCAATCCTGCGGAAGGCGCGAATTTTTACACCTACGTCCTGCCACGTCCGCTGGTTAATTCAAGATTCCTGGTTGATGCAGGCCGTTGTGTCGCAGATATGTATCATCAAATGATGGTGCGGCAGGCTCAGCCAGAGGTAGCGATAAATGCAGACTGAGCAAATCCAGGCCCGTGGCAAGGCGTGGCAATCATTGCAACCTGCGTTAGCGATAACATCATTGCTGGTATTTCTGTTCGCTTGTGCGTTGACGGATAAACATGCGGCGATGTCGGCTATTGCGGGAGTTACCGCCGTGCTCTACTTCGCATCGACATTTGCTTTCTGGTCAAAAAAATCATCCGCCAGAAGTGGTGTGATTATTTTTCTCTGCTCGATGATGTTTCTTCTTGCTACAAACAACCTGAAAGGCATTGTGCTCCCTGCAATTTTTTCGCGATATTTTGATGTGATTTTACTGCTTGTTGGTATTGCCTTATTACGACAAGTCATGGCCTCTCTTAATTTTACAGCTGTTCTGGGAGGATATTTTTCGCGTAGAAAAACATCGAACATGACTTTTGGGGTTACGTTATTGACGGCGTTCTTAACATGGCCAATGAGTCTGGGGGCAATATCATTGCTGCTCGATGGCCTCAAGTCAGTTATTGGGCCAAGATTCAACCTGGCAAAGATTATTACGCGCACCGTATGCATTACGATGGTACTGATGCCAACCACCATCGGCGCTGCTGCCGTTTGGGCGGCAATGCCTGACGTACCGCATCTTAAGGCGATGCTGGTGGGTATCCCTCTCTTTTTATTCAGTATCTTGTTCAACCAAAGCGCAAAAGTGACGGTAATCGCTGAAAACGAGACGGTGACACCCAGCCGTGATGGGATGCGGTATATCCTGCTATGTGTAGGTCTGTTCTGGGGAGTATTCATTTTTTCATTAACGGTACTGAATCTTAATTCACTGCAAAGTATTGCCTTTACAGCAGTCGTGCTCTTTGTTGTCGATCATCTGATTAAAAAGGATAAACCCTGGGCTGAGCAATTAACTGAATCAGCACAGAATATATCCGGTGAGGTATTGTTGCTTTTAAGCTGTAGTGTGTTGACCTCAGTTTGTTGGCTGCTTTTTTCCCATGTACCTGAGGGTATCACTGCTTATGTTGGCGGGCTGACAACGTTGCAGATCTACGCGATTATTTTGTTCATCGTACCGCTTTTTGGTTTATTAGGTATCCATCCACTGATTATCTTTAGTATCGCATGGTCGATATTTTCTGATTATCTTACGGGGGGGATGGTTGATTATCAGATATGGATTTGCTTATTTATTGCAACTCAGCTTATTTCTCCCGTATCGATCAATGCTATTTTCGCCGCAAACAGTCTGAATGTATCACCCAGTAACACCAGTTTTAAAATGCACTACGGTTATGTTCTATCGTTTAATCTCTTTGCACTTGTTTATCTTGGTGCAATGTCAAAAATTATCTAATAAAAGGAGTTCATATGCCCTACGTAAATATTAAAATTACTAATGAAGGTGCTACCGATCAGCAAAAGAAAAAATTAATGGAGGGAGTGACACAACTATTGGTTGATGTCCTGAATAAAAACCCCAGCACAACCATCGTGGTCATTGATGAAGTGGAGACTGATAACTGGGGAATTGGTGGCGTGCCAGTGACGGAGTTACGTAAAAAAAGCAAGTAGAGTGATTTAAAAAGTAAGGAGCCTGCCTCCTTACTTTTGCCCATAGATTATCAGTATAAAAGAGTCTGCAATATTATTTATTGTTGGATATGCATTTTATATCTTATAAGTAGACTGCTCAAACTACCGTATTAAGGACGTTATCTATGCACGCCTATCATCATATTCGACTGGGGAAGACTTCAGCGAAAGTCAAAAATAGTTTTGATGAATTACTACCCGATCCATGGCTTAAGGCTGAAGATGGTATTTTTCGGTTCAGAAGTTACATGCAGGCCAGGGCCGGACGTGAAAAGTATTTTGATCTGTGCGCAGTGGGTGAGTTTTTTCAAGCGGAAAAACTGAACAATTACGCTGGCGGTATTGCAAGAAAATACCCAGAAATAAAACAAGACGTTGCTGAAGAAGTGATGAATCTGGTGTTTCGTAAGCTTTTGCCATTGCTTCCAGACACGACTTACAATATTGGCATTCATCAAATAAGAATAACGACAGATGACCGAAGGCCTGGATATCCCGCTCCAGAGGGTATTCATAAAGATGGTTTTAAGTACATTGCAATCTATTGCAGCGAAATTGAGAATGTGACTGGTGGAGAAACCACGCTTATTCCTAATCATGATGGGGGCAATGATGCCTCTACGTTCAAACTGCATGCGGGCGATGCAGTAATATTCAATGATGTGAATTATCAGCATTATACCGCGGCAGTGGTTCCTTTGTTGCCAGGAAAAGGTTATCGGGATGTATTTGTCATTACATTTGATATTGAATGAGAAAAACAATGAATATCTTGCTGTGTCCACCAAAAATTATTTTTCAGCACTCACGTGAAGAGTGGCAGTCATTGCAATCAGTGGCCCCGGTTCTGATTGCAACGTGCGCAAGCCAGATCGATAATATTCTTGATCATATGGGGGCAGGTTTTTCTTTCCTTTTTTATGAAAACTTTAATGATAATCCCTTCGTGGAAATGGATATTTACCACTACGCCCAGGACAATAAAGCAACGGGTATCTTTTACCTCGCCGAAATCGATGTTCTGAGGGCCGCGCGAATCAGCGATCGTCTGGGTTTGACACACGACCGTGAAAAAAAGGCCATGTTCTTCCGTGATAAATTTATGATGAAATCGCTTGTTCAGTCTCATCAGTTACCGGTTCCTGCTATGGCACGCGTCGACAGTGCGACTGCGATGGCGCGATTCATTGCCGAACAGGGATATCCCTGCGTCATCAAACCTAATGATGGGCGTGGATCACAGGGCGTGGTAGTTCTTAAAAATGAAGGCCAGCTTTATAAATGTCTGGCGCAGGTTAAGCCGCCAGAGTATCACAATCTGCTCATTGAAAAATTTATCGAAGGCGAAGCTTATCAAATTAATGCGTTGTATTTAAAAGGAAAGGCGATATTTGTTTCTGCATCTCGTGCAACCGTCTCCTGCCTGGATTTTCTATCCGGGAAAACATTAGGTCTGGTTATGGAAGATGACACGCCGCTGCATCGTAAACTGATTGCCTACACCAAATATCTTGCTGAAGAGGTTTTTCCAACGGAAGAAAACGCATTGCTTCACCTTGAAGTTTTTGTTGATAAAGATAACAACATTATTTTTGGCGAGCTTGCTTGCCGATTAGGTGGCTGCTTTGTCAATGAAGAATTAGGGGCCGCTTTTGGTCTTGATCCTCGAATGACCTGGCTTAAAGCCAGTTTATGCGAAATCTATCCGCAGGATTTATCGCAAAGACAACCCGTTTTACGGGTTGGCCAATTAAATGTGCCGCCTGCACAGGGCACGCTCCTCTCTATTGCGGAAAAATGTCCACTGCCTTTTGTGGTTAAATATCGGGCAACAGGTGTCGTCGGCCGCCAATATGACGCGATGAAATTAACAAATGGCGAGATCGTGAGTGCTATTGTTCAAGCGGAGTCCAGCCGGGAAATACACGAACGTCTTGATGCATTGACCCAATGGGTTGCTGAAAATACCCTTTGGGTTAACGAAACCGTTCACTGAGTATTTAACACTCCCGGTAGCCAGGAGAAAGGTGTATGAAATTATTGTTAGGTTTTGCTCTTTGTATCCTGGCTGGGTTGGGTTTTACCTATTGCAACGTTCCGTTAGGTATGATGTTTGGCCCCCTTATTACCGTGCTGGTGTTAAAACGTACCGGTCTTTCTGTGCCAGTACTGCCGGGCAGCCTGACGGTGATTCAACTCTCTCTTGGTACGTCAATTGGTCTTTTATTTCGCGATTTTTCTTTTGGGGCGCAAGGAAATATCGCATTTTTACTGGTGTTGTTATTAGTATGCTTGTCCCTGCAATTCACCGCATGCTACTTGTGGTGTATTCACCGATTACGCTGGAGTAAGGAAGAGGCGTTATTGGGCGCCGTTCCGGGGGCAATGGCAGCGGTATTAGCGCTAGCGTCCCATGTTAAAACGCCGCCGCAAAAAATTATCATTTCGCACTCGCTACGGCTCATCACATTGACCTTATTTGCCGGATATATTACCGGCGGTGCGCAAACCCATATGGCCATGCCGCCTGTATTGTTTGCAACGACTAATGTGCTCTGGCTATTGGGTATTGTCTTTGCGGGCTATGTGTTGGGCAAATGCCTTGAACGCTTCCACTTTCCTGCGCCCTTTATGATCACGTCGTTGCTTTGTGCAGCACTCCTGCACCCTTTGTCATCTCAGACTGTGTTTTTTCCCGATATTTTCAATCAGTTCAGTATGATCCTGATGGGCATATTACTGGGGCATCATTTTATTGCGTTTACGTTGACTGCATTTTTGCGTCATCTTTGGTCTTCAATACAGCTCATTGCTATTGGACTGGGTGTGACGGTCATGATGGCATTTACAGCGGCGCATCTTCTGGATTATCCATTTTATGTATTGATGCTCTCCTGGGTTCCCGGGAGCGTGGAATCAATGTCCTTTGCGGCACTGGCGCTTAACGCGAATGCGAGTTTTGTGATGGCAAGCCATATTATACGTATGTTGCTCATCCAAACGATCCCTGCAATAGTTATCTACCGCAAAAGAGAGGTTATAGAAGGTAATAGCGCTAAAACCAGTAAGCCGACGAGGCCACTGTAGGGGGTTATGACCTCCGTTATGAGCATAACGTTCGTTGCGAATTTTATACAGCTCATCATGAACAGCCCGTAGGTGGACAGGGAGATCATTCCGCTGGAGAACGCAAGTGCCATTGCTTTTGGCGAACAAACGTGCGTAGCTGACCACAAAAGCGGTTGTTAACATCTCCTGTTCCATCATCGATTCAGTAGTGATTTCAAACTTGGTCGTACGAAGCCGACGATAAATGTAACTAAGGCTTGTTGTAGTAGGTATTACCTTTATAAGTCTAAATAAAATTTGTCGTCTCATGAGGTTTCATTGAATCTCATGTAAATCACAAAACCCCATAAAATCCACGCAATTGCGTGGATTTTTCATTTCACAATGTCTCAATTCATCTCGTAACAACGCTGTCAAAAATGAGTACATGAATGAGCACAACATTCTGCCATCTTCATTTTTAGTGGGTTCGATAACGGTATAATAAACAAACAAGGCCCCGTTAGGTTCACTGATACGCACTGCCAAGCCGAAAGAAAAACTCTATCGTCTCAATGACGTCAACTCGCTGAGCAGGCTGATGAACTGACCATCCTCCAGAAGGCCGCGACATACTTCGCGAAGCGTCTGAATGGCCTGCGGCCTGAGGATGACCTGGATGTGCCTGCAGGCTTGAGGAAATTGCCCAATAAAATCATTGTTATCTCTTACACATCCGGTCCTTATGTGCTGTATGCGAAACAGTGAAAAACCACAAAGCCCCGCGTTGCCTGCGAGGCTTTGTTATCTGGTGCGTTACATCATCTGACGGGCAATATACCCTGCCCCTTTGATCGCCAGCTGGGCGATCTCGTCTTTATCACAGATAAAATGGACCGGGTTCTCAAGTCCATATCGGCTGCGCCATAAAGAACGATACATTTCGCAGCGCTGCCGCTTGCCTGTCAGCACAATGTCGCCTTGCAGAGAAAAGCCTAAACGCTCGGCCTCATCAAAAAGTTTCATGTCATCCGCCGCCAGCGCCGCCTGACAAAAAAATGTTCTTTCGACTGCGGTGCACGGCAACGAGAACTCGATAAAACGCGTAAACAGCAGCGTACGCAGAAGGCCCGCATGATGCACGCTATCACAGGCATATTGCAGGATGTCCGCCGAGAAAAAATCGTCATCCTCTTCTTCCAGCATACTGGCGCCAATAAACGTCTCTTTTTTCACCGCCGCATAAACCTGCCCGCTCAGACTGGTAATACTGCCGGCGATTCTTCCCTGCGCGTCAATGTGGATAAGCTTGGTTGTTGAACCCAGTTCGATCATCGTCAGCGGCAGGTTCCTGTAAATCGACGTCATCAGCCCCACGGCCTGAGTCTCTTCCCCGCGCATCAGGTCGATATCCCGCAGGCTGGACCAGCTACGATCCGCCTGCGCATTTTTGATACCAGGGACAAAACGGATCTCCAAATCCAGAGGCAGTATTGCGGGATCTTTAACCTTCACCACCCGGGAGACAAGCTGCTCAAGGCTCACCGGAGCGGTGATATGCGGTATCTCCAGCAGCCCGAGGTTAGAGGTGATCATTCCCGAGGCAATCGCAAAACGCACATCACCGGGCGTCAATTGGTTAGCGTGCAGCAGTTCACTTATCCCTGCGGCAATGGCGTCTCTGAAATCCCCCTGAGAACGGGCCTTCCCGGAGTTAACGCCAACAGCGAGGAGATGTTCAGCAACGATCTCCTCTTCGCGTAACAAATAGAGCCGGGTCTGGGTTGAACCGCTGTCAATGATAATAATCATAAGCTTGCTCCTGAGGCGGTGACGTGGGTTTAGAGGCTTTGCTGATAAATGGCGCGAATCTCATCGGCGTCAGGCACGCGGGGATTATTCGCAAGCACGACACGCATCGTGGTAGTGGCATTGCCAATAAACCAGTCGAAATGTTCCTCTTTAACGCCCAGAGAGCTGAGCGACGGCAGCATATTGACGTAGCCCAGCAGCGAACGCACCGCATCAATACTGCTTCTCGCCGCTTCTTCTTCGGTCATATTGAGGGTATTCACGCCAAGTGCTTTGGCGATAGCGGCGAATTTTTGCGGCGCGCTTTGCCAGGTGAATTCCATAAAGGCCATGTAAATGGCGGCAATGCCTTCAGCATGTACGACATCAAGCAACCCGCCCATCGGGTGCTGCAACGCATGGGGCAATGTCGTCCCGGCACAATCAATCGCCATACCCGCCAGCGAACTGGCAAAAGTGACTTTTTCCCACGCCTCAATATTGGTGGCATCGTCATAAACCTGCGGTAAATATTTGCCAATCAGCTCAAGCGCCTGTAATGAAAGCATTTCACTCATCGGATGGGCATTTTTCGAAATAAATGACTCCAACGAATGAAACAGGACATCTGCTCCCGGACCGGCAATAACGCGCCGGGGTAACGTCAGCATTAATAAAGGATCAATAATTGCCGCCTTCGGATAAATCAGCGGATTCACCAGCCCTTTTTTGTCATTGGTTTGTGGATTCGTAAATACCGCCGTTTTATTCGCTTCGCTGCCCGTGCCTGCGGTAGTCGGAATTAACACTACCGGTAGCGCCGAATCAGCCGGAGTTTGTCCAAATACATAGTCCCAAATTCCTCCGCTATTACAGGCCATAAAGGCAATGCCTTTTGCCATATCCATCGCGCTTCCCCCGCCAATGCCGACAATCACATCGCATTGCTGTTCACGGGCGAACGCAGCCCCTTCATCGACAAGGGTTGAAAGCGGGTTCTGCATGAAACGATCAAAACAGACGGACGTCACGCCCGCCTGCGTCAATACTTCAACCAACGCCGCCAACTGCCCCGTGGGCTTCGCACTATCTGAAGCAATGATCAGCGCCTTTTTGCCGTATTGCGCGGTAATTGTTCCCGCCTGTGCCAGTTTCCCCTGGCCAAAATAGAAATTAACCGGATTAACGAAATTAAATCCTGACATAATTTTTCCCTTATGGTGTGAATTCACGATGAAGTTAATGCGGCGCGCGATGCCCATTAATAATCAGCCATTCGCCTGAACGAGAAGCTACTCAATACGCATCACCGACAGTCCAAAATATATATTTCACCCTGAACCTCAATTGTGATTACTATCGCTTTATTCACCCTAATAATCCCTATATATGAAACACGAGTTTATAATGTGGTATTGTGTGAGCGAATTCATATTTCCAGTTAATTGACTATGGAAATATACCGCCATCAAATAAGCGACCTGGCGGAAATTATCATGACCTCCTCTCCTTCGACTGTGAACGGTGTACAAACGTTACTGCGCGGACTGGCTGCCATCGAAGCGGTTGCCGCAGGACATCATGATTTACGCGCAATCAGTCAGCACATTTCCGCACCGCGCAGTACAACGCATCGTCTGATCAGCGCCCTGGTCGCTCAACGATATTTGCGACAAATTTCCAGCCGGGGCTATTTTCTCGGGCCAAGACTGATTGAGCTGGGCGGCGCATCGCTTGCTGGTTATCCGCTACGCATCGCTGCCCGCCCGCTGCTCGAAGCGCTGGCTCAGCTCACTCAGGACACCGTCCATCTCGGTATTCGCGAGCAAGGCGACGTGTTGTATATCGATAAAATTCCCGGTACCCGCGGGCTGGAGATGCGCTCGCGCGTTGGGCACCGTATGCCGCTGTTTTCGACTGGCATTGGCAAAGCGCTGATGCTCGGCGCGACGATGGCGGAATGGCAGCACTTTTATCGACTGCATAATCCCGGCGCGGACGCCGGTTCCTTTATTCGCAGCATGCACCATTACGCTGAGCGCGGTTACACCCTGGATCTGGAAGAGAACGAGCTCGCCATCCGCTGCGTGGCGGCACCGATTCGGGATGCCGGAAATCATGTTGTCGCCGCTATTTCCGTCGCCAGCATCGCCCCCTACATGCCGGATGAACGCATGCAGGAGCTCAGCGGCATCGTAAAACGTTACGCTGAGGACATTTCCGCAGAGCTGGGCTGGGTGGCACATCGAACCTCTCTGATTTATCCCTTCGTCTCTACGCATGCAAAAGGATCCTGATATGACTGCATTGATCGCCCTGGATTGGGGAACCAGCGCGCTACGCGCCTACCGCTTAGCCGCAAACGGTACCGTGACTGCACGGCGGGAACTTCCCCACGGCATCATGAAATTACCCGACGCGCCCAATCGGCTGATGAGCTTTCGTCTGGCCTTCGACCTGGCCTGCGCAGACTGGCTGGCAACCGATCCCGCCTGTCCGGTTATTGCCAGCGGCATGATTGGCAGCGCCCAGGGCTGGCAGCCCGCGCCCTATTTGCCTGCGCCCTGCGATGCTCGTCAGTTGGCGGAGCAGTTAACCCGCGTCGATGTCGATGACCAGCGCTGCTTCTATATCATTCCAGGCGTTCAGCAAACGAACCTTTTGCCGGAAGTGATGCGTGGAGAAGAAACCCAGGTGTTCGGCGCAATCGCGGGTGATGAACGCCTGCGTGATGTTCAGGCCAGCGGCAGAGAATCGCTGATTGCCCTGCCCGGTACACATTCAAAATGGGTGAGCGTCACGCAGGAGAAAATTGACCGCCTGCGTACGTTTATGTCGGGGGAACTTTACGATGTGCTGCGCCACCATTCGATACTGGGGCTGACGATGCAGCCCCCTGAAGCTCCTGACTGGCAGGCTTTTGCTGAAGGCATCCGCGTCGCCCGCCAGCAGCCAGGCAATTTGCTCGGCTCTCTCTTTTCGGTACGCACCCGGCTCCTTTGTCAGCAGCTATCGCCGCAACAACAGCCGGACTATCTCTCGGGTCTCCTGCTGGGCAATGAGCTTGCCATCGCGCTGGATGGGATCTCCGCCGATACCGACATCACCTTAATTGGTTCGCAGCCGTTGTGTCAGCGCTACCAGCGCGCCATGGCGATTTTTGAATGCCGCAATCCGGTGTATATCGCTCCCGGAGCAGCGGAACAGGGAATGTGGCAGGTAGCGCGTTACGCCAGTCTTGTGGCCTGATTTCCCGTTGACCTTTTTCTCGACCAACACCAGGAACTGACTATGGATTTTATCACCACGCTACGTCAAACCGGTCTGATTGCCATTCTGCGCGGTATACCGCCCGAACAGGTTGAAGCCGTCGGAGCCGCCCTGTATGAACAGGGATTCCGCATCATCGAAGTCCCGCTTAATTCGCCTGAACCCTTGCTGAGTATTTCACGTCTGCGTCGTATTTTACCTTCGGACTGTTGGGTGGGCGCTGGAACGGTGATGACCGTGACTCAGCTGCATGACGTGGCGCAAAGTGGCGGCCAGCTGATTATCTCTCCCCATACCGATCCGGTATTAATTGAAGAGACAAAGCGCGCGGGATTGATAAGCCTCCCCGGGGCGGCGACGCCAGGCGAGGCTTTCAGCGCGCTGGCGAAGGGAGCGGATGCGGTGAAACAGTTTCCCGCTGAAGCGATCCCTCCCGTCGTGGTGAAAGCGTGGCGCGCCGTGATCCCCGCGACGATCCCGCTGCTGCCCGTTGGTGGAATCACGCCGCAGGCAATATCCGACTATCGCGCCGCCGGAGCCAGTGGATTCGGCCTTGGCGGCGCGCTTTACCAACCAGGTATGACAGCAGAGCAAGTGGCCAGTCGCGCCGCTGACTTCGTGACCGCCTGGAGAACGTCCTCGCCCCTTAATACATAAAAAGAACCAAACGGAGTTGACTATGAAAATTCAAAAATTTACCTCTGGATTATTAACCTCGCTGTTAGCCGCCAGTTCATTACTGCTGGCAAGCCCGACTCAGGCGGCGGATTATCCTACGCGCCAGATAGAGCTGATCGTCCCCTTCGCCGCTGGCGGCGGCACCGATCTGGTGGCGCGCGCATTTGCTGAAGCCTCTAAACCGCACTTTCCGGTCGGCGTTGGCGTCATTAATAAGCCTGGCGGAGGCGGCGCAATTGGTTTTAGCGAGCTTGCCGCATCGCGCCCTAACGGCTACAAGCTGGCGATGGGCACCGCCGAACTGACTATCCTGCCCTCTCTGGGAATGGTGAAGTTCAAAACGGAGGACTTTACTCCACTGGGTCTGTTTAATATGGAACCCAGCGCCGTGACCGTTAAAATCGACGCACCATGGAATACGCTGGAAGAGTTCCTCGCCTGGGCGAAAGAGAATCCGGGCCAGGTCAGGGTAGGCAACTCAGGAACGGGCGCAATCTGGCATCTGGCAGCCGCGTCGCTGGAAGATAAAACCGGCGTAACCTTCAACCACGTTCCTTTCGATGGCGCGACGCCCGCCGTCACCGCGCTTTTAGGCGGGCACATTGAAGCCGTTACGGTGAGCACTGCGGAGGTCCTCAACCAGGTTGAGGATGGCAAGCTGAAAACACTGGCCGTAATGAGCACTCAACGTGACGCCAACATGCCTGACGTCCCCACGCTTCAGGAAAAAAACATCGATCTGTCGATCGGCGCATGGCGTGGGCTGGTTATCTCCAGCAAAACCCCGCAAAACGTGATCGATTTTCTGACCACCGCTATCGCCGCCACTGCCGATGAACCCTCTTTCAAGGAAGCGTTAGCCAAAATGCGCCTCAACTATGTCTGGCTCGATCGTGCTGAATTCCAGGCATTGCTTGAAGAGCAGCAGCGCGATTTCTCCGTCACCATCGAAAAACTGGGCCTCGGTCAAAAATAACGGTGACGTCCGGCCAGCCCCTTCTGGCCGGATAGTCCTCATGGGAGTCGTTTATGGTTGAAAATCCGTTAACTCCGACAACGCCGCCAGCGTCTACGGCAGAACGACAATGCTACATTTTGGTCGCTCTGCTGCTGTGTCTGATCGCCGTAGTGGTGCTGGCGATTGCCAAAAGCTTTCCTGCAACGTCCATTTCTACGGATATCGGGGCGGGCGCATTTCCTTCGGTTTATAGCTGGTTGCTGATTATTCTCTCGTTGATCTTAATTGCTGGTCAGTTCTCTGGTACCACGCTACGCCAGCTGATGGTTCTACCCACTCGCCCCACTCAGGGGTTTGGACGCTGGACGGGGCCGTTTTGTACCGTCGTCACCTGCGTGGCATACCTCTACGCCATGCAGCTTTTTGGCTACCTGGCCGCAACGGTACTTTTTATGATGCTGATTATGAAAATCTCCGGTATCCAACGCTGGTGGGTTAATGGGCTGCTGGCCATCGTGCTCTCCATTACGCTGTATATCCTCTTTTCGCTGGCGCTTAACGTTCCGCTGCCGGAAAGCAGCCTCCTGGAATCGCTGACTCTGGAGTAATTATGTCCCAATTTGATCTTATTCTCGGCGGCGTAAATAGCTTGCTGGCCCACCCGGAAGCCATTTTATTTTCAATGATTGGCGTCTGGCTTGGCATCCTGGTGGGCGCGTTACCGGGCCTGACTGTCACCATGAGCGTTGCCGTAATGCTGCCTTTTACCTACGGCATGGATCCGATTTCTGGCTTACTGATTATCTCCGGCGTCTTTTTTGGTGGCGTTTATGGTGGTTCGATTATTGCCATTCTGCTCCGGATCCCCGGCACGCCAGCCGCCGCGGCAACGGCGATTGACGGCTATGAACTGACGAAAAAAGGTCAGGCCGGTGTGGCGCTGGGCACGGCGACTTTCTCCTCTTTTTTCGGCGGCACCCTCAGCATAATCGTGCTGATGTTCCTCTCGCCGATTCTGGCCGAGGTGGCGCTAAAATTCAGCGCCGCAGAGACGTTTGCGCTGGCCGTTTTCGGCTTAAGTATTATTGCCAGTATTTCCGGTGAATCGCTGATTAAGGGGCTGATCGCTGGCGTTGGTGGTTTGCTGGTCGCGACCATTGGCCTCGATCCGATGGGCGGATTTCCGCGTTTCACCGGCGGTTTTGTCGAGCTGATGAATGTGCCTTTTATCCCGGTGATGATTGGCCTGTTCGCCACTGCAGAAGTGCTTAAGTCGCTGGAAAAAGACGAGGTAGTGAGCAAGACGGTGCAGTACGCTATTGGTCGAATCATTCCGCCGTGGTCTACGTTCAAACGTCTTATTGTCACACTGCTGCGCTCCTCCGGTCTGGGGGTGTTTATTGGCATGATTCCCGGCGCGGGGGCGGATATTGCCGCTTTCGTTTCTTACAATGAAGCGAAGCGCTTTGCCAGGCCGGAAGATCAGTTTGGCAAGGGTGAACTCAAAGCGGTTTCGGCCTGTGAAGCAGGCGCTAATGGCTGCACGGGCGGCGCGCTGTTGCCTATGCTGACGCTGGGGATTCCTGGTGACGCCACGACGGCGGTAATGCTGGGCGCGCTGACGCTACAGGGAATGCAGCCTGGGCCTCGACTATTTACCGAACACAGCGACACGGTGTATATGCTGTTTGTCGGAATGCTGTTTTGCTATCTGATGCTGCTTATTCTTGGCCTGGTTTCCGTTCGTTTCATTGCCAAAATGATCAACATTCCCAAGAGCGTCCTGACTCCGCTGATCCTCGCACTGTGTATCGTCGGCACCTATGCTCTGAACAACAGCATGTTTGACGTCGGCATTATGTTGGTCGCGGGCGTGATCGGCTATTTCATGCAAAAAGGCGGTTTCCCGGCATCTCCTGTCGTGCTGGCACTCATCATGGGGCCGATGGCGGAAAGTAACTTCCGTCGCGCGATGTCGCTGTCCAACGGGAGTTTTGATTTCATTTATACCCGTCCCATCACCGCCACGCTCCTGCTATTGGCGATGCTGACTCTGTTTGGCCCAATGGTACGCAAGGCCATAGCCGCAAGACGCGCACGTAAAAATCAGTTGCTCTCCTGAATGAGCAGAAACGGGCAGAAAATCCGTCACTGTTACACGGAATTTCTGCCCACGGTGGCGAAATCACGGCGCGGTTACATTTTTATCGCACAGAATCGGTTATTGTTATCGTACTGATCTTAAACATGAATATGACCACTGTATCAGGGTGAATTATGGATGCTCAACCTACCGAAATTACGGGAGTACAAACCCTACTGCGCGGTCTTGCTGTTATTGATGCCGTCGCGTCAGGATGTCGGGATTTACGCAGCGTCGGCGAGTTTACCGGAACCAGTAAAAGCACGACCCATCGGCTGCTCAGCGCGCTGGTACAACAGCGTTTTCTTCGCTTCACTCACCACGATGGCTATGCGCTCGGCCCACGCTTAATTGAGCTGGGCACCCGTTCACTGGAAAATACACCGCTTTATCCTCTGGCGCGCCCCTTCCTGCAACAGCTGGCGGATTTTACCCGCGACACGGTTCATCTGGGGCAACGGGAAGGCGCGGAAGTCCTGTATATCGATAAAATTCCAGGCCAACAGGGACTGGAAATGCGCTCGCGTATCGGGCATCGCATGCCGCTGGTGCTGACCGGCATTGGCAAAGCGCTGTTACTCGACGCGGATGAATCCGAATGGCGTCAGCTTTTTTTAGCCCATGGCGAATTATGTCATCTCCCGGACTTCCTCGCCCGGATGCGCGGCTACGCCGACGCAGGCTTCGCGTTCGATCTTGAAGAAAATGAGCCGACGATTCGCTGCGTGGCGGCTCCGGTTTACGATGCCGGAAACCATGTGGTCGCGGCCATCTCCGTCGCCAGCACGGTCATCTATATGCCGGACGCGCGCATGCAAGAACTCGTCCCTCACGTCAAAGAGTGCGCTAAAAAAATATCGCTGGAACTGGGCTGGCGCGCCCCTTCTTTTACCCCGTAATCCCACCGCTTAATGTCAACATCCTTGAATGTTAACGGGCGACATATCGATTGCAGCTATGTCGTCTGTTGCTGTCCCGCGAGTAGAGTGCCCCACTGCCGGGTTCTCCAACATGCAGGTTCGAAAACACACTCTTTTTCGTGCAAGTGAAGGATCGTTGCCAGCCGCGAATGTCCTTTTAGCCTCCTGACGCTGACTTCTGGCTTCAGCCAGAGAAACATCGGGGTAAACGCCAATAGCGGACAGGAATAATGAATAATACCGATCGGCACGATCGACGGAATCGATTATGAACAAGCAAATGCTTTATCGTCGGACGTGGAAAACTAATCGAAAAAGAAGGACCAGACACAGCGGCAACGTGGAAAACGGTGTGTGTAGCAGCCTACAAGGCCTGGCGGTCAATCTATTTTTGACGCAAAGAAACTAAGGTGAACTATCAGAGCAGGTTATCATTCAGATAAGCAGAATAGATTTTTTGTTTATAATTTATTATGTTAGCTTAAATTAAGACGCGGGATCGTACTCATCCTGGCTGCAATTCTGGTCTTATCTAATAGCACCACGCGTGCGGGAGGAAAAAATGAGTCAACCTGTTTATCAGAATATCGCGCAGGAAACTAAAACCTCCCTGGATGAATGCTTTGCTCAGCGGGTGATTCCTCTGGAGCAGCAGTATCTCGCCGGGCTTCAGGCGCTGAGAACAACACTTTTCGGTCAGCAGGAAATGGCTGAGCTTTCACCCGCGCAGCGTGACGAGCTGACCGCCTGGGTTGACGAACTCGATCGTCGCATCATCACCTACCAAACATTGTGCACCAAATATCTGAACGCCCTTAACTCTGAGCAGCAGCGTGAATTAATGACCTTTATGCTCTTCGGCGATACCCGGACAGCACGGGCACAGAAGAATATCCAGGAACATATACAGCTGCGCAGCGAAGCCGTGAGCAGAATCAACGAGCGGCTGGCCGATCTGCACTCTCCTGAAGCGCTCGAACGTCAGCTTCAACAGCGGCTGGAAAAAGAAATCCACATCCGCCGTTTTCTTGACGAATCCACCCACTATCGCCCTGTGCGTAAAACAGGCTGAACGGTTGCTCAGCTTTTATTGCCGGATGTCGGCGTAAACACCTTATCAGGCCTACAGATGTGGAACCCGCAGGCCTGATAGCGCTGCGCCATCAGGCATTTTATCTCTGTCGTCAGCCCTCTTCGCTTTCTGATTCCCCGGCAGTAAAAACTGGTTCAATGCGCTTGATACCCGCGCTGTTAATAATGATGCGTGCCCGCTCCAGAAAACTCTCTTTGCCATCCGTCACCCGATGAATAAGGTTGATGTGATAGACCTTTTCCCCGTACAGCACCTGCTCATCATCCAGAGTCGGTAATTCATTCAGCAACTCATCGGTGTATTTCAAAAAAGGGGTGATATCCAGGCGCGTAATATCCATCACAGAACGATTCACGGCGGAAAACATCTGGTCCCCGCCGCGCAGATGAACGTGTTTGGAGTAGTGCAAAATGTCTTCGCTCAGATAATAGTTTTGAATATCCAGAATGTGCACCTTACGGCGCATCGTCCTGACGTCATCGGGTAGCTGACGCTCCCCCACAAAGACGAAAGATTCGTTGCACTTACCGACCGGAGAGCGCAGGTTTTTATAAATTATCTGCTGTCGGTCAGGTAACCAACGGCGAAATGTCGAAAACAATCGCGCCCGAAATCCCTCTTTCATTCTGTCTTTAAAGATATAGCCAATCACCATTGCTAGAAATAGTTGAAAGCTCAGCGCTCCGTATTTCCCCTGCCAAATAAACGCCACCGCCGTCGCGAAAATCATCGCAATTGCCGCGGCGATTCCGGCAATGGTATGCGCCAGAAAGGTCTCGCCTTTTTTACGCCGGATATCCAGATACATAGGACTGCTGATATATTTTTTCAGGGTATTAACGTGATAAATCACCAGTTCGTTATCCGAATTAGGTGACGGGAAAGTCCCCGGATGATTGGCTTTGCGATACAGCATCTGCTCGCGCCAGAAAATACGCAGAGTATCGTATCCCGGTGAAGGCGAAAGATCATTGAGCAATTTACGCCCATAGTGCGTCAGCATCAGTGAGAGGAATTCGTCACCATAGTCAATGATGCGTAACGCATTGACCTCAGCCACCTTTGACATCTTTATCCGCATCCGACGATAGTTATTGAGAATATCCTCTGCGGTGGCGGCGAAGCTCAGCAGCGCCTGCTCCTGTTTGTCTTCACTCAACTTGCCGATATAACGTACCTCTACGTGAAGCGCCCGTTTGAAGGTCAGGCAAAACATTTTGAGTCGGTATTCAAAACCCTGCGCAGAGGTATCTTTGCTCTGTTCGGTAATTAACCGTTCAATTGTCCCTAGCGTCTTCGGCACGCTGACGGACAATTTACGCAGCGACAGGGTGGGAGGACGCAGGCGAATATAGTTCTTCAGGTTTTGCTGAAAGGCCTGCGGCGGAAATGTCCAACGATTGATCTGCAAACTGGAAGGAAAGAATAGCCAGGTTTCAATATGGTAGTTTTCGCTTCGTAGAGGTTTGGTGCCGACTTTCTGCGGGAAAAAAATCCGCTGCTTAATTTCGATACAGCGTTTTCCTGATGCTTTTATCGTATCGCCTGGCATCTTTGCCTCCTGCAAATCAGGCGGTAATTTGAATTACCGCCTTCACATCAATGCTACCAGAGGGCGCTATTGAACCCCATCAGCGGCATGACATATTGAGTCCATAAAATCAGTAACACCCAAATAATAGCCATCTGGATAATACCATATTTGAAAGACTCACCGGTCGAGTAGTGATCGAGCAGGTAACTGATGTTTGCGGGTTTAGAGTTAAAGTAGAGCACGTAAACCTGGTTAATCAGGAATGCCATCGGCAGACAGAATCCCACCACGTCCCAGCCGAACTTTTTAGCGATACTGATAATGATCGGGAACATAATGATGGTACGTGCCGTTTTACTTTCGCTCACCAGCGTGGTGATGGCGAACACGCCGCTCAGTACGGCAAAGACCAACAGTTTGCCGCCACCTGAAGGG
This sequence comes from Citrobacter sp. XY323, assembly GCF_025106035.1. NCBI lineage: Bacteria > Pseudomonadati > Pseudomonadota > Gammaproteobacteria > Enterobacterales > Enterobacteriaceae > Citrobacter > Citrobacter sp. XY323. Next base: position 23,141 of record NZ_JANYUK010000025.1, read on the forward strand.
TCGATCTGCCATTTATCAAACAGGCTGTGAATATAGAGGCCGACGATATCTGTCTGATCGACCATTCCGCCAAGGACGTAAGCACCAAAGCTGAACATCAGCATATGCCAGGGAATGTCCGCGTCGTTCCACTTCATCACGCCCAGCGCCGGAAGTTTGCACACCGAAGGCATCAGAACAACGCAGGCACCCGCCACGGCGATAACTTCGGCACGCATACCGTGCACCCGGTCGGTTGCCCACAGCAACAGGACGATAATAAAGGTCAGCGCCGCGCGAACTTCACCCGCGCTAATCTTACCGAGCTGCGCCAATTCCCCTTTCAGGCGATCCATGCCGCCTTCAATTTTCGGCTTAGCATCTTCTTTCTTAATGGGGAAAATCCAGCGAGTTCCGGTGTACCAGGCAATGGCACACTGAATCAGCGCCAGTGGACACAGGGCAATGAACCAGTCGCCGTAATAGACTTTGAATCCCGCCTGCTCCATCATCGCGACCGCCAGCAGGTTAGCTGCGGAACCGGTGATAAAGGCGCTGGCCGACACGTTATTCGCCAGCAGGTTCAGCAGCACCATGTTGCGCCCGACGTTATTGCGTTTTTCCCCGCCGGTCGCACCGTAGATGGCGGCGATAACCATAAACAGCGGTAACAACAGCGCCGTTTTCGCTGAGGTCGCACTGATGAACGCCCCGAGAATCAGGTTGAGTAATATAAAGCACCAGAACAGCAACGAGATATTATTCCCCATGCGTACCAACAGCCAGAGCGACATACGCTTCGCCAACCCTGTCACCACCAGAGCGCTGGCCATGATGAAGCTGGCAATGTTCAGGATCATTACTGGCTCACCCAGCATGGCAAACGCAGGACGCATCTTCATTGTGCCGGTCAGGATCACCGTGACGACCACGATAAGCGAGGTGAGATAGTTCGGAATCGCCTCCGTCAACCACAGCACCAGCGAGGCAAGAAAAATTCCCGTTGCGCTGTAACAGTTGGCCGGAGGAACTTTGGTTTGGGTATCGAACATTTCGATAGGCCCGACCCACTGTAAATGAAAGAACAGGAACAGCAGGATAGCCAGCGGCATACCGATGAATTTGATCCGCTCCATCCAGATACCGGCTTTAATCTCCTTGAATTTCTCCAGAGAATAATTGCTCATATCCAGCGGATCGAAAACTTTCTTAGCGCCTTTGTCTGACATGGCCATGTCTCCTTATGCGCCTCCATGGGCAGCAAGCTACCCATGGAGGCGTGAATTTCACATGCCAACAACCTGTCTGGCGGCTTTCAGATAATTCGTGTTAGGCAGTTCGTCGAGCCCCAGCGCCGCAACCACTGCCTTAATTCCGGCATAATCTTCACTTTCGCAACAGGCGGTTTCGACCATCGCACCGTTAAACCATACCTGCGCGTATTCGCTGATGATGCCGTTAACGGAAAAACCGTAGCGCATTTTCTCTACCTTAACCGGTACTAAATCGCTACTGGCCCGCGCCATATTGGTAAATTCTTCCAGGGTATAGCTCTCTTTATCCAGCGCCATGTTGACATGGAGGTGCTGCAAAATGGTGGCTAACTCCTCACGCTGCACCGGGAATTGAAACTTGCCGCGCGGCTGGAAGATCTCATAGCCTTCCGGGGTTTCGCCGGTTTTCGTTTTGATATCCAGCAGACCGTCGCGGACTTTAACGTTAACCGTATCGGTATGTAGCGACAGAAAGTAGGTCTCTTCCGGCATCTTACGAGCCTTAAATAATGTGGCTTTGGCATCCCACATTTTTTCTTTTACCCGTTCGATAATGCCGTGGCCGAATACGCGGAACTCCGCGCGGGGGATGATTTTTTCAGCGTCGCTCGACGACGTGGCGGTATTCTTATCCATATGCGTAGCCATTGTAATTCTCCTGTTCCATTAAGAATGGTGAATGCCGCTATTTATCCCATTCGGTAAAAGGATGGGCGACCAGATTGGAGTTGAAGTAGCGCGGATCGCCGCTCACCTCTTCACCAATCCACTCGGGTTTATCGAACTGCTGCTCTTCACTTTTCAATTCCACTTCTGCGACGATCAGTCCGGCGTTAACCCCCATAAATTCGTCGATTTCCCACACCACATCACCCACCGGGATTTTGTAGCGTTTCTTTTCGATAATGGGACGCTCTGCCAGCTCATCCAGCATGGCACAGCAATCGGCATACGGAATTTCGTATTCATATTCAGTTCGCGTTGCAGAAACGGTAACTCCCTTGATGGTCAGGAACGCCTTATCGTTTATCGTCCGGATACGAACAGTTCTCTCTTTTATACTGCTGAGATATCCCTGACGATAAACGGTTCCCTCTGCAAGTGCGCGCCACTGCTCTGAGCACACCAGGAATTTCCTTTCAATTTCTTTAGCCATCTTAAGCCTCTCATTGTCGGAACATCTGTCGATAGTTATTCACTATCTCTCTTAATTGACTCCATATTAGGCAGGCTTCTGGCAGGATTAAAAATTGTAAATCAGTATCAGACCTATAAGCTCAGTTTATAGATTGATGTCGATCACATTTATTATTTTCTCATTAATTTTAGAGAGTTAAATTTGATAGGGGCGTAAACAATGTGTTCGGCTTATAGGCTGTTTTTTTTCAAACATAAGCGTATGAGTCCTTGTTTTATCAAGGATAATGAACAATGCCACTTAGCGATGATTATGGAATATATTTTCCAGCAGCTCAGGAAAACTCCCCCACTCATTATCTGGAGTATCATCATAAAGCAGTGAAATAAAGCCGAGGGCGGCGCGGGACAGTGAGTGCTCCCCCTGGTAAACAAGGTAGTAATCTACCGCGAGATTAAAACCTTTGACATGAAGTTCAACCAGCTCACCGCTGTTCAGCTCATCGGATATCGCCAGATGAGGAATCACGGTTACGCCATAACCGCTGCCGATAAGCCGTTTAGTCGCCTCCAGATTAGAGAGCGTCACACAGTTTTGCGGAGCGGTGTTCGCTGAGTGACGTTTAAACCACGAATTTATTTTGGCTCTTATCCGCGTTCCTTTCTCACGCATAATGAAAGGTGATTGTAGCAATTCATCCGGACTCATATCCCCCTTGGCGCATGCCGCCAGGGGGGAGTTCTTGCCCACCACTACTTTGTAGTTTTCCCGATGCAGAAATACCTGTTGTAACGGAGAGCGAATTACGGAACGTCCGGCAAAACCGATCTCAACCTCGCCGCTGGCGACCAGTTCCGCAATGTGGTGCGAGTTACCGGTCAGAATTTCCAGTTCAATTCCCGGAAAGCGTTCGTGGAAACGCTGAATAAAACGCGTGAGATAGTAAGTGCCCATCACGCCCGTCGCCCCGATGGTCAGACGGCCTACCTGTAGTTTACTGATGTCCTGAAACACGCTCTGCACTTCATCAAAAAGATGAAAAATACGCTGTGTGTATTCAAACAGGACTTCGCCTTCTTTGGTCAAACTAATTTGCCGACGGGAACGATCGAATAATGACACCTTCAGATAGCTTTCCAGTGCCTGGATCTGCATGCTGATGGCGGGCTGAGATAAAAAGAGTGCCTGTGCGGCCTTAGTAAAACTGCCGCTGATAACAACCTGGTTGAACGTCTTAAAATGGTCAATATCCATATTTAGGTACCAGCGGTTAGAGGTGCGTTTAACGATTCTGAATATGAATATACCGAATTAACACAGAAAAAGCAGGGGAGCATCCGTTCGTTTTCCTGGATGACGTATTCCGGAAACCGCATGAGAAAAGGTGATAATGCCTCGCTGTCTCTAAAAGCCGAAGCGCATCCACGCAAACAGGGCGTTACCATTGTTATACGTACCTGTTCCGGGGTTATAGGGGAGGCATTTGGCATTTTACACTGTCGTTCATCCCGCAGCTGCAACGGTGTAGTTCTGGCCAAGGACCAGTTTGAGCGGATTCGCGTTTAAACTCTGCGCTGAAATTTCTTTTTTTTGTTGGGACACCTGTATTGTTCTGAGATGAGCATATCACCTCTGTTCAGGTGGCCAAATTCAATAAACCACTACAGTAGAAATAAAAGGGATTTTGCGAATTTAGCTAAAGGTGGTTAAGTAATAAGTGAATTAGCTCAGTCATATTATCAGGTGATAATAACCATTATTTGCAAGTAAAGAGTTAAAGTCGAAATTGCAACTTTCTGCAGGTAGACCAATGATGCTTTCTTTTGGCATCCGAAATTTTTATATTTCCGATCCAGAGGGGAATCTGCTTGAAATAGGAAGCACGAACGAGAAGTTAGGGGGCGCATGACGGAGCAGTTGCAGGCATGCTGACCTCAGCCATACAGAGGTGTCATATATGGCGATAGCCAAAACGTCTGCAGTCCCCAACGAGTTTAGTGTTGGTCCGGATAAACGTGTATCAACAGTCGGGTGTTATGCCTCAAGTAATGACACCCCTGTTAGCCTCCAAGCGGCGTAAATAACTCAATCAAGTTTTCCTCCGGATCGTACAGATGAACCACTCTCACACCCCATTCTGGCATATCCATTGGCTCGTTAATGAATTTAATCCCTTTTAACGAATAGGCCTCAAAGCTTTCATCTACATTATCAACCTCGAAACAAACCATTGATTTTTCGCGATATATTATCGATTTTTCTCTGTCAGCATTTCCAATAATTGGGGCCATCAGATCAGAAGTAAAGATAGCAAGGCCTTCTATACCTTCGGCGACTTTGAAGCTGGCATAGCAATCTTCAATATCCCAGACAGCTTCTAAACCAAGCTTTTGGGTGTAGAAATTGAAACATTTGCGGTAATCTTTGACTAACAGTCTTACATTGTTGAATTTCATATATTTTCCCTTATATATTACATAAACCACAAAACGCAAGTTTGAGCATCTGAGCGTGACTATTAATTTGGCTTATCAGAGATAAGCTCTGTCAAAATTCAGATATATCATCCTGGTGCTCCTTTGTATTCCTGAAAGTGTGATTATTCCAGTTCTGTTCCTGTATATTCTCTCATTGAGCTTATTGTTTGCGTTGACGACATCAGATTATAGCTTTTCTTAGCAAGTTAAAAGGTGTGTATCTGACTAATAGCACAACCGTGTTTGCATTTTCCCGCTGTGACCGTCCTGCAAGTAACCTGAAAGGCGTCGGGTATTAGCACTTAACGCCTTTAGTATTATTTTAAAGTTTTTTCCGACGAACAAGTCGCTTGAAGAGGAGAACGTCCGCCTCAAGAAGCTGCATGCTGAAGCCATGCTGGATAAAGAGGCACTCAATGCCATAATGCTAAACCTAAAGTTGGCCTGGACCACGAAGTAAAACCTTACAGGCAAAAAATAATCCTCAGATGTCCCTGCCGTTTTATGAATTTCATTCATAGCGGCTATTTAATGTGCGTAATTATCTTTCCTCCCGACTTCGTTAGTCTTGGTCACATGCGGACACACTCATTATGTCCTGATATGACCAGCCTGAGTGGCTGGCCAAAGGTATCGTCTGATAGGGGTTAAATACTCTTATCGAAGAAGACGTCTAACTTTTGCAAAGCCTTGTCGACGTACTCAGGAACCCAATACGTCTCGATATGGGTAGCGCCATCGATCAGGAAGAGTTCTTTGTCTTTTGTACCGGTGGCTTTCGCAAACGCATCTTCCGTCATATAGAGCGTGTCGGCTTTTGTACCAGCAATCATCAGCAGCGGTTTATTGATGAGATTGATATGGTCCGTAACGTCAAAACTCATCAAATCTAACAAGCTACTTGTCGTGTATTTAAACGTAGAGTTCGGGTGCGCGTGAGTTTTCCAGTAGTACTCATAGCCCTGTCGATATAAGGCAAAAGGTAACTTAGCGATCTGTTCATCAGTCAGATTGGCATCACCGGAGTACAGGACTTCACCTCCGGAAGCTTCCTGAGCACGTGCGTCAGAAGCCTGCTGAAGACGCTGCTGAATAGTATCCAGCTGTGAGTCCTGAAAACCGTTGCGGCGCACCAGGCCTGAATTAAACATGCTGATGGTTGCGATCGATTTAAACCGTTGATCCGTTTCGGCCGCAACAAGTGAATAACCGCCACCTCCGCAAATACCCAGCAGACCGAGGCGGGAAGTATCCACTCCCGGATACTGGCTGATGTAGTCAGCCATGCCGTGGATATCCTCGATGCGATTAGCGGGTTTATCCACGCTGCGAGGCATCCCACCGCTCGCGCCCTGATAAGCCGCGTCGGCAGTAATCGTGATGTAGCCCTGCTCGGCGAGACGCTGGGCATACAAGCCTGCGACCTGCTCTTTTACGCCGCCATTCGGATGTGCAACCACCACGGCAGGGTATTTTTTGGCGGGATCGTAGTTAGCAGGGGTATAGACATTCGCAGCTATCTGAATGCCATGCAGATCGTACTTCACCGGATGAATGTTGACCTTGCCTTTGACGTTCTCAGTGATGGCACCGTCATAGGCCAGGGTGAATGGATTTTTTTTGTAATCAGCCGCATTGACTGAGGTGGCTCCGGTTATTGCCGTGAGCAGTATTGCAGTTAACAGATTGAATTTCATGGTCTCTCCCGATGAGTTTCAGGCTTGCGGATTTAAATGTGCAGACTCAGGTTAGAGAGAGAGGCCTGTCAGCATCGTGACAGGTAAATAACATTTTTGTCAGCAAGCAGGCTGAGATGGCTTCATGTTTCTGACAATGCTGTCAGGTAAGCGTCAGCTTTATGTTGGCAATCAAGAGGCAGAATAAGCCCGATTGAACAGTTAAGAGGAAATCCCGTTATGCGCCTGTTGCTAGTCGAAGATGAAGAAAAAACGTCAACCTATCTCAACCGTGCGTTGAGTGAATCCGGATTTACGGTAGATGTCTCTGCAGATGGCGCAGAAGGTCTTCATTACGCGCTGGAGCTAGACTACGACGCGATAATCCTTGATGTGATGCTGCCGGGGATGGATGGCTACCGGGTACTTGAGGGGGTGCGGGCCGTCAAACAGACGCCGGTACTAATGCTCTCGGCCCGCGGTTCGGTCGACGAGCGCGTCAAAGGGCTTCGGCTTGGCGCTGATGATTATCTCCCTAAGCCCTTTTCACTGATTGAACTGGTGGCGCGTATTCAGGCACTGGTGCGTCGCCGCGCTACGGATGGCGCAGACATCACCCAGCTGCAAATTCACGATCTGCATCTCGACCTGCTGGCCCGCCGCGTATTTCGCGCCGGAACGCGACTGGAGTTGACCGCAAAAGAGTTTTCCCTGTTAAGTCTTCTCGCCCGGCATCAGGGGGAGATTCTGTCAAAAATGATGATTGCTGAGCAGATATGGGACATGAATTTTGACAGCGATGCCAATGTGGTTGAAGTCGCCATTAAACGTCTGCGAGCCAAAGTGGATGCCCCATTCGACGTCAAACTGTTACATACCGTTCGTGGCATGGGGTATGTCCTCGAAGTCCGGTCGGAATAAATGAAGAGGCTCAGCATGCCTAAACGTTCCATCTCCGTTCACCTGGCGCTGATGTTTGCCTTATCCGCGCTGCTGATTGTGTCCATTATCGGTATCTTGCTCAGAAGCTCCTTACATGACTCTTTGCAAAAGCAGATGCACAACGAGCTGCTGTTCCGGGAATCATTAATGAGCCCGTGGATCACCGCACGAACCTCGGCTGACGGCTGGTCGACGTTGGCTAATAAATTTACTCTGCTAACCAATTCTGAAGGTGAGCGCGTTCGCTACTGGATAGTGAGCGATAACCCGCGCTTTAGCATGGGGGGAATACCACCGGTGGGCGTTCAGTGGTCTTCTTTGCAGGAGGGATTTAATAAAGTGCCCGGCGCATCGGAAGGTGCATGCTCACTGTTCCTGTTAGTGAAAACCATCCCCGCCAACGGTGAAAGGCCTGAGCTGCGCTATGTGGTTGCCATCGACTCTACGCCGTATATGGGCACACTCGATGCGTTCACACGAACGCTGCTGATTATTGTCGCGCTGGGCGTATTGATTGTCGCCTTACTGGGATACGTTGTTTCACGGATTGGCCTGCGTCCGGTGGGCATGCTCAGTCAGCAGGCACAACACCTTGCACCAGGTGATCATGGCCAGCGCCTGAATACCTGCGCGTTGCCCGAAGAACTGCAGCAACTGGCATCATCATTTAACGGTGTGTTAGAGCGTCAGGAAATCGCCTGGCGACAGCTCGAGAGCTTTAATGCCGATGTTGCGCATGAACTTCGTACCCCGCTGACTAACCTGATCGGCCAGACGCAGCTCGGGCTATCACGCCGACGTTCACAAGATGAACTGGAAGAGTTATTGGGTTCAAACCTTGAGGAACTTGAACGCATGACGTCGATAGTTAACGACATGCTGTTCCTGTCTCATGCGCACGCAGGTGAACATGCTTCCCAGCTTACGCAGGTGTCCCTGCGCGAAGAAACCCTGAAAACAGCGGAATATGTTGAACCCTCTTTTGCTGAAAAACAACTTTCGCTAAATGTGGAGGGCGACATCACCGCGCATATCGACAGGCGGCTGTTTCACCGTTCACTGGCTAATTTGCTGGAAAATAGCGCCAGGCATTCCCCCTCCAATAGCACGGTTACGGTGCGCTTAAGCGAAAAAGGCAATCAAGCTTGTGTAGACGTTTCTAACCCTGGCGATCCGATAGCGCCAGAGCACTTACACCGGCTTTTCGAACGGTTCTATCGTGTTGACACCTCCCGAGCCAGGAGTGATACCCATCATGGGCTGGGCCTGTCGATTGTCCGTGCCGTCGCCATTATGCACCGGGGAGATGTCTTTGCCCGTAGCGAGAACGGTATCAATACCTTTGGCCTGACGTTTGCTAAACAGCCTGACGCTATCCGAACCGGGAGACTGATTTCAGAGACAAAATCGGGATCTCCGCGCGCAAAGACTTCTGACAAAATTGTCAGAGAGTCGTCAGTCTGATGTCAGGCTATCTGCGCCAGAATCACTGCTGATACTCACCACGGCTGATTGAAGGAATGAAACAGTGAGAATGAAAAAGGTATTTAGCGGGTTTCTGGCGATGATGGTCATGGGGCTTCTGGGGCAGCCCGCGTTCGCATCAGAGGATTTATCCGCACACGCCCGCACGCTGATTATCTACTTTTCACAGCCAGAGGAGATGAAACCTGGTGCCGTGGATGGTTTTTCCGGGGCCAGCGTATTACAAAAAAATACGCCGGAGACCGGTAGCACGCAGTTTATTGCGCAACTGATTCAGAAGCAGACTCACGGCGACCTGTTTCGCATTGAAACCGCCACTCCCTACCCTCGCCAGCATGATGCACTTTTGCGCGTTGCCGAAAAGGAACAGCAAACGAAAGCCAGACCCTCGCTAAAAACGCCGCTCCCTGACCTGAGCAGTTACGACACCATTTACGTCGGCTACCCCATCTGGTGGTATACCATGCCAATGGTGATATACAGCCTCTTTGAGCAAAATGACTTTGCAGGCAAAACGGTCGTTCCCTTTACCACCCATGGTGGCAGCAGGTTAGCCGACTCCCTGCGAGAAATTGCTCGCATGCAGCCACAGGCCAAATTAGTCACTCGTGCGCTCGCGATCTCGCGCAACGATATTTCAGCTCCTGACGTACCCGCGCAGGTTGAGCAATGGGTAAAACAAGTCCAGCCACAGCGTTAATCCCTCGACATGAAGAAAATTTATATTTTCCAGGTCATGCAGGATGCGCTGATGACGTTACTTCTGTTGGTATTGATGGGATTTCACCTTCACGGTGAAATCGTGCATGAATGGGCGGGTATTATTTTTACGCTGCTCATCATGCTGCATTTATATCTTAACCGGCATCGCTTGTGGTCACTGTCGCCCAATATTCCGTTAATCATGCTGGTAGTTAACAGAATCATTAATGCAGTGACATTCGTTGTCATTCTGACCGCAATTGTCTCGGGCATGATGCTGTCCCGACATACCCTTCTGGACCAGGCTTTCCACAACCCGGCGAGCTGGGTCAGGAAAGTACACATGACGTCGGTCCACTGGGGAATGCTCATTCTGGCGCTGCATATCGGGTTGCACTGGAAAATGCTGGCGACCTTTTTCTGCCGGGTCCTGAACATCTCCAGCAATTCATTCTTTGCAAATGTCATGATGCCGGGAGTTTTTTCGCTAATCGCTCTACTGGGATTGTACGAATTACTGAACCAGGACTATCTCGATTATTTGTTGATAAAGGTCGATTTCTCCTTTTTCGATTACGATGAATCTGCCCTTCTTTTTTATCTACGCTACCTGGCCATTATTGTTTTATTTTCATTAATGACACGGTTTTCGCTTTGGTGCCTTATTTTTAGAAAAGACAAAGCAGCGTCACCATAATAAGGGTTAACTGACAGAATTGTCAGGCTGGCGTCAGTCTGACGACATCTCCCCCTGATTAGAATCATTGCAGACCCTCTCCATCATTGTAGATAAGGACGCTTTGCATGATCAGACATTTACGTTACCTCGGGCTGTTACTGCCCCTCTTTACGTTTTCATCCTGGGCGGCGGAGCAAAATCCCGCTGTCCATATCGCCACCGCCGGAAGCCAGAATGCGGTGTACGGGCCAGCAGAGAACTTTACCGGTCGCGTCCGGGTTGATCCTCTCTTCAAACCAGATAACGAAATTAGCGTTTCCGGGGCTTATGTCACCTTTGAGCCAGGTGCTCGTTCCGCCTGGCATACGCATCCGGCAGGGCAGCGGCTGATTGTGACCTCGGGAATTGGGCTTACCCAACAAGAAGGCCAGCCGGTGCAGGTCATCCGCGCTGGCGACGTTGTCTCTTGCCCGGCGGGCGTCAAACACTGGCACGGGGCGGCACCCGGCAGCGCAATGACGCACCTGGCGATAACCGGGATTGTGGATCGCAAAAGCGTTAACTGGATGGAGAAAGTCACAGATGAACAATACCACGCCCATTAAGGCATTAACGGCAGCGGTACTGCTGACCTTTGGTTTGGGTCTCACGGCACATGCTGCGCCCGTCAATAAAGGAACCTCAGAAATGAACCACGAACAAACGGTTTCAGATACGCTGTCAGCTCGCCAGCAAGCCATCCCGTTGATTGCGGCATCAATGGCCAGCAGTCAGATGGATAAGCTGAATGCGGCACTGAATCAGGGGCTTGATGCAGGACTCACGATAAACGAGACCAAAGAGATTCTCGTCCAGCTCTATGCCTATACGGGATTTCCCCGTAGCCTGAACGCGCTGAATGAACTGATGAAAGTCGTCGAAGCACGTAAACAACGAGGCGTTGAAGACGTTGAAGGTAAAGAGCCGGTCGCCGCCATCCCTGTCGGAGATGAGCTTCGCCGTGTCGGTACCGCAAACCAGACTAAAATCTCCGGCGCTCCCGTCCAGGGACCTCTGTTCGATTTTGCCCCGGTCATTAATCAATTCCTACAAACGCATCTGTTCGGCGACATTTTCACCCGCGATAACCTCGACTGGCAAAGCCGCGAGCTGGCAACGGTTGGCGCATTAGCCGCCACTCCGGGCGTTGAAGCTCAGCTGTTATCGCATACGCGAGCCAGCATGCGAGTCGGCCTGACGTCTGCGCAACTGCGCCAACTGGCACAAGTTCTGCGTGAACATGGCGAAGAAGATGCGGCTACGCGGGCGGAACAGGTGCTGCAACAGGCGTTAGCAAACAGTTAGGCGTTGGTTTGAGACGATACGGTGCTAATCCTCCGCATTCATGAGTCTGCCAAATAAGGGCAATCAAAGGTGCTAAATAATTCACGCTGACAACTCAGATATGATTGAACGGCAAACATAACAGAGGATGTAATCTTGAAAACTGTCTTAAAAACGCTGGCCATCTGCGCGATGGCGGGTGGCATGGTGGCTCAGTCGGTATACGCCGAGCCGCTGGTCATTCAGGAACAAGGAAGCTTTTCTGCTGGTGGCACTATCATCACCGCACCAGGGAAATTTGACGCGAAAACGCCGCTGGACTCTGCGGGTCAAACCTGGCATGGCGATCATGCGTCTGTGTTCTACCAAATTCCGGAAAATCCGCATAAATACCCTATCGTCATGCTGCACGGCGCAGGTCAGTTCTCCCGCACCTGGGAAACCACGCCGGATGGTCGCGAAGGGTTCCAGAACATATTCCTGCGTCGTGGATTCTCAACTTATCTTGTCGATCAGCCCCGCCGGGGCAGCGCCGGGCGCACGACGGTAGAAGGTACGGTTACGCCTAAACCGGATGAACAGATGTGGTTTAACCAGTTCCGCGTTGGCGTGTGGCCGGAGTATTTTCAGGGCGTTCAGTTTTCTCACGATAAAGAAGCGCTAAATCAGTATTTCCGTCAGATGACCCCGAATACCGGGCCGTTTGATATCAATGTTATCTCTGATGCGATGTCCGCCGTCGTGGATAAATCCGGCCCGGCTATCCTTTTCACCCACTCTCAGGGTGGCGGACCAGGCTGGTACACGGCGATGAAAAACGACAAGGTCAAAGCGATTGTCGCCTTCGAGCCTGGTAGCAGCTTTGTCTTCCCGGAGAAAGAGCTCCCTGCCCCAATGCCAAGCGCGTTCGACACGCTGAAGGGTGAACCGGTGCCGATGGAGCAGTTTATGGCACTGACTAAAATTCCGATTGTGATTATTTACGGCGATAACATCCCGGATAAACCTGTCGCCATGCCCGCGCAGGACAGCTGGCGCGTGCGTCTGGCAATGGCTCGCGAGTGGCGTGACGTGGTGAACAAGCATGGCGGGGATGTCACTGTGACACATCTGCCTGAGGAAGGAATCAAAGGGAATACCCACTTCCCGTTCTCGGATCTGAATAACGTGCAGATTGCTGATATGGTGAGTAAATTCCTGGAGGAGAAAGACCTGCAATAGAAAGAGATAATATTGAGCCTTCATTATTGAGGGCTCAATACAATCATCAGTTATATCAAAAAAATAAAATGGGGGCGTGACGGTCTGTTTTGCGCAAAAATGAAAAGACAACTTCCGAACTCGCAGTGTTCATTCAGGATTTTACAAACCAGCTCATTATTCCCACTGCCAGGGCGCTATAGAAAAGCAACTGATACAGATTCGTCGGCACGTCTGTCCATTTTCTAACGATGCCCAGCGC
>NZ_JANYUK010000026.1:0-31939 GCF_025106035.1 Citrobacter sp. XY323
GCATTATAGGGAGTTTCCTGCGGCCCGCAACCCTTAAATTGCAGAAAAATGACTGACTGCTGCATTCCACAGCAAAACCCCGCCTTATACCCATTTACACACAGAGTTATCCACAAACCACGCGATCGTTTGTGCACTTCTCTGTTTATATGAGCATCCTTCAACGGAAAAAGAAGAGGTCAAAATCGAAAATTAAAAATTCGCGAGCGTTGCGCAAACGTTTTCGTTACAATGCCCCCGCACAACAAGGATGCCCCGTAAGGGGCGTTAGCTGAGTTTTTAGCCAAGAATTCACCTAACGCTCTCTGTAATAGTCAAATCCAGGGGATTTACCATGCAACAACGTCGTCCAGTCCGCCGCGCTCTGCTCAGTGTTTCTGACAAGGCCGGTATCATCGAATTCGCTCAGGCACTTTCCGCACGCGGTGTGGAGCTGCTGTCTACAGGTGGCACTGCGCGCCTGTTGGCTGAGAAAGGCCTGCCAGTGACCGAAGTTTCCGATTACACCGGCTTCCCGGAAATGATGGATGGACGCGTAAAGACCCTGCATCCGAAAGTCCACGGCGGCATTCTTGGTCGTCGCGGTCAGGACGACGGGATTATGGAACAGCACGGCATCGCACCTATCGACATGGTGGTTGTTAACCTGTACCCGTTCGCCGAGGCCGTTGCCCGTGAAGGCTGCTCGCTGGAAGATGCGGTAGAAAACATTGATATCGGCGGCCCGACGATGGTGCGTTCCGCTGCCAAGAACCATAAAGATGTGGCTATCGTTGTGAAGAGCAGCGACTACGCCGCCATTATTAAAGAGATGGATGCCAACGACGGTTCTCTGACCCTCAACACACGTTTCGATCTCGCGATTAAAGCCTTCGAACACACCGCCGCTTACGACAGCATGATCGCCAACTACTTCGGTAGCATGGTTCCGGCCTACCACGGCGAAAGCAAAGAAGCCGCCGGTCGCTTTCCACGTACACTGAACCTGAACTTCATTAAGAAGCAGGATATGCGCTACGGCGAGAACAGCCACCAACAGGCTGCCTTCTATATAGAAGAGAATGTTAAAGAAGCGTCCGTTGCCACCGCGCAGCAGGTACAGGGCAAAGCACTTTCCTACAACAACATCGCCGATACCGATGCGGCGCTGGAGTGCGTAAAAGAATTCAACGAGCCAGCCTGTGTGATCGTCAAACACGCTAACCCGTGCGGCGTGGCTGTCAGTACCTCTATTCTCGATGCTTACGACCGCGCCTATAAAACCGACCCGACCTCTGCGTTCGGCGGCATCATCGCCTTCAACCGCGAACTGGATGCCGAAACTGCTCAAGCCATCATTTCCCGTCAGTTCGTGGAAGTGATCATCGCGCCATCCGCAACCGAAGACGCACTGAAAATCACCGCCGCCAAACAGAACGTCCGCGTGCTGACCTGCGGTCAGTGGGCACAACGTGTGCCGGGCCTGGACTTCAAACGCGTTAACGGCGGTCTGCTGGTTCAGGATCGTGACCTGGGTATGGTGAGCGAAGGTGAACTGCGCGTAGTTTCCAAACGTCAGCCGACCGAACAGGAACTGCGCGATGCGCTGTTCTGCTGGAAAGTAGCTAAATTTGTAAAATCCAACGCCATTGTTTACGCCAAAGAGAACATGACTATCGGCATAGGCGCTGGCCAGATGAGCCGCGTATATTCCGCAAAAATCGCCGGGATTAAAGCCGCCGACGAAGGTCTGGAAGTTCAAGGTTCCTCTATGGCATCCGACGCCTTCTTCCCGTTCCGCGATGGGATTGATGCCGCCGCCGCCGCCGGTGTGACCTGCGTGATCCAGCCGGGCGGTTCTATCCGTGATGATGAAGTCATTGCTGCCGCCGACGAGCACGGCATAGCGATGGTGTTCACCGACATGCGCCACTTCCGCCATTAATCCACGGAGCAGACGATGAAAGTATTAGTGATTGGCAACGGCGGGCGCGAACACGCGCTGGCCTGGAAAGCGGCGCAGTCGCCAAAAGTCGAAACGGTATTTGTCGCACCAGGCAACGCGGGCACCGCGCTGGAACCTGCGCTGCAAAACGTGGCAATCGGCGTGACCGATATTCCGGCGCTGCTGAGCTTTGCCCAGAATGAGAAGATCGATCTGACCATCGTTGGCCCGGAAGCACCTCTGGTGATTGGCGTGGTCGATGCGTTTCGCGCCGCCAGTCTGAAAATCTTCGGCCCAACCGAAGGTGCAGCGCAGTTGGAGGGCTCCAAAGCCTTCACCAAAGATTTCCTTGCCCGTCATAACATTCCGACGGCGGAGTATCAGAACTTCACCGAGATTGAGCCTGCGCTGGCCTATCTGCGTGAGAAAGGCGCGCCGATCGTTATCAAGGCCGACGGCCTGGCCGCCGGTAAAGGCGTTATCGTCGCGATGACGCTGGAGGAAGCCGAAGCCGCCGTTCATGACATGCTGGCAGGTAACGCTTTTGGTGATGCGGGCCACCGTATCGTTATCGAAGAGTTCCTCGACGGTGAAGAAGCGAGCTTTATCGTGATGGTTGACGGCGAGCACGTGCTGCCAATGGCCACCAGCCAGGACCACAAACGCGTGGGCAACGGCGATACCGGTCCGAACACCGGCGGTATGGGCGCTTACTCACCGGCACCGGTGGTGACTGACGACGTTCATCAGCGCACCATGGAACGCATCATCTGGCCAACCGTAAAAGGCATGGCGGCGGAAGGGAACACTTACACCGGTTTCCTGTACGCGGGTCTGATGATCGACAAACAGGGCAACCCGAAGGTTATCGAGTTCAACTGCCGCTTCGGCGATCCGGAAACCCAGCCGATTATGCTGCGTATGAAATCGGATCTGGTCGAACTGTGCCTTGCCGCCTGTGACGGCAAGCTGGATGAGAAAACCTCTGAGTGGGACGAACGCGCCTCTTTGGGCGTAGTGATTGCCGCGGGCGGTTATCCGGGCAACTACAATACTGGCGATGAGATCCACGGCCTGCCGCTGGAAGAAGTCGCTGACGGTAAAGTGTTCCACGCGGGCACCAAACTGTCTGCTGACGATCGCGTGCTGACCAACGGTGGTCGCGTCCTGTGCGCCACCGCGCTGGGCAACACCGTTGCCGAGGCGCAGCAGCGTGCCTACGCCCTGATGACCGACATCCGTTGGGACGGCAGCTTCAGCCGTAACGACATCGGCTGGCGCGCCATCGAACGTGAGCAAAACTAACGGCTGAGCTTAGCCAGCAGCGTTTTGCGCGTAATACCTAACTGACGGGCGGCTTCGGTTTTATTGCCGCCCGTTTTTTCCAGCGCCGCCAGAATCACTTCTTTTTCGACATCCACCAGCGGTTGAATCTCGCTACTGTATTCCGTTTTTATCGGTGTCGCGGCAATCGCCATCGGCAGCTCGCGTTCGGAAATATATTCCCCCGTTAGCAGCACCACCGAACGCTCAATCGCATTTTCCAGCTCACGGATATTACCCGGCCAGTCATAGTGGATCAGCAGATCCATCGCCTGCGGAGTAAAGCCTTTCACCGCTTTTCGATTACGTGTGGCAAAACGCTGGAGAAAATGTTCGGCCAGCAGAGGAATATCTTCCCGACGCTGGCACAGCGCTGGCATTTCAATAGTGATGACGTTCAGGCGATAGTAGAGATCCTGACGAAAGTGCCCGGCGTTAACTTCCTCCGCCAGATCGCGATGAGTGGCAGCGATCAGCCGGACATCAACCGCAATAGTCTGGTTGCTGCCAACCCGTTGCACTTCCCGCTCCTGGATAGCCCGCAGCAGACGCACCTGCATTAGCGGTGAGATATCGCCAATTTCATCAAGAAATAACGTGCCGCCTTCGGCTTCCACAAAGCGCCCTTCCCGCCGCTTATCCGCGCCGGTAAACGCGCCTTTCTCATGACCAAAAAGTTCGGACTCCAGCAGCGATTCATTAAGCGACGCACAGTTCAGCGTCACCAGCGGTTTATCACAGCGGGCACTGCTGGCATGCAGCGCCCGGGCCACCAGCTCTTTCCCCGTACCGGAGTCTCCGTGAATGAGCACCGTTGCATCCGAGGGCGCAACCATCGCGATTTCATTGATCAACTGCTGCATCGCCGGACTGCTGCCAATCATGCCGAACTGCGCAGCCGACCCTGACGGCAGTTCAGCGCCCATTTCCCGCGTATGCGCCAGCGCCTTTTCCAGCGTCTCCTGCAGGCGATCAAAATCCAGCGGCTTGATTAAGTAGTCCAGCGCCCCGGTTTTCAGCGCCTCAACGGCGGTCTCCACGCTGGAGAATGCCGTCATGATCAATACCGGAATCGCCGAATTCAGCGCTTTAATCTCTTTCAGTGTTGCAATGCCGTCCATCTCCGCCATACGCACATCGCACAGCACTAAATCAAATACGCGTTCACGCACCTGTTCCAGTGCCGCTTGCCCGCTATAGGCCAGCGCGACCTCATAACCCCAGCCGCGCAGCAGCGCCTGTAAAATGGTGCAGTGGCTGATATCGTCATCTACCACCAGAATATTGATTTTTCCGCGCGTCATCCTTGTTAATCCTGTTGTTTCGCGTTGGTCGGCAGCCAGAGGGTAAAGGTTGCGCCTTTGCCCTCAACGCTTGCCACATGAATGGTACCACCGTGCTGTTCAATTATGTTCTGCACTACCGCCAGCCCAAGGCCGGTTCCATCCGCTTTAGTCGTGAAGTAAGGCGTAAAAATAGCCTCCAGCTGTTCCGCTGCAATCCCTTTCCCGCTATCAATAACCACGATTTTAACGCGATCGCCGCTGCTTTCACTCGCTTCAACCGTAATCGTGCCCTGACGACCAATCGCATGAATGGCGTTCAGATACAGATTCAACAGAACCTGAGTCAGTCGGTCGGGATCGGCCTGAATAGCGGGCAGCGTGGAACTGGCCGAAAAGCGTAGCTGGATTTCCCGACTTGCCGCATCCTGACTCACCAGGTTTAATGAGTGGGTGATGACCTCATTGAGATCCACCTGTTGCAGCGTCAGATGCGCAGGTTTCACCAGCTCCAGCAGCTCGCTCACCACCCGATTTAAACGGTCCGCCTCTTTCGCCATCACCTGCGCCAGCTCATGCGACTCACCACCAGCCGGAGTTCGTTCAGCAAAATACTTCGCTAAACCCTTGATCGATGAAAGCGGGTTTCGAATCTCATGCGCGACCCCGGCCGCCAGATGTCCGAGCGCCATCAGTTTTTCTTTACGCTTCATCGCATCCTGCAGTTCTTTGTACGAGCGCTGATAGCGTTGATACCAGAAGAACGTCAGCACAGTGGCCAGCAGCACGGCCGCCAGCGCAGACAGGACGATCAGGGTGTTACGCCACTCTCTTGCCTGAGTCGCAGCCAGATCGCTGGCATCAAAAGCGATAAATATGGTTTGTGCGGGGGTGATAAGCTGTCCGTCATTGCTGGCACAGCGCGCCATGCCATGACGTCCTGGACCATACATCGGCTGAAACTGGCGATAAATTTCCAGGACCGGTGTTTTTTCACCGTCCCCCGTAGGCATGTCAATATTCCGCCAGCTTTCTTGTTCCCCGGGGCTTAGTTGTCGCAGGACATCCGGTGAATAGAGCGTTTTACCGACCATCGCGGAATTGCTGTGCGTAATAATAACGCCATGATCGTCAACGACGGCAAACCATAGCACGCCTGGTTGTACGGCCATTTCCTCCAGCAGCGTCTGCTGTTGAGCATGATGCATGCGCATCCCCATACCTACGCGCGTACCAGACTCCAGAGCGCGGATGAGCACGCTGCCTTTTTCCAGTAGCGTTTGCCGCGCGGCGCCGCTTTCCCGCCCATAGTCCCGAATGGTCATAATCGAAAACCAACCGACCAAAATCAGGATTGCCGCCAGCAAGAGTCGGCTCAACCACTTGGCCGCCGTGTCCTTATAAAGACGCATACGCTCTCCCTTTATCCCACCTGTTCCTTTCATCGTTGCAGGTATACAGCAGAAATCATGCCATTTTTTCTCAGTGATAACCCTGCCCTCAGACACAAACCGCTGAAAGTAGCGGGTAAAAATGACCCGCCGGCGCGTTCTGGCGAGTCATTTTTACTCGTCGCCCTGTAAAGGCCACGACTACAACTCCCGCGGGACCGGGATTGCCGCTTTGGCACGGAAGATGCAATAGGAAATGTAATCTAACCAACAGGAGAACGACCCATGAAACGGAACAACAAACTGGCGCTGATTGCACTCTCTCTTATCGCGTTGGGCTCTACCCCGGCGCTGGCGCAGAATCACTGGGGATATGGTGATGGAATGCAGCAACGAGGCGGTACGCCAATGACCACTGAGCAGCAGGCTACCGCGCAGAAAATATATGATGATTACTACTCGCAGACCAACGCCTTGCGCCAACAGCTGACCTCTAAACGTTATGAGTACAACGCGTTGCTAACAGCCAGCTCGCCGGACACTGCAAAAATTAATGCCGTGGCAAAAGAGATGGAGGCGTTGAATCAGTCACTGGATGAGCAGCGCGTTAAACGCGATGTCGCAATGGCCCAGGCAGGCGTACCTCGCGGAGCGGGAATGGGCTACGGCGGGTGCGGCGGTGGCGGTAACCATCGCGGCGGCCATATGGGAATGGGCCACTGGTAAACGTTTTTTGCCGGATGGCGGCCTCACCTTATCTGGCCCGATGTCCTGGCATCAGGTTTTCAGAAGGTTTTGGCAGTAGGCTGCCAGTGACAAAAATCTTCATTAGCAACCAGCAGTAGCTGCGACCCTTCGGGCGCTTCCAGCCATGCCACACTCACTTCTACAGATGAATGGCTCTGGCGGCGCTCAATGTGGTT
This sequence comes from Citrobacter sp. XY323, assembly GCF_025106035.1. Classification (NCBI taxonomy): domain Bacteria; kingdom Pseudomonadati; phylum Pseudomonadota; class Gammaproteobacteria; order Enterobacterales; family Enterobacteriaceae; genus Citrobacter; species Citrobacter sp. XY323. The sequence goes on from NZ_JANYUK010000026.1 coordinate 6,845, forward strand.
TATCGCCCACGATTCCAGATCGGGCTTCAGTGTTTCACCTTCACAGGTCGTGACTGTGTTATTCGCATGCCAGCGTCCCTGACGTAATATCACCCGTCCCTGACGCAACGCATCGCTGGTCTGGCGGATTTGATCGGCACGATAGCGGTAAAGCGCAATTTGATCGCTGGAAAGCTGCTGCTTTTGCCCATCGACTTCACGCTGCATGAAACTCAGTTCGCCCCGGTCATCGAAGCGTATACGGACATGTTCCGGTGGTTTACTGTAAGTGTTGAGTTCTATCAGCGAGAGCGAATCACCCTGCCAGCGGTATTCACTGGTGGTGGTATCGCCTTTACGCCACGGACTAAATACCGAGAGCAAGTGAACATCGTCGCTGGAATCTTTACGCCAAATGCGTACCGCCCCCTGATCGCCAACATAGCCGCTAGCCGTGAACGGAGGAAGCTCAGAGTGGCGACTACAGGCAGACAGTAACAGCACACCTGAAAGCCAAAGCGAATGACGCCAGATGGACAAAAGGGGCGAAACCGCCCCTTCGATAAAACTGTTCACTGCCACGCGAATTACTTAACCGCGTCTTTCAGTGCTTTACCAGAAACAAATGCCGGTACGTTAGCTGCGGCAATTTTGATTTCTTTACCGGTCTGCGGGTTGCGGCCAGTGCGCTCAGCACGGTGGTTCACTTTGAAGGTACCGAAACCAACCAGTTGTACAGCATCGCCTTCTTTCAGAGACTCAGTAATAGCAGCCAGAGTGGATTCCAGAGCAGCTTTAGCCTGTGTTTTAGACAGTTCTGCTTTGTCTGCAATTACATCAATCAGTTGAGTCTTGTTCATAAGTTATCCTTACAATGTGTTTATCGCTTGCTAAGCATCGAGTGCGACGGAAATGCCAGAAAAGCACTCTCCTGCATACACGCACCGATAGCCACTTTTTTTCGCCCCCCAAATGTAGACCAGACCGGGGGCGGATGGGAAGCCTTCAGGCACGACAAATCAGGCGTTAAATCACGTTTTATGGTGTCATTGCTGAAAATTTATACCAATATTGCTCTCGCCAGCCTCGCGCAGGTCTGCACGAAGCCCTTTTATCAGCTCAATATCGCGTTCTTCACAGTCGGCTAAAAGTCGGAAAATTTCCCACTGAATATCCCATTCTTGCTCAACGGCCGGGTTCTCTTTGAGCTCTTCATCGGTCATTTCGCGACCAGCCTGGGTCATTTCCAGCATCGCAACCGTCGTAATCGAAGCCTTACTAACTTCAATTGCATGTTCCAGCGTTTCACCGCTAAGACGCGAATGCATCAGTTCGCTTAATGCCACACAGGCATCAATCGCCGGATAAACGCCGTACAGATCGTAATCGTCTGCTGAAGGAATAGCCTCTTCAAATTTTTCCAACTGGCTATCGAAATTGATTTTCGCGTCTTTAACCGTCAGCGCTTCCCAAATCAAATCCAGAATTCGGCGGTAAATTTGTCCATCGCCAAATTCGGTTTGCTTACAGAACATGGCGTAGTTGGGGTACATGCGTTCGCACAGACAGGCCATAAACGTGACGTGCTGCCAGCTTTCAAGCTTCTCCAGACGCAGGTGAATCGGATTTTGTAACATGATGAGTTCTCAAATACGGAAATTAGCGGCAGTTTACCCGATATGGGGCGTTTTTGCTGCAAGCCGCGTAAAAGCAGGGCGTTCGGATGCCACCGCATCTGCCCAGCGTGTTGGTTCCGGCAGACGATAGCCGTTCATACAGCGTTGTACCCACGCTAACGCGCTGTCCTGGCTCACGCGATGACCCGTAGAGATAAACAGCGGGTTACAGCGTGCTTTGCTGCGCCAAACCCATGCCAGCTGTTCGCCTTTATCCAACAACGGCGCTAACGCTCCGGGTTCGGCGGCGAGCGGCTCAAACTTGCCGCACAACCGTTTTTTCGCCACGCCAATCGTCGGGACATCCACCAGCAGGCCAAAATGGCTGGCCACGCCCAGACGGCGAGGGTGAGAGATCCCGTGACCGTCAACGAACAGCAGATCAGGCTTGTGCGAAAGCTGCTGCCAGGCGGCCATCAGCGCGGGTGTTTCGCGAAAGGAGAGAAAGCCAGGAATGTAGGGCATGGTGGTGGCGATTCGCGCCACCTTGTATTCAACCAGTTCCAGCGAGGGGTACTTCAGTAAGACCATCGCGGCTCGCGTCACTTCGCCCCCCTGCTCGAACCCAACGTCCGCCCCGCCGATCAGATCCGGCGGATCGCTCCTCAGGCGATCCTCGCGGATCACTGAGGAGGCCAGTTCAAGCTGCTGCGCGCGTAATGACGCAAGATCCATAATGACTCCTTAGCGGTGATACTGTTCAGACAACCGATGTACCGCCTCCACAAAGACACCCGCATGCTCTGGCGGGACATCCTGATGAATGCCGTGGCCCAGGTTAAAGACATGGCCTTCACCCTGACCAAAACCGGCCAGAATCGTCGCCACCTCTTCTTCGATGCGGGCTGGCGGCGCATACAGCATGGACGGATCCATATTGCCCTGTAGTGCCACTTTATGACCTACACGACGACGCGCATCGGCAATGTCAGTGGTCCAGTCCAGACCTAACGCATCACAGCCGGTTTCCGCCATCGCTTCCAGCCACTGACCACCGCCTTTAGTGAACAGCGTCACCGGTACGCGACGACCTTCGTTCTCGCGCATCAGACCGTCGACGATTTTGTGCATGTAATACAGGGAGAACTGCTGATAGTCGCGACCGGTCAGCACACCGCCCCAGGTGTCGAAAATCATTACCGACTGCGCGCCCGCTTTGATCTGCGCGTTCAGGTACAGAGTGACGCTCTTCGCCAGCTTATCAAGCAGCAGATGCAGCGCCTTTGGATCGGCGTACATCATCTTTTTAATCACGGTGAAGGCCTTACTACTGCCGCCTTCGACCATATAGGTCGCCAGTGTCCACGGGCTACCGGAGAAGCCGATCAGCGGCACTTCGCCTTTCAGTTCACGGCGGATAGTGCGCACCGCATTCATCACATACCCCAGCTCATCTTCCGGGTCCGGGATCGGCAGTTTGTCGACGTCAGCCTTGCTGGCGATCGGTGAGGTAAAGCGTGGGCCCTCTCCGGCTTCAAAATACAGCCCAAGTCCCATCGCATCGGGAATCGTCAGGATATCCGAAAAGAGGATCGCCGCATCAAGCTTATAGCGACGCAGCGGCTGCAGCGTGACTTCGCAGGCCAGCTCGGCATTTTTGCACAGCGCCATAAAATCGCCCGCTTCGGCGCGCGTGGCTTTATATTCCGGTAGATAGCGGCCCGCCTGGCGCATCATCCATACCGGAGTGACATCAACGGGCTGGCGCAGCAGCGCACGCAGATAACGATCGTTCTTCAGTTCGGTCATTTTTCCATTCCTTGAGCTATTTCACGCCAGTGTAACATGTGTGTCACTCATACTCTGCCCGACAGAGGGCGACAGTATCTTCAATCAATCGACGCGCGACGGTGCCCGGCGGGGGCAGGAGCGGTAAATCGTCGTAGCGATACCAGTTCGCTTCCAGCAGTTCCTTCGGGTCAATAACAATTTCGCCGCTATCATACTCCGCCATAAATGCGGTCATCAAAGACTGTGGGAACGGCCACGGCTGAGAAGTGACGTAGCGCAGGTTTTTCACCTTAATGCCGCTCTCTTCCATGACTTCGCGCGCCACCGCCTGCTCGAGGGTCTCGCCCACTTCGACAAAACCCGCCAGCACGGTATGCACGCCGTTACGATGGCGAACATGTTGGGCAAGCAGGATAGCGTCGTCACGGCGAATAGCGACGATAATGCAGGGGGCAATTTGCGGGTAGTAGCGTTCTCGACAGTGGCTACACAGCATCGCCCATTCCGTTTTACTCGGGTGCATGGGATGACCGCAGTAACCGCAGAATTTATGTGAGCGGTAGAACTCGGCCAGTTGTACGCCGCGTCCGGCCAGTTGAAACAGGCCAACGTCCTGGTCAATGACCTGGCGCACAGACCCCATATCGTGCCGACGCTGCTGCTGCACCAGCCAGACCGTCTCCCCTTCCCATTCGCCTATAGGAAGTGCGCGCTGCCCGGTTAGATCAAAACTTGCTGCGTCGCCGTAAGGCAGTTCGCCATGAGGCAACCATAACTTTTGCTCATGACTGACAATCCACCAGCCGCTATCTAATTTTTCAATTATACGATCCATATCTCTTGCGCAACCTTTGCTTCACAGGCATGTTGTTTACATTATTTTTACATTTACGGGTGAGCCGTTCCTAAACACCATCTTGCGGAGTCAATCATGCTAAACCAGCTGGAAAGCCTGACGGAGCACGTCGGAGGAAGTAACAAACTGGTTGATCGCTGGCTACATGTACGTAAGCACCTGCTCGTGGCTTACTACAATCTGGTTGGCATTAAGCCTGGCAAAGAATCGTACATGCGGCTCAATGAAAAGGCGCTGGATGATTTTTGCCAGAGCCTGGTCGATTACCTTTCCACCGGACACTTCAGTATTTATGAACGTATTCTCCATAAATTGGAAGGGAACGGGCAGCTTTTAAAAGCCACAAAAATTTGGCCGCTCCTGGAAGCCAATACGCAACTGATCATGGACTACTATGATTCCAGTCTGGAGACCGCCATTGATCACGATAACTTCCTTGAATTTCAACAGGCCTTATCGGATATCGGCGAGGCGCTGGAAGCCCGGTTCGTGCTGGAAGATAAGCTGATCATGCTGGTTTTTGATGCGATGCACGAGAGTGGCATGATCAAACGTCCTGCTTGAGATTTGCGACATTAACGCGTAATTTACATTCATTACCTCTTTTTGAGGTTACTTCTTGTCGGAGTGCTTATTTTCCACAGCAGCATGAGTGGAAAAGGCTGAGACCGTTAATTCGGGATCCGCGGAACCTGATCAGGTTAAAACCTGCGAAGGGAACAAGAGTCAATCTACAACCGTATCGCCCTTTGGCGTTCGTCTCTCTTGCTTCATCCGTCGTCTGACAAGCCATATCCTTACTTTTATTTGGAATGAGCTATGTCTGCCACTACTAAACCATCACGCCGCGAACAGCGCGCCCAAGCCCAACACTTTATCGACACGCTGGAAGGTACCGCCTTTCCTAACTCAAAACGTATCTACATCACCGGTTCGCAGGCGGATATTCGCATCCCGATGCGCGAAATCCAGCTAAGTCCTACGCTGATTGGTGGTACGAAAGACAACCCGCAGTTTGAAGAGAACGAAGCCGTGCCGGTGTACGACACCTCCGGGCCGTACGGCGATCCTGATGTGGCGATTAACGTTCAGCAGGGTCTGGCGAAACTGCGCCAGCCATGGATTGCGGCGCGTAACGATAGCGAAGAATTAGACGACCGTAGCTCCGCTTATACCAAACAACGTCTGGCCGACGATGGCCTGGACGAGCTGCGTTTCAGCGGCCTGCTGACGCCAAAACGCGCCAAAGCCGGCAAGCGCGTTACCCAGTTGCACTATGCCCGTCAGGGGATAGTTACCCCGGAGATGGAATTTATCGCCATCCGTGAAAACATGGGCCGCGAGCGCATTCGTAGTGAAGTGCTGCGCCATCAGCATCCAGGGATGAACTTTGGTGCTCGCCTGCCGGAAAATATCACCCCGGAATTCGTGCGTGATGAAGTCGCTGCGGGCCGCGCGATTATTCCTGCCAACATCAACCACCCGGAATCCGAGCCGATGATCATCGGCCGCAACTTCCTGGTGAAGGTGAACGCCAACATCGGTAACTCGGCGGTGACCTCTTCCATTGAAGAAGAGGTGGAGAAGCTGGTGTGGTCGACCCGCTGGGGCGCAGATACGGTGATGGACCTCTCCACCGGCCGCTATATTCACGAAACCCGCGAGTGGATCCTACGTAACAGCCCGGTGCCGATCGGTACCGTACCGATCTACCAGGCGCTGGAGAAGGTTAACGGGATCGCCGAAGATCTCACCTGGGAAGCCTTCCGCGACACGCTGCTCGAACAAGCCGAACAGGGCGTCGACTACTTCACCATTCACGCGGGCGTACTGCTGCGCTACGTGCCGATGACCGCTAAACGCCTGACCGGTATTGTCTCGCGCGGCGGTTCGATCATGGCGAAATGGTGTCTCTCTCATCACAAAGAGAACTTCCTGTTTGAACATTTCCGCGAGATTTGCGAAATCTGTGCCGCCTATGACGTTTCGCTCTCTCTCGGCGACGGCCTGCGTCCAGGCTCGATTCAGGATGCCAACGACGAGGCGCAGTTCTCCGAGCTGCATACGCTGGGCGAACTGACCAAAATCGCCTGGGAATACGACGTGCAGGTGATGATTGAAGGCCCGGGTCATGTGCCGATGCATATGATCCAGCGCAACATGACCGAAGAGCTGGAGCACTGCCATGAAGCGCCGTTCTACACCTTAGGGCCGTTGACGACAGATATCGCGCCGGGCTATGACCACTTCACCTCCGGCATTGGTGCGGCGATGATCGGCTGGTTTGGCTGTGCGATGCTGTGCTACGTCACGCCAAAAGAGCACCTTGGCCTGCCGAACAAAGAAGACGTGAAGCAAGGGCTGATTACCTACAAGATTGCCGCCCATGCCGCTGATTTAGCCAAAGGCCATCCGGGTGCGCAGATCCGCGATAACGCCATGTCGAAAGCGCGCTTCGAATTCCGCTGGGAAGACCAGTTTAACCTCGCACTCGACCCATTCACCGCCCGCGCCTATCACGATGAAACCCTGCCACAGGAGTCCGGCAAGGTTGCCCACTTCTGCTCCATGTGCGGGCCGAAGTTCTGCTCGATGAAAATCAGCCAGGAGGTCCGCGACTACGCCGCCGCACAAACCATTGAAATCGGAATGGCGGATATGTCGGAGAACTTCCGCGCCAAAGGCGGCGAAATCTACCTCAAAAAAGAGGAGGCGTGATGTACCAGCCTGATTTCCCGACCGTGCCGTTCCGCCTCGGGCTTTACCCGGTGGTAGACAGCGTTGAATGGATTGAACGCTTGCTGCAGGCAGGTGTGCGCACGATCCAACTGCGCATTAAAGATAAACGTGATGAAGAGGTCGAAGCCGACGTCATTGCCGCCATTGAGTTGGGGCGTCGCTATGATGCTCGCCTGTTTATCAACGACTACTGGAGTCTGGCAATTAAGCACAACGCGTACGGCGTGCATTTGGGCCAGGAAGACCTCGAAACCACCGACCTGAAGGCGATTCAGGCGGCGGGGCTACGCCTGGGTGTTTCCACTCACGATGATATGGAGATAGACGTAGCGCTGGCTGCTAAGCCTTCTTATATCGCGTTGGGTCATGTCTTCCCGACGCAAACCAAGCAGATGCCGTCGGCCCCGCAGGGCCTCACGCAGCTGGCAAGCCATAGTAAACGACTGGCGGATTACCCCACTGTCGCTATCGGCGGCATCAGCCTTGAGCGCGCCCCGGCGGTGCTGGCGACCGGCGTTGGCAGCATTGCCGTGGTCAGCGCCATAACCCACGCCGCAGACTGGCAGGCAGCCACGGCGCAGCTACTGGACATTGCGGGAGCCGGCGATGAATGACTGCGATTTTATGCGCTACAGCCGCCAGATCCTGCTCGGCGACATTGCCATTGAGGGCCAACAAAAGCTGCTCGATAGCCATGTGCTGATCGTCGGTTTAGGTGGGCTCGGCTCGCCTGCGGCACTGTATCTGGCGGGAGCGGGCGTCGGCACGCTGACGTTGGCGGACGATGATGACGTTCATCTGAGCAACCTGCAGCGGCAAATATTGTTCACCACCGATGATATCGCCCGGCAGAAAGCACAGGCGGCAAAGCGACATCTGGCACGCCTTAATCCGGACAGCGAGCTGGTCGCCCTTGAGCAGCGGCTGACCGGTGAGGCGCTCCGGCATGCGGTAGCGCGTGCCGACGTGGTGCTCGACTGTACCGACAACATGGCGACGCGCCAGGAAATTAACGCCGCCTGCGTGATGCTCAACACTCCGCTCATCACCGCCAGCGCTGTGGGCTTTGGCGGCCAGCTAATGGTACTGACGCCACCGTGGGAACAAGGCTGTTACCGTTGCCTGTGGCCGGATGATGTAGAGCCGGAACGCAACTGCCGCACCGCCGGTATCGTCGGCCCGGTTGTGGGCGTGATGGGCACCTTGCAGGCGCTGGAGGCGATTAAATTACTCAGCGGCATTGAAACTCCCAGTGGGGAGCTACGCCTGTTCGACGGTAAAACCAGCCAGTGGCGCAGCCTCGCGCTGCGTCGTGCCAGCGGCTGCCCGGTCTGCGGAGGACAACATGCAGATTCAGTTCAATGATGAGCCGATGCAGTGCGCCGAGGGACAAACCGTCAGCGGGCTGCTCACTGCGCTAAATCAACTTAAACCGGGAGCGGCGCTGGCGCTCAATCAGCAGATCCTGCCGCGCGAGCAGTGGGAGCAGCAAATCGTGCAGGAAGGCGACCAGATCCTGCTTTTTCAGGTTATTGCAGGGGGTTGATATGTTACGTATTGCCGACAAAACGTTTGATTCACATCTGTTCACCGGCACCGGAAAATTTGCTTCGTCGCAGCTGATGGTCGAGGCGATTCGCGCCTCCGGCAGCCAGTTGGTGACGCTGGCGATGAAGCGCGTGGATTTGCGCCAGCACAACGATGCCATTCTGACCCCACTTATCGACGCGGGGGTGACGCTACTGCCTAACACCTCTGGGGCGAAAACCGCGGAAGAGGCTATTTTCGCCGCCCAACTGGCACGTGAAGCGCTGGGCACAAACTGGCTAAAATTAGAAATCCACCCGGACGCCCGCTGGCTATTGCCGGATCCGATTGAAACGTTAAAAGCCGCGGAAGCATTGGTGAAACTGGGCTTTGTGGTGCTGCCCTACTGCGGCGCGGATCCGGTGCTGTGTAAGCGGCTGGAAGAGGTCGGCTGCGCGGCGGTAATGCCGCTCGGTGCGCCCATCGGTTCTAATCAGGGACTGGAAACGAAAGCGATGCTGGAGATTATTATCCAACAGGCAACCGTACCGGTGGTGGTTGATGCGGGTATCGGCGTCCCCAGCCACGCCACACAGGCGCTGGAAATGGGTGCCGACGCAGTGCTGGTCAACACGGCAATCGCCGTGGCCGACTGCCCGGTCACAATGGCTACCGCCTTCCGTCTGGCGGTTGAAGCGGGCCTTCTGGCGCGCCAGGCGGTACCAGGAAGCAAAAGTTCGCAGGCAAGCGCCACCAGCCCGTTAACCGGATTCCTGGAGGCCTTCGTATGAAAACGTTCAGCGACCGCTGGCGCCAGCTTGACTGGGATGACATCCGCCTGCGTATCAACGGTAAAACCGCCGCTGACGTGGAGCACGCCCTCAACGCTTCACAGCTTAGTCGCGACGATCTGATGGCGTTGCTCTCCCCTGCCGCCGCCGACTTTCTGGAGCCGTTGGCACAGCGAGCGCAGCGCCTGACCCGCCAGCGCTTCGGCAACACGGTCAGCTTTTATGTTCCGCTGTATCTCTCAAATCTTTGCGCCAACGACTGCACCTACTGCGGCTTTTCCATGAGCAACCGTATCAAACGCAAAACGCTGGACGAAGATGAGATAAAACGAGAGTGTACCGCTATCCGTGAGCTGGGTTTTGAGCATCTGTTGTTGGTCACCGGTGAACATCAGGCAAAAGTCGGAATGGATTACTTTCGTCGCCATTTGCCCACCATTCGCCGCCAGTTTGCCTCATTGCAGATGGAAGTTCAGCCGCTGTCAGAGGCTGAATATGCGGAGCTGAAGACTCTGGGACTGGATGGCGTGATGGTGTATCAGGAGAGCTATCATGAGGCGATTTACGCTCGCCACCATCTGAAGGGGAAAAAGCAGGATTTCTTCTGGCGACTGGAAACGCCGGACAGGCTGGGCCGCGCAGGGATCGACAAAATCGGTCTTGGCGCGTTGATTGGTTTGTCCGACAGCTGGCGGGTCGATTGCTATATGGTGGCTGAACATCTGCTGTGGATGCAGCAGCATTACTGGCAGAGCCGCTACTCCATCTCCTTCCCTCGCCTGCGCCCATGCACCGGTGGCGTTGAACCCGCATCGATCATGGACGAGCGACAGTTGGTCCAAACCATTTGCGCGTTTCGTTTACTGGCGCCAGAAATTGAGCTGTCGCTCTCCACCCGCGAATCGCCATGGTTCCGTGATCATGTGATCCCGCTGGCGATCAACAACGTCAGCGCCTTCTCAAAAACACAGCCCGGCGGTTATGCCGATAACCATCCTGAACTGGAACAGTTCTCCCCACACGACGCCCGTCGCCCAGAAGCCGTTGCTGAAGCACTAATGGCGCAGGGGTTACAGCCCGTGTGGAAGGACTGGGACAGCTATCTGGGACGCGCTTCGCAGATGCCGTAAGTCCGGAGCCATCGCATAAAACGAAAAAACCCGCTTTCGCGGGTTTTTTCTTCACTGTCACTTAACTGCTCAGGCTCTGGCCTTCATCGCTATCGTAAGCATTAGTGAAATTATCGGCGATTACAGCGCGACAACATTAACAGCAGACGGGCCTTTAGCGCCATTCTCCACAGAGAACTCCACTTTTTGACCTTCGTCTAATGTTTTAAAATCGTTACTCTGGATAGCAGAGAAATGCACAAACACGTCCTTGCTACCGTCCTGAGGAGTGATAAAGCCGAAGCCTTTCTCAGAGTTAAACCATTTTACTAAACCAGTCATTTTGTTAGACATAGATACTTCCTTTCATATTTTTGAGCCGCTTAAGCAGCGAAGATGGCCTGTTTTGCAGAAATTAACTTATGGGGCACTTAGGGAGGAGGCTCATGAAGAAGAGTATCTGAGGATAACGCTTGAACTGAGAACTGCTTTACTAAAACTGCTTTCATAAGGTCTGTGTATCAAACCGATGTCGCTATAGTAGACTTACTTCTAATCAATAAGCAAGCATTAATTTATTTAATAATCGATTAACGCCGAAATGTTACACCATTGCGGTTGAGCATTTCAGGTAACAACTTGATCTAAAATGAACAAAAGCCCTGACCATTGCAGTCAGGGCTTTAAGTTACTACACACTTCAAATTTAACATTAATAAACTTAACGATTTAGTACTGCTGATGGTACTACTTTAAAATGTACACGTTTACTACAGATAATATTGGATATTGATACTAACTAAAAACGTCCTCTATTTACCGTTAAACACATTCCACCCGCTTGATAATAGAACTCAAGGCTGGTGACCTAAACAAGTACACTTCCCCTCGCGACATATACTCTTTGATGCGTTGCCTTATTTCCCTTGCGATAACCAGAAAACAGAAACCGCAAACATTTACTATTAAATCATGGCGTTACATCGTCGAGTTTTACTAACTATTTGCGATTAGATATATCAACTACGTGGCCTGAAAGCATTGTCGAGGTGAATAAATAGCGTTTTCAGCATCGACTATCCCATACAAAAATACTTCGTGGCCTTTATCGCAACCCCCAATCAAGCTCTACTAACACTTACTACCTTAACAGCAAACTACAATTTCTCCGCTGTTAAGTATTAACATACGGGTTTAAAAAACGCTGTCAATACTGTTTTTTATAACATGTCTTTATTAACAGTGATTATATATTCCTGCATATGATAAATGGGTCAACAATCGCCAAATCAGGGCCAGATCGTAGGGTTGAGCCTCTTTTTGTAACCGGTTTCAGAAAAAGTGACTTTCTTTGTGATGCCTTGCACACAATCGTTGCAAAGCAGTTGTTGCTGCGACTGGCTCGCGATAATTATCAACCCACACATGTTGATCGAGACTACTTATGAAAAACATCGTTTTATGCTGTGCCGCCGGAATGTCCACCAGCATGCTGGTGCAAAAGATGAAAGATGCCGCCCAGAAAAAAGGAGTCGACGTCACTATCAAAGCGGTCCCGGTGGCTGAGTTTGAAGAGAATATCGCCACTGCGGATATCGTATTGCTCGGCCCACAGGTTAAGTATGAACAGGCCAAGCTGCAGGCGCTCGCCGACCCGCTAGGAAAAAAAGTCGCCGTTATCGATATGATGGATTACGGCATGATGAAAGGCGATGCGGTACTGGACAAAGCGCTGAAACTACTGGAGTGATGGCATGGAAGAGTTAGAAACGATCATCATGGAATTATTGGTAAACGCCGGAGCTGCGCGCAGTCAAGCCCTGACGGCGTTGCAACTGGCGCGTAAAGGTGATTTCGCTGGGGCAGAACACGCGATGATAGAATCACGCGAGTATGTTAAACAAGCGCATAAAATCCAGACCCAACTGATCGGAATTGACGAAGGTACCGGCAAACTACCGGTTAATCTCATCACCGTCCATTCCCAGGACCACCTGATGAATGCCATGGTGATTCAGGATCTGGCAGGCGATATGATTGAACTGTATCGACGCTTACCACCAGTAAACTGATCGGATGGCGTAAGCCGTAGGCCTCATAAGCCTGGCGTCATCATGCCGGATGGCAGCTGCTGCCTTATCCGGCCAACATAATACATCTTAAATCCATCGACATAAAAAAACCCGCCGAAGCGGGTTTTTTATTAGCGTCAGCAACGATTAATCGTTGTCAGAACCGCCCAGGCCTGCGTTCAGCAGTTCTGCCAGGCTGGCAGACGCATCTTCAGCAGTCACCTGCGGAGCAGCTGGCAGTTCGCCCGCTGCGCGGCGGCGCATACGATCCTGATGGTACGCATAACCGGTACCCGCCGGGATCAGACGACCCACGATAACGTTCTCTTTCAGACCGCGCAGTTCATCACGTTTACCTGCAACAGCGGCTTCGGTCAGGACACGCGTGGTTTCCTGGAACGATGCTGCAGAGATGAAGGACTCGGTCGCCAGAGACGCTTTGGTGATACCCAGCAGATCGCGGGAGAATGTTGCACCCACTTTGCCGTTCGCTTCCAGATCGCGGTTAGCAATCTTGACGCGGGAGTATTCAACCTGCTCGCCTTCCAGGAAGTCGGAGCTACCAGCGCTTTCGATGGTGGCTTTACGCAGCATCTGACGAACGATAACTTCGATGTGCTTATCGTTAATCTTAACGCCCTGCAGACGGTATACGTCCTGAACTTCGTTAACGATATAACGAGTTACAGCATGCACACCACGCAGACGCAGGATGTCGTGCGGCGCTTCCGGACCGTCGGAAACAACGTCACCACGTTCTACACGTTCACCTTCGAACACGTTGAGCTGACGCCATTTCGGAATCATCTCTTCGTACGGCTCGCTACCGTCTACCGGGGTGATAACCAGACGACGTTTACCTTTGGTTTCTTTACCGAAGGAAATGATGCCGCTGATTTCAGCCAGGATTGCCGGCTCTTTCGGACGACGTGCTTCGAACAGGTCCGCAACGCGCGGCAGACCACCGGTGATATCCTTGGTACCGCCGGATTCCTGCGGAACACGCGCCAGGGTGTCACCAGAACTGATCTGTACGCCATCTTCCAGCTGAACAATCGCTTTACCCGGCAGGAAGTACTGAGCAGGCATATCGGTGCCTGGGATCAGAACGTCGTTGCCCTGAGCATCAACAATTTTCAGTGCCGGACGCAGGTCTTTACCACCCGCAGTACGTTCTGCAGAATCCAGAACCACCAGAGAAGACAGACCGGTCAGCTCGTCGGTCTGACGAGTAATGGTCTGGCCGTCGATCATGTCAGTGAAGCGGACGAAACCACTCACTTCGGTGATAACCGGCATGGTGTGCGGATCCCAGTTCGCTACGGTTTCGCCGCCAGCAACCTGTTCGCCATCACCTTTCGCCATAACGGAGCCGTAAGGCACTTTATAGCTTTCTTTGGTACGGCCGAATTCGTCGATCAGTTTCAGTTCGGTGTTACGTGAGGTGATAACCAGTTTACCGCTGGAGTTAACAACCGACTTCGCATTGCTCAGACGGATGCTACCTTTATTTTTCACCTGGATGCTGGATTCAGCAGCCGCACGAGATGCCGCACCACCGATGTGGAACGTACGCATCGTCAGCTGTGTACCCGGTTCACCGATGGACTGTGCAGCGATAACGCCGATTGCTTCACCTTTATTGATGATGTGGCCACGCGCCAGGTCACGACCATAGCAGTGCGCACATACACCAAAGTCGGTGTCACAGGATACAACGGAACGGACTTTGACGGAGTCAACGGAGTTCTCTTCCAGCAGGTCACACCACTGTTCGTGCAGCAGCGTGTTGCGTGGAACCAGAATATCCGCCGTACCCGGCTTCAGAACGTCTTCAGCAGTCACACGACCCAGAACGCGATCGCGCAGCGGTTCTTTAACGTCACCACCCTCGATAACCGGGGTCATGGTGATGCCTTCCAGCGTGCCGCAATCGTCTTCAGTAACAACCAAGTCCTGCGCAACGTCAACCAGACGACGAGTCAGATAACCGGAGTTCGCTGTTTTCAGTGCGGTATCCGCCAGACCTTTACGAGCACCGTGAGTAGAGATGAAGTACTGGAGTACGTTCAGACCTTCACGGAAGTTCGCGGTGATTGGCGTTTCGATGATGGAGCCATCTGGCTTAGCCATCAGACCACGCATACCAGCCAGCTGACGAATCTGTGCTGCAGAACCACGCGCACCGGAGTCGGCCATCATGTAGATGCTGTTGAAGGAAACCTGCTGTTCTTCTACGCCGTCACGGTTAATCACGGTTTCGGTTTGCAGGTTATCCATCATCGCTTTGGATACACGATCGTTCGCCGCAGCCCAGATATCGATAACTTTGTTATAGCGTTCGCCTGCGGTTACCAGACCAGACTGGAACTGCTCCTGGATCTCAGCAACTTCAGCTTCCGCTTCAGAGATGATCTCGTGTTTCTTCTCTGGGATGACCATGTCATCAATACCAACAGATGCACCTGAACGCGCTGCATAAGCAAAGCCGGTGTACATTGTCTGGTCAGCGAAGATAACGGTCGGCTTGAGGCCCAGAATGCGGTAACAGGTGTTCAGCATTTTGGAGATTGCTTTCTTGCCCAGCGCCTGGTTGACGATGGAGAAAGGCAGACCTTTCGGTACGATCATCCACAGAATGGCGCGACCAACGGTCGTGTCTTTCAGGCTGGTGTGCGCAACGAATTCGCCGTTTTCATCTTTTTCGTATTCAGTGATACGCACTTTAACGCGCGCATGCAGAGAGGCCAGACCTGCGCGATAGATACGCTCAGCTTCTTTCGGGCCAGTCAGCACCATGCCTTCGCCTTTGGCGTTAACACAGTCACGGGTCATGTAGTACAGACCCAATACAACGTCCTGAGACGGAACGATGATAGGTTCGCCGTTCGCCGGAGACAGGATGTTGTTGGTAGACATCATCAGCGCACGCGCTTCGAGCTGGGCTTCCAGCGTCAGCGGTACGTGAACAGCCATCTGGTCACCATCGAAGTCGGCGTTATATGCCGCACAAACCAGCGGGTGCAGCTGGATAGCTTTACCTTCGATCAGTACCGGTTCAAATGCCTGGATACCCAGACGGTGCAGGGTTGGTGCACGGTTCAGCAGTACCGGGTGTTCGCGGATAACTTCGTCCAGGATATCCCAAACGACAGCTTCTTCACGCTCAACCATTTTCTTAGCGGCTTTGATGGTGGTGGCCAGGCCACGCAGTTCCAGCTTGCCGTAAATGAACGGTTTGAACAGTTCCAGTGCCATTTTCTTCGGCAGACCGCACTGATGCAGACGCAGGTATGGACCTACGGTGATTACAGAACGACCGGAGTAGTCAACACGCTTACCGAGCAGGTTCTGACGGAAACGACCCTGTTTACCTTTGATCATATCGGCCAAAGATTTCAGAGGACGTTTGTTAGAACCGGTGATCGCACGACCACGACGACCGTTATCCAGCAGGGCGTCAACCGCTTCCTGCAGCATACGTTTTTCGTTACGTACGATGATGTCCGGCGCAGCCAGATCCAGCAGACGTTTCAAACGGTTGTTACGGTTGATCACGCGACGGTACAGATCGTTCAGATCTGATGTTGCGAAACGACCACCATCCAGCGGAACCAGCGGACGCAGATCTGGCGGCAGAACCGGCAGAACAGTCAGGATCATCCACTCTGGCTTGTTGCCAGACTGTACGAATGCTTCCAGCAGTTTGATACGTTTGGTCAGCTTCTTACGCTTGGTTTCGGAGTTGGTTTCGTTCAGCTCTTCGCGCAGAGTTTCGCACTCTTGCTCCAGATCCATGCTCTTCAGCAGGGCCTGGATTGCTTCCGCACCCATCTTCGCGTCGAATTCGTCACCGAACTCTTCCAGCGCGTCCAGATACTGCTCTTCAGTCAGGATCTGTTGACGTTCCAGGTTAGTCATACCGCCTTCGATAACCACATAAGATTCGAAGTACAGTACGCGTTCGATATCGCGCAGCGGCATATCGAGCAGCAAACCGATACGGGACGGCAGAGATTTCAGGAACCAGATGTGAGCGGTCGGAGACGCCAGCTCGATGTGGCCCATACGCTCACGGCGTACTTTAGTTTGGGTCACTTCAACGCCGCACTTCTCACAGATCACACCGCGGTGTTTCAGGCGCTTGTACTTACCGCACAGGCACTCATAGTCTTTTACCGGCCCAAAGATACGGGCGCAGAAAAGGCCGTCACGTTCAGGTTTGAACGTACGGTAGTTGATGGTTTCCGGCTTCTTAACTTCACCGAAAGACCATGAACGGATCATGTCTGGCGAGGCCAGAGCAATTTTGATCGCATCAAACTCTTCGGTTTTAGTCTGCGCTTTCAGAAACTTTAATAAATCTTTCACGGATTTGCTCCCGTCGGAGTTAGCACAATCTGGCGCTGGCTGTTACGCCAGCACCAGTGACCTGTTTGATCGAGAGTTACTCGTCTTCCAGCTCGATGTTGATACCCAGCGAACGAATCTCTTTCAACAATACGTTGAAGGATTCCGGCATGCCTGGTTCCATCTGATGGTTGCCGTCCACGATGTTTTTATACATCTTAGTACGACCGTTCACGTCATCAGACTTAACGGTGAGCATTTCCTGCAGGGTGTATGCCGCGCCGTATGCTTCAAGCGCCCACACTTCCATCTCCCCGAAGCGCTGACCACCGAACTGAGCCTTACCACCCAGCGGCTGCTGAGTAACCAGGCTGTAAGAACCGGTAGAACGCGCATGCATCTTGTCATCAACCAGGTGGTTCAGTTTCAGCATGTACATGTAGCCAACGGTAACCTGGCGCTCGAACTGCTCACCGGTACGACCGTCGAACAGTGTGATCTGACCGGAAGTCGGCAGGCCACCCAGCTGTAACAGTTCCTTGATTTCAGACTCTTTCGCACCGTCGAACACCGGCGTTGCGATTGGCATACCTTTTTTCAGGTTTTCAGCCAGACGCAGAACTTCTTCATCGCTGAAGGTATTCAGGTCAACTTTCTGACGAACATCTGAACCCAGATCGTAAGCACGCTGGATGAATTCGCGCAGTTTCGCGACTTCCTGCTGCTGTTTCAGCATGGCGTTGATCTTATCGCCGATACCTTTCGCAGCCATACCCAGGTGGGTTTCAAGGATCTGACCGATGTTCATACGCGATGGTACGCCCAGCGGGTTCAGCACGATATCTACCGGCGTACCGTTAGCATCGTGTGGCATATCTTCGATCGGGTTGATCTTAGAGATTACACCCTTGTTACCGTGACGACCTGCCATCTTATCACCAGGCTGGATCCGACGTTTAACCGCCAGATAAACCTTAACAATCTTCAGCACGCCCGGTGCCAGATCGTCGCCCTGAGTGATTTTACGGCGTTTCGCTTCGAGTTTTTTCTCGAACTCGTGTTTCAGTTCGTCGTACTGCTCAGCCAGTTGTTCCAGCTGATTTTGTTTCTCTTCGTCGGTCAGGCCGAGTTCTAACCAGCGATCGCGCGGCAGTTTGTCGAGCTTCTCAGCTTCAACACCACCGGAAACCAGCACAGCGTAGATACGGCTGAACAGGCCAGCTTCGAGGATTTGCAGTTCTTCAGACAGGTCTTTTTTCGCCTGCTTCAGCTGCATCTCTTCGATTTCCAGCGCACGTTTGTCTTTTTCTACGCCATCGCGAGTAAAGACCTGAACGTCGATAATCGTACCGGAAACACCGTTTGGCACGCGCAGAGAAGAGTCTTTAACGTCAGACGCTTTCTCACCGAAGATCGCACGCAGCAGCTTCTCTTCTGGCGTCAGCTGGGTTTCACCTTTCGGCGTTACCTTACCAACCAGAATATCGCCACCGGTTACTTCCGCGCCGATATAAACGATACCGGATTCATCCAGTTTGGAGAGCGCAGCTTCACCCACGTTCGGGATGTCAGCGGTGATCTCTTCCGGCCCCAGCTTGGTGTCACGGGACACACATGCCAGTTCCTGAATGTGGATGGTGGTGAAACGGTCTTCCTGGACAACACGCTCAGATACGAGGATGGAGTCTTCGAAGTTGTAACCATTCCATGGCATGAATGCCACGCGCATGTTCTGACCGAGCGCCAGTTCACCGAGGTCGGTGGACGGACCGTCTGCCAGCACATCACCACGTTCAACCGGTTCGCCCAGAGATACGCAAGGCATCTGGTTGATACAGGTGTTCTGGTTAGAACGGGTGTATTTGGTCAGGTTATAAATGTCGATACCTGCTTCGCCCGGGTACATCTCGTCTTCGTTAACTTTGATAACGATACGGGAAGCATCCACGTACTGGACAGTACCGCCACGTTTAGCAACCGCGGTAACACCGGAGTCGACGGCAACAGCACGTTCCATACCGGTACCAACCAGCGGCTTATCAGCACGCAGAGTCGGAACCGCCTGACGTTGCATGTTCGCACCCATCAATGCACGGTTGGCGTCATCGTGTTCCAGGAACGGGATCAGGGACGCACCGACGGATACCACCTGCTGGGTGGATACGTCCATGTAGTCAACCTGGTCACGGCTGAACAAGCTGGATTCGCCTTTGCTACGGCAGGTAACCAGATCTTCTACAAAGTGGCCTTCGTCATCCAGGTTGGAGTTCGCCTGAGCGATAACGTAGTTGCCTTCTTCGATAGCAGACAGGTAATGAATTTCGTCAGTTACAACACCGTCGGTCACTTTACGGTACGGAGTCTCGAGGAAGCCGTATTCGTTAGTCTGTGCGTACACGGACAAGGAGTTAATCAGACCGATGTTCGGACCTTCAGGCGTTTCGATTGGACATACGCGACCGTAGTGAGTCGGGTGTACGTCTCGAACTTCGAAGCCTGCGCGTTCACGGGTCAAACCGCCTGGGCCGAGTGCAGAGATACGACGTTTGTGCGTAATCTCAGACAGCGGGTTGTTCTGGTCCATAAACTGAGACAGCTGGCTGGAACCAAAGAACTCTTTCACTGCTGCAGAAATCGGCTTAGCGTTGATCATATCCTGAGGCATCAGGGTATCCAGATCGCCCAGAGACAGACGCTCTTTCACCGCACGCTCAACACGTACCAGGCCAACGCGGAACTGGTTTTCCGCCATTTCGCCTACGGAACGGATACGACGGTTACCGAGGTGGTCGATATCATCGACTTCGCCTTTACCGTTACGGATATCGATGAGCTTCTTCATCACTTCGATGATGTCGTCTTTGCTCAGGATACCGGAACCTTCGATTTCGTCGCGCAACAGAGAACGGTTGAACTTCATACGACCAACCGCAGACAGGTCATAGCGGTCTTCGGAGAAGAACAGGTTCTCGAACAGGCTTTCAGCAGCTTCACGCGTCGGCGGCTCACCAGGGCGCATCATGCGGTAGATTTCTACCAGCGCGCTCAGACGATCGTTGGTTGGGTCGACGCGTACAGTTTCAGAAATGTACGGACCGTGGTCCAGATCGTTGGTGAACAGCGTTTCGATACGCTTGTGGCCAGACTGGCTCAGCTTAGCCAGCAGATCCAGACTCAGCTCCATGTTAGCTGCGCAGATCAGCTCGCCAGTAGATTCGTCAACGTAGTCTTTAGCCGCAACTTTACCAGCAATGTATTCAACCGGAACTTCGATATGTTTGATATCGTCTTTTTCCAGTTGGCGAATGTGGCGCGCAGTGATGCGACGGCCTTTTTCGACGTAGACTTTGCCGTTAGCTTCGATGTCAAAGGAGGCGGTTTCACCACGCAGGCGTTCCGGCACCAGTTCCATCTGCAGCTTGTTGTCACGAATTTCGAAAACAACTTTCTCAAAGAACAGGTCAAGGATCTGCTCAGTGGTGTAGTTCAGTGCACGCAGAATAATGGTCGCAGGCAGTTTACGGCGACGGTCAATACGTACGAACAGGTTGTCCTTCGGATCGAATTCGAAGTCCAGCCAGGAACCACGGTAAGGGATAATACGCGCGTTATACAGCACTTTACCCGAAGAGTGGGTTTTACCTTTGTCGGAGTCAAAGAAGACGCCAGGACTACGGTGCAGCTGAGAAACGATAACACGCTCAGTACCGTTGATAACAAAGGTACCGTTGTCTGTCATGAGCGGAATTTCGCCCATGTAGACTTCTTGTTCTTTAATGTCTTTTACGGTGCCTTCCGGCGCTTCGCGCTCGTAGATCACCAGGCGCAGTTTTACGCGCAGCGGTGCGGAATAGGTCACGCCACGGATCTGACATTCCTGAACGTCAAACACCGGTTCGCCAAGGCGGTAGCTGACGTATTGCAGCTCGGAATTACCGCTGTAGCTCTGAATCGGGAAAACGGAACGGAAAGCTGCTTCCAGACCATACTGCCCTTCAGGATCTTGCTCGATGAACTTCTGAAACGAGTCAAGCTGGATAGAAAGGAGATAAGGTATGTCCAACACTTGCGGACGTTTACCAAAATCCTTACGAATACGTTTTTTCTCGGTATAGGAGTAAACCATTAGGGTTCCTCAGCTCGCTGACAAGTCGACCCATCTGTCCGACGAAGGGACAGTTTGTGCAACACTATTTTGTTGACCGGAAAATCGAATACTTTCCGCAATGCCTGTTGCTATCACGCTTAAACCATTTCATTGCGATTTACACAGAACTGACGTTCTGTCGCAGTATATTAAGACGTCGATAGAAACAAGCATTGAAAGGCACAGCAGTAGTCAAACAGTGTGAAATGCTACTGGCGCCTTACAGCGCAAAAAGGCTGGTGACTAAAAAGTCACCAGCCATCAGCCTAATTTCTTAGGCTGCAACCAGAAAAGTTGGCTTATTTAACTTCAACTTCAGCGCCAGCTTCTTCCAGAGATTTTTTCAGTGCTTCTGCGTCGTCTTTGCTCACGCCTTCTTTCAGCGCAGCCGGTGCAGATTCTACCAGGTCTTTAGCTTCTTTCAGACCCAGGCCAGTTGCGCCACGTACTGCTTTGATAACAGCAACTTTGTTAGCGCCAGCAGCTTTCAGAATTACGTCGAATTCAGTTTTTTCTTCAGCAGCTTCAGCCGGGCCAGCAGCTACAGCTACAGCAGCAGCAGCAGAAACACCGAATTTTTCTTCCATTGCAGAAATCAGTTCTACAACGTCCATTACGGACATAGCGGATACTGCTTCAATGATTTGATCTTTAGTGATAGACATTTAAATTGTTCCTGAAAATCAGAATAAGTTTATACGTAAGCAGATGCTTTACAAAGATAACTGCGATTAAGCAGCTTCTTTCGCATCGCGTACAGCAGCCAGAGTACGAACCAGTTTGCCAGCCGAAGCTTCTTTCATGGTTGCCATCAGGCGTGCAATTGCTTCTTCGTAGGTCGGCAGAGTTGCCAGGCGATCGATATTCGATGCCGTAATCAACTCACCTTCAAAGGCTGCGGCTTTGACCTCAAATTTTGCATTCGCTTTCGCGAACTCTTTGAACAGACGAGCAGCAGCGCCCGGGTGTTCCATAGAGTATGCAATCAGGGTCGGACCAACAAACGTGTCTTTCAGGCACTCGAACTGAGTACCTTCAACGACGCGGCGCAGCAGGGTGTTACGAACAACACGCATGTATACGCCAGCTTCACGACCTGCTTTACGCAGTTCAGTCATTTTATCTACAGTTACGCCACGGGAATCCGCAACTACTGCAGACAGCGCGCCTTTGGCTACTTCGCTGACTTCAGCAACAATCGCTTGTTTGTCTTGAAGATTTAAAGCCATTAGCTTTGCTCCTGGATGTTTGCCGGAACTCATGTTCCGGAACTCACTTCACTCCCCCCAACGGAGAGAGCGTCTAAATACGGTGAGCAGAAACAAGCCAGAGTATCAGAAATAATCTTAGCGTTCTGTCACCGTCTACGCAGGGCATTAAGTTTCTTACGAAACACCTGCGGTCTTCGACGGAGGCCTGGATTAGGCCAGGCTCCAACGAACAAATCTTTTCTATCTGTCGCTATTCAATCTGTAGTGGCGTTGACCGCCTTGCCACAGCCTGAATATCTCAGATATACGTCTGCAATTAGCAGAATACGTGGGGGTAAGATTGTAGACAAAATCACCGCCCACGTAAAGGCGAATATTAGTTCGCCACAGTCGCAGTCAGACCGGACTGATCAACGGCAACGCCAGCACCCATGGTGGTGGAGATGCTAACTTTCTTGATGTACACGCCTTTTGCCTGAGTCGGTTTTGCTTTTTTCAGCGCAACCAGCAGAGCTTCCAGGTTTTCTTTCAGTTTGTCAGCGTCAAAATCCACTTTACCGATGGTGGTGTGGATGATGCCGTTTTTGTCGTTACGGTAACGAACCTGACCAGCTTTAGCATTCTTAACAGCTTCAGCAACGTTAGGAGTTACAGTACCAACTTTCGGGTTTGGCATCAGGCCGCGCGGACCCAGAACCTGACCCAGCTGGCCAACAACGCGCATTGCATCCGGGGAAGCAATAACAACGTCAAAGTTCATTTCGCCTTTCTTGATCTGTTCAGCCAGATCTTCCATACCTACCAGCTCAGCGCCTGCAGCTTTAGCAGCTTCAGCGTTTGCACCCTGGGTAAATACGGCTACGCGAACGGAACGGCCAGTACCGTGCGGCAGTACAGTTGCACCACGTACGTTCTGGTCAGATTTACGAGCATCGATGCCGAGGTTAACAGCAACGTCCACGCTTTCTACGAATTTAGCAGTGGCCAGCTCTTTCAGCAGAGCGATAGCTTCGTTGATGTCATACTGCTTAGTAGCATCAACTTTGTCACGGATCACGGACATGCGCTTGGTCAGTTTAGCCATTTCTTAGTCCTCCACTACCAGGCCCATGGAACGTGCAGTACCTTCAATGGAGCGAGTCATCGCTTCAATGTCGGAACCAGTCATGTCGGCAGCTTTGGTCTGCGCGATTTCCTGCAGCTGAGCGCGGGAAATTTTACCCACTTTGTCTTTGTTCGGCTTGCCGGAACCAGACTTGATACCAGCCGCTTTCTTCAGCAGAACTGCTGCCGGAGGCGTTTTGGTAACGAAAGTGAAAGAACGGTCAGCGTAAACGGTGATAACAACCGGGATTGGCAGACCTTTTTCCATGGAATCAGTTTTAGCGTTGAACGCTTTGCAGAATTCCATGATGTTCACGCCTTGTTGACCCAGTGCAGGACCTACCGGCGGACTCGGGTTAGCCATACCAGCTGCAACCTGCAGCTTGACATAGGCTTGGACTTTCTTAGCCATTCTAAATTCCTCTAGTTGGGTTATAGCGCCTCAAGGAGGCTCCCCGTGATTAAATTCGTTTTACGGATAGGATCCATAAAAACAAAAGGCGCGAAATTGTATTCCAATCTCGCGCCTTGTGCAACGATTAAATCGTCGCTTTTTTGATCGGGGTGTTAGGCTTTTTCAACCTGAGCGAAGTCCAGTTCAACTGGAGTCGCACGACCGAAGATAGATACGGAAACTTTCAGACGAGACTTCTCGTAGTCCACTTCTTCAACCACGCCGTTAAAGTCAGCGAACGGACCGTCGCTAACGCGAACCATTTCACCTGGCTCAAACATCGTTTTCGGACGCGGCTTGTCGCCAACCTGCTGCAGACGGTTCATGATCGCATCAACTTCTTTGTCGCTGATCGGCGCCGGACGGTCAGAAGTACCGCCGATAAAGCCCATCACACGCGGCACGCTGCGCACCAGGTGCCAGCTTGCGTCATTCATCACCATCTGGACCAATACATAGCCCGGGAAGAATTTACGTTCGCTCTTGCGACGCTGACCGCCACGGATTTCGACCACTTCTTCGGTCGGCACCATGACTTCGCCAAACAACTCTTCCATATTTTGTAACTTGATATATTCGCGCAGCGATGTAGCTACGCGGCCTTCAAAACCGGAAAACGCCTGAACGACGTACCAGCGCTTTTTAGGGGCTTCAGACATCTTAGAACCTCAGGCCAGTGATAAAGGATACCAGGCGAACCAGAATACCATCCAGTCCCCACAGGATCAGTGACATTACTGCGGTAACCGCAGCCACAATTAATGTGGTGTGCAATGTTTCCTGGCGAGTTGGCCAAATGACCTTACGGACTTCGGTTCTCGCTTCACGGGCAAAAGCAACGGTCGCTTTACCTTTTGTTGTCAACAGCGCGACACCACCCGCTGCGGCAATCAGAATCACTACGGCCAGCGCACGCAGCGGCAGCATCATGTCACGATAGAGGTAGTTGCCAACGATAGCTACAAGCAGCAATACAGCGACAACAACCCACTTCATCGCTTCCAGGCCGCGCCCGCTTCCTTGAGCTTCGGTATTCGCACTCATAAACCAACCTGTCAGAAGTATTCTACAAACATTTTCACCCCGCGTAAGCGAGGCGATCCAAACCGAAATGCTCTGGTGCGTTTCGGACTAAACGCCCTCTTCAGAGCCTGTCTCAGCAATGATTATGACAAATAAAATCACTGATGAGCCAGGTTCTGGTGTGAAAGCGTGCAAAAAGGGCATCAAATGATGCCCTTTTATTGCGCATTGCGTCAAATGTTATTCGGCAATTAGCTCATTACTTTAGCAACAACGCCCGCACCAACAGTACGGCCGCCTTCACGGATTGCGAAACGCAGACCGTC
>NZ_JANYUK010000027.1:0-1731 GCF_025106035.1 Citrobacter sp. XY323
ACTGCTCTTTAACAATTTATCAGACAATCTGTGTGGGCACTCGAAGATACGGATTCTTAACGTCGCAAGACGAAAAATGAATACCAAGTCTCTGAGTGAACACGTAATTCATTACGAAGTTTAATTCACGAGCATCAAACTTAAATTGAAGAGTTTGATCATGGCTCAGATTGAACGCTGGCGGCAGGCCTAACACATGCAAGTCGAACGGTAGCACAGAGGAGCTTGCTCCTTGGGTGACGAGTGGCGGACGGGTGAGTAATGTCTGGGAAACTGCCCGATGGAGGGGGATAACTACTGGAAACGGTAGCTAATACCGCATAACGTCGCAAGACCAAAGAGGGGGACCTTCGGGCCTCTTGCCATCGGATGTGCCCAGATGGGATTAGCTAGTAGGTGGGGTAACGGCTCACCTAGGCGACGATCCCTAGCTGGTCTGAGAGGATGACCAGCCACACTGGAACTGAGACACGGTCCAGACTCCTACGGGAGGCAGCAGTGGGGAATATTGCACAATGGGCGCAAGCCTGATGCAGCCATGCCGCGTGTATGAAGAAGGCCTTCGGGTTGTAAAGTACTTTCAGCGAGGAGGAAGGTGTTGTGGTTAATAACCGCAGCAATTGACGTTACTCGCAGAAGAAGCACCGGCTAACTCCGTGCCAGCAGCCGCGGTAATACGGAGGGTGCAAGCGTTAATCGGAATTACTGGGCGTAAAGCGCACGCAGGCGGTCTGTCAAGTCGGATGTGAAATCCCCGGGCTCAACCTGGGAACTGCATCCGAAACTGGCAGGCTAGAGTCTTGTAGAGGGGGGTAGAATTCCAGGTGTAGCGGTGAAATGCGTAGAGATCTGGAGGAATACCGGTGGCGAAGGCGGCCCCCTGGACAAAGACTGACGCTCAGGTGCGAAAGCGTGGGGAGCAAACAGGATTAGATACCCTGGTAGTCCACGCCGTAAACGATGTCGACTTGGAGGTTGTGCCCTTGAGGCGTGGCTTCCGGAGCTAACGCGTTAAGTCGACCGCCTGGGGAGTACGGCCGCAAGGTTAAAACTCAAATGAATTGACGGGGGCCCGCACAAGCGGTGGAGCATGTGGTTTAATTCGATGCAACGCGAAGAACCTTACCTACTCTTGACATCCAGAGAACTTAGCAGAGATGCTTTGGTGCCTTCGGGAACTCTGAGACAGGTGCTGCATGGCTGTCGTCAGCTCGTGTTGTGAAATGTTGGGTTAAGTCCCGCAACGAGCGCAACCCTTATCCTTTGTTGCCAGCGGTTCGGCCGGGAACTCAAAGGAGACTGCCAGTGATAAACTGGAGGAAGGTGGGGATGACGTCAAGTCATCATGGCCCTTACGAGTAGGGCTACACACGTGCTACAATGGCATATACAAAGAGAAGCGACCTCGCGAGAGCAAGCGGACCTCATAAAGTATGTCGTAGTCCGGATTGGAGTCTGCAACTCGACTCCATGAAGTCGGAATCGCTAGTAATCGTGGATCAGAATGCCACGGTGAATACGTTCCCGGGCCTTGTACACACCGCCCGTCACACCATGGGAGTGGGTTGCAAAAGAAGTAGGTAGCTTAACCTTCGGGAGGGCGCTTACCACTTTGTGATTCATGACTGGGGTGAAGTCGTAACAAGGTAACCGTAGGGGAACCTGCGGTTGGATCACCTCCTTACCTTAAAGAAACGTTCTTTGTAGTGCTCACACAGATTGTCTGATGAA
>NZ_JANYUK010000028.1:0-3228 GCF_025106035.1 Citrobacter sp. XY323
TTTGCTCTTTAAAAATCTGGATCAAGCTGAAAATTGAAACGACACACTGTTTCATTTCTCCGTAAACAAGAAATGAAAAGCGGTGTGTTCGAGTCTCTCAAATTTTCGCAACACTGAAGTGTTTTACGAAACATCTTCGGGTTGTGAGGTTAAGCGACTAAGCGTACACGGTGGATGCCCTGGCAGTCAGAGGCGATGAAGGACGTGCTAATCTGCGATAAGCGTCGGTAAGGTGATATGAACCGTTATAACCGGCGATTTCCGAATGGGGAAACCCAGTGTGATTCGTCACACTATCATTACGTGAATACATAGCGTAATGAAGCGAACCGGGGGAACTGAAACATCTAAGTACCCCGAGGAAAAGAAATCAACCGAGATTCCCCCAGTAGCGGCGAGCGAACGGGGAGCAGCCCAGAGTCTGAATCAGCATGTGTGGTAGTGGAACGGTCTGGAAAGTCCGGCGATACAGGGTGATAGCCCCGTACACAAAAGTGCATGTGTTGTGAACTCGAAGAGTAGGGCGGGACACGTGGTATCCTGTCTGAATATGGGGGGACCATCCTCCAAGGCTAAATACTCCTGACTGACCGATAGTGAACCAGTACCGTGAGGGAAAGGCGAAAAGAACCCCGGCGAGGGGAGTGAAAAAGAACCTGAAACCGTGTACGTACAAGCAGTGGGAGCCTCTTTATGGGGTGACTGCGTACCTTTTGTATAATGGGTCAGCGACTTATATTCTGTAGCAAGGTTAACCGAATAGGGGAGCCGAAGGGAAACCGAGTCTTAACTGGGCGTTAAGTTGCAGGGTATAGACCCGAAACCCGGTGATCTAGCCATGGGCAGGTTGAAGGTTGGGTAACACTAACTGGAGGACCGAACCGACTAATGTTGAAAAATTAGCGGATGACTTGTGGCTGGGGGTGAAAGGCCAATCAAACCGGGAGATAGCTGGTTCTCCCCGAAAGCTATTTAGGTAGCGCCTCGTGAACTCATCTTCGGGGGTAGAGCACTGTTTCGGCTAGGGGGTCATCCCGACTTACCAACCCGATGCAAACTGCGAATACCGAAGAATGTTATCACGGGAGACACACGGCGGGTGCTAACGTCCGTCGTGAAGAGGGAAACAACCCAGACCGCCAGCTAAGGTCCCAAAGTCATGGTTAAGTGGGAAACGATGTGGGAAGGCACAGACAGCCAGGATGTTGGCTTAGAAGCAGCCATCATTTAAAGAAAGCGTAATAGCTCACTGGTCGAGTCGGCCTGCGCGGAAGATGTAACGGGGCTAAACCATGCACCGAAGCTGCGGCAGCGACACTATGTGTTGTTGGGTAGGGGAGCGTTCTGTAAGCCGTTGAAGGTGTGCTGTGAGGCATGCTGGAGGTATCAGAAGTGCGAATGCTGACATAAGTAACGATAATGCGGGTGAAAAACCCGCACGCCGGAAGACCAAGGGTTCCTGTCCAACGTTAATCGGGGCAGGGTGAGTCGACCCCTAAGGCGAGGCCGAAAGGCGTAGTCGATGGGAAACAGGTTAATATTCCTGTACTTGGTGTTACTGCGAGGGGGGGACGGAGAAGGCTATGTTAGCCGGGCGACGGTTGTCCCGGTTTAAGCATGTAGGCGGAGATTCCAGGTAAATCCGGAGTCTTGTTAACGCTGAGGTGTGATGACGAGGCACTACGGTGCTGAAGTAACAAATGCCCTGCTTCCAGGAAAAGCCTCTAAGCATCAGGTAACACGAAATCGTACCCCAAACCGACACAGGTGGTCAGGTAGAGAATACCAAGGCGCTTGAGAGAACTCGGGTGAAGGAACTAGGCAAAATGGTGCCGTAACTTCGGGAGAAGGCACGCTGATATGTAGGTGAAGTGATTTACTCATGGAGCTGAAATCAGTCGAAGATACCAGCTGGCTGCAACTGTTTATTAAAAACACAGCACTGTGCAAACACGAAAGTGGACGTATACGGTGTGACGCCTGCCCGGTGCCGGAAGGTTAATTGATGGGGTTATCCGTAAGGAGAAGCTCTTGATCGAAGCCCCGGTAAACGGCGGCCGTAACTATAACGGTCCTAAGGTAGCGAAATTCCTTGTCGGGTAAGTTCCGACCTGCACGAATGGCGTAATGATGGCCAGGCTGTCTCCACCCGAGACTCAGTGAAATTGAACTCGCTGTGAAGATGCAGTGTACCCGCGGCAAGACGGAAAGACCCCGTGAACCTTTACTATAGCTTGACACTGAACACTGGTCCTTGATGTGTAGGATAGGTGGGAGGCTTTGAAGTGTGGACGCCAGTCTGCATGGAGCCAACCTTGAAATACCACCCTTTAATGGCTGGTGTTCTAACGTAGACCCGTGATCCGGGTTGCGGACAGTGTCTGGTGGGTAGTTTGACTGGGGCGGTCTCCTCCTAAAGAGTAACGGAGGAGCACGAAGGTTAGCTAATCCTGGTCGGACATCAGGAGGTTAGTGCAAAGGCATAAGCTAGCTTGACTGCGAGAGTGACGGCTCGAGCAGGTGCGAAAGCAGGTCTTAGTGATCCGGTGGTTCTGAATGGAAGGGCCATCGCTCAACGGATAAAAGGTACTCCGGGGATAACAGGCTGATACCGCCCAAGAGTTCATATCGACGGCGGTGTTTGGCACCTCGATGTCGGCTCATCACATCCTGGGGCTGAAGTAGGTCCCAAGGGTATGGCTGTTCGCCATTTAAAGTGGTACGCGAGCTGGGTTTAGAACGTCGTGAGACAGTTCGGTCCCTATCTGCCGTGGGCGCTGGAGAATTGAGGGGGGCTGCTCCTAGTACGAGAGGACCGGAGTGGACGCATCACTGGTGTTCGGGTTGTCATGCCAATGGCATTGCCCGGTAGCTAAATGCGGAAGAGATAAGTGCTGAAAGCATCTAAGCACGAAACTTGCCCCGAGATGAGTTCTCCCTGACCCTTTAAGGGTCCTGAAGGAACGTTGAAGACGACGACGTTGATAGGTCGGGTGTGTAAGCGTAGCGATACGTTGAGCTAACCGATACTAATGAACCGTGAGGCTTAACCTTACAACGCCGAAGGTGTTTTGGCGAAAGAGACATCGAAATTCAGCTTGATTACAGATTACATCGACATGCGAAAAGCGTGTTGATAAACAGAATTTGCCTGGCGGCTGTAGCGCGGTGGTCCCACCTGACCCCATGCCGAACTCAGAAGTGAAACGCCGTAGCGCCGATGGTAGT
>NZ_JANYUK010000029.1:0-4706 GCF_025106035.1 Citrobacter sp. XY323
GCCGGGGTTAGCTACTTAGCGGATTCGTAAGCCATAAAAGCCGCCACCTCCCTGTTCGTGTCCCTGTAGCGGATTTCACAGAGTGATTTCCGGGTCAGGTAGGTAAATATCAGTAGCGTGAGACACACTATTAATACGCACCAGAACAGAGTGTTTCGTGGCAGTTTCATGGCCTTCTTCTCCTTGCCTTGCGGCATCTAAGAGGCTATCCTGATGTTGTCTAGGCATACAGGTGGCCTCGTGGGTTAATGAAAATTAACTACGGGGCTTTCTGCTTTTTGCCACACAACCCGGCAACAAACCACCTTCACGTCATGAGGCAAAAAGCCTCAAGCGCCACCGCCATTATACCGCACACCGTCACTGTCTGACCAGGTTTCCTGCTCTTATCGTGCTGATTTTCCGCGAAAATACTCCGGTCGGGTTTCCAGCTCCCGCTCGATAAGTTCATCAGCAAACAATGGCGCAATCCGGTTTACACGCCGCTCCAGATTTCGTCTGCGGGTGGCAGCTTTTCGTTCATCGCTCCAGCGTCTGATCTGTCTGTCATCCAGAAAATCGACGCATACGGCATACCCGGCCCCCGCCACCCACAAAGACATGACTGATTCAGGAGCCTGCTGTCCGGCATCCACTACTTCGGACACCAGTTCATGCGGCCCCGGACACGGCCTGTGTGGCAACTTCCACCGCAATGAATAGCGCCATTTCATAATCAGCTCCGGTCTGTCAGTTTGTTGGGAACCAGCCAGTTTTCTGCCTGACGCAGGGCATCCGGAGTTTCCTTCACAATACAGGGAATTTCATACATAACTTCGTACAGCGGTGCATTGCTGTAACGCGACCAGTCAAGTTCTTTCAGCGAAGTGAACCGCGTCTGCCAGCGCCAGAATGCAGATTCAAGCTCACGCGCGTCAAACTCGTCTGCCCAACGCCGGTACCAGATATTGACAGTTTCAGGTGACTGAAAATTCAGTTCAGTCACCGCCTGTCCGAGAAGGTTCTGACGCAATCGCCATGCATGGTCAACCTGGCGGGCTACCCTCCGCATTTTTCGTGTGAAGCTGATTTTCTCTCTGTGTAATCGTCTGTCTGTACGCGTGTGTATGACTTCAGGAAACAACTCGGCCTGTACATCGAGGTTCAGCGGCAGCGGGCAAGCTTCACCGCCTGTGGCGATCATCCTGTCCAGCGCCTCTTCAACCTGTTTCAGGGATACCAGCCGGTTCCGCGGCTCCCAGTTCAGTCCGGGGATCTGGCGTGCAACCGTAGCATTCAGTCGGCCGCATCCGGTCAGCAACCGGAGAAAAGCCCGGACATGTGGTAAGGCAGGTAACCGCGCACCACGTTCACGGGAAGTTTCCACGTTAATAATGGCCTGAAGTGCCGCCTGACGGGCAGGCTTCAGCGTAACAAGAGAGTGTGCTGACGGGATCATGCCACCACCTCCTTATTCAACAGGCTAACAACAGTTCGGGCTGAACAGCCAAACCGGCGCATACCAGCCACCTGGCTGACCAGCGCATTGATGCTTACGGGGTCGAGTTTCTCTCCCTGCCAGAGCGTGCGAACAACCAGACCTCCAACTGACAGTAAAACAACAAGCCAGTACGGGGAAATGTCGCCGGGGCTACATACGCACAGATGATAATCATCACAACCATCAGCACTAAGACGGCACTGAACAGGGAAAAAACCACCAAACTCCATGCGGTACTCGGCGCAGATACACCAGTTCTGAGGTACAGCCAGCATACGGGTTACGGCATCACTGAGTTCATTGCGAGCATCCTCACCCTTCTGGCGGATATACTCCATATCGTAAGCGGTCAGGCTGTTAATTTTGTTCAGATCATAAATCATGGTCATGTCGTTCCCGCCGCCCGAAGGCGGCGGCCTCCGTCTTAAGCTGCGTGGTCTGTATGGTCAGTTTCTGTTAACTCAGTTTCATCCTGTTCAACAGGTTGAGTACGAACCATCCAGTCTGGTAACCAGCCTTTTACACTCAGTTCATCTGCGGCAGCGGCAGCAGCATCACGGCGTTTGAGCTTCACAACTTCCCGCGCTCTTTCCGCCATCCCTGCTTCTTCATAAGCCTTGCCGATCTGAGAAATTTTTAGTTTTCCGAAGTAGCTGGTCGCATCCGGCTGCCACCATTTGCGCAGGTCAAAGTCCAGAGCAGCTTCCAGCCCATCCAGTTCACTCCGCTCGGTACGGTTATACAGGCGTTCCTGAATACCGTTGATCCCATGTGCTGCGCAGAATCCCAGCAGGGCGCACACCTGTTCCGCAGACCATGACAGCAACCAGGTGAAATCCAGATGCCAGTTTTCCGGCAACGTCGCCTGAAATGCTTCACGCTGAACCTTAAGTGACAATAAAGCTTTGCCCTCATCACCGGACGGAGCCAGAGAGGCGAGCAGATACTGATTACTGGTGACTGAGGCTTTGAGGGGTTCACTACGCTGACCATAACTGCGTTCAAACAGACCGAGACACAGTGTCCATGTCAGCAGCGCCACAGACACGTCAGGACGTCCCGCCAGTTCAGCCTGTACCGCGAGAGTACGTTCAGCGGACATAGCTTTAACCAGCGTTGCCGGATATGCATCGGCAGGTGTTTCCGGCGTGGTGTAGGTGATTACATTGTTATCCTGCGTCTGTCGCGCCTCTCGTTCCTGTTCTTCCTGTGCGCGATCTTCGTCAGTCAGTTTGCGGATACCTGGCTGAACCTGAAAATTGCCGTTATCCCATGACACCCATACACCATGCTTCGCCCGAAATTCCGGCGTGGCCTCGCGGTATTTGGCCTCGATGCGGATATCATCAATCTGTTGCTGAAATTCGTACTGATCATCATAGGACGAGCAATCCTCGATGGCATTTTCAAGTTCATCGATACGGCGTTGTTCATCATCAGTCAGCACAGCCGCTGGCATGGCAAAGCGATACAGCTCTTTATCTTCGCCATGACCGCTGAGTTCCGTCATACGAAACTCAGCCCAACCCCAGCCCTGTTCCTGCCGGATACGCGCAGCCGTCACCGTCAGTTTTCCGGCGAGCAAAGATTTCACCAGCGCGGCATCAGCAAAAGTACTGTCTTTATCGCTAAACAGATCTGCGGTCAGATGACCTCCTGCTGCGAGGTAGGCTTCTTCACCGACAAAGACAAACATCGGATGGCTTATGGCCATTTTGTCATCTGTGGCCATTTTACGGAGAGTATGTACACTCGGAGTGCGATGTTGTTCGACAGCTTCTTTCCAGACCTGCTCCTGACGCTCGTGAGAATCAGCCAGGGTCAGAGCTTCACAATGCTCAAGGGTAATCTCATCCCGCGCCAGTGCATCCAGCAGGGATGGCGCAAGGTTCGCCAGTTTCAGACAGCGCTGAACATGGCGAGGTGCATATCCCAGCAGAGCGCCAATTTGTGAGGGGGTTCGCCCTTCTCGCTCAAGATTACGGAAGCCGACAATCTGCTCGGCAGGGTGCATAATTTTGTGTTTGCCATTCTCCGTCATGGAGGCAGCCACCGCGAGGTCCAGCGGAACGACTTTTACCGGAACAAACGGAAATTCAGCATCCACACTTCCCCGCACAACAAGAACACCCAATGCTCTGCGGCGACCTTCACCTGCCACAATCCCGATCGTTCCATCCGGCTGTTCGACGCCGACCAGATTCTGTAGGATCCCCACGGCAGCAATACTGTCAGCCAGTTCTTCCACTTCCTTGTCAGTATGCTTAATCAGACGCACATTCAGATCTGATGCAGACAAACGCGTATAAGCGATTTGCTGTACGGGGAGCACAGCTAAAAGCTGGCTCAGAGTCTGATCTGTAGCAGGAGCGGTTGTGGGTTCAGATTTCTTATTACGTCTGGATTTATTCGTTTTGCTTGCCGTAGTATTAGTGGCGACCATAATTTTTACCTCTCTAGTTTAAGTGATGGTCAGTCGTGACCGGATTGCCCTCCGGTCACGACATTCTTTCAGTTGGTTAGACGTTTCGGATGTTCAGCCAGCGCGGCAAAAGACGGATAAACGTCGAGCATTTTCATCATTGCCTGTGCGCTATCCAGCATTGCACTGTCTGATGGTGTTGCGCGGTTTCCGCAGACTGCGACCGTTGCCAGAACAGCCGCTTTCATGTCAGAAAAACGCTCATGCATACGGGTACTGAACAGGATGCGTTCCCCGTCAACCATGATTTGCCAGTTAGAACAATCATTGAAACGCGTGTCCACGTTATCGAACTCAACCACATGACTCTCTGTGGCCTGAATACGCAGCAACTTCACAATGTCAGGGCTTTTGCCCACATGGTTGGTGGTCAGAGCATTTTTCAGTTTCAGCATGATGTTCCCCTTTTGTTTGTTAAAAATGGCCAGTCAGCCATCATTCACTTCTGTTCGACGTAGCGCAGGTTTCGGTCCAGATCCGCAATAAAATCAGGCTCAAATGACCACGCCCGCCAGTTGAGTAAACCGTTTGTACGGATTTCCACCTGAACATCGCCATAGCGATCCACTTCAGCGATGGTGACCGTGACTCCCTTTTTGAGGTTTATTGAACCTGCCACGCGTTCACGAGCAACTGCTGCCAGATTTTGCCCTTCCCCCATCTTCCTGGAAGATTCTTGAGCGGCGGTTTTGACGTTGACGTTTCGTGTGTGCATCCTGGTTTTCTCCTGTGGTGATGGTTTTC
>NZ_JANYUK010000003.1:0-115215 GCF_025106035.1 Citrobacter sp. XY323
GCAGAGCAGGCAGAGCAGGCAGAGCAGGCAGAGCAGGCAGAGCAGGCAGAGCAGGCAGAGCAGGCAGAGCAGGCAGACACCTCCGCTAAATCGAAAAAGGCGAAATAACCATGGCAGTAGTGCAGATAACAGCCGAGCAGGTGAAGCAGCAGCTATCTGCACTCGGTTACTCAATTCCTGAGTTCATGATTGATGCTTACCTGTGCAAACTGGACAGCATTCAGGAGTGCCTGGAGGCGTCTGGCTATGATGAGTGCGACGTAATCCTGATTCAGGTATATGCCGTCACCTTAATGGCGCTCACGGCCTACAGCCAGCGCATTAAATCACAGTCAGCGCCTTCAGGGGCGTCGCGTTCGTTTGAGTACAGCGGCGATGTAACTAGCATGCGTGATGCTTTGCTGACACTTGATACTTCCGGCTGCACGTCAGCTCTACCGATTGATGTAGGTAGCAGCGTCGGATTCTTTGATGTTGTCGGGGGCTGTTGATGTTGGAAGCAAAGCTAATTACCGAACTGCTTAACCAGTTATTTTCTACCGACCAATCTGCGGCGAATGCCTTGGTAAATCATCGAGTGGTATGCAACGAAGCATTTCTCGGTAGCGACATCCCATTTGTTTGCTCTCAGTCTCGTGATGGCATCATCACCATGGGTGTGGTCGGGTTCGTGAATGGCATGGCTAAGCCGGGAACTGGTCGTGCAGCCGCTGTGTATGACGATGCCAATCATCTCACTGGGTTTACCGTCGTAGGTGCTGAGTGATGACGTACAAATCAGTTAAGCACGGCTTGCCGCGCTCGTTCACCCGCGTCTGGGTGATGACTGACACCGGGCGGGAGACGACCGGCTACGTTAAATCGGACGGCGAGTGGTTCATTAACTGCCCGCGCATCCGGGCGACTGGCGCGAAGGTTTTACGCTGGAAGGAGGGCTGATGTCATCGGTAGCGAACTGGAGCTATACCGCCACGGCAACCATCTGGCGCAAGCTGGAAGGCAATGACGAATACGGCGATCCGCTGGGCTATGCCGAACCTGAGCAAATCCTCTGCGATTACGAGGGCGGACTCAGCAAGAAGCTAGCCAGCTTGGGCGCTGAAATCGTCGTGAAAAATACAGTCTGGACCGAGTTTGCGCTGGCGGCCGCGGGTGATTACCTGCTGATCGGTGTATCGACCGAAGCCGACCCGGTTGTGGCCGGTGCCGACGAGGTGCGGCAGGTTATCCGCTACGCCGACACTTTCGAGCGTGTGACTGATGATTACGCCATCCTTACTGGAATCTGATAAACCTGTGCAATAATAGGGGAAAAATTACGTGGATTGAAAGGTAATGGGATTTCAATATTGGTTCACGGTGTGCGCGGTTTTTTTGGTTGGCCCAATCTCCTTGGTACAATCGTTTGTCTACTGTCGTCGGGGTGTTTATACCAAAACATTCAAAGGAACGCTCCGAAAGGAGTACATTCACGTGGATGAAAAGCCTATTGAATTCTGGTTCAGCATTATCTTTCACATGGTAATGGGCATGGCGATGATTGTTTTAGGCTTCTGGTTTTTAGATGACCTACCTGCTTTTCATGGTTGGTACACTGAAATTCGCGCAATGCTCCCTTTTTGATTCACCGTTTAAATGACACCAAACCTCGCTCAGGCGGGGTTTTTTTATTGCCTGGAGAAAGCTATGGGCATCAAAGTGAAGGGCATCAGCCAGGCGAAAAAGCACCTGAGCGATGTCATCAATGACGTTAAGGGCCGCAAGGTAATCCGCGCGCTGCAGTCGGCGATGATGCTTATCGGCACCCGGGCGGCATATTACACTCCGATCGACACCTCAACGCTGATTAACAGTCAGTTCCGGGAAATCGACGCTGGCGGCGTGCTCATCACCGGGCGAATCGGTTACTCAGCCAACTATGCCGCCTACGTGCATGAGGCGTCAGGCAAGCTGAAAGGCCAGCCGCGCGCGCACTTCGGCGTGACCAGCAACCGGTCTGAGTTCGGCCCGCAGAAACCGAAAGAGTTCGGCGGCGGGACCGGAAAGGGCAACTACTGGGATCCACATGGTGAGCCGCAATTCCTGACCAAAGGCGCGAATGACGAGCGCGATAACGTTGACGCGGTGATGCGCAAGGAGCTTTCGCTATGACACCCATGATGCACGAGCGGGTGCGCAACATGTTCGGTGACGCCGGGCTAACGACCGGATTTACGGTGCAGCAGCTGATGTACGACGACCCGGGTGACCAGTCGAAGGCGATCATGGTGTTCAGGCCAAACGGCGGCTCGAATATCCGAAACGATCTCGGATCGGAGTATCACGTCCTTGTCGACGTCGTCGGCGCGAAAGATAAGCGCAAAGACGCACTCAACGCCGTGCAGCGTATTGTCGATTATGTCCAAGCCAACCCCATGGTTAACGAGTGCGTAGGCTACATCCAGAACATGGGCGCAATCCCCGCGCCTGTGCTCACAGAAGAAGGGCGAATAGTCTTCCGACTCCAGTTCGCCTGCACTTACGGCGAATAGCCATCTCAACCAAATAACCCGCTCCGGCGGGTTTTCTTTTATACGTCAAAGAGGAGTTTCAAATGGCTGACTGCCCTAACTCGAACGAGCGCCTTTTCGGCGGTGCGATCGTGCTGGAGGTCGCTGACGGCTGCCCTGATGTAAAACCTGAAGAATCAGAGTGGAAATCTCTGGCTGCGGGTACATCAAAGGGCTTCGACTTCAACCCTAACTCGGTTACCTCTGATGCGGATGACGGCGGCGGCTATGTCGAGACCATCATCACTAACAGTGACTTTACCCTGAGCTTTGAAGGTGAAGTGCGCAAGAAGGACAAACTGGATCAGTACGGTGTTGGCAAGTTCATCAAGTATTTCGCTGACGAACTTAAGGCCAAGCGCCAGCCCGGTATCTGGGTACGTATGGACTACGGCCCGGTCGAATTCATCGGTTACATGAACATCACGGCTCTGAGCTCTGACGGCGGAACCAACGACATCGTCACGTTCTCTACCGAGTTCAAAGTCGGCGATGCAAGCACTATCGAGGTGAACGAAATCACTGCGGTAGCGGTGACTGGCGTGACGGTAACTCCGGCAACCAGTACTGGCGCGGCGGGAGGTACCAGCACATTCACGGTGAATATCGCACCAACCGGAGCAACCAACAAAGACTTCACCGTCGCATCAACCGATCCAACCAAAGCCACTGCCACAGCATCCGGTACCACTGTCACGGTGAACCGCGTCGCCACCGGCAGCGCGCAGATCATCATCAATACCGAAGACGGCAACTTTGTGGCCGTGCATACGGTTACCGTTACTTAACGGACATTCCAAAGGGCGGCGTGCTGCCCTTGATAATGACCGTTTACTGGAATGCCTATGACCGCTTTAACAGATATTGGTGAAATCTCCATCAGCGACAGCCGCGATGGCGGGAAAGATTACCTGCTGCGTCCTTCATTCGAGGCTATGACGAGGATCGGCACTCCGGAAGATATTGTGCAGGCGTATGCCACCATCCACGGCAATGACGTCGCTCAGCTCATTGAGGTTTGTGCTGGCACGCTGGGGCGTTTCCCTGCCTGGCTGTCACCATCATTCAACCGCGCTGCTGAAAAGCTTTTATCAACGTGTATGCATGTTTTACAGGCGTGCTGTGAGAGCGATCTGACGCCGATGATAGGCGAGTGGAAAGGTTGGCGGCATTGTGTCGTCTACCGCCCGGGCCAGATGCCGAAAAACGACATTATTGTGCTGGCTCAGCATCTCATGCAACACGGAGTGGTCGGTAAAGCCAAGGTTCGCCAGTTGCAGCGTCACGAGACGGGAGAACGTACTACCGAGTTTAAAGCCTTCGACTACATCAGCGCGGCACGCAGCCATTTTGGCATGAACCGCGCTGAAGCATCTCAGTTAACGATGACCGAATTTCAGATGCTGCTGGCGGCGAAATACCCCGATCAGAAAGGCTTCACTCGCGAAGAGTATGAGAGCATCGCCGACGAATATCTGGCTAAACAGGCCGCACGCAGGGCAAGAGCAAAGAAATAACCGGAGAATGACATGGCAGGTGAGAAGAACGCCGGTAGCATCGTTTATGAAATCAGCGCCGACGTTGAGCCGCTGTTGCAGGGCGGGAAACAGGCCATTGATGCTCTGGATAAACTGGATGCTGCGGCCCAGCAGTCTGGCAAGGGAATGGATAACCTCGATCAGAGCACATCTCAAACCGGGACCGCGTTTACAGAATTGGCTGGTTATGCCAACTCTATGGATAACCAACTGCGCAAGCTTAACACCAATGTGAGCGGGATCGCCCGCGCAATGGAAGAAGCCCGCAGTGGGACCGGTGGCGCTAACAGTGAGTTCAATCGCGCTGAATCCATCATCGAGGCGCTGGGTAACCAACTAGCTGTGCTGGACGAAGCACAGGAGAATGGCGCGCGCAGTGCTGCCGTTCTGGCTGCCCAGTTGCGCGCCGGGTCAAAAGCGACCGATGAAGAGAAGCAGAAGATCGGCGAGTTAACTGGTCGCCTGTATGACATGAAAACGGGCGTGGAGACCGGTGCCAAAGGAACCGGAGCCTGGAAAAACAGCATGCAACAGGCAGGGTACCAGGTTCAGGACTTCATCATTCAGGTTCAGGGCGGCCAGTCCGCGCTGGTAGCGTTTGCACAGCAGGGCTCTCAACTTGCCGGTGCATTCGGCCCGGGTGGTGCGGTAATTGGTTCTGTTATCGCTCTGAGCTCTGTCCTGGCCGGGGTGCTTATCACATCTCTTAATGGCGGCAAGAACGCCATGGATGCGCTGAAAGACGCAGCCGAGGCGATGGACAAGGTCATTACCATTTCCCAAAATGGCGTGGCCGCGCTGTCAGATAAGTACGCTTTTCTTGCAAAGACCAATTCTGAAGTCGCAACCCTAATGCGCAATCAGGCGCTTCTGGAGTACAACCAGGCGATCGCTAAAATACCAAAGGCCATTAGCGATGCTTCTAATTCATTTATCTCATTTGGCGATAAGGCTTTATCTGCATTTTCTGGTGGCTATGCCACTGTGCAGGGTTTCAATGAGCGCCTGGCTGCGCTTGATATCACCACAAGTAATTACTCAGAGGCGCTGAAGCAAATAAGCTCTGCTGGAATGGAGTGGAATGCAACGGGAATGAGCATCGCCAATACGGTCGGTGCATTGTCTTCCAAGTTTGGTATTAGCGAGCAAGAAGCCTTTGAGTTATCGAAGCAATTATCTGACCTAAGCAAAAATCCTTCGCCACAGGCTTTGCAGGATCTCGCCCTTAAATTGCAGAACCTTCAGCCAGCATCAAGTGACGGGCAGGCGGCTATTAACGCATTGCTTGGTCCTATCATTGAGCTAGCCAGAGAGGCAGCAAACGCTTCATTCAATGTCGATAGCCTTAAACGATCGACGGACAACCTCACCGCCGGCCAGAAGAACCTCATCAAGCAGTCTGAGCGCAACCTTGCGCTGTCTAAGTTGCAGGGTGAGGCTCGCGCCCGACTTCAGGCGCAATATGCCGCTGAAGATGCCGGGTTTGCGAAGGATGATCCACATGCTAAGCAGATGCAGGATGATGCTGCGCTACGTACAAAAATACGCAGGCGCAGAAGACTCTACAATCCGAGCAGAAGAAAGGGGCATCACAGGCTGAATCAATCGCTCAGAAACTGGCAAACCTGAAACAGCAGGCAGAACTTGCTGCCGGATCTACCAATGAACTGAGCAGAGAGCAGGCCATGCTCAATGCTGAACAGTCACTTGGGAAAGGGGCTACGCAAGCGCAAATCGCGGAGGCCAGGCAGTATGCCGCGGCTAAATGGGATACCGCCAACGCCATTAAAGCGCAGGCCGCAGCAGAGAAGCTGTTGCCGGAAGCGCGTGAAAACGCCAGCTACAGGTAGGATGTTGAAGCGCTGAATACCGCGCTGTCAGCCAAAAAAATTAGCCAGGAGCAGTACAACGAGACCTCTGAAAGGCTCGAAGCTACTCACCAGGCCAACCTTGCCAAAATTCGCGCGCAGCAGGCGGTTACACCGCAGCAAGATGCCGCTGGCGGAGTTGATCCTGTTCAGCAACTGGCAAACGAGAATGCCCGAAAACTTGCTCTGATTCAGGCCTATGAGCAGGAAGGGCTGATTACTCACGAGAACGCGCTCATATCTGACAATTATTTTTCTGCTCCGTCATTTTTAACTTTGTATACGCATATTACAAACTCAGACTGGAAGATAGATAACAATATTATTAATATTACAAGCACTGGAATGATAATCGGAGTAGATCAAGATGAAATTTCAAACTCAGCCCTGCGCCTTACTAATAACATTATGGGTAGATTACTAACATCAGGAACCGCCAACTTACATGTTAGTAATTTTGAGCGTGTATTCATTCATGATAATGAAATAAGAAATTGCTCTTTAAGTTTCGGGAGTTATAGTAAAGAGTTATTTATTGATAGAAATGACTTTAGTTGGTCAACATCTTTACCATCTACGCCAGTTTTTGGGGCAATGTGGAGTAACTCTGGAGGGGGATATCAAAAAGTATCATTAACAAATAACAATTTCACTGGCACATATAATAGATTCAACATTAAATGTTCTTCTGATTGTGTTGTAGAAATATCAGGCAATCAGTTAGGGACAGTCTCATCATTTTTTCTTGATTTAAGCTCAAGCGGTTATACTCCAAAGATACTTCGAGTAAATAGAAATATTCTAAGGGGTGGTAATGTTATTGCTAGTTTGCCATCAGGTATATCCATTGGTTCCTCCAATAGTATTATGGAGTTAACTTGCAACATGATTACCTCACAATCATTTACATCCCAGAGCGTTGCTACATTATTAAGAGACGATGGGAATCAATCATGGTTGTCTCACTATCAGTCAATTAGATGTGTTAGGAATAATTTCATAAATGCTCTATTGTGTTTAAAAATTGATGGAACTGGGTCCTCATCAGTATCGACATCAAATAAATTTTGGTTTGGTGAAAACTTGACCGTAAATTCAACTTTATCATGTAACTATCCAGTTGCTAATAAAGCCAATACTGATATAACTCAAACTCTTAATGTTTAATAAAGGCGCCGTCTAACGGCGCCTGATTTACGATTACTCTTTAACGAAAATTCTTCCGAGTTCCTTAGAACCAGACCAGTTTAAATGTCCGCCGTCTCTATAGATTATTTTTCCATTAATTTGACCTGTGCACGAACCATTTTTGCAGAGGATATCATTCGGATCAATATAAGTGATTTGTGGGTATTTTTTAATAATGTAATGAATGAACTCATCACCTCCTACAACCTCTTTTTTCATGTATTCTTTTGTGGAAATGTCTTTCCCACTTATTTTTCCTGATTTTATTTTGTTAAAATCAATTCCATTAACAGAGTTAAATATTATTACATTTACACCGTGGTTGATGTATTCTTTAATCATGGATTCAACTCTGTTTCTATAGTCTCTAGTGATGTTGTTACCATTGGAATCAAACAGAGCACATTCATGAGGTATACCAGTGATTTCATCACGTGAACATTTGTCATATTGTCTCCAGTCTGCAGATAATACAACGTACTTATATTTTAGAGATTCATTGAATATCCAAGAGGTAAAGCTTGCTGTGCTGGTTTTATATTCATTTTTGAAGTTAGGTCGACCAAAGGAGGTTGCTGGTATAGGTGGAGTCCAGCTTATTGTTCTTTCTTGAAAATTAAGTCCGTTAGCCTTCCCGTAAGAGTCAAAGAATCCTGCGCTTGCATTCCCAAAAGAGTCTCCCCATAGGTATCCATCAACAGGTCTTGATGTATCACCAATGTTACACTCTGGAATTATTTTTTTGATATCCCAATTGTTTTTATAATAGTTTGTATGGCAATCGCTTCTTATTTTGCTAGGATCATTTTCAGCGCTCAGTTCATCGATGTAACCTTTGAATCGGTAAGCGAATCCATCTGTTTTATATGAGGCAATAGTGATTCCTGTAAACGCAATGACAGGCAAAACGAAAAATATTAGGACTGTTTTTTGAAATGAAAAATTCAGATATCTGGTCTTATTTTCAATAAAATGAAATGTTACACTTGATAGCAATAGTGTAGTAATGATAATGGTTAATTGATTTAACGGTGTTAGAGGCAGGCCCCTATAATTATAAAAGGCAATTAATGGCCAATGCCACAAGTAAGCGGCATAGGATATTTTCCCTATGTAAACAATCGGCTTAAAACTAAGGATTTTGTTAACTGATGGATAAATATTGCCATTACCAGCAATTATTATCATTGCAGTTCCAAGGCATACAGGCAGCGCATTCAAGCCTGGGAAATTTGAATGCTTTGACAATATTAATGAAGAAGCAATAATGATTATTGCACCTAACGATGCAAATAAAGATCGGATCTTGATTGTAGGAAATGTATTATTTAGATAAATGGAACACATACCACCGATTAACAACTCGAAAGCTCTAGATGGTATCATGTAGTAAGCAAATGAAGGGTTGGTTAATGTTAGATACTGAGAATATCCAATGGATAATAAAAGGGAAGCTATGAATATAAACATCCCCTTCTTAAATCTAAATGCCAAGGTTAATATTATCGGCCAAAGAATGTAAAACTGCTC
The DNA here is from genome assembly GCF_025106035.1 of Citrobacter sp. XY323. NCBI lineage: Bacteria > Pseudomonadati > Pseudomonadota > Gammaproteobacteria > Enterobacterales > Enterobacteriaceae > Citrobacter > Citrobacter sp. XY323. The sequence continues at coordinate 8,674 of NZ_JANYUK010000003.1, forward strand.
TTCAACAGATAATGACCATGTGTGTAAAAGTGGGAGATTGTCTGCGGACTGGTCAAAGTAACCGCCAGTGTTCAGCATGAAAAAGAAATTGCTTAATGAAAGTAATGATGCAAGAGCACTATTTATGAATTCTTTAAAATCTGTTTGCATCATAAAAAAATATGATGCAATGAATGTCACCGCAACTACTAATAATAGAGTTGGATAAATTCTTTTTATCCTTCGCAGATAAAAGTCTTGATAGCTAAAGGTCCCAGCTTGCAATTTAGGATATATGATTCCAGTAATGAGATATCCAGAAATCACAAAAAAAACATCAACACCAACAAAACCACCACTTATCCCTTGCACTCCAACATGATATAAAATCACCATTAATACGGCCAATGTGCGTAAGCCATCAATATCAGGTCTGTATTTAGCAGAATTCATACTGTTCTCTGTTTTATCCATTTTTGCCATGCTTGGCAGAATTCTAGATGTTGACTAAGTCACTGCAATCTTGGGCAAAACTATATCATCATACACTTGGATGATCGACCAGCGACCAGGTTTGATAGAGAAAACCGTGCGGTTGTTTTTTTACACTACAGTGAGACGAAACAGGGCACACAAAGCTTTGCGTTGGTTTGCAAGTGTTTGTGCTGCCCTTATCTAGTCGATTACATCCACTGTTGCAAGACAATTTGAAGCGATGTGAAACAGAGTGGTGCAATCACCACTTTTTTAGTGTTACCATCATTTTACCGGGTGAGGGACTGAGGATGTCAGTTTTTCATTTGTGTACCAGATTGTGTACCAATTTAGCGATTGTTGGTTAGATGGTTGCACAACTTACTGTAAACAAATAAATTTTCTCTTTGTATGTGATCTTACGTGTGGGTCACCACTGCAAATAAGGATATAACATGCCTGTTATTACTCTTCCTGATGGCAGCCAACGCCATTACGACCACGCTGTAAGCCCCATGGATGTTGCGCTGGACATCGGTCCAGGTCTGGCGAAAGCCACTATTGCTGGCCGTGTTGACGGTGAGCTGGTAGATGCTTCCGATCTGATTGAGCATGATGCGAAGCTCTCTATCATCACCGCGAAGGATGAAGAAGGTCTGGAGATCATTCGTCACTCCTGTGCGCACCTGTTAGGGCACGCGATCAAACAACTCTGGCCGCACACCAAAATGGCGATCGGACCGGTTGTTGATAACGGTTTTTACTACGATATCGATCTTGACCGTACGCTAACCCAGGAAGATGTCGACGCGCTCGAGAAGCGGATGCACGAGCTCGCTGAGAAAAACTACGATGTCATTAAGAAGAAAGTCAGCTGGTACGAAGCGCGTGAAACCTTCGTGAAGCGTGGCGAGACCTATAAAGTCTCCATTCTTGATGAAAACATTGCCCATGATGACAAGCCTGGCTTGTACCATCATGAAGAATATGTCGATATGTGCCGTGGCCCACACGTGCCGAACATGCGTTTCTGTCATCACTTCAAACTGATGAAGACCGCTGGGGCATACTGGCGTGGCGACAGCAATAACAAGATGCTGCAGCGTATTTATGGTACTGCGTGGGCCGATAAAAAAGCCCTGAGTGCCTACCTGCAACGTCTGGAAGAAGCGGCCAAACGCGACCACCGTAAAATCGGTAAGCAGCTTGACCTGTATCATATGCAGGAAGAAGCGCCGGGTATGGTGTTCTGGCACAATGATGGCTGGACAATCTTCCGTGAACTGGAAGTCTTTGTTCGCTCAAAACTGAAAGAATACCAGTATCAGGAAGTTAAAGGTCCGTTCATGATGGACCGCGTGCTGTGGGAAAAAACAGGTCACTGGGATAACTACAAAGATGCGATGTTCACGACCTCCTCTGAGAACCGTGAATACTGCATTAAGCCCATGAACTGCCCGGGCCACGTGCAGATCTTCAATCAGGGTCTGAAATCCTATCGTGATCTGCCGTTGCGTATGGCCGAGTTTGGTAGCTGCCACCGTAATGAGCCGTCAGGCGCGCTGCATGGCCTGATGCGTGTTCGTGGCTTCACTCAGGATGATGCACATATCTTCTGTACAGAAGAGCAGATCCGTGATGAAGTTAACGCTTGCATTCGTATGGTCTACGATATGTATAGCACCTTTGGCTTCGAAAAAATCGTCGTCAAACTGTCCACTCGCCCCGAAAAACGTATCGGTAGCGATGAAATGTGGGACCGTGCTGAAGCTGACCTGGCCGTTGCGCTGGAAGAAAACAACATCCCGTTTGAGTACCAACTGGGTGAGGGCGCATTCTACGGTCCGAAAATTGAATTTACCCTGTATGACTGCCTCGATCGTGCATGGCAGTGCGGTACTGTACAGCTGGACTTCTCTCTGCCGTCCCGTTTAAGCGCCTCTTATGTTGGCGAAAACAACGAGCGTCAGGTGCCGGTTATGATTCACCGCGCAATTCTTGGGTCGATGGAACGTTTCATCGGTATCCTGACCGAAGAGTTCGCTGGCTTCTTCCCGACCTGGCTTGCGCCAGTTCAGGTTGTCGTCATGAACATCACCGATTCACAGTCTGAATACGTCAACGAATTAACGCAGAAACTACAAAATGCGGGTATTCGTGTAAAAGCAGACTTGAGAAATGAGAAGATTGGCTTTAAAATCCGCGAGCACACTTTACGTCGTGTCCCTTACATGTTGGTCTGTGGCGACAAAGAGGTAGAAGCAGGCAAAGTTGCCGTGCGCACCCGTCGTGGCAAAGACTTGGGCAGCCTGGACGTAAATGAAGTGATTGAGAAGCTGCAACAAGAGATTCGCAGCCGCAGTCTTCAACAACTGGAGGAATAAGGTATTAAAGGCGGAAAACGAGTTCAAACGGCACGTCCGAATCGTATCAATGGCGAGATTCGCGCCCTGGAAGTTCGCTTAACAGGTCTGGAAGGCGAAGCTTTGGGTATTGTGAGTCTGAGAGAAGCGATCGAAAAAGCTGAAGAAGCTGGAGTAGATTTAGTTGAAATCAGCCCTAACGCCGAACCGCCAGTTTGTCGTATTATGGACTACGGCAAGTTCCTTTATGAAAAGAGTAAGTCTTCTAAGGAACAGAAGAAAAAGCAAAAAGTTATCCAGGTTAAGGAAATTAAATTCCGTCCTGGCACCGACGATGGCGATTACCAGGTAAAACTCCGCAGCCTGGTACGCTTTCTGGAAGATGGCGATAAGGCTAAGATCACGCTGCGTTTTCGCGGTCGTGAGATGGCCCACCAACAGATCGGTATGGAAGTGCTCAACCGCGTCCGTGACGATCTGAGTGAACTGGCAGTAGTCGAATCCTTCCCTACGAAGATCGAAGGCCGCCAGATGATCATGGTGCTCGCTCCTAAGAAGAAACAGTAAGGCCTTCAAGTAGCAATGTCTGTGGAGCCTGCGGGTTCCACAGCCGTTGTTCGCCTACGTTTCGTTTATTAACAATGCGAAGTGGAAGTTATTAAAATGCCAAAAATTAAGACCGTACGCGGTGCTGCTAAGCGCTTCAAAAAAACCGGTGGTGGTGGATTTAAGCGTAAGCACGCAAACCTGCGTCATATTCTGACCAAAAAATCTACTAAGCGTAAACGTCACCTGCGTCCAAAAGGCCTCGTTTCTAAAGGCGATCTGGGTCTGGTTATCGCGTGCCTGCCGTACGCATAAGCCGTTAACGTTTAATTAATTTTTTTACTAAGAATATAGATACAGGAGAGCACATATGGCTCGCGTAAAACGTGGTGTAGTTGCCCGTGCACGTCACAAGAAAATTTTGAAACAAGCTAAAGGCTACTACGGTGCGCGTTCTCGCGTATACCGCGTTGCCTTCCAGGCTGTTATCAAAGCTGGTCAGTACGCTTATCGTGACCGTCGTCAGAAAAAGCGTCAGTTCCGTCAACTGTGGATTGCGCGTATCAACGCAGCAGCACGTCAGAACGGTATTTCTTACAGCAAATTCATCAACGGCCTGAAAAAAGCCTCTGTTGAAATCGACCGTAAGATCCTGGCTGACATCGCAGTATTCGACAAAGTAGCGTTCACCGCCCTGGTCGAAAAAGCGAAAGCAGCTCTGGCATAAGCCGGTGAAGAGAGGGAGCCTGGCTCCCTCTCTTTTATTTGTAGTGCAATCAATTGGTTGACAATTTATCCGTAAGCCTTTTCAATAAAGGTTGTCCGGTTTTTACCACACAAGGTAACGCAAGCATGAATGCTGCTATTTTCCGCTTCTTCTTTTACTTTAGCACCTGAACTCAGGAGGCTTGCGCGTGAAAGAAGAAACGGAAAACAGCGCCTAAAAGCCTCCCTGGTGGAGGCTTTTTTTATACACGTTATCCTTCAGGCTGCCTCTGCGTTGGCTGCAGTCGCTTCCCCCAGTCTCGTACTTGTGTACGCTCCTGAGGATTAGCGCTTTACTGCTGCCTTGACTCAGCCAGAATGATTTTGTGTATATACGAGCGACTAGTGAATATCGCAACATAACGAGGAAAACCATGTCACATCTCGCAGAGCTGGTTGCCAGTGCAACGGCCGCCATTAACCAGGCTTCAGATGTTGCCGCGTTAGACAATGTCCGCGTCGAATATTTGGGCAAGAAAGGGCACCTGACCCTTCAGATGACTACCCTGCGTGAACTGCCGGCAGAAGAGCGCCCGGCAGCAGGTGCGGTGATAAACGAAGCCAAAGAGCAGGTTCAGCAAGCGCTGAACGCGCGTAAAGCCGAATTAGAAAATGCCGCGCTGAATGCTCGTCTGGCTGAAGAAACGATCGATATCTCCTTGCCTGGGCGTCGTATCGAAAACGGCGGTTTGCATCCGGTAACGCGGACTATCGATCGCATTGAAAGTTTCTTTGGTGAGCTGGGCTTTACCGTGGCGACCGGTCCGGAAATCGAAGATGATTATCATAACTTCGATGCGCTGAACATTCCTGGCCATCACCCGGCGCGCGCTGACCACGACACTTTCTGGTTTGATGCGACGCGTCTGCTGCGCACGCAGACTTCCGGCGTGCAGATCCGCACCATGAAAGAAAAACAGCCGCCGATCCGTATTATCGCTCCGGGCCGCGTATATCGTAACGACTACGATCAGACGCACACCCCAATGTTCCATCAGATGGAAGGGCTGATTGTTGATACCAACATCAACTTCACCAACCTGAAAGGCACGCTGCACGATTTCCTGCGCAACTTCTTTGAAGAAGACCTGCAGGTTCGTTTCCGTCCTTCCTACTTCCCGTTCACCGAACCTTCTGCGGAAGTCGATGTGATGGGTAAAAATGGCAAATGGCTGGAAGTATTGGGTTGCGGAATGGTTCATCCGAATGTGCTGCGTAACGTCGGTATCGATCCGGAAATCTACTCTGGCTTTGCATTCGGTATGGGTATGGAGCGTCTGACCATGCTGCGTTACGGCGTAACCGATCTGCGTTCTTTCTTCGAAAACGATCTGCGTTTCCTCAAACAGTTTAAATAAAGGCAGGATAAAACAATGAAATTCAGTGAACTGTGGTTACGCGAATGGGTAAACCCGGCGATTGATAGCGATGCGTTGTCAAACCAAATCACGATGGCGGGTCTGGAAGTTGACGGTGTGGATCCTGTTTCTGGCGCGTTCAACGGCGTTGTGGTGGGCGAAGTGGTTGAGTGCGCTCAGCATCCGAACGCTGACAAACTGCGCGTCACCAAGGTGAATGTCGGCGGCGACCGCCTGCTGGATATCGTCTGCGGTGCGCCAAACTGCCGTCAAGGGCTGAAAGTGGCTGTAGCAACCGTTGGTGCCGTTCTGCCGGGCGATTTCAAAATCAAAGCCGCAAAACTGCGCGGTGAGCCGTCTGAAGGCATGCTGTGCTCGTTCTCCGAGCTGGGCATTTCCGACGATCACAACGGTATTATCGAACTGCCTGTCGATGCACCAATTGGTACCGATATCCGTGAATACCTGAAGCTTGACGATAATACTATCGAAATCAGCGTCACTCCGAACCGCGCCGACTGCTTAGGCATTATCGGTGTGGCACGTGACGTAGCTGTATTGAACAAAGCCCCTCTGGTTGAGCCGGAAATAGCGCCAGTAGCCGCAACCATTAGCGACGTCCTGCCGATTCAGGTCGACGCGGTGGAAGCCTGCCCACGCTATCTGGGCCGCGTGGTGAAAGGCATTAACGTTAAAGCGCCAACCCCGCTGTGGATGAAAGAAAAACTGCGTCGTTGCGGCATCCGCTCGATCGATGCCGTGGTTGACGTGACTAACTATGTGCTGCTCGAATTGGGCCAGCCGATGCACGCATTCGACAAAGACCGCATTGAAGGCGGGATTGTTGTCCGCATGGCAAAAGAAGGTGAAACCCTGGTATTGCTGGACGGCAGTGAAGCGAAGCTGAATGCGGATACGCTGGTGATTGCGGACCATAACAAAGCGCTGGCAATGGGCGGCATCTTTGGTGGCGAGCACTCCGGTGTGAATGATGAAACGCAAAACGTCCTGCTGGAATGCGCGTTCTTCAGCCCGCTGTCTATTACCGGTCGCGCGCGTCGTCACGGTCTGCACACCGATGCCTCTCACCGCTATGAGCGTGGTGTCGATCCGGCGCTGCAACATAAAGCCATGGAACGTGCTACGCGCTTGCTGATTGATATCTGCGGCGGCGAAGCGGGTCCAATCATTGACGTGACGAACGAAGCCTCGCTGCCAAAACGCGCAACCATTACGCTTCGCCGTAGCAAACTGGAGCGTCTGATCGGACACCATATTGCAGATGAGCAGGTGAGCGATATTCTGCGCCGTCTGGGTTGTGATGTCACGGAAGGGCAAGATGAGTGGAAAGCGGTAGCACCGAGCTGGCGTTTCGATATGGAGATCGAAGAAGACCTGGTCGAAGAAGTCGCCCGCGTATACGGTTATGACAATATCCCGAATACGCCAATTCAGGCGGGTCTTATCATGGGTACGCATCGTGAAGCGGATTTGTCGCTGAAACGCGTAAAAACCATGCTGAATGACAAAGGCTACCAGGAAGTTATTACCTACAGCTTTGTCGACCCGAAAGTCCAGGCGCTGCTGCACCCGGGTGAAGAAGCGCTGCTGCTGCCAAGCCCAATCTCGATTGATATGTCGGCAATGCGTTTATCCCTGTGGACCGGCTTGCTGTCTACGGTAGTGTACAACCAGAATCGTCAGCAAAACCGCGTGCGTATTTTCGAAACGGGTTTACGTTTCGTACCGGACACGCAGGCCAATCTCGGGATCCGTCAGGATCTGATGCTGGCGGGCGCGATCTGCGGTAACCGTCATGATGAACACTGGAATCTGGCAAAAGAGACCGTTGATTTCTATGATCTGAAAGGCGATCTGGAAGCGGTTCTCGACCTGACCGGCAAGCTGGCGGATATTCAGTTCAAAGCTGAAGCGAATCCAGCACTGCATCCGGGGCAGTCTGCGGCGATTTATCTGAAAGGTGAACGCATTGGTTTCATTGGGGTTGTTCATCCTGAACTTGAACGTAAACTGGATCTGAACGGTCGCACTCTGGTGTTTGAACTGGAGTGGAACAAGCTCGCAGACCGCGTGGTGCCTCAGGCGCGTGAAGTTTCTCGCTTCCCGGCGAACCGTCGCGACATCGCAGTCGTTGTGGCAGAAAACGTTCCCGCTGCGGATATTTTATCCGAATGTAAGAAAGTTGGCGTAAATCAGGTAGTTGGCGTAAACTTGTTTGACGTGTACCGCGGTAAGGGTGTTGCGGAGGGTTATAAGAGCCTCGCTATCAGCCTGATCCTTCAGGATACCAGCCGTACACTTGAAGAAGAGGAGATTGCCGCTACCGTCGCCAAATGTGTAGAGGCATTAAAAGAGCGATTCCAGGCATCATTGAGGGATTGAACCTATGGCGCTTACAAAAGCTGAAATGTCAGAATATCTGTTTGATAAGCTTGGGCTTAGCAAGCGGGATGCCAAAGAACTGGTCGAGCTGTTTTTCGAAGAGATCCGTCGTGCTCTGGAAAATGGTGAGCAGGTAAAACTCTCTGGTTTTGGTAACTTCGATCTGCGTGATAAGAATCAACGTCCGGGCCGTAATCCGAAAACGGGCGAAGATATTCCCATTACAGCACGGCGCGTGGTGACCTTCAGACCCGGACAGAAGTTAAAAAGCCGGGTTGAAAACGCAACGCCGAAAGAAGAGTAATCTGAACTAACTAAAAAGGCCGCGAATGCGGCCTTTTTTCTTAGTGGGCCAGAAGGAAAAACAGCCCGGTCAGTGCTGCGCTCAGCAGGTTAGACAACGTGCCCGCCAGGATCACTTTAAGCCCCATTTTAGCAATGAAACTTTTTTTCCCCGGCACAATCCCCCCCAGTACGCCAATCAATGCAGCAGGAGAGGACAAATTGGCAAACCCAGCCAGCGCCATGATCGTTATTATCTGCGAATATTCCGACAGTTGGTCTTTCATTGGAATAAAGCTGGTATACGCGACGAACTCATTCAACACCAATTTTTGACCTAACAGGCTGCCAATTTGCAAGACTTCGTTAGCGGGAATGCCCAACAGCCAGGCAACCGGAGCAAAGAGGTAACTAAAGATAAATTGTAGCGTGACGTTACCATAGCCGAAAAAGCTACAAAACCAGCCCAACAAGCCGTTCACCATAGCAATTAATGCAATCAGTGCCAGAAGCATTGCCCCCACGTTAGCGGCGAGCTTCAGCCCGATAGTCGCGCCATTTGTCGCCGCTTCAACGATGTTGATAGGCTTTTCATCTTGACCAAGCATATCGCCTGACACGTCGGCAGTGTTTTCGGGTTCCGTTTCTGGAAACAGCATTTTCGCCATTAACAGACCGCCTGGTGCTGACATAAAAGAGGCGGCTACCAGATAGCGAATTTCGATCCCCATACTGGCATAGCCAACCAGCACTGAGCCTGCGATAGAGGCCACACCACCTGTCATGAGGGCAAACAGTTCTGAGCGCGTCATGCGTGGCGCATAAGGCTTCATCAGGACGAAGACGTCAGTATTGCCCGCAAAAATATTGGCCGTTGCAGCCATGGATTCTGCCGGGCTGGTGCGTAGCAGTTTATGGATACCCGTACCGATGAGACGGATAATCCACTGCATGATGCCCAGGTAGTACAGCACGGAGAACAATGCCGACATAAAAATGATAATCGGCAGAACATGCACGGCAAATACAAACCCCATTTTGAACTGTCCGAGATTACCGAAGAGAAAGTTAATCCCTTCCGACGAATAGTTCAGCATGCCTGACAGACTGTTTGATATGGCGAGTAAGATTTTTTCCCCTAAGGGGACATACAGGATAAATGCAGCAAAAAGAGCCTGGATTGCAAAGGCGCCGCCAACGGTGCGAAACCGGATAGCTTTGCGATTTTCTGAACATAGCCAGGCAACGAGTAACAGGACAACAATGCCAAGTATGACGATGAGTATCTGCATGGTTTATCCCTCATCGGCATCAATGATGCTACGGAAAAGATCTTTAAAGAGAGCATCCCGCTCAATAAATTTTGCGACCTGAATGACGTGACGGCGGTTATCAAAACTCCAGCTCAGATTGTCATTGATCAAAGGGGATGTACGGTATTCACAGGTGAACCAGTCAGGATTCAGGACATAGCCAACCGTAGTGATATCCCAAATGACTTTGCGGGATGCAAAACCAATCCAGGGGCATCGCGGGGCAATTTCAGCAAAGTAGCTACCAATGCGGCTGGTCTCTGCAAAATAGTGCTGCATCTCTGGGACCGATGAGGCCATAGTGTTAGCCACGCCAAAGCAGGGGATTTGGGTGAGCGCTACGCCGCTATCAAAAAGTACCCGACTCGCCGCAATGTCCTGCATCAGGTTGAATTCATGATTATCTTTCCAGGCATAACTGTTACCCCCAAGCCAGATGACATGAATCTTTGTGACGATGTCCGGCGCGAGGAGCAGTGCGTTAGCGATATTGGTCGGCGCGGCGATTGCGAGTACATGTAATGTTTGCTCAGCCGTTCTTGCCCGGTTAATCAAATCCTGTACTGCTGCTGACATCTCCGGCTGGTTGCTATCTTTCAGATAGCGTGTTGAACCCTGGAATATTTGCGGTATGTTTTCGCGGCGGGGGAGTTTGTTAAATACGCGATAGATCTCATCGACGCTCAGTTGCATGCCTACTGCGGGATCGTCAACATATGTGTGCGAGCCCTCTTTACCAAAATAGTGGTTGGTAAACGGAGCGGCGTAAACAGCTTGCAGATCGAGGCGCTCCGGGTGTAAGAATGCCCAGGCAATGGCCATCTGATCGTCAATTTCATTGTAGGTATCGCTGTCAATAACGATAGGTACTTTGCCATACTTAGGTGGCGTAATTAAGGTAATACGCTGCGCTGAAGTTAATTCAGGCCAGTGGATACTTAACATCGTTAATGTTCCTTAAGTTAGAAGTCGTAGGCCAGTCGATAAATGAGAATATCGCCATATCCATCCGCACCAAGTTTGTTATAAAAGTATCGATACATTAATGTGGTGGATATATGAGGCATGATTTTCCAGGTAATATTCAGACCGCCGTTTAAACCATTGCTACCATGATTGTTAGCGGTATAGTCATCATTACGGTCAAGTTCTATTTCATTCCAATTGGACAGTAAGAAGTCCTGGTTGAGAAGATTGAAAGCATAACCAGCGTTCCATCCAATTGAGAAACCATTGAGTCCATTAATATCATAAGCTGGGCCAAAATTACTGTGTGCGGTAATGTACTGACGAGCAATCCAGGGTTTAAACCACCATCCATCACCTTTCAGGTCGGTATAGCCAAGCCCAATAAATTGATTCGTCTCTTTAAAATTAGGGCTTTGCGAATTATAGACTTTTGTAAATAGGCTGGCACCCGTTTTCCAGAGGTAGGTATGGATTTCACCATTCGCAGTCTGCCCCTGATTTCCCTCGTCGTCTAGAATATTTTCAAAATCATAAAAACCGTACATTTCACCCCAATCAAAACCAATACCTCCCTCAATACCAATTAAGGCTTGTTCATATTCGAGGTCTTTAACACCGGCATCCCAAGATTGATAGTCAAAATGTATATTTCCCCAGCCGTATTGTTGTTCAGCTAATGAGGAAAAAGCTACGCACGATAATAAAGCCCCGAAGGCGATTGTTTTCATTTTATATCCCTATTTTGGTGGTAGGTAAATATCAGTATTTAGTACAAGCTAATCGTTTTAATACGAGTTCATGGGATGGCATATTGGCTGCACCTTCACGCTCTACGGCCAGTGCTGCAAATACACAGGCGTAATGAATTGCGCTGGCAATATTTTCTCCACAGGCAAGTCGTGCCGCGAGTGCACCATTAAATGCATCACCGGCGCCGGATGTATCAATATTAACGGCGGGATATGCCGGGAACTGTTGGTGAGTAGAACCATCAAATAACCAGCACCCATCTTTGCCTAACGTAATTAGAATATATTGTGGTCCCATTTGGTGCATGGTTTCGGCGGCCAGACGAATATCGTCTGGCGTACGAATAGCCTTGCCAATTATCGCCTCTGCTTCTGTGAGGTTTGGGGTCAGGATGTGTGTCCAGCGGAGAAGGTCTGTCACTTCCTTGCGACATGGTGCTGGATTCAGGATTGTCATCACCCCGGCGGCATGTGCGAACTTAATAGCTTGAGCTGTAGCATCAGGATTGTTTTCCATCTGCGTCAAAAAAACATTGGCGGTGCCTATCTCGTCATAACAGGATATAATTTCTTCACTCGTTATTTCCTGATTAGCCCCTGGATTAATAACGATTACATTATCGCCAGCCTCTTCGGATATCATCACTACGGCACTGCCGGTTGGTGCATCATTTTTGGTAAAGATGGTTAGCTTTTCTAATCCTACGCCATTTAAAAAATGCTGGGCTTTAGTTGAAAACTCATCTTCACCTAATTTGACTGTAAAATAAGTGCGAGCATTGGCTTGTGCTGATGCTATCGCCTGGTTGCTGCCTTTCCCTCCGGGTAAACAACAGGAAAAAAGCGCGCGCGTGGTTTCCCCTGAAATAGGAAAACGGTGAAGCCGATAGACTAAGTCGGTGTTAAATGAACCCAGAATGTAAACTTTACCATTGTTTTCGTTCATTGATATTTCTCGTTCGGTCTTTGATTGGTTAATGATGATGTTTTGGTGCAAATAAAGAGAGTTGTTCTCATATAATGGGAATGCATTGTCGTGATTATATACAGCACCTCCATAGCATGAGCGGACATGTCCTGTTTTTACAAGGTCATTGATGTCGCGGCGGAGTGTTCTTTCCGTAACATCAAGTACCTTAACAAGAGATGATATTTTTACACTTCCTTGTTTTTTGAGTAGTGTTAAAATATAGCGAAGACGCTGTTTTTTGTAACGACAGGGCATCTAATCCTCACTTTTCATGAATGTGATGAGAGGTCCATGTAATAAGTTTATTTTGTCTATACGTTAATTTTTTTGGTGAATGAATTTATTTGTTGAATAAATAGTTAAAGATCTGATTACCACTAAGTACACCGATGATACCAAATACACCAGGCCAGGCAGTAGGGGCTGGAATGGGTAGTTTTATTAATGTAAATATGAAACCAATAATTGCACCGGCAATAAGCGAAAGAATTATATCCATAAGATAATTCCTGAGGGTGTTATGATGATACGAAGACTACACAATATATTTACGTATTGATGAGAAGACAATCACACAAAACTTCTGCAACCGGACATCCTGTCCGGTTGTGGTTATTTATTTAATCTCAGGAACGATATTAATAATGACAGCGACTACCTGGTATTGCTGCCAGCATTGCATTATGCAAAAGACTAAGGTTCATGCTGTTTTGGGCCATTGCCTCATTTGCGGTAGACCTTCCTTCCATGTTTTTTGCTTTCATCGTAAAATTAATGAGATAACCCATAAAAAAAGTATAAACATGCAACCTTTTGCACAATTACAACGTCGGCGAGACCGATACTGGTTAGGCACTTTATCGCTGTTGCTATTGGTCATGCTCGTGATTAGCTTATGCGCAGGAGAACAGTGGATCGCCCCCGGCGACTGGTTCAGCGCCCGCGGCGATCTGTTCGTCTGGCAAATCCGATTTCCCCGTACCCTCGCCGTTTTGCTGGTAGGTGCTGCGTTGGCCTTATCTGGCGCAGTGATGCAAGCTCTCTTTGAAAACCCGCTCGCAGAGCCTGGATTACTGGGCGTGTCTAATGGCGCGGGCGTCGGGCTCATCGCCGCGGTGCTGCTGGGGCAGGGGCAGCTCCCCGGCTGGGCGTTGGGCTTATGCGCCATCGCTGGGGCGCTGATTATCACGCTTATTCTGCTCCGTTTTGCCCGTCGTCATTTGTCTACCAGCCGTCTGCTGTTGGCGGGGGTGGCGCTGGGCATTATCTGTAGCGCGCTGATGACATGGGCCATCTACTTCTCCACTTCTTTTGATTTGCGACAGCTAATGTACTGGATGATGGGGGGCTTTGGTGGCGTTGACTGGCATCAGGCCTGGCTCATGGTGGCGTTGATTCCAGTGCTGGTGTGGATCTGCTGTCAGTCGCAGCCGATGAATATGCTGGCGCTGGGGGAGACTTCTGCACGTCAGTTGGGATTGCCATTATGGTTCTGGCGCAACCTGCTGGTGGTCGCCACGGGCTGGATGGTTGGCGTAAGCGTGGCTCTGGCGGGAGCGATTGGCTTTATTGGGCTTGTGATCCCACATATTCTGCGGCTGTGCGGCTTAACCGATCATCGCGTGTTACTGCCGGGCTGCGCGTTGGCTGGCGCTATCGTATTACTGTTGGCTGATGTTGTCGCGCGTCTGGTGCTGGCCTCGGCTGAGCTGCCAATTGGCGTGGTGACGGCCACCATGGGCGCACCGGTATTTATCTGGCTATTGTTAAAAGCCGCGCGCTAGAACGCGTTGATTCGGTCTATGATTAAAAACTAAAATCCACCTGTTGTTCTGGAGATGCTATGCAAAACACAATCCTCGATACAGACGTGACGACCATCGACGGCGAGGTGACCTCACTGCAGCCGTATGCCGGAAATGTGCTGTTAATCGTCAACGTTGCTTCAAAATGTGGGCTAACGCCGCAATATGAGCAACTGGAGAATCTGCAGAAAGCCTGGCATCAGCAGGGCTTTACCGTTCTTGGGTTCCCCTGCAACCAGTTTCTGGGCCAGGAGCCGGGCAGTGAAGAGGAAATAAAAACGTACTGCAGTACCACCTGGGGCGTTACCTTCCCGATGTTCAGCAAAATTGAGGTCAACGGCGAGGGACGCCATCCGCTGTATCAGAAACTGATTGATGCCGCGCCAACCGCAGTTGCGCCTGCGGATAGTGGATTCTATGAGCGTATGGCGAGTAAAGGTCGGGCGCCGCTCTACCCGGACGATATTCTGTGGAATTTCGAGAAGTTTTTAGTGGGTCGGGATGGTCAGGTACTGCAACGATTTTCACCTGATATGACGCCTGAGGATCCTGTTCTGGTGCAATCCATCAAGACGGCGCTGGCAAACTAATGTCTCGATTGATGCAGCTACAGGACGTAGCAGAATCGACCCGACTCGGCCCGCTTTCTGGTGAGATAAAAGCAGGGGAGATCCTGCATTTAGTGGGACCTAACGGCGCAGGAAAGAGCACGCTGTTGGCGCGAATGGCGGGGCTGACGACCGGCAAGGGCAGCATCACCTTTTGTGATGTGTCATTGGATGAATGGCCGGCAGCAAAGCTGGCGCAATATCGCGCTTATCTTGCGCAACAGCAAAACCCGCCGTTTGCGATGCCGGTCTGGCATTTTCTGACGCTGCATCAACCCGATAAAACACGCACCGATCTGTTACAGGAAGTCGCCGATGCGCTTGGGCTTGGGGATAAGCTGGGACGCAGCGTGAATCAGCTCTCCGGCGGTGAGTGGCAGCGCGTGCGCCTGGCTGCGGTTATCCTGCAGATTTGCCCACAAGCGAATCCATTCGGCCAGCTTTTACTGCTGGATGAGCCGATGAACAGCCTGGACGTGGCGCAACAAAATGCACTGGACCGGATGCTGGGTCAGCTGTGTTTACAGGGCATCGCGATTGTAATGAGCAGCCATGACCTTAATCATACCTTACGTCATGCGCACAAGGCCTGGCTCCTCAAACGCGGGAAGCTGCTTGCCAGTGGTGCTCGTGATACGGTACTAACGCCAGCCAATCTGGCTGCGGCTTATGGCGTGAACTTCCGTCGTTTGGATATTGAAGGCCACAGAATGCTCATATCAACCACTTAAGTTAAATGGGTTCTTGAAAATCATATAATTTCCACGCTAAATTGGCATAAAAATATAATTCAGAGGATTCGTCCTGAATGCGCTTTTGGCTTCTTTTCATCACAGCATTGTTTTTGGCGGGCTGCAGCAGCCATCGTGCTCCTGCGCCAAATGCCCGCTTGTCGGATTCTATCGCCGTTATCGCCGGGCTTAATGACCAGCTACAAACCTGGCATGGCACACCCTATCGTTATGGCGGCATGAGCCGTAGCGGAGTGGATTGTTCTGGATTTGTATTGATGACAATGCGCGATAAATTCGATCTGCAACTCCCGCGTGATACGCGCACGCAATCAAAGATTGGTACCGAAATTGATAAAGATGATTTGCTGCCCGGCGATCTGGTGTTCTTTAAAACCGGGTCTGGGGAAAGCGGTCTGCATGTCGGAATTTACGATACCAATAATCAATTTATTCATGCCTCAACCAGCCGTGGTGTGATGCGCTCATCACTGGACAACGTTTACTGGCGCAAAAACTTTTGGCAGGCGCGACGTATTTAATCCTCATCAGTCACGAGGCTGCCTACGGCTGAGCAGCCTCGACATTTCCATTTGATAGTAACTTCTTATTTCTGCCGCCAGCCGGACAATACCCCTGAACATTAAGAGCGTATCTTGCTAAAAATATGATTTATTCCGAGATATTAAAAAGTGCAAAGCTGGATATTCGCTTATAATCAGGATAAGCTAAAAAAAAGGGATTCGATTTACTGGCTATAAAGGGAAAAATGAAAGGGCCTCTACTTGCATCAGCAATAACGTATTTCTCCATCCTTTGCTACAGGATGCCGGATAACACCTATGCAGAGGGGCTGGCACGATGATTGTTTCAATGGATACTCTTTACCATTCAGAGTTCTCTTTTCTCCCTGCGAGAAACGAAAAAGGCGATCTTGAATACGTAGATATCATTACCAGTTTTGCCAGTGCGCAGGGGGATGTGCGTATACCCACCGAGCTGGTCCTACCTCGGATGTCGGACGAAGAGCAATGTCGCTTATTTACCGAAAAGCTTGAATTAATCGAAACGTGCCAACATTTTTTTATTCAACGAAAGGTTTCTGCCTGGATTAATTTAACGCCGGCAATTGCTAATACTTTATTATCAGATGCTAAATTTGCTTCACAAGTTGAACGATTGTCATTTCTGGAACTGGCTATTAATGAAAACTATCCAGAGTTAAATAATGGAAAAGCGAATCCAACGCTGGCTGCACTGGCGGCGCGATTTCCATTAGTACTGACAAACTATGGTGCTGGCGGCATATCAAACCGGGCAATTTTTGATGGGCTGTTCAAACGCGTCGTGCTCGATAAAAACTTTGTTCAACAAAGGATTACACATATTTCGTTTGAGCCGTTTATGCGGGCTATCCTGGCACAGCTATTTCCCAGCAGTGAGTCAATTATCATTAGCGGTATTGATACACCCGAGATGTTAGCGCGCGTACTGCCTCTGGGATTCAGCGCCATGCAGGGCGCGCTGTGGCCCGCTGTGCCCCCCGCGCAGATAATTTCGCTCGCGAAGATATAACCCTCATATTTGCTGGTGTTTAACAGGCTTTTAACAGTCTACACTAGAGACAGGAGGCCCTATGACCCTGTCTTTTACCACCCGCTGGCGTGATGAATTACCAGCAACCTATACAGCACTTTCACCCACTCCCCTGAAAAACGCGCGCCTGATCTGGCATAACGATGCGCTGGCGGAGCAATTAGCTATTCCAGAGACACTATTTGATATTCCAACCGGAGCCGGTGTTTGGGGCGGTGAATCGTTGCTTCCCGGGATGTCGCCTTTAGCGCAAGTTTATAGCGGACATCAATTTGGCGTCTGGGCGGGCCAGCTTGGCGATGGACGCGGGATCCTGTTGGGCGAACAACAGCTCGCTGACGGCTCAACGTGTGACTGGCACCTGAAAGGCGCCGGACTTACGCCTTATTCCCGTATGGGGGATGGTCGCGCCGTACTGCGCTCGACAATTCGCGAAAGCCTGGCCAGCGAAGCGATGCATTACCTGGGAATACCGACCACGCGGGCATTGTCGATTGTTACCAGCGACACGCCGGTGTATCGCGAAACGGTAGAATCAGGGGCGATGCTCATTCGCGTGGCGCAAAGCCATATGCGCTTTGGCCATTTTGAGCATTTTTACTATCGCCGCGAGCCGGAAAAAGTGCGCCAGTTGGCTGACTTTGCGATTCGCTATTATTGGCCGCAATGGCAGGAAGAAGCCGATAAGTATCAGCTGTGGTTTAACGATGTTGTCACGCGTACTGCGACGTTAATCGCAGACTGGCAGGCGGTGGGATTTGCGCATGGTGTCATGAACACGGACAACATGTCGATTCTGGGACTGACGATGGATTACGGCCCATTCGGTTTCCTTGATGACTACGTGCCCGATTTTATCTGCAACCACTCAGACAACCAGGGGCGATACAGTTTCGATAATCAACCGGCCGCGGCGCTTTGGAACCTGCAACGTCTGGCGCAGACTCTGTCGCCATTTATCCCGGTCGAGGCGCTTAATGATGCGCTGGACAGTTATCAACTGGCGCTGTTAACTCGCTACGGTCAGCGGATGCGACAAAAGCTTGGCTTCTTTAGCGAGCAAAAAAACGATAACGAACTGCTTAGTGAACTGTTTAACCTGATGGCGCGGGAAAGAAGCGACTATACCCGAACGTTTCGCATGCTCAGTCAGACGGAGCAACACAGCGCGCAATCCCCGCTGCGCGATGAGTTTATCGACCGCGCAGCGTTTGACGACTGGTTCACGCGGTATCGCTCACGCCTGCAGCAAGACAACATTGCCGACGCAGTCAGACAAACGCAGATGAAGGCGGCTAATCCGGCGATGGTATTGCGTAACTGGTTGGCGCAACGGGCGATTAATCAGGCAGAGCAGGGGGATTACGCCGAGCTGCATCGGTTACACGAAGCGTTGCGTACCCCATTTGTCGATCGTGATGATGACTATGTCAGCCGTCCACCTGACTGGGGCAAACGGCTGGAAGTGAGCTGTTCAAGCTAAGGGGCCAGAAACACCTGCGGGGATCCGTTGGCCGGATGCTGGCCAACGTGTACCTGCGCGCCATACCAGCGTTTCAGGTCATCGGCCTGTAACACGGCCTCAGGCGTTCCCTGCGACACCAGCCTGCCATTGTGCAGCAACACTATTCTGTCTGCCCACAGTGCGGCGAGATTCAGATCGTGAAGCACAATGCACACATGCAGCTCTTGTGAAGCGGTAAGCGTCTTCAGCAAGCGCAACAGATGCTGCTGGTGGTAAAGATCCAGCGCAGAGGTCGGTTCATCAAGGAATAACCAGCCGCGAGGCGCGCCGTCGCACCAAAGTTGCGCCAGTGCACGGGCTAACTGTACTCGCTGTTGCTCGCCGCCGGAAAGCGCGGCGTATTGCCGGCCCGCCAGCGGTGTACATCCGGTCATTTCCATCACCTGAGCGATAAGTCGAGGTTCCGACCGCGAGGTCCAGGGCGCACGCCCCATCGCGATGACGGCCTCTACCGGCCAGTCAAATCCCAGTTGCGTTTGCTGGCGCATCACCGCCCGATGCCGCGACAGTGTTTGGCTATGCCATTCATCCAGCGGTTTACCCGCCAGCACGCAACGCCCTATAGCCGGTTTCAGAAAACCGGTCAGCAGGCGCAGCAGGGTGGATTTCCCCGCACCGTTTGGGCCGATGAGCGCCACCAGTTCACCTTTTTCGAGAGCAAGAGAGACGTCGTCAATCACCGCTCTGCCCGCGACGCGATAGTGAAGCCCTTCAGCGATGAAATGTTCAGCCATGCGGTCCTCGCTGACGAAAAATAAGCCATAAAAACCACGGTGCGCCGAGAAGACTGGTTAGCAAACCGACCGGCATTTCCGCAGGCGCAACCGCCGTACGGGCCAGCGTGTCGGCTATCAGCAATAAAAATGCGCCCGCCAGCACTGAACCTGGGATAACGGCCCGATGGTCTGAGCCGAGCCACATGCGCATCAGATGCGGGATAACCAGCCCGATAAAGCCTATTACGCCGCTTACCGCCACGGCTGCGGCAACCAGCAATGCGCTACAAAGTAGCAAAACACGCTGAACGGTACGCACATCTACGCCGAGGTAATGCGCCTCTTCCTCACCTAACTGCAGCAGGTTCAGCGCCGGTGCCAGACGCCAGATGATCAGCACCGTCGGGACAGTCAATGAAGTGACAGCCAGCAGCGTGGACCATTGCGCGGCCCCCAGACTGCCCATCCCCCATAGCGACAGCTGGCGCAGTTGCACGTCATTACTGACCCACGACAGAACGCCAACCGCCGCCCCGCACAGCGCGTTGATGGCAATACCGACCAACAGCAGACGTGAGAGTGAAGCGTCGCGCTGTTGGCTAAGGATAAAAATAACCACCGTTGCCGCCAGCGCACCGAGAAAAGCGGCCAGCATGGGGGCGTACAGCATCAACAGCGCGGGCAAAGAGACCGGCAGCACTACCCACAGGGCGACGGCGCAGGCGGCACCGCTGCTTATCCCCAGTAATCCCGGATCGGCAAGCGGGTTGCGGAACAGGCCCTGCATCACGCAGCCCGCGAGCGCCAGAGAACCGCCAATCACCAGCGCCAGCAGGACGCGGGGCAGGCGAATGGTGAGCCAGATTTGACGCAGTGCCTCATCACCATCACGCCACAGCAAACTTACCGGCAGGCGCAACGCGCCAAAACCGGTAGCCATGATTGTCATCACGACCAACATGAGTGCGAGTGTCCATAAAGAACAACGGATACGTCGCGACATCAGGGCAATTGCTCAGCTTTAGCGCGAAGCTGCAAAATGGCCTGCGGCGTGCGTACGCCAAAGCCGAGCAGCGCCATATCGTCAACCTGCAATACCTGTTTATTTCGTCCGGCAGGCGTCTGCGCCAGGCCCGGCAGCGCCCACAGGTTATCTTCGCCACCCATCGCCTCAACGCCGTCCTGTGAAATCACCACCAGATCGGGCTGGCTGGCAATGACACCTTCCTGCGACAGCGGCTGATAGCGGTTAACACCCTGCATTGCGTTGCGCAAACCGGCGGCACGAATAGCCGCATCGGCTGCGGTTTGCTGGCCCGCCGCCATCGCGGTCATCCCGCCATGATTGAGAATAAACAGCACGCGTTTGTTAAGTTCAGATGACGGCAACGCCGCCAGTTCCTGACGGAAGCGGGTGCGCAGCGTTTCGCCATCGGCTTCCCTATGGGTGGCTTCGGCGATGACGCGAATTTTTTCATCAATCACATTAAGCGCGTTGCTTGCCGGGATCGTCACAACCCTGACGTTGCTCTGTTCGAGCTGTTTTAGCGCCAGAGAGGGCTGCGCCTGCGCGCTGGCAAGGACCAGCGTAGGACGGGTGGCAAGGATCCCTTCGGCGTTGAGTTGGCGCAAATAACCGACATCAGGTAGGGCGTTTGCTGCTTCAGGCCACTGGCTGGTGCTGTCTCGCGCCACAAGGGAAGACTGTGCTCCCAGTGCGTATACAATCTCGGTGACATCGCCACCGAGAGCAACAACCCGTTCCCTGGACGCAGCCATCGCGACGATGGGCAGTAGCGCAATCAGGACCAGCAGTTTTTTCATGCGGCCAGCCCTTTCGGCGTCAGTGCGTCAATTTGCGCGCGCCATTGCGTCTGCTCCGGTTCGCCTTCCGTTCGTTGACCATACAACTGGGCGATTTGCGTGCCGTCGGCAGCAAACAGTTCCAGGCTGGTGACGTGGCCATCGGCGGTCGGTTTGCGCGTTACCCATGTTTCTGCCACGCTCTCTTCCAGCAGGTGTAAGGTAAATGTCGGGTTGAATATATTCAGCCAGCCTTTCATCGGCACCAGTTTTTCTATCACACCGGTGAAAATCTGTACGCAGCCACGATTACCCACAAAGACCATAATTTCATTGCCATCCTGGCGCGCGGTGTCGAGTAACTGCGCCAATGCGCTATTTGCGACTTTACAGGCCAGATCGTCGCCCACCAGGTTAAACGCCTGTTGGCGGGTGAGATCGTGGCGTTTCAGCAGACCGAAGAACTGGTGTACATCGGTCATGGCTCGCCACTCTTGATCCACGGTCTGCGCATCGACCGTGACGGTAGCTGGAGTAGAAGGGGTGGCGGGTTGCAGCGCCAGAGGCGGGTTTTCCGCGAAGATGAAACGGGTCAGCAACGCAGCCCATTCCTCAATGAGGGTATTCTGTGTGGCATAGACCTTCAGCAGCGCATCCCCCTGATGGTCAAAGAACTGAATGCTCTGACGCTCACCGTGGGCGGTTGTTTCGCTGATATGGAACACGCTTGCCCACTGATTGAGGAACAGGCGCAGGTCGAGGGCGCGCGGATTGAGTACCAGTCCGGCATGACCGTTCAGGTGCTGATTGGTAAACGCACCAACCTGCTCATGCACAGCATATTCGTTGCGGCATATACATTTGGTTTCGCCGACGGCTTCCAGTGCGCCGAGGATTTCACGCACTTCGCCACGTAAGCGCCAGGCGTCATGACCGACGCGCGCGAAGGTCAGTTCGGCTTCGCTAATATTCATCAATCCCGCAATATCACGTGCGTATTTGCCAGGATTTTCTTTCTTCAGTTCCAGCCAGCGAGTGTAATGATTCATTGTCTCTTCCTTCCAGATTGCTGCCCCGGCGAACCGGGGGAAAGTGATTACCACTGATAACTCACGAAAATTTTGCCATTACGACCATCCTGCGGAATGCCCTGCGGCGACCAGTACTCTTTGTCGAAGGCGTTGCCCAGTACCAGCGTGGTGGTCATGCCTTTCAGCGCTTGTTGGCCCTGATAGCTCACGTAGAAATCGTTTACCGCATAACCGGGCTGTTTCGTGTAGCTGCTGCTGATATGCGTTGAACGGTCAGCAAATGTACCTATCCAGCCAACGGAAAAACCGCTGTGCGCAACCGGTACGTTCAGTTTGCTGGTGACGGTATCCGGGTTAATGCTGGAAATGTATTCGCCGGTGTCTGTATCTTTGCCGCGCGTACGGTTATAGGCCATGTCGAGGCTGAACAGATCGGCGGAATATTTCGCCATCACGTCCCAGCCCCAGATTTTGGCGTTGGGTACGTTATAGGACATGGTTGTCGCGGCGGCGAAGTCGACGCTGGTGGAGATGTAATCTTTCGCTTTGGTGTCGAAATAGCTGGCTTTAAATTCGAGCGCATCGCTCGCCATCAATAGATCGTCAAAGCGCAGGCCAAATCCGTATTCCTGCGTTTCGTTGGTTTCCGGGCGTAGGTTAGGGTTCGGCACCCAGTAGTTGGTGTAAAAACGGCCAATCGAGAAGTGTTTGGCATCGTTATACATCTCGCCCATGGTCGGCGCACGGAAGGCCTGAGCGTATGAACTGAACAGCATCAGCCAGTCGGTTGGCGCAAAGGTGAGCCCGGCGCGGGACGACCATTTATCGGCATCGACATCTTCATAGCCGTCGCTGCTGCCGCGATAAGAGTCATAACGGGTACCGCCCAGCAGCGTAACTGGCAGGTCGCGCAGGGTGATTTCATCTTGTAGCCAACCGGAGCTGAAATCGATTTTTGCCTCCGGGAAACCGGTGGTTGCGCCGCCTGGCTGTTGTTCCTGACGATAGTATTCCCCGCCGTAGGTCAGCAGGTGAGATGCAAAAGAGTCGGTAAACAGACGGCTGCGGTTGTCGATTTTGCCGCCTTTGGTGGTTTGTTTGCGAAACTCGCCGGTGTTATCCGTGTTTTGCGCATTAATGCGTGCTTCGGACCAGTAGACGCGGGCATCCGCGTTCAACCAGTCATTGTCGGCTGGAGCAATCGAGTAGGTCAGTTGCGCGTCGCGCTGGATGGTTGAGCGATCGGTCATCGGGTTGCTGGTGGCATCCGCCGCGCTGGTTTGCGGGTTTTTAGGTTCCCGGGCGTCATTGTTGTAGTAACGCAGCGAGCCGGCCAGCGTCTGGGCGCTGTCAATTTTCCAGCTGCCTTTCGCCAGCATATTGTTAATCGCTTCGTCGTTTGGTGCCGTAGTGCCGTCGCTCTGGCGCAAATCACCGCGATCGCGACTGGACCAGGCAAGCAGTCCGTCCAGCGTATCGGTGCGACCAAACGCGCTGGCGCCCATACCGAGGCTGTGATCGCCGGTTGCCGCGGTACCGAACACGCGATAACCGCTGTTTTGTCCGGCTTCCAGCAGATCTTTGGCATCCGCAGTGTCATAGGCGATCACACCACCTAACGCGCCGCTACCGTACAGCAGTGCAGAAGGGCCACGGACGACCTCGATGCGTTTGATCAGCGCCGGATCGAGGAAGGTACTGTTCAGGTGTCCGGTGTCGGTTCCCTGACGAACGCCATCAACCAGCACCAGAACGCCACGTCGATCGTAGCCGCGCAGATTCACGTCCTGGCCGTTAGTGCGACCGGTGCCGTCAAGGGTCAGGCCCGGAACCGTACGCAACAGGTCGGCTGCTGAGCTGGCGGTCTGGTTTTCCGGCGCGGTGGCATCAATCACGCTGACCATCATCGGCGCTTCAAAAGCACTACGGGCATTGCCGGTAGCGGTGACGGTCATATCTTCTACCGCCGCATACGCGACGGCGGGCAGGTTACTGATAATCGCCAGCGCCAAGAGCGAAGGGCGCAGGGATGCAGTGTGCAGGTGTGGCATAGCAACTCTCCATTAGGAAATCGAAAAGCGCTGGCTGCCTGGGTATTACCTGGGTGGCTGGCGAAAAGTGGTGTTTATTTGGTCAGAATGAGTTTTCCGGCTTGTGTCTGGCGCAGCAGATAGAGCTGACCATCGTGTTCTATGATCACGCGCCCCTCTTTGCCCAGCAGACTTTTACTGTCAATTCGGCGCTCATTTGGCGCGACGGCAGGCGGTGTTTTTTCTTTTGCGGGCGTTGTTGTGTTATCCATACGTGAATAGTGTTTAAAAATAACAATCAATTTAACAATGATAATCATTATCATCAAACTGCAAAATTGCGGCAAGCCTTTTTGTGAAATAATTGTGACGAGAATAGATTTTGTACAATAAGGAGGGGGAAAACAAAGGATTAGCACCGGGCAACGTGATGTTACCCGGCGAACAGCATTAAAAACGGCTATCAATCGCAGAGGCGAGTTTTTCAACCAGTAGTTCAGTATCTTCCCAGTTCAGGCACGGGTCGGTAATGGACTGGCCGTAAACCAGCGGCTGGCCGCTAACGATTTTTTGCGTACCTTCACGCAGGAAACTCTCCGCCATAATCCCGGCAATCGCCGTCGAACCATTGCGAATTTGCTGGCACACATCATCACAAACGTCCAACTGACGACGATGCTGCTTCTGGCAATTGCCATGGCTAAAATCGACCACCAGATGTTCAGGCAAGGAAAATTCGTGCAGGGTATCGCAGGCGGCGGCAATATCTTCAGCATAATAATTCGGCTTTTTACCGCCGCGCATGATGATATGCCCGTAAGGATTGCCGCTGGTCTGATAAATGGTCATCTGGCCGGTTTTATCCGGAGAGAGGAACATATGGCTGGCACGGGAGGCGCGAATCGCATCGACGGCAATACGCGTATTGCCATCCGTACCGTTTTTAAAGCCGACCGGGCAGGAAAGCGCAGAGGCCATTTCACGGTGGATCTGGCTTTCGGTGGTGCGTGCGCCAATGGCTCCCCAACTGATTAAATCGGCAATAAACTGACCGGTCACCATGTCGAGGAATTCTGTTGCCGTGGGTACGCCCAGTTCATTGACCTGCAACAGCAGTTTGCGCGCCAGTTCAATGCCGTGATTCACGCGGTAGCTGCCGT
Source organism: Citrobacter sp. XY323 (assembly GCF_025106035.1). Classification (NCBI taxonomy): domain Bacteria; kingdom Pseudomonadati; phylum Pseudomonadota; class Gammaproteobacteria; order Enterobacterales; family Enterobacteriaceae; genus Citrobacter; species Citrobacter sp. XY323. Next base: position 33,850 of record NZ_JANYUK010000003.1, read on the forward strand.
TTAAATCCGGGTCGGAAATTAAGCCTTTCCAGCCCACTACGGTGCGCGGTTTTTCAAAATAAGTGCGCATCACGATTTCCAGACGCGCCTGATGTTTTTCGCGCAGCGCCTGTAAACGCGTCGCGTATTCCATGGCAGCATCAAGATCGTGAATCGAGCAGGGACCTACGATCACCAGTAAACGAGCGTCTTCACCATTTAATATTTTTTCTATCCGGCGTCGGGAGTCCGTAACATGACGGGCGACGGAGGACGAAACAGGATGCCGTTGCGCAAGCTCTGCTGGAGTGACCAGGTTGTCAATACGCGCAGTACGGAGTTCATCGGTTCTGTTCATTACTTGTCTCAGAAATTTGTTGCTTCAACGGCAGGACTACCGGGAAGTGATGTATATCACAATATCATACTCATCCTGCCTGGTGGCGAGCATAATAACAAAAAATCGAACCAATGCACTAGCATTCTAGTACATGCGGCGATTCAGCCCCATGATGTCGAGGATCTTGGTAGCAATCTCTTCTACCGAATAATTGGTACTGTTCAGCCATGGAATCTGGTTTTTCCGGTATAGCGCTTCCACCTCAGCAACCTCCATCCGGCACTGGCGCATCGAGGCGTAACGGCTGTTTTCCCGGCGCTCTTCCCGGATGGCCGCCAGGCGCTCAGGGTCAATGGTCAGGCCGAACAATTTATGCTGTAACGGCTTCAGGGACGCTGGCAGCACCAGATTATCCATATCATCGGCAATAAAGGGGTAGTTGGCCGCGCGAATGCCAAACTGCATGGCCAGATACAAACTGGTCGGGGTTTTACCGCAACGGGAAACGCCAAGCAGGATCACCTGCGCCTGATCGAGGTTGCGCAACGAAATACCGTCGTCATGGGCGAGGGTATAATCAATGGCGGCAATGCGCGCGTCGTACTTGTTAAGGTTGCCGGGGTTCAGGCCGTGGGTACGATGGGCGATCGGCGTAGGATCGAGCTTCATCTCTTGCTGTAGTGGGGCAACCAACGCCTGCACGATATCCTGACAAAATCCTTCGCTTTGCAAAATGATCGAGCGAATTTCCGGCAAAACGATAGAGTAAAACACCAAAGGGCGCACGCCAGTTTGTTGATAGATCGCGTCAATCTGGTCTTTGACCGCTCGCGCACGACTCTCATTTTCCACAAACGGCAGCGTAATGCTGCTGATCGTAACCGGAAATTGCGACATTACCGCGTGGCCCAATACCTCGGCGGTGATGGCCGTACCATCAGAAATATAAAATACGTGACGATCAACAGCATTATCCATTTTGCTCATCCTGGGGCTGACATAATTCTCTGAAAGCATAAATTAAAATTCGCCAGAAGCGAATATTGCTGCATCTATTTTGTAAAATGAAACGGTATTTTTATATTTACTGAAAAGTACATTTCATTTTTCGGAACAAATGTTTATACCGGTAGTTTTTGTGGTGATCCCCTGTGGCTCGCGGGTTTGCGCAAATGCGGAAACAATCTGAAAAAATAAAAAATAAAGTTGCTTGAACGATTCACCGTTTTTTTCGCTGAAGTAAATATGCAAAGATAATTACGCAAAATTGAGTTTCCTAACCTCGTTCATATATAAGGATTGTTCGATGTCCAACAATGGCTCGTCACCGCTGGTGCTTTGGTATAACCAACTCGGCATGAATGATGTAGACAGAGTTGGGGGCAAAAATGCCTCCCTGGGTGAAATGATTACTAACCTTTCCGGTATGGGTGTTTCCGTACCGAATGGTTTTGCAACGACCGCCGATGCGTTTAACCAGTTTCTGGACCAGAGCGGTGTAAACCAGCGCATTTATGAGCTGCTGGATAAAACGGATATTGACGATGTCACCGAGCTTGCGAAAGCCGGCGCACAGATCCGCCAGTGGATTATCGACACTCCTTTCCAGCCGGAGCTGGAAAATGCCGTCCGCGATGCCTACGCGCAGCTGTCAGCAGACGATGCCCATGCCTCTTTTGCCGTGCGCTCTTCCGCCACCGCAGAAGATATGCCAGATGCGTCATTTGCCGGTCAGCAGGAAACCTTCCTCAACGTCCAGGGATTTGATGCCGTACTGGTTGCTATCAAACACGTCTTTGCCTCGCTGTTTAACGACCGTGCAATCTCTTATCGCGTTCACCAGGGTTATGACCATCGTGGCGTGGCGCTCTCTGCTGGCGTTCAGCGGATGGTGCGCTCAGACCTCGCGTCTTCCGGCGTAATGTTCTCCATCGATACCGAATCCGGTTTCGATCAGGTGGTGTTCATCACTTCCGCATGGGGCCTGGGCGAGATGGTTGTGCAGGGTGCCGTTAACCCGGATGAATTCTACGTGCACAAACCGACTCTGGCGGCAAACCGTCCGGCGATCGTCCGTCGCACAATGGGTTCGAAAAAAATCCGTATGGTCTACGCGCCAACCCAGGAACACGGCAAGCAGGTGACGATTGAAGATGTACCGCAGGAGCAGCGCGACATTTTCTCCCTGACCAACGAAGAAGTGCAGGAGCTGGCGAAGCAGGCGGTACAGATCGAGAAGCACTACGGTCGTCCGATGGACATCGAATGGGCGAAAGACGGTCATACCGGCAAGCTGTTCATTGTGCAGGCGCGTCCGGAAACCGTGCGCTCGCGCGGCCAGGTGATGGAGCGTTATACGCTGCATGCTCAGGGTAAAATTATTGCTGAAGGTCGTGCTATCGGTCACCGCATTGGCGCGGGTCCGGTCAAAGTCATTCAGGACATCAGCGAAATGAACCGTATCGAACCTGGCGACGTCCTGGTTACCGACATGACCGACCCGGACTGGGAACCGATCATGAAGAAAGCGGCGGCGATTGTCACCAACCGTGGCGGTCGTACCTGCCACGCGGCGATCATTGCCCGTGAACTGGGGATCCCGGCCGTGGTTGGCTGTGGTGATGCCACCGAGCGTATGAAGGACGGTGAGAAAGTCACTGTCTCCTGCGCCGAGGGTGATACCGGTTATGTTTATGCTGAGATGCTCGACTTCAGCGTGAAGAGTTCCAGCGTGGAAACCATGCCGGATCTGCCGTTGAAGGTGATGATGAACGTGGGTAACCCGGACCGGGCTTTCGACTTCGCCTGTCTGCCAAACGAAGGTGTCGGCCTGGCGCGTCTGGAATTTATCATCAACCGCATGATTGGCGTACACCCGCGTGCGTTGCTGGAGTTCGATGACCAGACGCCTGAGCTGCAAAACGAAATCCGCGGCATGATGAAAGGTTTTGATTCCCCGCGTGAATTCTACGTTGGTCGTCTGACGGAAGGGATCGCCACGCTGGGTGCGGCGTTCTATCCAAAACGCGTTATCGTGCGTATGTCAGACTTTAAGTCCAACGAATATGCCAACCTCGTCGGCGGTGAGCGTTATGAGCCGCATGAAGAGAACCCGATGCTGGGCTTCCGCGGGGCGGGCCGTTACATTGCTGATAGCTTCCGCGACTGTTTCGCGCTGGAATGTGACGCAGTGAAACGTGTCCGTAACGATATGGGCCTGACTAACGTAGAAGTGATGGTCCCGTTTGTACGTACCGTTGCCCAGGCGAAAGCGGTAGTGGAAGAGCTGGCGCGTCAGGGGCTGAAACGCGGTGAGAACGGACTGAAGATCATCATGATGTGTGAGATCCCGTCCAACGCCTTGCTGGCCGAACAGTTCCTTGAGTACTTTGACGGTTTCTCCATCGGTTCAAACGACATGACGCAGCTGGCGTTGGGACTGGACCGTGACTCTGGTGTGGTTTCTGAACTGTTTGACGAGCGTAATGATGCTGTGAAAGCGCTGCTGTCGATGGCGATTCGTGCAGCCAAGAAGCAGGGCAAATACGTGGGTATTTGCGGTCAGGGTCCATCCGATCACGAAGACTTCGCCGCCTGGCTGATGGAAGAGGGGATCGATAGTCTGTCGCTGAACCCGGACACCGTCGTGCAGACCTGGCTGAGCCTGGCTGAACTGAAGAAGTAACATCATGCCGGATGGTGGCGTAAATGCCTTATCCGGCCTACGGTTAGTATGCAACGTAGGCCGGATTAGAGGTGTTAGCATCGCCATCCGGAACTTTACCCTTCAACGCTTTCCACACTCTCCACGCTTAAACGCTGAATGATATCCTGACGCAGCTGGTATTTTTGTACCTTGCCGGACGCCGTGCGCGGTAACGTGTCGACAATGACGATGTGTTCCGGATATTTATACTTTGCCACCCGTTTGCGGCTAAAAAAGGCCACCACTGATTCCAGCGACAGCGAATGATGCGGCGGTTTCAGTACCACATAAGCGCACGACCTTTCACCTAGCCGATCGTCTGGCATCGCGACAACGCAGGCATCATGAATGCGCGGATGCTGTAATAAAATATCCTCCACTTCGCGGCTGCTGATGTTTTCCCCACCGCGCACAATAATATCTTTTTTACGCCCGGTAATTTTGATGTATCCCGCTTCGTCCATGCGGCATAAGTCGCCACTGTAATACCAGCCATCTTTGTCCAGCGCGCGGGCGGTCAGTTCAGGCTCATCGAGGTAGCCCATAAAAACATTGGGGCCACGCGAGGCTTCTTCACCTTCGATCCCTGCAGGCAACGTATTGCGCGCTTCATCGACGACTTTAATTTCCACGCCTGCGGCGGCATATCCATCGGTGTTCATCATGCGTGAAAGTGAATCGTCGAGATTGACCAGCGCATGCGGCGAGCTCTCCGTCGAACCATAGATGCTTAACAATTTAATGCCGCGCTGTTGGCAGTCACGGGCAATCTTTTGCGGAATGGTGGTACCACCGCATAAGAAAAAACGTAGTGATGTGAGAGCACAGGGCCGTTTTTCCAGACTACACAACATGTCGTAGACGAAGGGGGTTGCACCGAGCACGCAGGTACAGCGTTGTTGCTCGAGCAGTTCAAGACAGGCGGTTGGGGTGAATATATCCAACAATACGCTGCGTGCGCCGATTAAAAACGGCGCGGTAACGCCATGCAAAAAACCGGTAGCGTGTCCCAGTGGGGCGGGCATCAAAAACACATCCTGCCAGGTGAGATTGAGTCGGGCACAGTAGGCGCGTTCGCTGGCAAGGATATTGTTGTGGGTTAACATTACGCCTTTCGGCATTCCCTCGGTCCCGGAGGTAAACAGCACGGCAGCCAGTTCATCGGCGTGAACGTTAATAACCTGGGTTAATGGCGGAGCCAGAAGCAGTTGGCTGAACGCCAGCGAAGCGGTGGCCGGTGCCAGTTTATCTACGGCGACAATCTTTTGCAGATGCGGCAATTGATTTTGCAAGGGGAGGATCAGATCAACCGGTCGGGTCTGTTTAAACAACGTCGGTGCGAAAAAAATCTTCGCTTTGCATTTGTTCAGTACCCACACCAGTTCCGCTTCGCGCCAGGCAGGCAGCAGTGGTACGGAAACGGCCCCGGTTTTCAGGCAGGCCAGGTAGATAATGGTGAACTCGCACCAGCCAGGCAACTGAAAGGCAATGCGATCGCCGGGTTGGATCCCGCAGGCTACAAACCAGGTTGCCAGACTGCTGGCAGCATCGTCGAGTGCAGCGTAGGTATATGAAGCGCCATGATTATCAACCACGGCGATTTTATCCGGCATGGCTCTGGCGGTTTGGTGCCAGTAATCGCCAAGCGAAGCATCTCCCCATAAACCCAGTTGTCGCCAGACCTGGCGACGTTCGGCGTTAAACGTAAGTGTGATACTCATGAAGTTATTCCCAGGATTATTTCGGCATACATCTGACCGGATGGCCAGGCGGGGCCAATCCGGCGTACAACATGCAAAATCCGTTAGCCGTAGCGGAAATCAACGCCAAATGTTCCGAGCGGGTATTCCCATTGTGTGAGGATCGTGTCACCGCACAGCACCCGGCAGGTGCCGCACTCCAGGCAGCCTGCGGAATCAAAATGAATATTTCCACTCTCATCCTGTTTATACAGTCCGGCGGGGCAGGCTTTCAGCAACTTGCGAAATTCATTAAGGTCGGGATGTTCAGCCAGAATGATGTGCGGGTGGCCTTCATCAACATTAAATTTATTGACGCCCAGTTTGACGTCGACGTTAACGTTAGTGTCCTGATTCATAGTGCGGTGGCCCCCTTGATGCCGTCTTTCAGTAAGTTTATCAGCCCAATTTGCCTGGCATGGGACATGATCATCTTGCGAACGGGCTGATTTGGGCTTCCGTCGACGGTAAACATATCGTTCATGATATCGGCCACCATGCGGGGATACTGGGTGAACAGGCGCGGGTTTTCCATCAGCGCCGGGATCTTGCGAAAATGCTGTAAATCACGCATCACACAGCCTTGTTCGAGGGCGCGTTTGTAATCCATCAGGCTACTGGCCGAGTAATCCTGGCGTTCTTTTGCTGCAATGGCTGTTTGGGCGGCGGCTTCTGCGGAAGCTATCGCCAAATCCATGCCGCGCACGGTATAACCCAGATTCAGACAGAAACCAGCGGCATCGCCGACGATCATTACCCCGTCATCAACCAGCTTCGGAACCATTGCCAGACCGCCTTCCGGTACCATATGTGCGGAATACTCCAGCAGTTCACCGCCGGCAATCAGCGGACGAATAGTCGGGTGTCGCTTAAAGTCTTCCAGCATTTGCGGAATGCTTTTCGTGGCATGGGCAATATCCCCCAGACCACACACCAGGCCCAGAGAGATGGAATCCTGGTTGGTATACAGAAATCCGCCTCCCATCAGTCCATCAGACGGTGAGCCTGCGAACAGCCAGGCTGCACCTTCGTTGCCTGACAGATTGAACCGATCCGCAATCACCGCCGACGGTAAGCCGATCAGCTCTTTTACGCCAACGGCATAGTGCTGTGCAGAAGAGGGGGGAACCATTCCCAGCGACCGTCCCAGCATAGAATTAACGCCATCGGCTAGGATGACAATATTGGCTTCAAGGATATCGTCCCCGGCTTGCACTCCGGTGACCTTATTGCCTTCGCGAATTAGCGCGTCGACGCGCACGCCGGGGATGAACTGCACGCCAGCCTGTTCCGCTTTTTCCATTAGCCATGGGTCAAGCCGGTTGCGCAAAACGGTATAAGAGTCCTGCGCTGGCGCGTTGTCTTTTTCACGATGGAAGTCGAGGGTAACGGCGCTCTCTTCGGTCAGGAAGGATATTTTTTCGCGGGTGACTTTACGTTCGAGAGGCGCTTCCTGCGCGAATCCGGGCATGATGCGCTCAAGGCTATGCGCGTAGAGTCTCCCGCCGGTCATATTTTTACTGCCCGCACTGTTGCCGCGCTCGATGACCAGTACGTCCAGTCCGGCCCGGGCCATAACGTAACCTGCCATTGTACCCGCTACACCAGCCCCGACCACAATGGCATCAAATTTTTCATCTGACATGCTTTATGCTCCTTTCCCGCCGCGAGGGCAGCGGGAGATGTGCGTTAACGGGATTAGCGGCTGAGATGGTCGATAAGGGCCGGAACCACTTTGTAGATGTCGCCCACCAGACCGTAATCGGCGTAATTGAAAATAGGGGCTTTTTTATCTTTGTTGATGGCGACAATGACTTTCGCGCCATTACCGCCGACCATATGCTGAATTTGTCCTGAGATGCCCAGCGTGAGATACAGGTCTGATTTCAATAACACGCCAGAAACGCCAATGTAGCGTTCGCGTTCCATCCAGTTTTCGCCTTCGGCAATCGGTCGTGAACAACCCACTTCAGCACCCAGCACCGATGCCAGTTGGCGCACCATTTCCAGATCGTTTTGCGCCACCAGGCCGCGACCTACACCCACCACGCGCCTGGCTTTGCTGAGATCCACGCTGCTCACGGATTTGGCACGACGCTCCAGGCACATCACTTCATGGTGCGGTGCGATGTACGTTGCTGAGACAACCGGGCAGTTGTGTAAGGCGTTTTCCGCGACAGGTTCAAGCTGGCCTGGAGCAAGCGTGATAATCGCCAGCGTACTTTTGATTTTTTCTTTGCCAAATGCCAGACCACCATACATGCGGTGTTCGGCGAACAAAATGCCTGCATCCAGCGTTACCGATGTGGCGTCGTTCACCATCGCTGCGTTGAGCTGAATGCTTAAGCGTGCGCCAAGGGATTTGGCTCGTTTAGTCGCGGACATCAGCAGCAGCCCGGCGTGTTCCTGCATCAGGGCGGCGATGGTCTCAGCGTAATTTTCAACACGCTGTAAACCGGAGGTTGCGTCGAGCACGACTATCTTATCGGCGCCCAGGGCTTGCAACTGATTGGCCTGGTCGCTGCCTTGTACGATAAGGTGTACCTGCTCACCCCACAGGCGAGCGCCGGCCATTAATTCTGCATAGCGTTCTACGTTATCGCTGAACACCCAAACGTTGGCTAATTTACTCATGATGATTTCTCTCCGTAGGGCTTAGTTCAGGGCTTTTTTCAGGTGTTCAGCCAGTTCGGCAATGGCTTCTGCTGAGTCATTTTCCAGAATGATGTGCTGACGTTCTGTTTGCGGCGGCACGGTAAGGCTCACCAGTTCCGCTAACGGTGATGCAGGTATCCAACCAATATCGCTGGCTTGCCACGGGGTGACCGGTTTTTTACCCGCGCCCAGAATCGCCTTCATCGAGGGAATACGCGGTGTGTTGATATCCGACGTCACGCACAGTACGGCGGGGAGCGGCAGATCAATTACTTCGACTTCATCTTCAAGCGTGCGCTCAACCACAAGGCGGTCGCCATTACGTTGGATGCTGCTGACGGCATTAATCACCGGGAGCTGTAATAGTTCCCCAACCAGTAAGCCGACCTGCTGCGCGTAGATATCCCCCGATCCTTCACCGAACAGCATCAGGTCGAAATCCATATTGTTGGCCGCACAGGCCAGCGCCTGAGCGGTATCCCGGGGTAATGAATGCTCCAGTTGTGGATCCTGCACCATATACAAACTGTCCGGCCCGCGGGACAGCACGTCTTTACGCACTTTGGAGTTTTGTAGTAGCGACCCGCCCACCGTTAAGGCGACGATTTCATCACCCTCCGCGCTAAGTTGCGCTGCGGCCTCTATCGCATTTAAGTCAAACTGGCTGATTTTGGCATCGGCCCGGTCAAAGTTAAGCGAGCGCTGTGGGGTAACAACAATGTCCTGTTCTTCAGGCACCAACTTAAAGCAGGTTATTATTTTCATGGCATCTCCAGTGATTCTCGTGTGGATGATGACGTGGTGCGTCATTATCGACAGTAGGGAAAATTGACTGAAAATAGTGTGCGACAGAGGGAGGGCTGTTTTCGACGGGGAAATCTGTTTTCATTGCCAACAATCTTGCAAAAAAAACGTCCCGGGAATGCCTGGTTTATCAGCAATAATCAGACGGTGCGTACCAGAGGAAAAAACGGGAACACAAAGACAGTGAAAATAATTGCGAAATGCGTCATGTTTTTAATCGCCTCTGCGCTGAATTTGTTTCTTATATGTAAATTATTAATGCAGACTTAATAACATTTATTCTTTTTGATTATTATTAAACGCAAATAATCAATTGCAGCAATGTACCAAAGCAAAAGGTGTCATCTTGCAGACGGCGCAAATAATTTTGTTTCGCCGGGAAGGAATAACGTTGTATAACGTCATTATCATTTTTATTTTCTGATATTAATAATCCCAAAATTGCTGCCTTTAGGTGGAGGTTGTCATGTATCAACGCTGCTTTGATAATGCCGTGGAGACCCTTTTTGAACAGGGAAAAACCCCGAGATTCTCGCGATTCGTCATCAGTGATGACCCTAACTGGGAGTCGGGTCATCACGTTCACGATAATGAAACAGAGCTTATTTATGTCAAAAAAGGGGTCGCAAGATTAATTATCGATTCGTCGCTGTATGTCGCGCATGCCGGGGATATCGTGGTGATAGAGCAAGGGCGACTCCATGCGGTTGCTTCGGATAGTAGCGCGCCTGCAACGACTTACACCTGCGCGCTCTACGGTTTTCGTTTCAACGGCTGGCAGGATAATCAGCTATTGCAGATGCACTCGTGTCCGGTGATCAGCGTTACTCAGGGGAAGGAAGTTATTAAGAGTATCTTTAATGAGTTGGGGGTTATGCTCCCCCAGAGCAAAAATAACCTGACATCTTCAGCCTACGATGCTTTTGCTTATGCTTTAACCGTTTTATTTTACGAAAACTTTAAAAATGCCTATCGTTCTGAGCAAGGTTATATTAAAAAAGATGTCTTAATTAAAGATGTGCTGGTTTATTTAAATAATAACTTCCGTGAAAAAATTACTCTCGATCAGTTATCCAAAAAATTCCGGGCCAGCGTGAGTTATATCTGCCATGAATTTACTAAGGAGTATCGAATTTCGCCGATCAATTATGTGATTCAGCGACGAATGACCGAGGCGAAATTTGCCCTGACGAATACGGAAGCTTCGTTAGCGGAAATCTCCTGGCGGGTAGGGTATGAAAATGTCGATCACTTTGCCAAACTCTTTCAGCGGCATGTGGGTTGTACCCCCAGTGATTATCGCAAGCAGTTTAAAAATAATCTGGTTGAGCAGGAATGCTTAATGCCAGAGGTCTGATTATCCTGGCTCGTGCCGGAAAACGCTTGTGCGCTATCCGGCACGAATTACCGCTTACTTATTCTGATAATCTTTCAGGATTTGGCGTCCGGCGACGTAAATCATAATTTCGTCGGTGCCGCCGCCAATGCGCTCGCAGCGAACATCGCGCCAGAATCGGGAAACGCGCGCTTCATCGGTGTAACCCAGCCCGCCCATGATCTGAATGGCGTCATCAATCACTTCCATTGCCGTGCGGGCGCAATACAGTTTTGCCAACGCCGCGCTGGTCCGCAGCGACTGTTCCTGATCGGCCTGCCAGGCCACTTTCAACACCATATTGCGCATGTTTTCAATTTTAATCGCCATCAGCGCCAGTTTTTCCTGGATCATCTGGTTATGGCCAATCGGTTTACCAAATGCGATGCGCTGGTTAGCGTAACGGGCGGCATCTTCGAAGGCGCACTCGGCGAAACCGGTACTACGCGCGGCGTTGATCAACCGTTCCATCTCAAAGTTGTACATGACGTTGAGGAAGCCCATGCCTTCTTCGCCGACCATATCGCTTTCGTCTACTTCAACATCATCAAGATAGACTTCGCAGGTGCTGAGCATGTGCCAGCCGATTTTATGCAGCGGATTAACCTTAATGCCGGGTTTCTTCGAATCCACCCACCACAGCGTAAAGGCTTTCTTCGGATCTTTCGGCTCCGGATCGCGAGCCAGTACCAGCATATAAGGATACTCTTTAGCGCCGGTGATAAAGGTTTTTTGCCCGTTGAGATATACCTTGCCGTTTTTGCGGGTGTAGCTGGTGGTGGCGCTGTTATTGTCTGAACCTGCTCCCGGTTCGGTTAATGCCAGCGCATAAGCCGGATCGCCCGTTTCCATGGTGCTTTCTGCCGTTTTACGTAACTGCTCGGCGGAGCCAAAACGACGCATACTGTGAATGCACTGACCGTTCGTGATTAAAAAAGCGGGTGCGCCGCATTTGGAAACTTCCATCAGTGCCAGCATCTGCGTGACGTAATCTGCCGGGATGCCGCCGAATTCTTCCGGAACGCCCAGCATTGAAATACCGTTGTCCGCAAGGGCGCGCATAAACTCTTTCGGATAGGTCGCCGTCTGATCGCAGGTACGGAAATATTCCTCCGGGAAATTGCTGGTAATCAGTTCGCGAATGCTGGCAAGCAGCAGCTCTTGTTCTTCAGTTAATGAAAAATCCATCAGGGTACTCCTTTTAATTGGCGGCATCGGGCAATATAAAACCCATCGAAGCATCGATAAATAATCTTTCGTCCATCAGTTTCAGTTCCGGAGAAATAACCGGAGGGAAATCCATTTTGTCCAGAATGTCTTCCTGTAAAGAGACTCCTGGCGCAATTTCGACTAAATGAAGGCCATCTTCTTTTAACGTAAATACAGCACGCTCGGTGATGTAACGCACATCCAGTCCGCGCTCGAGTGCAATTTTTCCGCTGAAAGTGACTTCAGGTAATTCGTTGACGAATTTTTTCACCCGGCCTTCCTGCACGATATTTAATTTGCCATTGGCAACTTCCGTTTTCAGGCTTCCGGCAGTTAAGGTGCCGCAAAATATTATTTTCTTCGAGGTGGCGCTAATATCGATAAAACCGCCGGTCCCCATAATTTTGCCATTGAATTTATGTACGCCGACGTTGCCGTGGCGATCCACTTCGGCGAAGCTTAAATAGCATACATCCAGCCCACCGCCGTGGTAGAAGTCAAACTGGGAGGTCATATCCAGAATCGCGCGGGTGTTGACGTTGGCGCCAAAAGCGATGCCCTGGGAGGTAATTCCGCCAATCGGGCCGGTCTCGACCGTCAGAATAAAGTCGTCAGCGCAGCCTTCTTCGCGTGCAACGAGACCAATACCATCGGCGATACCCACGCCAACGTTGCCGACCGCGCCTTTACGCATTTCGAACAGGGCGCGTCGAGCCACCAGTTTACGCTGATTGAGCGGCAGGGCAGTCTGCTGGCTGTCATCAAGGACAAAATCACCCGAGATAAAGCGGTTAACCGGCGCACCGCCGTACAATTGAGTTTGATCGGGATCGATGACCACAATATCGACCAGATAGCCCGGAATACGCACGGCTTTTGGGTGCAGTGTGGCTTTCTTCACCATTTTTTGCACCTGCATCATGACGATACCGCCGTTGTTGTGAACGGCCTGAGCAATCACCAGCGCGTCGAGATACATAACTTCATCTTCAAACGTGGCGTAACCTTCGCTGTCGCAGGTGGTGGCGCGAATAAAGGCGATGTTTGGCGCAATGGCTTTGTAATAGAGGTACTCTTTGTTATCAATTTCCACCAGCTTGATCAGATCTTCGGTGGTCACTTCATTCAGCTTTCCGCCCTGTTGGCGGGGATCGACAAATGTTCCGATACCGATCTCACTCAGAATACCCGGCTGGTGGGCTGCCGATGCTCGCAGGGTCTGGGTTAATACGCCCTGAGGATAGTTATAGGCGGCAATTTTATTCTGCTCAGCGAGGTCGGAAATTCGTGGTGATTGTCCCCAGTGGCCGCATAATGCCCATTTGACTAAACCTTCTTGTGCTAACGGGCTAATTCCACGGTCAGCACGGTCACCTAATCCCGTTGGGCTAATCAATGATAAGTTTCGGGGAGAGTGTGAGTTTTTATATTTTTCAGCCAGCGCGTTAATTAATGTTGTTGCTTCGAGAATACCGCCGCCTGCGCCTAATACACAGAGCGTTGCCTCATCAGGAATATAATTAATGGCATCCACTGCGGATAATACGGGGACCCGACCATCAATGCGTTTTGGTCTTGATAATTTCATGTGAACTCCAGATTATATGCGTGCGACTACCTGTCGCTATATTCGACAATAATAATGTGAGTTATTTAATAATGTCCGGCCATCTGCCCGATATTCGTGATTAAGCGAATATCTGGGGCAGGGCATTACTGATATTAATATGGATAAACGGTACTATTACGCCTGATGCAATATGGTCAAAACGGTACGTAGGTCGGTGACCGAAATTTGCCCTGGGGCAGAGGCTTTTTGCACCGCGCCAAAGGTTGCCGCTGAACCAAAAACCTCACCGGACAGACGTGAAATCACCCCTGTTTTGGCCATCGACATGGTAATGATCGGGCGATCGGCATAGCGTTCCTGCATTTCCAGCGTGGCGCCAAGCAGGGTCAATACATCCGTTTTGTTTTGCGGCATCAGGGCGATTTTCGGGATATCAGCGCCAAGCTCCTGCATTTTACGCAGGCGCAGGACAATCTCTTGTGCCGCTGGCGTCTTATGGAAATCATGATTCGACATAATGACGGCGACATTTTTTGCATGTGCATATTCGACGGTGGCTTTAATCAGTTCGTCTCCGGTGAAAAGCTCCAGGTCAATCATATCGACCAGACCGCTATCTACCGCCGCACGGTTTAGCGCAATATAGTTTTCGACAGCCAGCGCCTGTTCACCACCTTCTTTGGCACTACGGAAGGTGAACAGCAGCGGTTTGTCAGCCATCACATCGCGGATGGCGCGTGCAGCTTCCAGTACGGCATCAACGGAGGACACCTCGGTGAAATGGTCAACGCGCCATTCCAGAATGTCGAAATCCGCCTCGCGATAGGCCAGCGCTTCGCTTTTTACCGTTGCGATGTCTTTACCCATCAGTGAGACAATGATCTTCGGCGCACCCTCGCCAATGACGAGGTTTTTTACGGTTACGGTTTTCATCGATTACCCTTTAAATATTTTACAAATGCTTGCCCATCAGGCTGCAAAACCCATAACCTGTTTCACATACTCAAGAGGGAAATCTTTCCCGGTCCAGAGTTTGAACTGTTCAGCCCCTTGCCATAACAACATGCCGTAACCATCAATCGTTTTGCAACCGGCAAGTTGTGCCTGTTGCAATAATTTGGTCATATGCGGGTTGTAGACGCATTCAGTCACCAGCAGGTCCGGGCGTAGCAGGGAAACGTCGGTCACCAGAGATTCGTTCTCCAGCGGCTTCATTCCCACTTTCGTACCGTTGGTCAGAATATCCGCGCTGGCCAGTGCGTCCGCAAAAGCCTGTCGATCGTCGAGATCGATAACGGTGACCACGCAGTCGGTATTTTCATTAACACGTTTGGCGAATTCCTGCGCTTTGGCAAAGAACTCATCTTGACGGTTAAAGAGTTTGATTTCTTTGATGCCTTCAATCGCCGCCTGGGCGCCAATGGCCGTTGACGCGCCGCCTGCGCCCAACAGTACCATGGTTTTACCCCTGATATCGAAACCGCTTTCCTTGATGGCGCGAATATGCCCCGTGCCATCAGTATTGTAGCCGCGCAGGTAACCATCATCATTGACGATAGTATTAATCGCGCCGACCAGTTTGGCTGCAGGCGTTAATTCATCAACATATTCACATGCCAGCTGCTTGTTGGGCATTGAGACTCCGGTACCGCGCATTTTTAAGGCCTTCAGCCCGGCAATCGCATTAGCAAACGTGGAGTTATCGACTTCAAATGCCATGTAGGTAAAAGGTAATCCCGCTTTTTCTAATGCCTTATTTTGCATTTCAGGCGACAAGCTGTGTCTGATAGGGTAGGCCATCAGACCAATCAGTTCATATTTTGCAGTTACGTCCATTTGATACTCCTTCTAAGCAATTTATTGAAAATAACGTTCGCCCAACCGCACATCATTTTTGGGAATATCAAATACGCGGTAGTA
This sequence comes from Citrobacter sp. XY323, assembly GCF_025106035.1. Classification (NCBI taxonomy): domain Bacteria; kingdom Pseudomonadati; phylum Pseudomonadota; class Gammaproteobacteria; order Enterobacterales; family Enterobacteriaceae; genus Citrobacter; species Citrobacter sp. XY323. Next base: position 49,147 of record NZ_JANYUK010000003.1, read on the forward strand.
ACGAATAAAGACGATGATGGCGGTGATGAAGGCCAGCAAAGCAAATGCGAGGTCCAGCAAAATGATGTACTGCAGGCCAATGTTTGAAAGGTATCCGGTGATTAATGGGATAATAAAGTTGGCTACGCCCCCCATCATCATATAAATACTGGTGACCTTGGCTTTGCTCCTGGGGAAAAACTCTGACATCACCGAAACGCCGAGCTGTAAAATACCGCCTGCGGCAGAAAACCCGATAAGAAATGAACCGGCGTTACACACCAATGGGGATGGATATAAATAGATAACCGCTGCGGTGAGGGTTGCCAGCCCGGCGTTAAACACATTCGCCCAAATGGGTCGAACCATTTTCTTGAGCAGTGCAGCAAAAATAAACACGCAGACCAGCGAACCCATACTGTAGTAAGAGATGGTTTTCAGCGCGTCGGCTTCTGCCATGCCGGCAAATGCCATCGCGTATTTCGGCATCCAGACTACGATGACGTAAAAGGTCGAGAATGCGGCCACCCCAAACATAACGGAGGCTACGCCTTCCAGCCAGACCAGCGGTTTACTGTTCATCTGCGGTAGCTCTTTTGCAATGCCCGCATCCACCATCTGGCTGGGGAAACGGCTTTTGAGCAGCATCAACGTTATGACGACGAACAGTACCCCCGGGATAATGACCGCATAGCCATACCAGATATGGTTGAGCAGCATGGTGCTGACGACGATGGGGTAGATCATCTGCCCGAATGAGACCATCGCTTTAACCAGGATAACCGCTGACCCAGACGCCTTAGGGAAGCATTCCATCAAAGCCGGATAGCCACCTGTATCCAGGGCCGAGTTAGCGACGCCGACACAAACAGCGAGAATAAAGGCAATCATCAGATTCGGGCTGGCGGGAATGCCGAAGAAAAACAGCATGTACAGAATTGCCCCTAACAGAATGATAGCCCGTCTACCAAATTTATCTGAGAGCACACCAAAGAATAAAATACTCACCAGGCGGCCAAGACCAATTCCGGAAATTAAATAGGCTATCCCAGCATTGTCAGTGGAGAATTTTTCTGCGAGAGAGCTCATATTTTGCGCCAGTGTAATGACACTAATGCCGTGTAAAAAATAACTTAAATAAATACAGATTATCGCCAAAAGAAATGGCGTATTAAAGGTCTTATTTTGAGACATGTTCACAACTCCTTGCGGATTTTAAAATTGTTCTGTGCTCGTCGATTTTGTTTAAATTGCGGGGACCTTGTGATTAATATACCGGGGTGCTGATATTGTGCCTACATAGCATGGCGTTTAAGTTACCAGGTATGTTGCATGCTCAACTGTGAAACTTAATTCTTTCAACCAACATTTTGCTGAAGTTTTAAAACCGCGACCAATTATTTTGCAGCGGGGGAGAACAATATTGCATCCGCGTTATTTTACGACCGTCGCCATGTTTAGTTGCTGCTTTGTCGCGATACGGCTGCGATAGCCAATAAACAATGCTAACAGGAAGCCTACCGCGGCTATGCCGGTATCAAACCACATGATGTGAGCAATGCTGGTCTGCGAGAGTCTTGCCGTTATCAGTGGGATGGTGAAGGTCGCAATGCTGCCCGCGCTGTAGTAAATCCCGGTAGCTTTGCCCTTCGCATCGGGAAAGCGTGCGGCCATCAGCGTTAAACCGATTTGTACAACGCCTCCGGCTGAAGAGAAACCGATGACAAACGCGAAGACGATCACCATGTAGATCGACGGATGCAGGCAGACCATCAGCAATGCGATAAATGAGATAAAGGTGTACAGCATTAACAGAGAGGTTGCGCGCCCCGTCTTTCGTGCCAGTGGCGCGGTGATCAACACACACAGTAGAGAACCGCAGGTGTAAATGCTTAACAGCTTGATCGATAAGGTGTAGGACATCCCGGCGACAAACTGTCCGTACTGTGCCAACCACTGGCTTATCAGATAAAATGTCGCCATGGCGATGTAGCCGTACAGAGTGTAACTGGTGAGATCGAGAAGAGAACAACGATGTTCAGATTGTATGCTTTTCTGTTCAACGGGTAATGCCTTGAGGGGGGCTTGATGCCCAGGATGGGCCGGGAATCGACAGCGAAACAAAAATATGCCATTGATTAGCATTACCGCGGCCGCCACAAGGAAGGACCAGCCAAACCAAAGTTCTGCCCACACCAGCAGACTGATAATCATCGGCAGCAGAAACTGACCGATGGAAACAAACGCTTTAATTAAGATATTAGCCGTGCCGGGAGAGCGGGGAAACGCCTCCATCAGGCTGGGGTAGGTTCCGGCGTCAAGAAAACTGTTTGCCATTCCGGCTAAAAATCCAAAAGCATAGGCAATATAAATGCTGTGAGTATTGATGATGCCTACAAAGAACAGCAGGTAGCAGACCATGCCGAAAATAATAAACGGTCTGCGGCCATAGCGATCGGAAAGCATGCCCGCCACCAATAACACGCTTAAACGGCCAATGCCGAGTGAGGAAATAACAATTGAGACCCCTGCGGCATCGGTGTGCCACTGTTGTTCCAGTGAAGACATATTGAGGCTCATCAGAATGACCCCCATGCCGTGTACCAGGTAATTAAAGTACAGCCCTATCGCAGTGGAGAAATAGGTGTTTTTCATAATATGTTACTCAGCGAAAAGGCTAAATGAGTGTGGCGCTGCGGTCTCTTAACACAAACGCTCAAGATCGTGGGCATACAGTTCAACAGCGGCCGATTGATAGATTTTCCAGTCGAGAAAATCATCGTGCTGATAAACCGCCTGAAAAGAGATCAGATCGGGAAAGAAACGCATGGTGTTATTACCGATACGGTTATTTATTTTTTCGATAATGGCGTTAATTCTTAACTTTCGTCTGGCTTTCATTTCTGCACAAATGCGCGTGATGTCTTCCGGGATTTCCCTTTCGCCATTCTCCCATTGTTGCCAGGCGGCAACATTGTGATCCCGCGAGATATACATAGCGCTTTCTTCTACCGTCATAGCAAAAATATGGCGGATAGCCTGGAGTTCTAATGCGTTCATTATTTGATCACCTCATAAAAGACGGTGGAATAGTAATAACATTGCTGTGGATATTTCGGCTTGAAGAGAGTCACAGTATCTTGTGCAATATTATTTGTTTATCAACGGGGAAGAGGGGAGCTGTGGTGCGGTAAGGCTGGTGGCGAGGCGCGCGAAGGACAAAAAAAAGCCCATCGTGGGAGATGGGCAAAGACTACACACAGCAATTCGTTGTTTCACTCAGGGGATTTCCATGCTTATAAATCAATGTGTTGATCTAAAGCCATGGGCTAATAGTAGGCATACTGATTTTTTACGTCGATCAGATTCATCTCAATAGTTTAAAAACTGTAAATAATTTGCGAAGCAAATGAGTATTTAAAGAAGGATAACGTTGGGTCTTATTCAGTAAGCGGGCGGAATTGATTAGCAATGTTAAACAATCAGGCGGCGGTGCCGCCTGACGTGGGATTACTTATTGCGTTCGATTTCAGCAATTTCTTCGAGGATTTCGTCGGGATCGCTACCTGGCGCAGGGGCTTCGTTTACCCAGGCGGAGAACAGACGCCAGGACACGGCCAGTACCACCGGGCCGATAAACAGACCAATCATGCCGAAGGCAATCAGTCCGCCGATGACCCCTGAGAGAATCAGGATCAGCGGCAAATCGGCCCCCATGCGAATCAGCATCGGGCGAATAACGTTATCCAGCGTTCCGACCACGCCGCTCCACACCAGCAGCACCGTGCCCCAGGTTGAATCGCCCGTCCAGTACAGCCAGATAATGGCCGGGACCAGCACCGGCAATGGCCCCAGTTGCACCAGACAAGACAGGATCATCAATACCGCCAGCAACGTGGCGTACGGCACGCCGGTTACCGCCAGACCAATGCCACCGAGCACTGCCTGCACCAGCGCGGTGACCACAACGCCTAATGCGACGGCGCGAATGGCTTGTGCTGCCAGCAGAATGGCGGCATCGCCACGTTTGGATGCCAGGCGACAAGCGAAGTGGCGAATACCTAACGCCACCTGTTCACCGCGCCAGTACAGCAGGGCGCTGAACAGCAGCATCAGACCACAGTGCATCATAAAGCGGCCAAGATGTGCAGCCTGGCCAACAAACCAGGTCGTCGTCGTGCCGATATAAGGACGAACCTTGGCCATGATGGCCGCGCCGCCCATATCCAGCAGACTGTGCCACGCGGCATACAATTTTGCGCCGACCAACGGAATACTGTTCAGCCACGCCAGATCCGGCAGGGTCATATCGCCTGCGGTTACGGCATGGATCAATGGCCCGCTGCCATCAACAATGCTATTGACCAGTAGCGCGATAGGAATGATGAACAACAGCACCAGCAGCAGGGTCATCACCAGCACAGCCAGCGAGCGACGGCCCCAGAGCAATTTTTGTAAGCGTAGCAGGATCGGCCAGGTCGCAATGACCACCGTCCCCGCCCATGCAAAACCGAGGATAAAGGGCTGAACAATCCAAAGACAGGCCACAATCATGACGGCTAAAAACAGCGCCGATAGCAGCACTTGTGCAATATCCTTGGGCTGGCGGAAATTTACCATAAATACTTTTCACCTTTGTCTTTGCGCCAGAACGTTGACGCGACGTGAACACTTAAATGACACCCTGTAATGATGAGCAATTTCAGCGGTTTTTAACAGGCGGATTCTGCCTGTAAATCTGCTGAGCGTATTAGAAAAAAATGTGATACAACAAACAAAGCAACACGCAAACGATTAAATTCACAACACAGACCGCAGGAAAGGGTCACTATAATGATTCCACAAATTTCTCAGGCGCCAGGTGTCGTTCAACTGGTGCTCAATTTTTTGCAGGCACTGGAGCAGCAAGGATTTACGGGTGATACGGCAACGAGCTATGCCGATCGTCTGACAATGTCGACGGATAACAGTATTTATCAGCTGCTTCCTGATGCTGTCGTATTCCCTCGTTCAACCGCAGATGTGGCGCTCATCGCTCGTCTGGCGGCGGAACCTCTTTTCTCTTCGTTGATTTTTACCCCACGCGGCGGCGGCACCGGGACCAACGGTCAGGCGCTGAATCAGGGCATTATTGTTGATATGTCCCGCTATATGAGCCGCATCATTGAAATCAATGTGCAGGAAGGTTGGGTGCGGGTTGAAGCCGGGGTGATAAAAGACCAGCTCAACCAGTTTCTGAAGCCTTACGGCTATTTCTTTGCCCCCGAGTTATCCACCAGTAACCGGGCAACTCTGGGGGGGATGATCAATACCGACGCATCCGGACAAGGCTCGTTGGTTTACGGTAAAACCTCCGATCACGTGCTGGGTATCCGCGCGGTGCTGATGGGCGGCGATATTCTTGATACCCAGCCAATGCCGGTCGAACTTGCCCAAACGCTGGGTAATAGCAACACCACTATTGGCCGCATCTACAAGACGGTTTATGAGCGTTGCCGCGACAACCGACAGCTGATCATTGATAAATTCCCGAAACTTAATCGCTTCCTGACCGGTTACGATCTGCGGCACGTCTTTAACGATGAGATGACCGAATTTGATTTAACCCGCATTCTTACTGGCTCTGAAGGTACGCTGGCGTTTATCACCGAAGCCCGTCTGGATATCACGCCGCTACCCAAAGTCAGACAACTGGTTAACGTTAAGTACGACTCTTTCGACTCGGCATTGCGTAATGCCCCGGTGATGGTGGAAGCGCGCGCGCTGTCGGTAGAAACCGTCGACTCCAAAGTGCTTAACCTGGCACGGGAAGATATTGTCTGGCACTCGGTAAGTGAATTGATTACCGATGTGGCGGATAAAGAGATGCTGGGTCTGAATATTGTGGAGTTTGCCGGTGACGATGAAGCATTGATTGATTCGCAGGTCAGCGCACTGTGCGAACGGCTGGATGGCTTAATCGCGCGTCAGGAAGCGGGTGTTATAGGCTGGCAGCTATGTACCGAGCTGGCAGGCGTCGAGCGCATTTACGCGATGCGTAAAAAAGCCGTCGGTCTGCTGGGGAATGCGAAAGGGGCCGCGAAGCCGATTCCGTTTGCTGAAGATACCTGCGTTCCGCCGGAACATCTGGCTGACTATATTGCCGAGTTCCGTGCGCTGCTCGATAGCCACGGCCTGAGTTACGGCATGTTTGGTCACGTGGATGCAGGCGTGCTGCACGTCAGACCGGCGCTGGATATGTGCGACCCGCAGCAGGAAGTGCTGATGAAACGCATTTCTGACGATGTTGTCGCGCTGACGGCAAAATATGGCGGTCTGCTGTGGGGCGAGCACGGGAAAGGTTTTCGTGCAGAATATAGCCCGGCGTTCTTCGGTGAGGAACTGTATCGAGAACTGCGTAAAGTGAAATCGGTGTTTGATCCGCAAAACCGGCTCAATCCGGGCAAAATCTGTCCACCGGAGGATGTTGATGCGCCGATGATGAAAGTGGACGCGGTGAAGCGCGGAACGTATGACCGTCAGATCCCGCTGGCCGTACGCCAGGAGTGGCGTGGGGCGATGGAGTGTAACGGCAATGGGTTATGCTTTAACTTTGATGCGAAAAGCCCGATGTGTCCGTCGATGAAAATCAGCCTCAACCGCATCCATTCACCGAAAGGGCGAGCTACGCTGGTGCGTGAATGGCTGCGTCTGTTGGCAGATCGCGGGATTGACCCGCTACAGCTGGAAAAAGAGCTACCGGAAAAACGTGCCAGTTTACGTACGCTGATTGCCCGTACCCGCAATAGCTGGCATGCGCGCAAAGGCGAATACGATTTCTCGCACGAAGTGAAAGAGGCAATGTCGGGTTGTCTGGCGTGTAAAGCCTGTTCCACACAGTGCCCGATTAAAATCGATGTGCCGGAGTTCCGCTCACGCTTCCTGCAGTTGTATCACACGCGTTATCTGCGGCCGTTGCGCGATCACATGGTGGCGACCGTTGAGAGTTATGCGCCGTTAATGGCGCGGGCGCCCAACACGTTTAACTTCTTCATCAACCAGCCGCTGGTGCGTAATCTGGCTAAAAAGCACATCGGCATGGTCGACTTACCGCTGCTGTCTGCGCCGTCGCTTCAACGTCAGTTAGTTGGCCATCGTTCCGCTAATATGACGCTGGAACAGCTCGAATTACTCAGCCTTGAGCAAAAAGCCCGTACGGTGCTGGTGGTGCAGGATCCGTTCACCAGCTATTACGATGCACAGGTGGTGGCTGATTTTATACGTCTGGTTGAAAAGCTGGGTTTGCAGCCGGTACTGTTGCCGTTTTCGCCAAACGGCAAGGCCCAGCATATTAAGGGCTTTTTAAACCGTTTTGCTAAAACCGCAAAGAAAACATCTGAGTTTCTCAATCGGGTGGCGAAGCTGAATATTCCGATGGTGGGTGTCGATCCGGCTCTGGTGCTTTGCTATCGCGATGAATACAAACTGGCGCTCGGGGAACAGCGGGGCGATTTCCATGTGTTACTCGCCAACGAATGGTTATCGACAGTTGTAGAGTCACAGCCGCCAGTCGCTGTGGGCGGTGAACCGTGGTACTTCTTTGGACACTGTACCGAAGTGACGGCCCTGCCGGGCGCGCCTGCTCAGTGGGCGGCTATTTTTGCCCGCTTTGGTGCAAAGCTGGAGAACATCAGCGTAGGGTGCTGTGGTATGGCGGGCACCTATGGCCACGAAGTGAAGAATCATCAGAACTCACTGGGGATCTATGAGCTATCATGGCACCAGGCAATGCAACGATTGCCGCGTAACCGTTGTCTGGCTACCGGATACTCCTGTCGCAGTCAGGTTAAACGCGTTGAAGGCACGGGCGTTCGCCATCCATTACAGGCACTGCTGGAGATTATAGGATGATCTGGAAACGTGAAGTCACACTCGAAGCGCTCAACGCCATGGGTGAAGGAAATATGGTTGGGCTGCTCGATATTCGTTTTGTGCACATTGGCGATGACACGCTGGAAGCCACAATGCCGGTAGACCACCGTACTAAACAACCTTTTGGTTTGCTGCACGGCGGCGCGTCCGTAGTGCTGGCTGAGAGCATTGGTTCGGTGGCTGGCTACCTGTGTACTCAGGGTGAGCAGAAAGTGGTGGGCCTGGAGGTCAACGCCAACCATATTCGCTCGGCGCGGGAAGGGCGCGTCAGAGGGGTATGTCGCGCGGTGCATACCGGCTCCCGTCATCAGGTATGGCAAATCGAAATCTTCGATGAGCAGGGACGATTGTGCTGTACGTCGCGTCTGACGACAGCAATTTTGTGATGCATATTGCTTTTGGTCATTATCTGCACAGGGAATGGTGTTATACTGTGCAGGTTTTGAACACAAGCGAGGATGATATGTCTACCCAATTAGACCCGGCCCAACTGGCAATAGAGTTTTTACGTCGTGATAAAACCGATCTTTCACCAGCTCAGTACCTGAAAAGACTGAAACAGTTAGAGCTGGAGTTCGCGGATTTATTGACGCTTTCTTCGACTGAACTTAAAGAAGAGATCTATTTTGCCTGGCGCATGGGCGTTCATTGATTCCGGTATGCTTATCGTAATGAAACCCCGACACGCGTTCGGGGTTATTTTTTGCGTTAAATCTCGATCACCACTTCATCTCACCAGTATTAACCTTCGCACTTAGCTCCAGAGAACTTGCGTCTGCAAGACCTGGCCATGCCGCGGTGATGGTTTTAATCACATAATCCGAACCTTTCTTCGCCCCTAACGCCTGCTCAAACGATTGCAGATAGTCCTGTGTGAAGCGAATCGCTTTATCGCCCGCAGGGCGTTCGCCGATGTAATGCCCCGGGACCACCTGGGTGGGTTGTAACTTCTGCATTTCGCTCAGTACGCTACGCCACGCGCTACGCTGTTCTGCAGATTGCGTATCCGCCGTCCAGACGTGTATACCAGACGCCACGCCGGTACCGCCAATAATGGCACGGTTCGCCGGGATCCAGACGTAGGCTGCATAATCATTAGGGTGGCGCAGCTCCAGCGTTTCACCATCAACCGTGAAATGCGTTTGCGTTGTCGCTTGCGGAACGGTGAGCGATGTTGGCGCACCATCCTTCATTTGCGGACCCCAGAATTGCAGTTTGGCCTCTTTGGTGGCACGGATATGGTCTACTACGTGCGGTGTTGCCAGGACTTTTACCTGTGGGAAGGCTTTGACGATAGGCTGCAGTCCGAAATAGAAATCCGGATCGCCGGAGGTGATCACGATGGCCTTCAGCGTTTTACCGCTGGCGCGAATCATCTGCACCAGCTGTTCACCATCTTTAGTACTGAACTGTGCGTCAAACAATATTGCTTCTTTCGGTCCTGAAACCAGCGTTGAAGAGACCGGGAAAATAGCCTTGTCCTGTGGATTGTAGACGTCCAGCTGTAGCGTCGCGGCAAAGGCTGAAGAGGCGAACAGAGGTAACAGCAGGGCCAGCGTTTTAACTTTCATGCCAGGTATCCTTGTGCAGGAAATTGTCTTTTGATAGTTCCTGTATTTTAAGGAAATTCGGATCTGTTAGAATTCCCTTATTAGGACATGCTGAGTTTCATAAAACGATCGGATGGGATGCAATGGACAGAGTGATGGCGGCAACGGTATTCAACCATATCTGTGATTTGGGCAGTCTGAGCGCCGCCGCGCGTGCGCTGGGGCTTTCCCGTCCGATGGTCAGTCGTTACCTCGACGAGATGGAGAAATGGGCGGGTGCAAGGCTTATCCATCGCTCGTCGCGCCGTCTGACGATCACGCCAGCGGGTGAAGAGGCATTAGTGAAAACGCGTTCTCTGGCGCAGCTTTCGCTGGATATTGGTGCCGCCAGCGCCGCGCAAACTCCCTCTGGCACGCTACGTGTGGCCTGTGCGCATTTTACAGCTATGCATATTTTAGCGCCGGTACTGCCCGCGTTTCTGACGAAGTATCCGCAACTGCGTATCGAGGTGGAGATCAATAATCAACCGGTAAGCCTTGTGGGAGAACGCATTGATGTGGCGATCCGTATAACGGAAAATCCTGAACCTGGAACTATCGCCCGTCGCCTTGGCGACTGTAAATCGGTACTGTGCGCGTCTGTAGAGTACCTGCATCAGCATGGCACCCCTGAGACTATCGACGACCTTACGCGGCATAATTGTCTCTACTATAGCGGGTTTGCCGGAAAATCCTGGCACTTTCTGGATGCCCAGGGGCGGGCTGCCGCTGTTGCGATTAAAGGCAATTTGAGCGCCGGGATCTCTTCGTTGCTCTGTGAGTCGGCGTTGGCGGGAACGGGTATTGCGCTGGTGCCGGAACTGGAGGCGCGGGAAGGGCTGGCACAGGGAAAGCTGGTTAGACTCTTGCCCGAGCTTCAACCAAAAAGCCTGCCAATTTATGGTTTATATCTTTCGCGGGAGCATCAGCCTGCAGGACTGCGCCTGTTGCTGGACGCGCTCAGTGAAAAACAGCGCCTAATAATTGATTGAATACGCTTATAAAATAGTCAAATCGCAATTTGTGTTAAACAAAACATATCCGGAAGTGAGATTATTCTTATCGCCCCTTCAAGAGCTAAGCCATCGTGAGTGCCGGAGATAAGCGCCGGATGGGGCCGGAACCCTTAAGCCTGCCAGCAAGCAGCCTTAAGGGTTTTTTGTTGTTTGTTCATAATTTGAATTTTTTCCCTCCCGTCATTCCTACGTATCTCTAAATAGATAGTAATTCTGTAAAATGAGTATATATCTAAATCTAAAGAATTTTCTTTAACCAGCCTTGCGATTGAGGACAGTGCTGTAGGCAACTGGCTATCAACGACGCATACTGACTAGATGACCTTGTTGCCAGCCAGTAGAGTTGTGGAATGTGAACTCGCCTAAATTGGCAGTGGGGTAGGTTCGATACTGAAAACAGTGGGACTGAAGTCCCACTGTTAAGCATTTTCATTTAATTTTTGCATCTTTCCATTATCATCGACATGAACAATATAAAAATTCCGTTCAATAATAATGCGCCCATAAAGATAACGGTCATGTGTGTATTGTCCCAGACGCTGGGGTCCATCTCTTTCACATCGGGATAGATTAAATCAAATAATTTATTTTCAGGTAAATATTTGAAAATAAATAAAAAAAACAAACCCAAGATATTGCAAATAAATACCATGTGATGACTTTTTTAATATGTTTCATTAATACACCTGAATAGTGCCGTATGCACGAAGGCTGGGGGTAATCAGCATTTGTGGAGTACTTAAAAGTGCTTCCCGGAGTATGTTGTAATGAGCTCTACTGGGAAGAGTTATACAGCCATTACTGACGCCATTATACCCCGCTGGGTGCAATCTGAAATACCCACGGCTGACCTTGTTATAGAACGTAACGTCATCTAATTTTTCATCCTCTCTGAATAATCCGAACCAGATATCGCGGTCTGAACCGCTAATCTCTGACGCAGTATAATCTTTAATTGCGCTGAAAATCCCGCCTTTCGGACGCGAAACAATATAGTATTTACCGGGAGGAAGCGGCCCGATATCCTTAATTGCTACCGATTCAGGGTTGTTTCTATGCTCCCCACTGTTACCTGAATATGCAGGGAAGAAGCCAACTCCGGGGCAGCTAAGATTTGATAGCTGCCCACCGTTTAAATGAAATGTGCAACGAATCACCGTTCACTCCAGGAATCAGAAAATATTATATTCCCGTCGCAGTGTTTCCAGGTTATTCGTTCATATCTAAGAGCAATACTTTCAAGGTGATTGTGTTTTTCAGTGGCTGCGTTTTTCACGTCATGCATTAGAGGACAAATTGAAACCACCTTCACTGTTTCGAGTAGCATATTGAAGTATTCAACTTCCTGTCCTGCATCATTGATTTTGTACCATTTAAATTCGGCCTCTTTAAGGGTTTGTCCAGTGGCTACTGCTTTGTAAAAATATGGACTGGAGCTATCAAACTCCTTTTCAAATATAAGAGCGGTGTGTACTCGTGTTCCTGTTATTTTCCCTGTGTTGTTGTCGGTAGGGAGGTGCAGGCCATGACTAAACCCTAAGATCTCAATGCTCCCCACACGGTCGCGAACATCTACAGAACCCTTGATGTCTGCTCCTCCATCATCTTTTAACCACAAATACGCAGGTATAGCCATTTAAAACTCCATTTCACATACGCAAGGAAACTGTAATAAACGACATGACGCATGAATACGCAAGGCAATAAATGTCATACATTTTTATTATGTTTTATTGATATTTATGATAGAAATAAAAAGCTTAGAATTAAAAAAGAATAGTAATGGTGCACATATAAGAATAGTGAGATTTTGAAGCGAAATATATTGCTTAATTCTGATATTGAGAAAGTCTTTGTAATGCTATCAAGCAGGATCTTAAAAGTAGACGCGCAAACCGTACTGTCGATTTTGTTCGGAAGGCGTTGTGGTGTTTTGGATAAATCACGCGCAGAGGGCGCATGAAAAAGGGTGAAGTTTGGGGGGCAAAAACGCGCTGGGGCGCAATTTAGAGGATTAACTAGTCCGTTTTTGTCTATAACAAGAAGAGATTAAGTTAATGATTATACAATAGTCGTATGATTTCATTAAATTTTTAAAACTTATCACTTAAATAGACATTATCTATACATCTTTTAGCCTTTGACCTGTCTGTACGATTCAATTGTTAAAATCCATTATTAATCAATGCATTGAACAAAAAAATCCATCCCTGTTAACCCACGCAGCAGGGTCTATGCTTAGTAAAAGGGGGCAAAAAGGGCGATTAACCCGAATGCCCCTGCTGTTGAGGGGTTGAAGTGATAATCATTATCACTAACATGTTGTTATAGCTTGAAAGCTAGTGACTCGAGGTAACCCTATGGAATTGCATTCAGGAACATTTAACCCGGACGATTTTGCCTGGCGTGGTCTGACGTTAACGCCAGCGGCTGCGGCGCACATCCGCGAGCTGGTGGCAAAGCAACCCGACATGTTAGGCGTGCGTTTAGGCGTGAAGCAAACGGGATGCGCGGGATTTGGCTACGTGCTGGACACCGTTCGCCAGGCGGAAAAAGACGATCTGCTGTTTGAAACGGAGGGGGCCAGACTTTATGTACCGTTACAGGCGATGCCGTTCATCGACGGCACAGAAGTCGATTTCGTGCGCGAAGGATTAAATCAGCTATTTAAATTTCATAACCCGAAAGCCCAGAACGAATGCGGCTGTGGCGAAAGTTTTGGGGTATAGGCGGTACTATGTCTCGTAATACTGAAGCAACTGACGATGTCAACACCTGGGCTGGCGGGCACCTTAATTACAAAGAGGGCTTCTTCACCCATCTACAAACCGATGAGCTGGCGAAAGGGATTAACGAAGATGTCGTGCGCGCGATTTCGGCAAAACGTAATGAACCCGACTGGATGCTGGAATTTCGCCTGAATGCCTTTAAAGCGTGGCTGACCATGGAAGAGCCGCACTGGCTAAAAGCGCATTACGATAAGCTGAACTACCAGGAGTACAGTTATTACTCCGCGCCGTCCTGCGGTAATTGCGATGAAACCTGCGCGTCTGAGCCGGGCGCGGTGCAGCAAACGGGGGCGAATGCGTTTTTAAGTAAAGAAGTTGAGGACGCATTTGAGCAGCTTGGCGTGCCGGTCCGCGAAGGCAAAGAGGTGGCGGTTGATGCCATTTTTGACTCGGTGTCGGTGGCGACAACTTATCGCGATAAACTGGCGGAACAGGGCATTATTTTCTGTTCGTTTGGTGAGGCGATTCACGATCACCCTGAGCTGGTAAAACAATATCTGGGTACGGTTGTCCCGGGTAATGACAATTTCTTTGCGGCGCTGAATGCGGCGGTGGCCTCCGACGGCACGTTTATTTATGTCCCGAAAGGTGTGCGTTGCCCAATGGAACTGTCGACCTATTTCCGTATAAATGCGGAAAAAACCGGTCAGTTTGAACGCACCATTCTGGTTGCGGATGAGGGCAGTTACGTCAGCTATATCGAAGGCTGTTCAGCCCCGGTACGCGATAGCTACCAACTGCATGCCGCGGTGGTGGAAGTCATCATCCACAAAGATGCCGAAGTGAAATACTCGACGGTACAAAACTGGTTCCCTGGTGACGGTAACACCGGCGGCATTTTGAACTTCGTCACCAAGCGCGCTCTGTGCGAAGGCGAAAACAGCAAAATGTCGTGGACGCAGTCGGAAACCGGCTCGGCCATTACCTGGAAATACCCAAGCTGTATTCTGCGCGGCGACAACTCTATCGGCGAATTCTACTCCGTCGCGTTGACCAGTGGTTACCAGCAGGCCGATACCGGCACCAAGATGATCCACATCGGCAAGAACACCAAATCGACCATTATCTCGAAAGGGATCTCTGCGGGACACAGTCAAAACAGCTATCGCGGCTTAGTGAAGATCATGCCGACCGCAACCAACGCCCGCAACTATACCCAATGCGACTCGATGCTGATTGGCGCGGATTGTGGAGCGCACACCTTCCCGTATGTGGAGTGTCGTAACAATAGCGCCCAGCTTGAGCATGAAGCCACGACCTCGCGCATTGGTGAAGACCAACTGTTTTACTGTTTGCAGCGCGGCATCAGCGAAGAGGATGCCATTTCGATGATCGTCAATGGTTTCTGTAAAGACGTGTTCTCTGAACTGCCGCTGGAATTTGCCGTTGAAGCGCAAAAACTTCTCGCCATAAGTCTTGAACACAGCGTCGGTTAAAATTTAAGGAAAGCACATGTTAAGCATTAAAAATTTACAGGTCAGTGTGGAAGATAAGGCGATCCTGCGTGGGCTGAGCCTGGATATTGGCCCAGGAGAGGTACACGCCATTATGGGGCCGAACGGCTCCGGGAAAAGTACGCTTTCCGCAACGCTCGCCGGGCGCGATGACTACGAAGTCACCGGCGGGACGGTAGAATTCAACGGTAAGGATTTACTGGAACTGTCACCCGAAGACCGGGCCGGTGAAGGGATCTTTATGGCATTTCAGTATCCGGTAGAAATCCCCGGCGTCAGTAATCAGTTTTTCCTGCAAACGGCACTGAATGCGGTGCGCAGCTACCGTGGCGAAGAGTCGCTGGACAGGTTTGACTTCCAGGATCTGATGGAAGAGAAAATCGCGTTATTGAAGATGCCGGAAGATTTGTTAACGCGTTCGGTCAACGTTGGTTTCTCCGGTGGCGAGAAAAAGCGTAATGACATTTTGCAAATGGCGGTGCTGGAACCTCAGCTGTGCATTCTTGATGAGTCGGACTCCGGGCTGGATATCGACGCGCTGAAAGTCGTTGCGGATGGCGTGAACTCGCTGCGCGACGGGCAACGTTCATTCATTATTGTCACCCACTATCAGCGCATCCTGGATTACATCAAACCCGATTATGTGCACGTTCTCTACCAGGGGCGAATTGTGAAATCCGGCGATTTCACGCTGGTCAAACAACTGGAGGAGCAAGGTTATGGCTGGCTTAGCGAACAGCAGTAACGTGCTGCAACAGTGGCATCATCTGTTTGAAACGCAAGGGGAGACGCGCTCGCACCATGCCCAGCAGCACCTGCAGCAGATGCTGCGTCTGGGACTGCCAACGCGTAAGCATGAGGACTGGAAATACACGCCGTTGGAAGGATTAACCAACAGCCAGTTTGTCAGTCATGTCACTGAGATAACGTCCGCCCAGTGTGAAGCGTTAGCGCCGGCTATTGATGCTGTCCGCCTGGTGTTTGTTGACGGGCAATTCTGTCCAACGCTCAGCGACAGCGCAGAAGGTAGCGGGTTTAACATTACCGTTGATGATGTGCGCCAGTCGCTACCGGCGGCTATCCAACCGGAAGTCTTTCTGCACCTGACCGAAAGCCTCTCCCGCAGCGTAACGCACATTCAGGTGAAGCGTAACCAGCGACCGGCAAAACCGTTGCTGCTGCTGCACATTACCCAGGGGCTGGCGGGCGATGAGGTGAATACGGCGCACTATCGCCACCATCTGCACCTGGCAGAAGGCGCAGAAGCCACCGTCATTGAACACTATGTCAGCCTCAGCGAATATCGCCATTTTACCGGTGCACGATTAACGATGAACGTCGCGGCAAACGCACACTTGCGTCACATCAAACTGGCGTTTGAGAATCCGCTCAGCCACCACTTCGCGCATAATGATATTCAGTTGGGCGCTGATGCCACGGCCGCCAGCCACAGCTTTTTACTCGGTGATGCGGTGTTGCGCCATAACACCAGCACCCAGCTTAACGGCGAAAACACCACGCTTCGGCTTAACAGCCTGGCGATGCCGGTGAAAAATGAAGTCTGCGATACCCGCACCTGGCTTGCGCACAACAAGGGATATTGCAACAGTCGACAACTGCATAAAACGATTGTCAGCGATAAGGGGCGCGCGGTATTCAATGGCCTGATCAACGTCGCTCAGCACGCCATTAAAACCGACGGTCAGATGACCAACAATAATTTGCTGCTCGGAAAACTGGCGGAAGTGGATACCAAGCCGCAGCTTGAAATTTATGCCGACGACGTGAAATGCAGCCACGGGGCGACGGTAGGGCGGATCGACGACGAGCAGATGTTCTATCTGCGTTCGCGGGGGATCGGCCAGCAAGATGCCCAACAAATGATTCTCTATGCGTTTGCCGCTGAGCTGACGGAAGCCCTGGGCGAGGAAACGCTGAAACAACAGGTCCTGGCACGGATCGCCCAACGCTTGCCGGGAGGCGTAGCATGACATTTCCCATTGAAAAAGTGCGGGCTGATTTTCCGGTCCTGACGCGCGAAGTGAACGGTTTACCGTTGGCGTATCTGGATAGCGCCGCCAGTGCGCAAAAGCCCAACCAGGTGATTGATGCCGAAGCCGAGTTTTACCGTCACGGCTATGCCGCGGTCCACCGCGGGATCCATACGCTGAGCGCGCAGGCCACGGAAAAAATGGAGAATGTGCGCAAGCTCGCCTCGCTGTTTATCAACGCCCGTTCAGCTGAAGAACTGGTGTTTGTTCGCGGCACAACGGAAGGTATCAACCTGGTAGCTAACAGCTGGGGCGGCAGCAATGTGCGGGCGGGCGATAACATTATCATCAGCGAAATGGAGCACCACGCCAATATTGTGCCCTGGCAAATGTTGTGCGCCCGCGTAGGTGCAGAACTGCGCGTTATTCCGCTCAATACAGAGGGTACGTTGCAACTGGAAACGCTGCCGACGCTGTTTGACGATCGCACGAAACTGCTGGCGATTACCCATGTGTCTAACGTGCTGGGCACGGAAAACCCATTGGTTGAGATGATTGAGCTGGCGCATCAATACGGTGCGAAAGTGCTGGTGGATGGCGCACAGGCAGTTATGCATCATCAGGTGGATGTGCAGGTGCTGGATTGCGACTTCTATGTTTTCTCTGGGCACAAGCTCTACGGGCCAACCGGTATTGGCGTTCTGTATGCCAGAGAGTCGTTGCTGCAGGAGATGCCGCCGTGGGAAGGCGGTGGGTCGATGATTGCGACGGTGAGCCTGAGCCAGGGGACGACGTGGGCCAAAGCCCCCTGGCGGTTTGAAGCCGGAACGCCAAACACCGGGGGGATTATTGGACTCGGCGCGGCTATTGAATATGTTTCCGCGCTGGGGCTTACTGAAATCAGCGAATATGAACAATTCCTGATGCGCTATGCGCTGGAACAGTTGTCGGATGTGCCGGATTTAACGCTCTACGGGCCGGATAATCGTCTGGGGGTGATTGCGTTTAACCTCGGCAAACATCACGCCTATGACGTCGGGAGTTTTCTTGATAACTATGGCATCGCCGTGCGGACAGGGCATCACTGCGCCATGCCGCTGATGGCCTACTATAACGTTCCTGCGATGTGCCGGGCGTCGATTGCCATGTACAACACCCACGAAGAAGTGGATCGCCTGGTAACGGGCCTCAAGCGTATTCATCACTTACTGGGATAACAGGGAGGCGTTATGGCTGCGCTACCGGATAAAGAAAAGTTGTTGCGTAATTTTCTGCGTTGCGCTAATTGGGAAGAGAAATACCTGTACATTATTGAACTGGGTCAGCGTTTGCCGGAATTAAACGACGTCGATCGTAATACGGAAAATAGCATCCAGGGCTGTCAAAGTCAGGTATGGATTGTCATGCGTCAGAATGCTGAAGGAATTATTGAATTACAGGGCGACAGCGATGCGGCAATTGTGAAAGGGCTTATCGCTGTCGTATTCATTTTATATGACCGCATGACGGCCCAGGATATTGTGAATTTTGATGTGCGTCCGTGGTTTGAAAAAATGGCGCTCGCACAGCATCTCACACCGTCTCGTTCACAAGGGCTGGAGGCGATGATTCGGGCTATTCGCACCAAAGCCGCAACTCTTAGCTAAACTGATAAAACACGTCAATTTTCAGCTCGACGTGAAAGAGTGAGGTAGTGCAACGCAGTGACTCGTAGGCCGGATCGGGCGCTCGACGCCGTCCGGCAGGAACGCCAGGGGGGTGAGTATGAAACGCGCGTCTGTTATTACGTTAATGCTAATCGGCGCTTACAGCGCTATTCAGGCCGCATGGGCGGTCGATTATCCTTTGCCTCAGGCGAACAGCCGTCTTGTTGGGCAAAATCAAACTTACACCGTGCAGGAAGGCGATAAAAACCTACAGGCGATTGCCCGTAAGTTTGATACCGCCGCAATGCTGATCCTTGAAGCCAATAATACGATTGCCCCCGTACCTAAACCCGGAACGCTGATTACTATTCCCTCGCAATTACTGCTACCGGATGCACCACGAGAAGGCATTATTGTGAATCTGGCGGAACTGCGTCTGTATTACTTCCCGCCGGGAGAGAATATTGTTCAGGTTTTCCCAATTGGTATCGGTTTGCAGGGGCTGGAAACGCCGGTAATGGAAACCCGGGTTGGGCAGAAAATCCCGAATCCGACCTGGACCCCTACAGCAGGCATCCGTAAACGCTCTTTGGAGCGCGGCATAACATTACCGCCGGTAGTACCTGCCGGGCCAAATAACCCGTTAGGACGCTTTGCACTGCGTCTGGCGCATGGAAACGGTGAATATCTGATCCATGGCACCAGTGCGCCTGACAGCGTGGGACTGCGCGTAAGTTCTGGGTGTATTCGCATGAACGCGCCGGACATCAAAGCACTGTTTGCTCAGGTCCGGACAGGAACGCCGGTTCGGGTGATTAATGAGCCGATAAAATATTCGATAGAGCCGAACGGAATGCGCTATGTCGAGGTGCATCGACCGCTGTCGCCGGAAGAGGAGCAAAACGTCCAGACCATGCCGTATGTGCTGCCAGCCGGTTTTACCCAGTTTAAAGACAATAAAGCCGTGGATAACAGTTTGGTGGAAAGAGCCTTGTATCGTCGTGCGGGCTATCCGGTCACCGTAACGGCCGGGCAAGCGTCGGTCGTAAGCAATGGCGCGGAAGTGAAGTCTGCACAGAATGGCGTGCCGGGAGAGGATGCAGAGGTGCGCGCTACGCAATAACAGGGAAGGGAAATTCAGAGCAAAAAAAATGGCGCACAATGTGCGCCATTTTTATTACACAGATACTATTACTTGCGGTATTTAGTAGCTGCGTTGTCCAGACGCTGGTTAGCGCGAGCTGCGTCATCTTTAGCAGCCTGAACGTCGGAACGCATTGCGTTCACGTCGTTGCTCAGCTGGTCAACTTTAGCGTTCAGAGTCTGAACGTCAGAAGACAGCTGATCGATTTTAGCGTTGCTGGAGCAACCTGCCAGCAGAGTAGAACCCAGGATTACCGCGCCCAGTACCAGTTTAGTACGATTCATTATTAATACCCTCTAGATTGAGTTAATCTCCATGTAGCGTTACAAGTATTACACAAAGTTTTTTATGTTGAGAATATTTTTTTGATGGGAATGCACTTATTTTTGATCGTTCGCTCAAAGAAGCATCGAATTGTGCAAAAACGGCTAAAAACCCGAGTGAAAACAGAAAGCTTCCATCGGATTCATCTTAGATAATCACGGATTAGATAGTGAAATCCGATTTGATTTTTTATTAATTGTAGCTATCGATAAAATAAAAAAAGCGCCACCAGGGCGCTTTTTTAAGCAAATTAATTCGCGTTGGAATTATTACAGCACGTGAACGGATGCCGTGTTGGTCGTGCCGCTCGGAACCAGTGCACCGGAAACCATCACCACAACGTCACCTTTCTGAGCCAGACCGCTTTCCAGAGCGACTTCTTTACCCAGACGATAGAAATCATCGGTAGAGCTGATTTCTTTAACCACCTGTGCAACTACGCCTTTGCTCAGCACCAGCTGACGCGCGGTAGTTTCGTTGGTGGTCAGCGCCAGGATGGTGGCATCCGGGAAGTATTTACGTACTGCGCGAGCAGATTTACCGCCCTGGGTTGCTACAACGATCAGCGGAGCATCCAGTTTTTCTGCAGTTTCAACCGCGCCACGGCAAACGGCTTCGGTGATGCGCAGTTTACGGCTGTCGTTGTTGAAGTCCAGACGGCTGGTCATCACGCGGTCGGTACGCTCACAGATGGTTGCCATGATGGTGACGGCTTCCAGCGGGTATTTACCTTTTGCAGACTCGCCAGACAGCATTACTGCATCGGTACCGTCGAGGATGGCGTTCGCTACGTCACCGGCTTCAGCGCGGGTCGGACGCGGGTTTTTGATCATGGAGTCCAGCATCTGGGTCGCAGTGATAACGACTTTACGTGCACGGATACATTTTTCGATGATCATCTTCTGCGCGAAGATAACTTCTTCAACCGGGATCTCAACGCCCATGTCGCCACGAGCAACCATGATGCCATCAGATGCTTCGAGGATTTCGTCGAAGTTGTTCAGGCCTTCCTGGTTTTCGATTTTGGAGATGATCTGGATGTTTTCGCCGCCGTGCGCTTTCAGGTGCTCACGGATTTCAACGACGTCAGAACGTTTACGGATAAAGGATGCTGCAACGAAGTCAACGCCTTGCTCGCAACCGAAGATCAGGTCCTGTTTGTCTTTTTCAGCCAGTGCTGGCAGCGCGATGGAAACGCCCGGCAGGTTAACGCCTTTGTTTTCGCCCAGGTCGCCGTTGTTCAGCACTTTACAGATAACTTTATTACCTTCGATAGCGGTAACTTCCATGCCGATCAGACCATCGTCAACCAGAACGGTATTGCCGACGGACAGATCTTTAGTGAAGCCTTCATAAGTAACAGCAACGATTTCGTTGTTGCCGACCACAGATTTGTCGGTGGTGAAGGTGAAGGTCTGGCCCGCTTTCAGGGAAACGTCGTTACCGCCTTCCAGTTTGATGGTACGGATTTCCGGACCTTTGGTGTCGAGCAGGATTGCGGCTTTCTTGCCGGTTTTGCTCATGACGTTGCGCAAATTCTTGATGCGCTGACCGTGTTCTTCATAGTCCCCATGGGAGAAGTTCAGACGCATGACGTTCATGCCCGCGTCCAGCATTTTGGTTAACATCTCTTCGGATTCGGTTTTCGGACCGATGGTGCAAACAATTTTCGTCTTTTTCATGACAGTCTTAGTCTTTAAGTTGAGAAGGATATGGAAATCTGGCTCCCGCCGCGCACGGACGGGAAGCTAAACCTGAGTTACGAAAGTTGTGATGCCTCGCACTAAGGATAGGTGACATCGAAAGAGCGTGCAGAGGAATGTGTGCTTGTGTTTCAGCCCAACGGGATGGTGAGTTTTGTAGTCGTTGAGTTTTACAGGTCAATGTGCTGAAACCATTCAAGAGACAATTGGCGCGCATTATACGCTGAAAATTATCAAAAAGGAAAATGGAAACATCGTTTCAAAACACTTCTGTGCAGTTTTACAGAAAATATTCATTAATTTGTTTCCAGGTATGGATAAAGAGGTTATTCGCAGCAGCATTTGTTGCGCAACAAGGTGTAATTGTCATCCCAATCCCTGACTTTTTGTGTATAACGCCGACCAAACCAACATATTTCTAAAAGTTATATCAAATGCGTTTTAATTCATTTTAAAAGCCAATCTCACTGATTACACTCGTTTGGACATCCATACTGCTAAACAGCCAAAAGCGCTAGCAGCAGAACAATAAGCAGCAGCGGATACCTAAACGACATGATTGTCCTGAAAAATATTTCGAAAGTGTTTACGCCAGGCAGGCTTGCCATTACCGCTGTCGATAACGTCAACCTGACGGTTGAACAGGGACAGATTTACGGAATTATTGGTTACAGCGGGGCGGGGAAAAGCACCTTAATACGCTTACTTAATGGTCTGGAAAAACCGACTTCAGGCAGCGTAACGATTAACGGCCACGATATCTCTGCCGCCCGTGGGGAATCTTTACGTCAGGCGCGACTGAAAATCAGCATGGTGTTTCAACACTTCAATTTGCTGTGGTCACGAACGGTTAGTGAAAATATTGCGTTCTCTATGCAAATTGCTGGAGCACCAAAAGCATCAATTAAAGCGCGAGTTGCTGAACTGATTTCGCTGGTGGGGCTGAGCGGTCGTGAAAATGCGTATCCGTCCCAGCTTAGCGGTGGGCAAAAACAGCGGGTAGGAATTGCCCGTGCGCTGGCGAACAATCCTGACGTTCTGCTGTGTGATGAAGCCACCTCGGCGCTGGATCCGCAAACTACCGATCAGATCCTCGATTTGCTGCTCGATATTAATCGCCGCTTCAAATTAACCATTGTGCTGATCACGCATGAAATGCACGTGGTACGCAAAATCTGCGATCGCGTCGCGGTAATGGAAAACGGCAGGGTCGTTGAGGAAGGCGACGTGCTCAACGTCTTTACCCATCCCCAACAGCCGATCACCCGACAGTTCGTTCGTCAGGTGAGTCAGTACACCGAAGAAGACGAGTTTAACCCACAGTTGGCCCGCGAGCTGGGCGGTGTGGTGATCAAGCTAACGTTTACCGGGCAACGTACGCATCGGCCTGTGGTTGGCGAATTGACCCTGCGCTATGGCCTGCCGTTTAACATTTTACACGGCAAGATGACGCAAACCGCACACGGTGTGTTTGGTCAGCTTTGGGTGCACGTTGTGGCCTCTGAGGAACAATTGAACAATATTTTGGCCGATCTGCGCCAGAGCGACATTGAAGGCGAGGTGATAAACCATGGCTGAAGAACTGTTTCCTCATCTGAAGTGGGAGCAACTGCTGGCAGCAACCCAGGAAACGCTCTACATGACGGTCCTTTCTGGCGCAGCGACCTTTGTCCTGGGCGTTGCACTTGGTCTGGCGCTGTTCCTGACCGCACGCGGCGGACTGTTTCACAATCGCGCGGTGTATAGCGTTATTTCGCTGGTGGTGAATATCTTTCGTTCCATCCCGTTCATCATTTTGATCGTGCTGCTGATCCCGTTTACCAAAGCGATGGTTGGCACCATTCTCGGCGCTAATGCCGCGTTGCCTGCGCTGATTGTAGGGGCGGCACCGTTTTATGCGCGTCTGGTCGAAATTGCCCTGCGTGAAGTCGACAAAGGGGTTATTGAGGCGACGCGTTCGATGGGCGCACGGCTAAGCACGCTTATTTTTCGGGTTTTACTGCCGGAATCCTCTCCTGCTCTGGTGTCCGGGATCACCGTGACGCTGATTGCGCTGGTCAGCTACAGCGCGATGGCAGGGGTGATTGGTGCCGGTGGTTTAGGGAATTTGGCCTATCTGGAAGGATTCCAGCGCAACCACAGCGACGTCACGCTGGTGGCGACGGTGACGATTTTGCTCATTGTCTTCATCATCCAGCTTTGCGGCGATGTGATCACCTCTCTGTTAGATAAACGCTAATAAAATACGGAAACCATTATCATGAAAAAATCACTGACGTTACTCGCCGCAGCAACCTTAAGCGCCCTGAGCTTTGCCTCCTGGGCCGATACTCTGACCGTTGGCGCCTCAAACGTGCCGCACGCGGAGATCCTTGAGCAGGCTAAGCCTATTCTGGCGAAGCAGGGGATCGATTTAGAGATTAAACCGTTCCAGGATTACATTCTGCCCAACACCGCGCTGGCTGGCCGTGAGATTGATGCTAACTACTTCCAGCATATTCCGTACCTGAACAGCGTGATTAAAGATCATGCGGGCGATAAAACCTATGATTTCGTCAGCGCCGGAGCGATTCACATCGAGCCAATTGGGATCTATTCGAAAAAAGTGAAATCGCTTAAAGATCTGCCGGAAGGCGGCAAGGTCATCATGCGCGATGCGGTATCTGAGGAAGGCCGTATTCTGTCGATTTTCGAAAAAGAGGGCGTAATCAAGCTGAAGCCGGGCGTGGATAAAGTCACCGCGCGCATTAGCGATATAGTCGAGAACCCGAAAAAACTGAAGTTCCTGCCTAACGTGGAAGCCGCGCTGTTACCGCAGATGTATAACAACGACGAAGGCGATGCGGTGGTGATTAACGCCAACTACGCCATCGACGCCGGGCTGGATCCGGTAAAAGATCCTATCGCCGTCGAAAGTGGTGAAAACAACCCGTATGCCAACATCATTACAGTGCATCGTGGCGACGAGAAGAAAAAAGATATCGTGGCGCTGGTTGATGTCCTGCACTCAAAAGAGATCCAGGACTGGATCCGCACCAAATATAAAGGTGCGGTGATCCCGGTAAATAACTGATCCGCTGGCGTTGCCTTATCCGGCCTACGACGTTCTGTAGGCCGGATAAAACGCGTTGGCGTGGCCATCCGGCGCTAGAGTTTCACTCGCTCAATCCTCGCTGGTAAACCCTGGCGCACCGCTGCACCTGACACCCAGTCAAGCCAGGTATTGGCTACCTGCCGGGTAGGATCCGCAAAGCCCAAATCGTTGAGATTAATCCCCGACCTTATTTGTGCGTCAAACGCCATCGGCTTGCCGTCGAGCGTATGCTGCGACGCGCCCATTTCTTTATGCCCATAACCGTGTTCAATGGCGATCACGCCCGGCATCACGCCATTAAGCAGGCTTATCTGCGCCTGCGCCTGACCGCCAGGCGTGGTGATACGCACCATATCGCCATGCGCTAAACCATATCGTTGACCATCCTGCGGATTAAGCGCCACCAGATTAACCGGCTTCAGATGATGCAAACGAGGGATCACCGCCGTGGCGCTGGACATGGTATTGGATTTAAAAGAAATCAGTTTCAGCGGCCACTCTTGTTCCGGGAACAACTCCTCGACCGCACGCCCATCTGACAGTCGTGAAGGATACCAGGCCGGGCAGCCGCTGTAGCGCTCGCCGGTAATTGCATGGCGGTGCGCGGCGACGTCCGCATTCCAGATTTGTAGCGGTTTTCCCCACGCATTGCCTATCCGATTCTCAACCCGCCCGCTGTTGTCTGGCGCAAAACGCCCACCGCGGGAGTAGATAAACGCCACCCGGCTGATTTCATCGGTTTTCAGCGTTTGGGTCATCACTGGCACGATCCGCTGTACCCCAGTCAGCGCTATGTCTTCCGGTTGCGCTTCAGCGACCGGCGCTTTGCCCATAAACGCAATATTGGCGGCGAGTCGCAGGTAGTAATCTTCCGCACGATTCAACGGATAGTGATTGCCCTGCGGATCGGTAATCGCATTGTTACCAAATCCGGGGAGCCCGATACGTTTTGCCACTGCGATACAGAAAGATTCCATCGAGGCGGGTTGACCATCAGCGGTACTGCTGGTTGCCGCTGTCACTACCGGCCAACGCGCGGTGGTGGCTTTACTGGCAACGCCGGCCCACGGGGCGCTGAATCCCCAACTTTCGAAGTTGTGGGTATCTGGCACGATGTAATCGGCCAGCGCCGTGGTTTCGTTCATAAAGGCGTCAATAGCGATAAACAGCGGCAGACGCGCAGGATCCTTGAGCTTTTCTTCCGCCACGCCGCGCAACCCTGCGATGCCGTAGAACGGGTTGGTCATGTTTGAGATCCAGGCTTTCAGCGGATAAGGGTAGCCTTCCAGCGCCGAGACGAGGAGTTCGGTAAGCTGGCCTGCGACAAACGGATACCACGGGGCTTTGGCCGGGAAGGGCGATTGTCCGGCCGCCACCTTATTGCGATACTCTTCGGAAGACTCATAAGCAGTTTTACTGCGCGCGATGCTTAATCCTTTTGGTTTTACCTTCCCGGCGAAGCTGTCCATGTTGTAGCGCGGACCGTCGATGGCGCCATTGAACTTGCCGCCGCCGACAAATACGCCGCCTTCAAGACTGAGATTGCCAATCAGCGCATTGAGCATCATCACCGCCCAGGCGTTATAAAATCCATTGCCTGCCATCATTCCACCGTGCGTAATCACCGCCGCCTGGCGGCCATGGCGGGTAAACGCGTCGGCTAGGGCGCCAATGTCAGCTTCAGACACACCGCATTGCTGGCTGTACTGCGTCAGCGTTAGTTTCCCAGCGGACTCTTTCAGACACTGGAAGCTGCTTTTTACCGTCACCGTCTGACCGTCTGCCAGCGTGACCTGGCGGGTGACGAACAGCTGCGCGCGTGGGCAACTGCTGGCGGCGACAATTTCGCCGGCCTCGTTAATGACCACCGGCACCTGAGCGGCGTTTGCGCTCAGGTGCGCGAGGGTTAAATGCTGTCCGGCAAGGGTTGGAAGCTCATCGGTAATCACCAGATGCGTGGCGTTAGTCCAACTTTTTTCCCCGGCCTGCTGCATGGCCTGTACGCCGGGAATGGTGAGATAATCGGCGTTATAACGCTGTTTTTCGATAATCCAACGGATCATCCCCATCGCCAGCGCGGAGTCACTTCCCGGTCGTACAGGCTGCCAGTGGCCGCGATTGTCAGCCTGCACCGTGGTCAATGGCAGGGCCGGCGCCACCACCACATAACGGAAGTCGTCGCGTAAACGGGCGCTGGCCAGTTGGCGAGCCTGGCGCTTAAACGGGTTACCGGATTGCGCCGGAGACGTTCCCATAAATAGCGCGAATTTGACGTTGTCCCAGTCGGGCTTCACGTGGGTATTTTTATCCAGATCGCCCATTAACGCACCGGAACCGGCCCGGTATGCCAGACCACAGTAAGCGCCATGAGCGCCGAAGTTTTTACTGCCAAAACTATTTAATGCAAAGCGGCGCAAAAATGAATCACGTCCTTCATCGCTGGTATTGGTGACCAGCAGTTGATTGGATTTAGGGCCAAAGCCGGGATGCCTGGCATCAAGTGGCGTGTTGGTGTCATGGATTGCCCGCAAGCCGTCAACGTGGCCTTCACCAAACAAGTCGCCGCCTTCCACCACCTCTTTGATCAGCTGTTCGAAGCTGATGCTCTGCCATTTTCCCTCACCGCGTTTGCCGACACGTTTCATGGGCTGGAGAATGCGTAACGGGCTGTATAAACCTTCAAGTAAGGTTGCGCCACGGGCGCAGGCCGTGGAACGCGCGTCAAGACCCGTTTCGCCCGCCAGTTGTTCCATTGCGGTGGCAAAGGGGACGGAGGCGTCAATATGGTGCTCGTGAGACAATGGGTGATAGGGGTTGCCTGCAATGCGCAACACCTTGCCTTGTTCGCTGTCAACGCGCACCCGCACGCCACACTGCGTCCAGCAGCCGAAGCACTGCGTCATGGAGATAACCTGCTGCGGGTTCTGCTGCCAGCGCGGCTGGGCATTGGCTTCGGGGATGAGGGCGTTACCAAAGATGCGGTCTCGGGTAATTTTGCCCGAGGAGCCGTCCAGCAAACCGTCTATCGCGCGCTTTGCCACATCCCGATAACTCAGGCCAAAAGTCACCATGCCACCTACGGCAAGGCCTACTTTAAGCCACTGACGACGGGTTAAATTAGCCATGTTGCATTCTCCTTGCGATCGCGTTCAGGGCTTCACGAACAATAATGATCAGTGCTATCCACAGGCCGAAGGTGCCCACAATGGCCAGCCAGCCATCGGTACCACCGGGCAGGGTGTAAGGATTAAACAGCGCGTTAAATTTCGGTATGGTCTGCACCTGGATAAGTAACGTCCAGCGCATCAGCCAGCACAGCGCCATCGCGCTAAATGCAAGTAATATGCGCAGCGGCAGTGATAAGGGGTTACGGAGCACCAGCCCGCACAGGACAAGCGAAACAAGCCATAGCGCAACCCAACCGATGGCGTAGTGTCGTGCTAACGGGGCAACGTTCAGCCATTGGCGAATAGCCGAACCGGAAAGCGTATTGCCGCTCACCCATATCACCACGACCAAAGCCAGTACCATCAGGGTGACTGTCTGCCCCCACGCCAGTTTGCGGGTCAATGTTCCCTCGCTTTTTGTCGCGGCGATGAGCAGGGCGAGAAACGTTTGCAGCGCGCTGAGGAACATCGCAACCGGAAAGGCGTAGCTGAACCAGACAGGACGCGCCTGCACTACCGACACTTCGCGGCCGGTGTATACCAGCAACCCGATGGCTGACAAGGCGCTACCTATCGCCAACCACTTAGTGACACTGTAACTTTTAAGCGTTAACCGTTTAACATGCTGCGCCAGAAACCACAGACCTAAGAAGCCGGTAAATAGAGGTAAAAACAGCGCGCCCCAGGGCATCCAGGACCATGGCGTCGGCCAGGCGTAGAAATGCCAGACGCGGGCGGTTTGGTGTAAGTCAGCGGTCAGCGCCAGCGGCGCGGTAATCGCGCAGGTCAGGGCGATTAACAGCGTCAGGTTTTCCAGTTCCGGCATCTCTTGTTTACGCCAGTGAAGTACGCAGGCGAACAGCGCGGCGCAGGCGGCAATGCCGATGAAAAAGAAATATTGTACGGCCCAGGGTAACCAGCTTACGTCCTGGGGATGGGCCAGAACCTCTTCAATAACCAGTGAATGGTTCATTTAAACCTCCTGCCAGAGAGCGGGTTGAGCACGTCCCATCAACGGGGTTACAAACGCTTCGTCCAGACCCAGATAGAACACGTGCGGTGATGTCCCGTTTTCCGGTTTCAGGACTTTGATGGCGTCATGGTGTTCACGCAGCATTTGAGAAATCCGGCTGTGCGGATCTTTGATATCGCCTATGATGCGCGCGCCGCCGACGCAGGATTCCACGCAGGCCGGGAGCAGGCCAGCTTCGAGGCGATGAACGCAAAAGGTACATTTATCGGCGGTTTGTGTTTCATGGTTGATGAACCGCGCATCATAAGGGCAGGCCTGCACGCAGTAGGCGCAGCCCACGCAGCGCGTGTTGTCGACCACCACAATGCCGTCTTCGCGTTGGAAGGTAGCCTGTACCGGGCAAACGGGCACGCAGGGAGGATTATCACAATGGTTGCACAGCCGCGGCAGCAGGACGTTGGTGACGCTCTGCTGACCTTCAATCTGCACCTGGTACTGGTTAACGAGGGTGCGAAATTCACCCTGCGGCGTCTGGTTTTCAATGGCGCAACTGACAGTACAGGCCTGGCAGCCGATACAGCGTCGCAGGTCAACCAGCATGGCGTAGCGATGCTGAAGTGAGCCTTCATGGCGTTCAGGCGAGAAGGGAAATTGCGCCTGAGCCAAGGGTACCAGTGATGCGCCAGCGGTCAGGACGCCCAGTTGCTGGAGAAACTGCCGTTTACTGCTGTCCATATTTTCTCCCGTCACGATGCAACAACGAAACATTGGTCACGCCGTTGGTTTGCGTGTGATGAATAAAGAATCTTGATGATTTACAGTGTAAAAATCGTGACGGGGGGTACTCTATTGTGGTTAACCACATACCCGGCTTGTTGTTGATCTAAAACAACATAATTGACAGGGATAATTGAGTGGGACGCAACGTAGCAAAATGTCTGACGGTGCTGGTATCGCTATGGATGCTAAGCGGTGTGGTCAGGGCTCAGACATGGAACATTGGCGTTTTGGCGATGCGTGGGGATATCTCCACGCGTAATCACTGGCAGCCGCTGGAGACCCTGTTGAATCAACAAATTCCCGGCGAACAGTTTCACATTCAACCACTGGACCTGCGACAGATGCAGGAGGCGGTGAATCGTGGAACGGTACAATTTGTGGTCACTAATCCGGCGCAATTTGTTCAACTAAACAGCCGCGCTGCGCTACGCTGGCTGGCGTCACTCCGTTCTACTCGCGGGGGGAAAGCCACCAGTAATGTGATTGGCAGCGCGATCCTCGTCAGGCGCGATAGCGGGATAACCTCCGCACACGATCTGATCGGCAAAACGGTGGGTGCCATTGACGCTCAGGCATTTGGCGGCTATTTGCTGGGATATAAAGCGCTCAGCGATGCCGGGCTGCGCCCGGAGCGCGATTTGCGCCTGACGTTTACCGGATTTCCCGCCGATGCCTTACTCTATTTATTACGCGAAAAAGCCGTGCAGGCGGTGATTGTGCCGGTGTGCCTGCTGGAAAAAATGGACGAAGAAGGGCTTATTCGTAAAACAGATTTTACGGCGGTGCTTAACCATCCAACGTCGATACCCTGTTTAACCAGTACGCCGCTCTATCCTGACTGGTCATTTGCGGCACTGCCTGCGGTAAGCGACGAGCTGGCCGATCGCGTCACGCGGGCCCTGTTCAATGCGCCGCAGAACTCGACGTTTCGCTGGGGGGCGCCCGCCTCGACCCGCGAGGTGGAAGCGTTGCTGCGCGATGTCCGCCAGCATCCGCAGCAGCGCCAGTTGTGGCTGGATGTCAAAAGCTGGTTTATTCAACATCGGCTGGCGATGGGGGCCGCGGCTCTTGTACTGTTGTTGCTGACGCTCAATTACATCTGGGTGATGTTGCTGGTCCGCCGACGCGGCAGGCTGTTGGAGCGAAACAACGTATTGTTGCGCAAACAGGAACAGGAGCTGGAAACCGCTCGCCAAATGAGCGTGCTTGGCGAGATGACGTCGGGTTTTGCCCACGAGCTCAATCAGCCACTATCGGCTATCCGTCATTATGCGCAGGGCTGTCTGATCCGCCTGCGTAATCAGGATCAACAGCATCCGCTGCTGCCCGCGCTGGAGCACATTGATACCCAGGCGCAGCGGGGGGCTGATACGCTGCACAATCTACGCCAGTGGGTCAGCCAGGCACAGGGCAATCCGGTGATGACCGATGACTGGCAGGTCGTCAACGTTCATGATGCTATCCATCACGTCTGGCAATTATTACGCATGCCCCAGCAATTTCCGGCGGTAGCGCTGCAAACGCAGATCGGTAAGGCGTTAACATTAACGTTGCCGAGTGTTCTCCTCGAACAGGTACTGGCCAATGTGGTTCTCAACGCCGCCCAGGCGGGGGCAACCACCGTGTGGTTTAGCGCTCAGCGTGAGGATGGTGATGTGAGTATTCAGGTGCAGGATAACGCCGGAGGTATTGATGAGGTGCAGCTGTACCAGGCTTTTCAGCCGTTTATGACCACCCGTAAAGAGGGCATGGGGCTGGGGCTAGCCATTTGCCAGCGGCTGGTGCGCTATGCAAACGGAGACATTGAGATCAAAAATCATCAGGCTCCAGATGAAAAAGCGGGCGTTGTAGTGACATTACATTTTAAGCAAAACCCGGAGGGAGGCCGTCGTGGCAATCATTCATCTGCTGGATGACGATATTGCCGTCACCCAGGCTTGCGCGTTTTTACTGGAAAGTCTGGGATATGAGGTGTGTTGCTGGGAGCAAGGCGAAACATTCCTCGCTGAGGCAAATCTGCACCAGGTGGGCGTACTTTTGCTGGATATGCGTATGCCTGTACTGGATGGGCATGCTGTGCATGAAGCCATGCGCCAGCGTGAGAGTACGCTGGCGGTGGTATTTCTCACCGGGCATGGCGATGTGCCGATGGCGGTTGAGCAAATGAAACGCGGTGCGGTCGATTTTTTGCAAAAGCCGGTTTCCGCCGCGCCTCTGCAAGCGGCGTTAGAGCATGCAGTGCAGATTTCTCACGCCGCCTTTTCGCGACAAGAGATCGTGGTTTGCTATCAGCAGCTTACGCCAAAGGAGCGAGAGCTGGCGCGACTGGTAGCAAAAGGGTTAATGAATCGGGAAATTGCTGATGCCATGAATATTGCCGTGCGCACGGTTGAGGTTCATCGGGCGCGGGTGATGGAAAAAATGCAGGCGGGGAGTCTTGCTGAACTGGTTAATCGACTGCAGAGGATTCAGTAAATTTATGACATTTATTTGATTTTCATTGAATTTTGTCTAATCCGTCAGACTGATATATGCTGTTGGTTTGAGTTAATGACGAGCGGGAAAAAATGGGAAATCAGACCAAAGACGATGAGTTGTACCGTGAAATGTGCAGAGTAGTCGGTAAAGTAGTGCTGGAAATGCGCGATCTGGGACAAGAGCCTAAGCATATCGTCATTGCGGGAGTACTGAGAACCACCCTCGCCAACCAGCGCGTGAAGCGCAGCGAGTTAGAAAAACAGGCTATTGAGACCGTCATTAAAGCATTAGCCGGTTAATCCACAAAAAGAGGATGGTGGTCTCGTTCGCCGTCCTTTTATTCTCGTCACGTTAATCTATCAATATATATAATTTAGTGCTGCAATTAGAGGAGTAATCTCCGCTGTATATTAATTTATATCCCGGATGATATATAAAAATATATATGCGAGTAGAGTCACAAATATTTGCAAAGCATGTGAAATATTATTTCAACTTATCTTAATGATAATAAATCTCACTCCGCATTTATTATTTCACTTCCGTTTTTTAATTGATGACGATCAAAACTATGAGCGCTGAATAACCACATTATCTTTACGCCTAACCCTAAAGGATTAGATTCATTCAGTTTAACCACCGTCATTTTACGCGATCAGGTTAGGGCAAAAATTTACGTGTTGTTGGCAACATTAACCGCCCGAAATGGCTTGAGTTGCACGGGTTTAATTTAGCCTGGAGGGGTTGCTAACACAGCGTTTGCGAAGAGGATGCGAAATAAATGAATCAGGTTGATCGTCCATTTTTAGATTGTGGTTTAACGCGGCTTGAATTTCTGCGGATATCAGGAAAAGGTTTGGCGGGATTAACCATCGCCCCTGCACTGTTATCACTTTTTGGCTGTAAGCAGGAAGATATCGACAGCGGTACCGTGGGGCTTATCAATACGCCGAAAGGGGTGCTGGTGACCCAGCGAGCGCGCTGTACTGGCTGCCACCGCTGTGAAATTTCCTGTACCAACTATAACGATGGTGCCGTGGGGACTTTCTTTTCCCGTATAAAAATCCATCGCAACTACTTCTTTGGCGATGATGGCGTCGGGTCCGGTGGCGGACTGTATGGCGATTTAAACTATACCGCTGATACCTGTCGTCAGTGCAAAGATCCGCAATGCATGAAGGTCTGCCCCATTGGCGCTATTACCTGGAAACAGGAAGACGGCTGTATTGCGGTGGATCATAAACGTTGTATTGGCTGCAGCGCTTGTACCACCGCCTGCCCGTGGATGATGGCGACCGTGAATACCGAAACAAAAAAATCCTCAAAATGTGTGTTATGTGGGGAGTGCGCCAATGCTTGTCCGACTGGGGCATTAAAAATTATCGAGTGGAAAGATATTACTGTTTGATAGATAGCAGGTATGCCTGATACGCGTCATTAATTGCCAAAAATATCGCAGTTTTGCAAAAAAAACTGCCTGAAGGATGGCGGGTATATCTATTAAACCTTCTTGCAAAGGAAAACATGATGGCTAATGGTTGGACAGGTAATATTTTACGGGTCAATCTCACCACGGGGAATATCACCCTTGAAGATTCCAGTAAATTTAAAAAATTTGTCGGCGGGATGGGCTTTGGTTATAAAATTATGTACGACGAAGTCCCGCCAGGCACCATGCCTTTCGATGAAGGGAATAAACTGGTTTTCGCCACCGGGCCATTAACGGGCTCTGGTGCCCCTTGTAGCTCCCGCGTCAATATCACCTCCTTATCGACTTTTACCAAAGGCAATTTAGTAGTGGATGCTCATATGGGCGGCTTCTTCGCTGCGCAAATGAAATTCGCCGGTTACGACGCCATTATTATCGAAGGCAAGTCCGCGACGCCTGTCTGGATCAACATTAAAGACGAAAAGGTCAGCATCGAAAAAGCCGATTTCCTGTGGGGTAAGGGAACGCGCGCCACAACCGAAGAGATTTGCCGCATTACCAGCCCGGAAACCTGCGTCGCCGCTATTGGTCAGGCGGGTGAAAATCTGGTGCCGCTCTCCTGCATGATCAACAGTCGCAACCACAGCGGAGGCGCCGGTACTGGCGCGGTAATGGGGTCGAAAAACCTGAAGGCTATTGCGGTAGAAGGGACCAAAGGGGTCAATATTGCCGATCGCAAAGAGATGAAGCGGCTCAATGATTACATGATGACCGAGCTCATCGGTGCCAACAACAACCACGTTGTGCCAAGCACCCCGCAGGCCTGGGCAGAATACTCTTCGCCAAACTCGCGCTGGACGGCCCGTAAGGGACTGTTCTGGGGCGCGGCAGAAGGGGGACCAATCGAAACCGGGGAAATCCCGCCGGGTAACCAGAATACCGTGGGTTTCCGTACCTATAAATCCGTGTTCGATCTGGGGCCAGCCGCTGAGAAATACACGGTCAAAATGAGCGGCTGCCATTCATGCCCCATTCGCTGTATGTCGCAGCTCAATGTCCCGCGGGTGAAAGATTTTGGCGTGCCAAGTACCGGCGGTAACACCTGCGTGGCGAACTTTGTCCACACCACCATTTTCCCCAATGGCCCGAAAGATTTCGACGATAAAGACGATGGGCGCGTGGTGGGAAATCTGATTGGTCTGAACCTGTTTGACGATTATGGCATCTGGTGTAACTACGGGCAGTTGCACCGTGATTTTACTTACTGCTATTCGAAAGGCGTCTTTAAGCGCGTACTGCCAGCTGAAGAGTATGCGGAGATCCGCTGGGATCAGTTGGAAGCGGGCGATCCTCATTTTATTAAGGATTTTTACTACCGATTGGCGCATCGCGTGGGGGAACTCAGCCATCTTGCGGACGGATCGTATGCCATTGCTGAACGCTGGAATTTGGGCGAAGAGTACTGGGGTTATGCCAAAAATAAACTGTGGTCGCCGTTTGGTTTTCCTGTCCACCATGCAAACGAGGCCTCTGCACAGGTGGGAGCGATCACCAACTGTATGTTTAACCGTGACTGTATGGCGCATACCCATATCAACTTCATCGGTTCCGGTTTACCGCTGAAATTACAGCGCGAAGTGGCGGGCGAGCTATTTGGTTCGCAGGATGCATACGACGAAACCAAAAACTACACCCCAATCAATGCCGCCAAGATCAAATATGCCAAATGGACGCTGCTGAAAGTCTGTCTGCATAACGCGGTTACGCTGTGCAACTGGGTGTGGCCGATGACGGTTTCACCACTCAAGAGCCGTAACTATCGCGGCGATTTGGATCTGGAAGCAAAATTCTTCCAGGCGGTCACCGGCGATGAAACCACGCAGGAGAGTCTGGACCTGGCCGCTGAACGCATCTTTACCCTGCACCGTGCCTATACGGTCAAATTGATGCAAACCAAAGATATGCGCAATGAGCATGATCTCATCTGCTCCTGGGTGTTTGATAAAGATCCGAAGATCCCGGTCTTCACTGAAGGGACCGACAAGATGGACCGGGAGGATATGCGTCAGTCGCTGACGATGTTCTATCAGGAAATGGGCTGGGATCCAGAGCTGGGTTGCCCAACGCGTGAAACCCTGAACCGACTCGGACTTGAAGATGTAGCCGCTGATTTGGCTGCACAAGATCTGTTGCCGGCGTAAGGAATGCGAGATGACTAACGTGAGCGACGTTCTGACCCCCGTTGAGGCGTTTCCTGACGAAGTGGATAGCCGAAAGAGACAGTGGCTGCAGGCGTTTCACCCGCCTGTAGAACAGATGAATGCGCCCCAGGTTCAGGAACCAGCCAGCCCGGAGTTGATTGTGGCAGATTTTATCCGTCAGCATTCAGCATCGGGGCAACTGGTGGCGCGCAGTGTCTTTTTGCTGCCGCCTTATTCGGTTCCTGAAACCGATCTTTCCGCGCTGCTGGATGTGCTGGGCCAGGACGCGAATGGTGCGGATATCACCTGTGTGCAGGGTGCGGAAGAAGCATATTTCTATTCGACGCAAACCATGACGGCAAATTACGCCGACATGTGTGTGCAGGTGGTGGAAAACGACATCTGCCGTGCGATTGCCGAGGCGGTACGCTTCGACTGTCGAACGTATCCTCGCCCTTATAAGGTCGCCATGTTGACGCAACCGCCGTATCGCTTTGAGTCTCAACAGATTGCCGCTGCGCTCACGGCCATGGAAACGCATCCCGATTATGCAGATATACGGACTGTGGAATCGTCAAATGCGGAGCCTTATTTGTTCAGCGAACGTTTTATGAGTTATGGCAAAGCGTACGGCCTGTGCGAATGGCTTGAGGTTGAGCAGTATCAGAACCCCTGAATTATTCAGGTTGATGTCATGGAACGTGTGGACGACCACTGTCACAGTATTAGAGGATAACCCGATGTCCTTCACCCGACGAAAATTTGTCATTGGCATGGGGACGGTGATTTTTTTCACTGGCCCAGGTCAAAATCTGTTAGCGAGTACCAGGAGTTCTAAAGACGTACATTACGTCATGATTCACGATGAATCACTGTGTAACGGATGTAATATCTGCGCCCGCGCATGCAGGAAAACCAACCATGTTCCTGCGCAGGGTAGCCGTTTGTCGATAGCTCATATTCCGGTTTCGGACAACGACAACGAAACGCTGTATCACTACTTCCGTCAGTCCTGCCAGCACTGTGATGATGCCCCCTGTATTGAGGTGTGTCCGACCGGCGCCTCATGGCGAGATGACAACGGCATTGTGCGGGTAGACACGTCTTCCTGTATCGGCTGCAGTTACTGTATTGGCGCGTGTCCTTATCAGGTGCGCTATCTCAACCCGCAGACCAAAGTGGCGGATAAATGCGACTTCTGCGCTGAATCTCGTCTGGCGAAAGGTTTCCCGCCGATCTGTGTTAACGCCTGCCCGGAACATGCGCTGATTTTTGGTCGCGAAGATAGCCCGGAAATTCAGACCTGGTTGAGAGAAAATAAGTATTACGAGCATCAACTTGCAGGCGCCGGGAAACCCCATCTGTATCGTCGGTTCGGTCAACATTTGATTAAAAAGGAAAATGTATGAACGCGTCGCAGAATGCCGAACAGTTTCACGCCCAGCTTGCGCAGTATGTTCCCCTGTTTTCACCGGACTACTGGCCTGTGTGGTTGGTCATCGCCGGGTTAATGCTGGTGGGGATGTGGCTGGTGCTGGCGCTACACGCCATGCTGCGCTTTCGGGCCGCACATAACGCGTCGGCAGGGCATGGTGAGAAAGTCTATTTATACTCGAAGGCCGTTCGTTTGTGGCACTGGTCGAATGCGCTGCTATTTCTGCTACTTCTGGTCAGTGGCCTGGTCAATCACTTCTCCGTCGTCAGTGCGTCGGTGATGAAAAGCCTGCTTACCGTGCATGAGGTCTGCGGCTTTTTGCTGCTCGCCTGCTGGATTGGCTTTGTCCTGATCAATCTGATTGGCGGCAACGGGCATCACTATATTATTCAACGTCAGGGCTGGATCGGACGAGCGCAAAGACAAACGCGTTTTTACCTGTTTGGCATTATGCAGGGCGAGTCACACCCATTCCCGGCATCAAAGCGTTCTAAATTCAACCCGCTACAGCAGGCGGCCTATGTTGGCGTGATGTATGGCTTACTGCCACTGCTGTTGATCTCAGGGTTGTTATCGCTCTATCCGACGGTTGTCGGTGACCTGTTCCCCGGCGTGCGTTACTGGTTGCTCCAGGCGCACTTCGCGCTGGCAATAATCAGTCTGTTTTTCATTTTTGGGCATCTTTATCTCTGCACGACAGGTCGTACGCCGGGCGAAACCTTCAAGTGTATGGTGGATGGCTATCACCGGCATTAAGCGATGATGATTACGCGAAGTGACTTACGGGCCTGGCGCGTTGGGCCCGTAATGTATCGCTGGTTTCTACGCGCGTTTCCAACTGGCGGAAGCTACGCTGATGTCCATCGTGCGCTCCAGCGGGAAGGGTATACAGACTGGGCAAATAGTCTGGTGGAATACGGCTGGTCAAAATGGCGGGAAGAGGCGAGTTTTGCCCAGCAGGATATTCGCGCGATGGGGAATATTTCCCGTGTGCAAACGGCGGGGGAAATCAGCCCTCCGCTGGCGAGTGCGGAAGATAATGCCCGATTCAGTTGTGCAGGCGATAACGTTAAAATCACCAGCGCCGGGTATGCCGCACAGATCGCCAGCGCAGGTTACAGCGCACGTATTGGTAGCGTAGGCTATAACGCGCATATCGGCAGTTCAGGCGATCGCGGGCGAATTGCGGTTGCGGGAAATTCGGCACGTATCAGTAGCGTGGGTGACGGGACGCGTATCGCCAGTACCGGCATGCGCGTACGCATCAGTTCGCTCGGCGACAGAAACCGGATTGCCTGCGGTGGTGATTTAACCCAGTTGGCCTGTTTTGGCGCAGAGTCTAAAATCGCCAACTGCGCCGACAACATCCACATTATTGCCAGCGGAGAGAACGCCGTTGTTGCCAGTACCGGTGTTGTCGATTCGATAATACTCGGTCCCGGCGGCTGCGCGGCGCTAGCCTATCACGATGGCGAGAGAATGCGTTTTGCGCTTGCCGTTGAGGGGGAAAATAACATTCGGGCGGGCGTGAAATATCGGCTCAACGAAGACCACCAGTTTGTGGAATGTTGAGCCGTGATCTCATTTTAACGCGAAGCGGCGTTGGGTGATTTTCTCCAGGCTCAGGCACAGCAGGTAATAGACCAGTCCGGTAAAGATAAAAATGGCTGCCGGATAGATTTGTACCCGGCTGTTAACCTGACCCGCAACCGTTGTGAGTTCCGGCACGTTAACGATAAACGCCAGCGACGTGTCCTTCAGTAATCCAATAAAAATCCCCGTCAGCGATGGCAGTACGTTACGCAGCACCTGCGGCAATAAGATAAGCCACAGGGCCTGATACGGGCGAAAACCCTGAACCACGGCAGCATCATATTGCCCGCCAGGCAGCGCGCTAATTCCTGCATACACTGAGTGCATGACGGAGGCGGCGGTGAACCATGCCAGCGCCAGCGTCACGGTAACGGCTCCGGGGAGATCGCTTCCGGTCAGCATGGGTAGCAAATACCACATCCAGAAAATCACAAAGATTAGCGGAATGCCGCGAATAAACTCCGCCCAGATAAACAACCCGTTGCGAACCGTGCCTGGAAAACGCCAGGCGCAGCAGGCAAGAACTATCCCACCAGGCAAGGCCAGCAGCGCCGCGCCGAGAGCCATCAACAACGTGAGCAGAACGCCGCCGGGTTGTCCCTGGGCCACCCGTCCCCACAGGAGATAATCAAGATTGTCGGTAATGACCGAAATATTAGCGATCATGCAGTATGCTCCTGACGCTGAAGATACGCGTTTTAACCTTTAACGATTTACCCGATGCCGGCCGTGGGCCAAGACGCGTAAGCAGCATACCCAGAACGATGCCTGTGAACAGATAGAGCGCAGTGCCAACAGCAAAGGCTTCCAGCGCGTGCGCGTTGTAGCTCTCAATTTGCCGCACCTGGTAGGTTAGCTCAGCAAATCCAATACCACTGGCAAGCGAGGAAAGTTTCATCAGGTTAAGGTATTGCCCAACAATGGGTTGCCAGGCGTTCGCCAGTCCCTGAGGGAGCAGAATGTGACGAAACGTCGCCCAGGATGAAAAACCCTGCGCCACGGCAGCCTCACGTTGTCCGGCAGAAACCGCCTGTAAACCAGAGGCGATCTCCTCGACCAAAAATGCCGAGGTAAATACGCCCAGCCCCCATGCTGAACAGATAAACTCTGGTGTTAACCACCAGACATCGCCTGGCAGAATAGACCAGGGATGCTCTGCATTGATGAAGGTAATGACGTTGCGGGGCAGCCAGTTCCATGCGGCAAAATACCAGAACATCAGTTGCACCAGTAAAGGCGTGTTGCGAAACACCGAAACCCATACACTGACCACCGCTTTGTTGAAGCGATTGCCCGTCAGACGCAGGCCGAGTAGGAAGATGGCAATGAGCGTGGCGAGTACGACACCTGCCAGTGTCACCCAGAGCGTGGTGAGAAAACCGGAAATTATCCATTGCAGAGGTTGCCCGCTCAGCACTCCCTGCCAGTCCATTGCAAGCATTATAGCGATGACTCCTGGTGTAACGGGTCGAGCACTTTTTTCAGGAAACGCTGGGTTCTCGGGTGCTGTGGCCGGGTGAAAAAATCCTCCGGCGCGGCCACTTCAAGAATTTCACCGCCATCGATGAATACCACGCGATCGGCAATCTCACGGGCAAAATGCATTTCATGGGTCACGACGATCATGGTGATACCGCTGTGGGCCAGGTTTTTCATCACCTGTAATACTTCGCCGATCATTTCCGGATCCAGCGCGGAGGTGGGCTCATCAAACAGAAGGATTTGCGGCGATGAGGCCAGCGCGCGGGCGATGGCCACGCGCTGTTGCTGCCCACCGGACAACTGTGCGGCATAGGCGCTCGCTTTTTCTGCCAGTCCCACCTGATCCAGCAATTCGAGTGCCCGACGCGCCGCTGCCGCCTTGTTCCAGCCGTGAACATATTCCAGCGCCAGCGAGATGTTCTGATGCGCTGTCAGATGCGAATAGAGATTGAATTGCTGAAAAACGAAACCGATACGGCTGCGTAACTGGCGTAATGCTGCCCCGCGCAACTGACTAATTGGTTTGTCATCAATGAAAATCTCGCCACCGCTGAGCGACTCAAGCTGATTGATAAGGCGTATAAGCGTGGATTTTCCCGAGCCAGAAGGGCCCAGAATAGTCACAACTTCACCGGGTTCAACTGACAGGCTGACGCCGTTAAGTACGGTGTGAGTGTCAAACTGTTTGATGACATTGCGCAGTTCGACGCTTGCCTGGCGCAAATGGGTAAAATCCACCGCGGAAACTGCACAACGATGAAACAGGGCTGAGAGCATATTACTTCGCTTCTATTTTAAAGGCGCGGGGTTGCGGGTTTTTGGTTTCAGGGCCAAACCAGACATCATAAATTTTTGCCGCCTGCCCGGTAGATTCCAGCCTCAAAAGCTCATCATTGACGGCTTTTAACAGCGCTGGCTCACCTTTTTTCACTCCCACGCCAATCTCTTCTTTGCTCAGCAGGTCTGGCAGAATTTTGAAATCTGCTTTATCCGGCGCAC
Organism: Citrobacter sp. XY323; assembly: GCF_025106035.1. Classification (NCBI taxonomy): domain Bacteria; kingdom Pseudomonadati; phylum Pseudomonadota; class Gammaproteobacteria; order Enterobacterales; family Enterobacteriaceae; genus Citrobacter; species Citrobacter sp. XY323. The sequence goes on from NZ_JANYUK010000003.1 coordinate 90,324, forward strand.
CGCTTAATAGACCGGCCAGAATCGTACTGTCCTGGGTGATGGCCTGAACATTGCCATTGCGTAGCGCGGTTAACGCCAGTGGAATATCGTCGTAGGCCAGCACACGCGACTGCGGGAAGCGCTGATGGAGCGCCTGCTCACCGGTAGTGCCTTTCACCGCACCGATTCGCGCTTTGCTGTATGCATCGAGCTGGTCCGGGGATTTGGCCGGTACCAGGAACTGCTGCCCGGTAACAAAATAGGGGACGGAGAAGTCAATGACCTGCGCCCGCTCAGGCGTAATCGTGATATCCGCCACGATTAAATCGGCTTTACCGGATTGTAATAACGGAATGCGGTTTGCCGGATTAGTCGCTACCAGTTCCAGTTTTACGCCGAGGGATTTTGCCAGCGCTTCAGCAAAATCAACGTCATAGCCGACAATCTTATGCGTTTTGGCATCGACGGAACCAAACGGTGGATTCGCGTCGAATGTCGCAACTTTTACTACGCCTGCGCCTTTGATATCGGCCAGTTGGTCAGCCTGAGCCTGCGAGGCGGCAATGCCGGTGGCCAGCAGCACGCCGAGTGCCAGCAGTGTTTTTTTAGCGCGGTAAGTTTTCGTTGCCATCATGATGTAAATCCCTGTCGTTTTTGGTTTGTGCTTTTTACGCTCCCATAACTTACGTTCAGGACAAAATAAGAAAAAATTCTTATCTATTTACAAAATGTTATTAGTGAAAGCGGTGTTAACAATGGGTAAACGCAATGGGAAATGTAGATAAGAGTAGGGGCATAGTCTGGCGGTAAAAAAACCGGCATTGCGCCGGTTTGGAAATCAGATTTTACAGGCGTCGCCGCAGTCATTATCAGCAATAATGTCCTGCGCTTTCTTGTCTGCATCTTCCAGACGTTCAGCATTACGCTCTTGCGCTTCTTCCAGTCCATCAAAGACCAGATTATCGAGATCAATTTCCATCATTCACCTGCTCAGGTTCAGCGTTTAACATCACATTATTATATTGCAAAAATGTTGCTTAACAGCAGCGATTCTTGCTACTTAGCGTCGAACTCAATTCGGGGTGCCTGTTTCCCCGCCAATTGGCCAACAGTTAGCAATTGCTAAAGAACCGTGAAGCGTAAATACCGAATAATGCTTGTGCCCTCGACTGTTTAATTCCCACCTTTTCATTAACGTGATGCGCGATCATTTTTAACAAATTAGCGACAAAATCACTATACATATAACTTAATATCTTTTATACATTAATTGTTCAACCCTGCGACTATTCCACAAAAGAGAAAGCTATATGGAACAGACACCTGATAAGAAAAACGATAATTTTCAAAAAGATGGCAAAGAACAGTTCAATCGCTCGATCGGTCTTATTTCAAACTTTGCGTTGGGTTTTACCTACCTTTCGCCGCTTACCGCCGTCTATTCGCTGTTTGCACTGGCCGTAACGCTGGCGGGGCCGCCCGCAGTCTGGTGGATTTTAATCGTCGCATGTGGACAACTTTTGGTGGCGTTGGTGTTTGGTGAGGTGGCTTCCCAGTATCCGATAACCGGCGGGCTTTATCCGTGGGCCAGAAGGTTATGGGGCAAGAAATATGCGTGGATCGCTGCCTGGATTTACCTGTGGGCCCTGGTGGTCACCATTACGTCAATCGCGGAATATACGTCAACATTTGTTGAGTCGCTCTTCCACTATGGTCAGACGCCAGCCACTATGTTGGCGACTTCCGTCCTGCTGCTGCTTTTGATGATGGCTGTTAATATGTCCGGGACTAAAAATCTGGCTCGGGTCGCAAAAATTGGCTTCTGGTGTGAAATCGTTAGCGTGATTGCGCTGGGAATTTATCTGCTGATATTCCACCGTTCGCAGCCATTCTCCGTAATTTTTGATTCGATGGGCGTGCTGGCGCATGACGGCAGCTATTCCACCGCATTTATGTCTGCCGCGCTGATGGGGCTGTTTATGTTCTTTGGCTTTGAGGCCTGCGGTAACGTTGCGGAAGAGGTACAGAATCCAAGTAAAAAGATCCCGGTTGCGATGATTTTGAGCATCGTATTTGGTGCGATTTCGGCGATTATTTCCGTCATGGGATACCTCCTGGCTTCACCAAATCTGGTCAGTATCGTGAATGGCAAAACGTCTGATCCCATTCCGGCCATCCTTAATGAAGCACTTGGTGAAACTGGCGCAACTATCTTTATCATCGTCGCGATTGTGGCGATGCTGTCGTGCATTTTGTCTCTGCAGGCTGCGTTAAGCCGCCTTATCTTTTCTTTCTCCCGCGACAGAATGCTGCCGGGAAGTGAGTGGATGTCAAAGATCTCTAAAAATGGCGTTCCGGATAATGCGATGGTTGTTAGCTGTCTGCTGCCAGTCATCATCTGCGTTTGGGTCTATTTCCAGCCAGACAATCTGTCGCGTATTACCGCGTTTGCCGTCATCGGTATTTATATCTCGTTCCAGATGGTTGTGCTTGCCGCACTGCGCCAGCGCCTGAAAGGCTGGAAACCGGCCGGGGAGTGGACCATTGGCGGTTGGGGCGTGATTGTGAACGTGCTGGCGCTAGCCTATGGATTGTGTGGGATCTGGTTGTTGGCGCAACCGGCAGACAGCAGCGATTTCATCGACCGTTGGACGGTACTGTTCGGCCTGGCGATTGTCGTTGGCTCCGGGCTTATCTATATGTTCCTGACCCGACCGTTTGGTCGCTCTGCTGCGCCGGAAAACGACGCCATTGCCTACGCTAACAAGCTGAATATGGGGCAGGATAACTAAAAACTAAGGGCCTTCGGGCCCTTAGTTTTGATAGTGATAAAGGATAAAGTAGTCGCTCTGATAAACAACGGTACTGTTTGCGGGAGAGAGTAATTCACCCACGCGAAAACGTGGCCAGCTGGAAAAGATAATTCTGTTTTCCAGATTGGTCAGAATGACATAGTCAGGATGAGCGCAGGAGAGCAGTTCGGCCTCTATCTGACTGACCAGCAGATCGACGGCGGCAACGCCAAGAAACTGATCGTTGTAGTAGATCGGCACTGCCGAGGTCAGGGTGTAGGAAATATTGCAGATGTAGTCGACGTAGGGACCGTGGATATAGGCTTTTCCTGCCGGAGGTGAGTGCTTAAACCACTCGAAGGTTCTGAAATCCAGACGTTGCTGGGTGGCCTGATCTAAATCGAGGTGCGCCTGACTCAAACCATTATCTTTCTTATACCACCATTCCAGCAGCCAATACTCTTTTGTGGTGGCAGTGCTCTCAATATGGCTGGCGAACCCGGCCCCTGAACAGTAATGATTGTTACTGAGGGTGCGCTTGATGTGTTGCTGAACGGTAGATCTCACCGATGGATCGAGGACAACTTCTGCTGAGGCCTTTTGCACCCCGGAAATCGCCTCATGGATGCTCCTCGCCAGCGCAACGGTAGAATCTACGGTAGAGGCGGTAATATCATCAATCTTACGAATTAATGCGCTTAAGGATGTCGAAGAGCTCATTGTCTGTCCTGCCTTCACTGATTGTCAGTTCGAGTTATATTTCAGCTTTTTTTCAATAAGGTAATAGGTAAACGTGTCGATGATCCGTGTGGCAAGCTGCACGGATTCTGCCTCGTTGTGAGCCGCCAGCGCATCGGCCAGTGCCGAGTAAAGCGCAATAATTTCGGCATGAATGTTGTCTGCGCGATAAAGTATCGCCACCAGCGATGCCCATTCAGCCTGGACCTGCAGCTCCTGATTGGCCAGTCGCGCGGAATGTGAACTGGCAGCTATCGCCAGTAGACAGCGCATATCGGCCTGGGTCATCAGCTCTGGTGAGTTTGCCTTGCTGAGCACCTCAACAAACTCGCGAAATTTGGCGATATCCGCGCCGGTCATCCGTCTGGAAGCCAGCCTTGCGCTATGGCTGATAATGGCGCAATGCATTTCGCCCAGGTCAGAAAGATAATCCGTACTGATCGCTTTGAACGGATGCAGGGCGCTGTTTTTGCCATCAATATTTTCGCAAACGAAGCTCCCGCCATTTCGACCACGAACCGTATGGATAAGATTATTAGCCCGAAGCGTGTTTAGCGCTTCTCTGATAGTGATATGTGAGACACCCATCATCTTTGCCAAATCAGTTTCGTTGGGGAGCTGTTCTTTTGGCTCCAGCAACCCCGTGATAATGGCGTTTGACAGGCGCTGCACTATCTGGTCTGAACGACTGACCTGCCCGATAGGCGCAAATATGACCGCGTGAGTAATCATAATCTTTTCTGCACTCAATTCCCTGAAACAACGACCATTTTTAACACATGCCCGTCGGGCAAGGAAGGTAAGAATGGCCGAGTTATTTTACATGCCTATGCGCAACGTCACTGCACAAGCGGATGTGTGTCCCGATAACCTCATGATGAGCTGAGCATAAAGCCTCGGCTCACAATGAAAAGCCTTATCCCGAAAATGTAAAAATTAAGTTAAAAATGCGAGGCTTATCATAGTGTCAATGTTGCGCATTTGAAAATCTTTTACAATATATATATTACATAAGATTCTTTATGTATTAACGGGCAGGAGACAGACATGAAAACCCTGAAGCATTTTATCAATGGGCAATACGTAGCAGGTCGTAGCGAAGATACCTTCGAACTGGTGAGTCCGGTCGACGGCGAAACGTACGCATTATCACCCAACGCCAATGCGGAAGAGGTGGAGCAGGCCTACTCGGCGGCGGAGGCGGCGTTTAGCATCTGGCGAAAATCGACGCCGGCACAGCGGCAAAAGGCGTTATTGCAGCTGGCAGATGAGATTGAACGAAACGTTGAGCGGCTGGTGAACGCGCAGAGTCAGGAGACCGGTCAGCTTCGCCATTTTATTGAGAAGGAAGAGATCGCGGCATCCTGCGATGCCATCCGCTTTTTTGCCGGTGCGGCGCGCTGTCTTGAAGGGAAAGCGGCAGGGGAATATTCCGCTGGGTTTACCTCGACTATCCGCCGTGAACCGCTGGGTATCGTTGGTCAAGTCACGCCATGGAACTACCCGTTCATGATGGCGGTATGGAAGATTGCGCCAGCGCTGGCAGCAGGCAATACGGTCGTATTAAAACCCAGCGACACCACGCCGGTCAGCACGCTGCTGTTGGCTGAACTGGCCGCGCCGTTGTTCCCAAGAGGGGCGTTTAACGTCGTATTAGGTAAAGCCAGCACCGGTTCGCTGGTGGTTTCAAACCAGAAGGCCTCACTGGTTTCGATTACCGGTTCGGTCCGCGCGGGCCTACAGGTTGCGGCTTCGGCAGCGGCGAACCTGACCAAGGCGCATCTGGAATTGGGCGGGAAAGCGCCTGCGGTGGTGTTTGCTGATGCAGATATGGACAAGGCGATCGCGACGATCACCACGGCAGGTTTCTTCAATGCTGGCCAGGATTGCACGGCGGCTACGCGTATTCTGGTCGAACAATCCATCTACGCTGAATTCCTGGAAAAGCTGGTTCAGAAAACGAAGAGTATTAAATTTGGACCGCCAGCGGATCAGGCTGCGCTATATGGCGCATTGAACAGTAAAAACCAACTGGAGCAGGTGAAAGGCTTTATTGCGCGTTTACCGGCACATGCAAAAATTGAAACGGGTGGGCGTGCCGGGCCAGGTCCGGGCTTCTATTTTGAGCCGACGATCGTCTCCGGATTGCATCAACATGACGAAGCTATTCAGCATGAAGTATTTGGACCGGTAATGACTATTCAGCCGTTTTCGACTGATGAAGAGGGTCTACACAAAGCGAATGATGTGGAATATGGTCTGGCCGCCAGCGTCTGGACCAGTAACCATGGTCGCGCACAGCGCTACAGCATTGACCTCGATTTTGGCACCGTGTGGATTAACAATCACATTCCTCTGTGCGCCGAAATGCCGCACGGCGGGTTCAAAAAATCGGGTTATGGCAAAGATCTCTCATCCTATTCGCTCGAAGAATATACCCGGGTGAAACATATCATGTGTGACATTTCTGAATAGAGAGGATGTCGATGAAAACATTAAACATAGCGGTGCTTTCATTCGTGATGTTCTCGGGCTATAGCCTGGCAGAAAGCACATCGCTGAATACCGTTAAAGAGTATATGGCGGCCTGGAATGCACACGATGCTTCGCGAGCCGCGCAATATCTTGCTGATGACGCAGTCTATTATGATGCCGCCGCTGGCGAACCGATAAATGGCAGAGAAAAAGCTGAAAAAGAGGTTATCGGTGCCTTTATTAAGGCGGTGCCAGATCTGAGCTGGAAAATGGTCGGCAAACCCGTTTACGACGAAGATACCGTGGCGTTTCGTTGGGAATTTTCAGGCAAAAATAGTGGTGAATGGGCAGGGAGTCCGCCGACAAATAATCCGATAAAATTTGAAGGTGTCAGCTATATTCATGTTAAAGCAGGTAAAATCACCTGGCAGGGTGATTATTATGATTCTAAAAAACTGGATGAAGAGTTAAAGCCAGGGAAATAGTCGGCTGTACCCCTTTATTACTATGAAGGGGGACATCTCTTATTTGTGTCGTATTTAGGGCAGTGTGTAGCAATAAGGAAAAAAGTTAATGGCAATTACCAGACGTGATTTTCTCAACGGCGTCGCGGTGACTATTGCGGCGGGGCTTACCCCGCTGGAATGGGTCAGGGCGGCAGGAAAGGGAAACGCATTTATAGATGGAAATTATTATCCGCCAGGGCTGACGGGGCTGCGGGGTAATCATCCTGGATCGTTTGAAATGGCGCATGCAGTAGGCCGCGAGCATAAACATTTTGATTTAAACGCTCTGCCCGTTGAGGAAGAGTACGATCTGGTGATTGTGGGCGGCGGTATTAGCGGGCTGGCTGCCGGTTGTTTCTGGCGCCAGCTTGCCGGGCAAAATAGCCGGATCCTGATCCTCGATAACCATGACGATTTTGGCGGGCACGCCAAACGTAACGAATTTACGAGCTCAGGTAAGAAATTACTCGGCTATGGCGGTAGCGAAGCATTCCAGTCGCCCGCGCACAATTTCAGCCCTGAGGTGCAAAAACTGATGGAAACCGTGGGCGTCAGCGTCACGCGGTTAAAAGAGAGCTTTGACGTAAACTTCTACCCCGACTGGCAGCTCAGTCGTGGCGTTTTCTTCGACAAAAAGAATTTTGGCGAGACAAAAATCGTCAGCGGCGATCCAGGGCGCGCGGTATCTGATGATATCCCGCCGAACAGGCTAAATGGCCGTAAAATTGAAGACTTTATCAATGATTTTCCGCTAAGTGAGCACGACCGAAAGGCGTTGATCGACCTGCACGTCCATCCTGGCGATTATCTTCCGGGCATGACGGTCGATGAGAAAATGGAATGGCTGGATACCCACAGCTACAGTGAATTTTTGGCCACAAAAGTTGGTTTGAGCAAAATGGCGCTGCTCTATTTTCAGCAGCGTTCTAATGACTTCTTTGCCATCGGCATTGAAGGCATTTCCTGTAGCGATGCCAGAGCGTGCGCATTACCCGGCATGGAGGCGCTGGGAATACCGCCGTTGGACGGCGAGTCGCTGGCCGACCTCGAAGAGCCGTATGTTTACCATTTCCCTGACGGTAACGCCGGGCTGGCCCGACTGTTAGTCAGGTATATGCTGCCGGATGCGCTACCGGGTAACACGATGGAAGACTCTGTCCTTGCCAGACTGCATTACGAAAAGCTGGATCTGCCGGAAAACACCACGCGCCTGCGTCTGAACAGCACGGTGATTAATGCGGCCAACACAAAGGATGGCGTGGTGGTGACCTATCTGCGTGACGGCAAAATGCATCGCGTGCGCGGTAAAAACACCATCATGGCGGGCTATAACATGATGATTCCGTATCTGGTGCCTGAGATGCCGGAACAGCAGCAGGCGGATCTCAAACTGAACGTGAAGGCACCGCTGGTGTACACCAACGTGGTGGTCAAAAACTGGCAGGCGTTCAAACAGCTTGGCGTGCATGAATTTTACTCTCCGGCGGCACCTTACAGCCGGATTAAGCTCGACTATCCGGTCAGCATCGGCGGGTATCAACACCCGGCCTCACCGGACGAACCGATGGTCATTCACATGGTCTATGTGCCTACTTATCCGGGCAGTAATCTGTCGGCCAGAGAGCAATTCCGTCTTGGGCGAGCGTATTTACTGGGGACCACATTTGCGACGCATGAGGAGATGATTCGCTCCCAGTTACAGGAAATGTTTGGCTCAACGGGCTTTGATAATCAACGCGATATCTCCGCCATTACGGTTAACCGCTGGGCGCATGGCTATGCGTATTACGCCAACGCGTTGTTCGATGATATGGATAAAATGCCAGAAATTATCGAGCGGGCGCGTCAGCCAGTTGGTCGCATTGCCATCGCTAATTCCGATTCTGACTGGGGCGCTTATGCCCATACGGCCATCGACCAGGCATGGCGTGCGGTTAATGAACTCAAGGATATGGGGTGATCTATGCGTAATGTAACCGTTCTTGCCGCCTGTTTGTTTACCGCCTCTGTGAGTGCAGCGGAATCTAATGGCGAATATATCGCCCGTATCTCTGACTGTGTGGCCTGTCATACCACCGAAGGGGGCGCGGCGATGGCGGGTGGCAAAAAGTTTCCTACTCCGGTAGGGGATATTTATTCGACCAACATTACTCCAGACAAAACCCAGGGTATTGGTAATTACTCATACGAGGATTTTGACAAGGCCGTACGTCAGGGAATTGCCAAAGATGGTCATCCGCTCTATCCGGCCATGCCTTATCCCTCTTACGCGAAACTTTCTGATGACGATGTACAGGCGTTGTATCGCTATTTTATGCATGATGTCACCCCCTCTGCGCAGCCCAATAAAGAGAATGCCATTCCGTGGCTACTCTCCGCCCGCTGGCCGCTGCATATCTGGAACTGGCTGTTTACCGACGCGCCAGCGACGACTGTAGAGCGTGCGAAAACGGATGACAACGCTGCGTTGGTAAAACGGGGCGCTTATCTGGTGGAAGGTCCCGGACACTGCGGTTCTTGCCATACCCCGAGAGGCATGGCGATGAACGAAAAAGCGTATACCAATGCTGATGCAGAGTACCTGAGCGGCGCGATGATCGACGGCTGGTATGCGCCTTCGCTGCGCGGCACGGGAATGTCTGAGCAGGAATTAAAATCGCTGTTGCTGACCGGTAAAAGCAAGCATGCCGCGGTTTCAGGTTCGATGGCAGAAGTCGTCACGCAGAGTACACAGTATCTGACCGATGACGATGCCACGGCTATCGCGCAATATCTGCTGAGCCTGAAAAGCGAGAAGCCTGAAACGGTGCGCGTAGCGGCAACTACGGCGTCCTGGTCGAATTCACCCGAGGCGGGCAAAGTGACCTATAACCGCTACTGCTCCACCTGTCACGGTCTGGAGGGGAAAGGTACGGATGATAACGCACCTTCTTTGATCAACAATCCGCTGGTGATGGTTGATGACCCGACGCCGTTATTCAGAGTGATTGCCCACGGCGCAGAAACACCGACAACACGTGGCAGCGTCTCCTTTAAGATGCCGGCTTACGGTGGCATGTTAAGCGACAACGAAATGCGCGACGTGATTAATTACGTGCGTAAAAGTTGGGGAGAAGGGAACGGCGAAGTAAGCCAGGAGGACCTGGCAGGGATTAAAAAAGCGTCACATTAAACAGCATGTCGGATGGACAAGGTGCTTGCAGCGCCATCCGGCAGTGCTTAAACGGCGTTTACTCTGATAATACCCACCAGTCGGGTAAACGCCGCCGCCATTTCATGCTCTTCGATACTGGCAAATCCCAGCAGCAGGCCGCTGCGTTTCTCTTCATTCACGTAATAGCGAGACAGCGGGCGCACCAGCAGCCCTCGCGCATTTGCCTGTTGGGCAATAACAACGTCATCGCTCCCGACGGGCAACTGTAGAATCATGTGCAGCCCGGCGTTGCTGCTGAAGGAGCCAAGATACTGCTCGCCCAACTGGCGACTGATAAGCTCCACCAACGTCTGGCGGCGACGACTGTACAACTGGCGCATTTTACGAATGTGCGCCGCGTAGTAACCCTCGCGGATAAACTCCGCCAGCGCTGCCTGAATCAGCAAATGTCCACCACGATAGAGGTCGTTATGAACCTTCTTCAGCGGCGCGGCGAGCGGTTTGGGCAGTACCACATACCCGAGCCGCAGTGCGGGATAGAGTGTTTTACTGAATGTCCCGATATAGATGACCGGCGTCTCTTCTTCCAGTCCCTGCAATGATGGAATTGGCTGGCCGGAAAAGCGAAATTCGCTGTCGTAGTCATCTTCCACTATCCAGCTTCGCGTTTCACGTGCGCGAAAGAGAAGTGCCCGACGGCGGTTGAGGCTCATTACCGAACCGAGCGGATATTGATGTGACGGTGTCACAAAAATCAGCTTTGGCGCAGATTCGCCAGCCTCCGGCGGCACCATACCTTGTTCATCAACCGGGATCGCCGAAAAGTTAACCGCATTGATGCGCAGAATATTTTTGATTCCCCAGTAGCCCGGCTCCTCAATCCAGGCGTTATCCCCCGGGTTGCATAGCGTCCGGGTCACCAGATCCAGCGCCTGGTGAATACCTTCAGTAATCAGAATTTGCTCCGGTGAACACCGCACCCCGCGTGCGGTGCGCAGATAGTCTGCCAGCGCTTCTTTCAGCTCAGTCACGCCGCCTGCGGCATCGTAAGTGAGAAACTCCGGGCGCAAGCGCCTCGCCAGCCGATCCTGAATTTTTTTGAGCACCCGGTGAGGGAAATGCTCCACATCAGGTACGCCTGGAATAAAAGCGCCCCATTGACGAGGGCTGGCGCTGGCATGGCCCAGCAGCTCAAGGCAGCGGGCAGATAAGCGGGTGTGATCCTCCAGTGTGGCGGCAACGGGCTCTTTGTGGGGACGCAGGTCAAGATTGTCCAGCACGCTGTCGGTGACAAATGTGCCGCTGCTGGTGCGCGCGGAAATATAACCTTCGGCCTGCAATTGCTCGTAAACCCGCAGGACGGTATTGCGCGATAGCGTCAGTTCGCCTGCCAGGTCACGCGACGGAGGCATTCGGGTAGCCGGTTTCAGGCTACCTTCGAGGATGCAACTGCAGATGGCGGCATACAGGCGACGATGCAGCTTTTCATCGGTCTGCTGGCTAAATGCCTGCTTGATCACATCTCCGGCAAGTGAACGCATTTGGATCCTTAAAATAAAACGATTTGGCTCTCGATTAAAGTACCAGATGGCGTCTAAATTTAAAGGGTAATTCAACCTAAATGTATTAATGGACAAGGTGTAGAGAATGAACAATAAAAACCTGCAACAACGTCGTCTGGATGCCACCCCGCGTGGCGTGGGTGTAATGTGTGATTTTTATGCCCAGTCAGCAGAAAACAGCACAATTACCGATATCGAAGGCAATCAGTACATTGATTTTGCCGCCGGGATTGCCGTGCTGAACACCGGACACCGTCATCCTCGCCTGGTGCAGGCAGTCGAAGCGCAACTGCAGGCTTTTACCCATACGGCTTATCAGATTGTCCCGTACGAAAGCTATGTGTCTTTGGCGGAGAAAATCAACGCCGTTGCGCCAATCGACGGCAAGCGCAAAACCACATTCTTCACCACCGGGGCTGAAGCGGTCGAAAATGCGGTGAAAATTGCGCGCGCACATACCGGCCGTCCTGGCGTTATTGCTTTTGGCGGCGGTTTTCATGGGCGTACCTACATGACGATGGCGTTAACCGGCAAGGTGGCACCGTATAAAAAAGGGTTCGGCCCGTTCCCTGGCTCCGTTTACCACGCGCCGTATCCTTGCGAGTTGCAGGGGATTTCTACGGCGGACTCCATCAAAGCGATTGAGCGCCTGTTTAAAGCCGATATCGATCCCACCCAGGTCGCGGCGATCATTTTCGAACCCGTCCAGGGTGAAGGGGGCTTCGTGGTGGCGCCGCCGGAGTTTGTGGCTGCCATCCGCCGTATTTGCGACGAGCATGGCATCGTGATGATCGCCGATGAGGTGCAAAGCGGGTTTGCCCGTACGGGCCAGTTGTTTGCGATGGACCATTACGCTGACAAAGCTGACCTGATGACTATGGCAAAAAGCCTTGCAGGCGGCATGCCGCTGTCTGGCGTCGTGGGCAAAGCTGAAATTATGGATGCGCCTGCGCCGGGTGGTCTGGGCGGAACCTACGCCGGAAACCCGCTGTCAATTGCGGCAGCTCATGCGGTGCTGGATATTATTCGTGATGAACAGCTGTGCCAGCGTGCGGCAGCTCTTGGCGAACAACTGCGCGCCACTCTGACTGACGCGCAAACCGGGTGTCCTGAACTGGCCGAAGTGCGCGGCTTAGGCTCTATGATCGCCGCTGAATTCTGTGACGCAGCGACGGGAGAACCCAACGCTGCCGCCGCACAACGCGTGCAGAAGAAAGCCCTTGAGCAAGGATTACTGCTGCTGACCTGCGGTCAGTATGGCAACGTTATTCGTTTCCTTTATCCGCTGACGATCCCGCAGGATCAGTTCGCCAAAGCGCTCGATATCATTAAAGCGGCAACCAAATAATCCGTTAGTCATAGTGTTACCCACAGCCGACGGTGGTCATCACCGTCGGCTTTTTTGTCGGCATAAATTGATCTTCCTCGTGTGTCGTGCGGTATTTATCGCGAATGGGTTGCCTGTTATATCGTTATATAATTTAATACACATCGTTTTTACTCCGCTATCCAGATGGTATCCCATGTTAACTTTCCGCTCTTTTGTGCTGGTATGCGCCAGCATGTTGTTTGCGTTTTCTGCCCAGGCCGACCGTACGATCACCGACCAGCTTGGTCGTCAGGTCACGATTCCGGACCACGTCGACAAAGTGGTCGTGCTGCAACACCAGACGCTGAATATTCTGGTCCAGCTTAATGCTCAGCAGGACATTATTGGCGTGATGTCGAGCTGGAAAAAACAGCTCGGGCCTGAGTTTGCGCGCTTTATGCCGGCAATTGCCACATTGCCGACGCCGGGCGATCTCACCAGCGTGAATATTGAAAGCCTACTGGCGATTCATCCACAGGTGGTTTTTGTCGCCAACTATGCGCCAGCGGAGATGATCCAGCAGATTCAGAACGCCGGTATTCCGGTCGTGGCAATCTCATTGCGCAAGGATGCAGCCGGGCAACAGAATAAAATGAACCCGACCATGGCCGATGAAGAGCAGGTCTACAACGAAGGGTTAAAGCAGGGGATTCGCCTGATTGCGGATGTCGTGGGGCGCAAACCGCAAGCTGAGACATTGATCGACTACGTTTTTGCGACGCGGGCAAAATTCAATGCGCCGGTCGCAAAAATCCCGGATGCGCAAAAAGTCCGTATTTATATGGCTAACCCCGACCTGATGACTTACGGCTCCGGGAAGTACACGGGACTCATGATGCAGCACGCGGGTGGGCTAAACGTGGCGGCTGCCAGTGTGAAAGGCGCCCGTCAGGTTGCGCTGGAACAGGTATTGGCGTGGAACCCGCAGGTAATTTTTGTTCAGGATCGCTACCCGCAGGTGGTAACGGAGATCCAAAACGATCCTAACTGGCAGGGGATTGATGCGGTAAAAAATCATCGCGTCTGGTTGATGCCTGAGTACGCCAAAGCCTGGGGCTATCCGATGCCTGAAGCGTTGGCGATTGGTGAGCTGTGGATGGCCAAAAAACTGTACCCGGACGCCTATAAAGACGTGGATGTTGATGCGCAGGCGCAAGACTACTATCAGCGTTTTTATCGTGTGAACTGGCAGCCTGATGCAGTTAAGTAAGCGCATTTTACTCCAGCAACCACTCTTAATCGCGACGGTCCTGTTGCTGGGCCTTGGTTCGTTGTGCCTCGGACAATATCCGCTGTCGTTAAGAGAAGTCTTTTATCACCTGATGCACTATAGCGACGCTGAAGGGATTGCCGGTCAGGTTATCTGGACGGTCAGGCTACCGCGAATTCTGATGGCGCTGCTAGCGGGTGGGGCGTTGGGGTTATGTGGCGCGACGCTGCAAGGGGTATTTCATAATCCGCTGGTCGACCCGCATATTATTGGCGTGACGTCCGGGGCCGCTTTTGGCGGAACGCTGGCTATTCTGCTCGGCCTGTCGCCGTGGTTGATGATGGGTTCAACGTTTTTCTTCGGTCTGACGGCGCTGGTCCTGGTGTATGCCATTGCTGCGCTGCAGGGGCTGGAGAATACGCTGGTGCTGATCCTGTCGGGTATCATTTTGAGTGGTTTTTTTGCCGCGCTGGTGAGCCTGATTCAGTATCAGGCTGATACCGAAGAAACGTTACCCAATATCGTGTTCTGGCTGCTCGGCAGCTTTGCGACGGCTAACTGGCATAAAGTTCTGCTGTTGGCGATTCCAGTCGGTATCGCTGCGACAGTTTTGTACCAGCTACGCTGGCGGATAAACCTGTTATCACTCAATGATAAAGATGCCCGTTCGCTAGGCGTCGCGGTAGTTCCTCTGCGACGCAGCGTTTTGCTGTGCTGCGCTTGTTTAGTCGCCGCTCAGGTAGCGGTCAGCGGCAGTATCGCCTGGGTTGGGTTGGTTATTCCGCATCTGGCGCGTTTGCTGGTGGGGGTTGATCATCGTCGTCTACTGCCGTGCGCCTTCTGGATGGGAGGCGGTTTTATGATTGTGGTGGATGATATTGCGCGTACCCTGATGCACGCGGAGATACCGCTTGGGATCATCACCGCATTATTCGGCGCGCCGCTGTTTGCTTTTTTACTCATCCGCTCCAGCCGCCGGGGGACATCATGAAACCTGCCGCATTGCGTGTAAATACGCTTACCTATGGATATCGCACGCCGCTATTTGAGCCGCTTACATTCAGTTGTCAGAAAGGTGAGATCTGGGCTGTGCTGGGACGTAACGGTCTGGGTAAAAGTACGCTGCTCGATACGCTAACCGGCACGCTGCCAGCTTTGGACGGCAGCATTGAAATTGACGGCGGGATCGGGATTGTGGCGCAGCATTGCCACCTGCCATTTCCTTATACGGTGAGCGACGTGGTGCTGATGGGGCGGGCACAGCACGTGAAGCTTTTTGCGCAACCCAGCCAGCAGGATCAACTAAGAGCGACCCAGACGCTGGAGCAGTTAAATATTGCCCAGCTTGCTTCCCACTCGTTTAGCTCACTTTCCGGGGGGCAACAGCAACTGGTGATGATAGCCCGGGCGCTGGTGACGGAGTGTCAGACGCTGCTGCTTGATGAGCCGTGCTCCGCGCTGGATCTCGCCAATCAGCAGGTGGTGCTTCAGCTCATCAGCGATCTGGCCCATCTACAGGGATGCAGCATTCTTTTTTCGACCCACGATCCGCTGCATGCGTTACAAATAGCCACCCATACTTTGCTGCTGCTCCCCGAAGGAAAATGGCGGGCAGGGCCAACGGACAGCATTGTGACGGAAGAGAATCTGTTCCTGGCCTATGGCTTACCGCTGCGAAAACTCAGTCTGGAGAACCACCCGACTCCGTTTATCGCACCGCTGTTTTCTGTTCGTCGTTAAGAGGTAAGAATCCGGCGGCGGTAAGAAACGCCTGACCGCCGTTGGAGAGCATGAATTTAACCAGCGCCATCACCTCGTTGGATGCATCGAGCACCGCCAGTTGGTATTCGCAGCGAATATTGTGCTCATCAGGGATAGCTACATAATGCACGTCGGGTTGGGCGCGCAGCGTATTCGCGTAATGCGCGTAGCCGATAAACAGATCGGCCAGTCCCTGGCAAAGGATCCAGGCGCTCGCCAGTTCACCAGACGGGATTTTCACCGTATCACGCCCACCAACCAGCGGGATGGCGCGCGCCCGAAGCTGTTGTCCGAGTCCTGGCTCCAGTACATCCATATTGTCGAAAAATGCCCAGGTATAGTCTCCGGAAGGGTCGCAGCCGGGCGTGGATGTACCTATTCGTAGCGTTGGGTCGCGGAGCAAATCCAGCCAGGCGCCGTTTCGGTTGCTGACCAGACTCAGTTGATTCCAACTAAAGGTTTGCGTGAGGACAGCTTTTTGCAAAACCAGCAGGCGTTGCGGGTGCTCCCGATTGGCTGAGGCAAAGAGCGCACACGGTTCACCGGCTTCAATACGCTCGCGTAATAAACCTGCCGGACCATATTCCACCTTCACGTCTATTCCGCTATGGCGCGAGAACTGGCTTATTAAAGGGGCAAATGCCAGGCGTAAACTGCCCGCGGCAAACAGAATAATGGAAGAGGGCATGGTATCCGATCTCTGACGAAAAAGGGTTTGCGAAGAGGATAAATGATACGCGCTGAGCATAGAGTTTAGAAGGCTTTGGCGCATCGCTTTGTGCCAGCATCATACGGAGTAATGATTAAGCTTAAGGCTACGAACAGGGGAATAAAAAGAAATTATGAGGTGTAACGAAGGGAAATAGCACCAAATCATAGAAATAATTTGGTGCGTCCGAGTGGACTCGAACCACCGACCCCCACCATGTCAAGGTGGTGCTCTAACCAACTGAGCTACGGACGCAAGATGGTGCGTTCAATTGGACTCGAACCAACGACCCCCACCATGTCAAGGTGGTGCTCTAACCAACTGAGCTATGAACGCAACGTTGTAGGTGACAACGGGGACGAATATTAGCGGCACAGACCGAATGAGGCAAGAGGGAAATAGCATTTTTCTTCCTGAACTCACGCGATTGCAGAGTAATTAAGCAAGTTGATTATATTTTGTTGATTTTGCAGCGTGTTTTTTATTCAGGCTGTGCGCTGGGGCATAATGGGGACGGTTTGAATGACAGGTGCGCTCAGACTTTAAGCGCAGCAAGGATCGCGGTTTCTATTTTCTCAGGGGTAGTGAACGGCGCAAAACGCTTGAGCGGTTTGCCGTCACGCCCGATCAGGAACTTAGTGAAATTCCACTTGATACGCCCACCCAGCACGCCGGGTAATTCGTTTTTCAGGTAACGAAACACCGGATGCGTAGCCGCACCGTTGACTTCCACTTTCTCAAATATCGGGAAGCTCACACCGTAGTTGATGTGACAGGTTTGCGAGATTTCGTCGGCCCCGCCGGGCTCCTGATTACCGAACTGGTTGCAGGGGAAACCAAGCACCACCAGACCCTGCGCGGCGTACTTCTTGTAAAGCGCTTCGAGGCCTGCATATTGCGGCGTGAAGCCACAATGGCTAGCAGTATTGACCACCAGAACCAGTTTGCCAGCGTAGTCGGCCATAGAGACGGGCTCACCATGCAGACGGGTGGCTGTAAGTTGATAAAAGGTGATCATGCCGGAATCCTCAAATAAGATCGCATTACTCATTTTATTATGGTCGCAACTGTCTGATTAATAAACTGACCGTTGAAGTGCTGGCGATTTATTATTTTGTCGGGTTATCGCTAATGTTTTTAAACGCGTCACCCCAGCAGCATCGTTAGGTGACGACTAAAAATGGGGGGCGTGACGTTGTGCGCGATTGTCACTGCGACAAACACGTGACAGATATAAAAAAATCCACGCCTGGCGTGGATTTAGAGAGAGTGTGAGAGCAGGGGATTAACGTTCGTGCTTTGCCATTAGCAGTGCCAGGTCGACGAGGCGATTAGAGAATCCCCATTCGTTGTCGTACCACGCCAGAATTTTGACCATATTGCCGCCAATCACCAGCGTTGACAGGCCGTCGATGATGGATGAGCGCGGGTCACCCTGATAGTCGCTTGAGACAAGCGGTTCATCGCTGTAGCCGAGGATCCCTTTCAGTGGCCCTGTCGCGGCGGCGTCACGAAACGCATTATTGACCTCCTCTGCTGTAACATCCCGCTCAAGCGTTACGGTCAGGTCGACAATGGACACCACCGGAACCGGTACGCGCAGCGAGTAACCGGTTAAGCGACCATCCAGCTCCGGGATGACTTTGCCAAGCGCCTTCGCGGCACCGCTGGAGTAGGGGACAATCGACAATGCAGCGGCGCGGGCACCACGAAGATCTTTTTCCGGCTGGTCGTGCAGCGCCTGGCTGTTGGTATAGGCGTGGGTGGTATTCATCAAACCATGCTTAATGCCGAAATGTTGGTGCAAAACCTGTGCGGCAGGTGCCAGACCGTTAGTGGTGCAGCTACCGTTGCTGACGACAAAGTGTTTATCCGCGGAGTAGAGGTGATCGTTAACGCCCATCACGATGGTTAAATCATCGTTCTTACCGGGGGCGGAGATAATCACTCGTTTTGCGCCACCGCTGTGGATATGCACCGCCGCCTTGTCACGTTCAGTGAAGAAGCCGGTTGCTTCAATGACAATATCGACTTCACGCTGACGCCATGGGATGTTGGCTGGGTCGCGTTCGCTGAACACGGTGATGGATTTACCGTTAACCACCAACTGCCCCTCACCGGCGGTGACGTCGGCGTCGAGTTTACCGAGCAGCGAGTCGTATTTCAGCAGATGCGCCAGCGTTTTACTGTCTGTCAGATCGTTGATTGCCACGATCTGGATCTCCGGGTTACCCAGTGCAGCACGCAGTACGTTACGTCCGATACGGCCAAAACCGTTAATACCGACCTTTACCATGATGAACTCCTTATCTGTTGTCTCTGGAGTCAATTTAGGCCGGTCACGAGTTGGCGTAAATGACAAAAAAGGATCACTTTACGCCATTTTACGACAATGAAAGCGTTGGCGATATTCACCAGGCGTCAGGTGAAGCTGTTTTTCAAACAGCCGTCGCAGGTTAATGCTGCTACCAAATCCTGTTTGTTCGGCGATACGCTCCAGCGTCTCGTTGGTCTGCTCCAGACGCTGTCGTGCAGCGGCCAGACGAGCTTCGGCCACGTAGCGTGCCGGTGATGCGCCCGTTTCTCGGGTAAACACGCGGGTGAAATTACGTGGGCTCATGGCGACTTTTTCCGCCAGTTTATCCACACTCAGATCGGCGGTGAGGTTCTTAAGCAGCCAGGCGAGCAGATCGTTAATCGGGCCCAGGGTACTGGTCTGCTGAAGGTTGTAGCGGCTAAACTGGAGTTGTCCCCCGGGACGGCGCAGGTACATGACGAAATCCTGAGCGACGTCGCGCGCCAGACTGAAGCCGTAATCCTCTTCAACTAACGCTAACGTCAGGTCAAAGCCGGAACTGACGCCACCTGATGTCCAGATATGTTCGTCCTGGATATAGAGCGGACCGCTTTCGACGCGCACCTTTGGGAATTCTGCCTGCATAGTTTCCAGTAGCTTCCAGTGGGTGGTGGCTCGTCTGCCGTCCAGCAGCCCGGTTTCTGCCAGCAGCATCGCGCCGCCGCAAATGGATGCAATGCGGCGGGCGTGGGGAGCGGCAAGGCGTAGCCAGTCAACCACTGCAATTCCTTCCTGCGGGTTTTGACCTCTGCCAGTGATGATGATGGTATCGAGAGGTTCGCGAGGGTCTATCTCATGCAGGCGGTGATCTGCCAGTAGATTTAAGCCGGACTGACCATGGATCACCTGATGCGGTTGCGTTGTCGCTAACTGAACCTGGTAACACGTCTCCGTAGCGCCTTTGGGATGCAGGCGGTTGGCCTGCATCAGAATGTCGGCAATACCGGCGGACTCAAACAGCATACCGCCATCGGGAACAATAATGAGTATCTTCTTCATGTCCTGAAAAGTAATCTTTTTACACAATAAGTCAATATTACATACTCAACTGGAAAAAGCCTTACCCGTGGCGCAGCGACATTACCGCCACAGGCCGATGGTTTGATGTTGACTCAACGGCGTTGCCTACTCAATTCACTTGATTAAGGATAGCGTTGCATTGACCCGATGAACTCACCGTTAGGAGCTGACGCTCCGCTGCACCAAAAATGGTATTGTTCTACAAGTCACACTCCTGACGAGGTTTTATGAAAATCAGAAGGTTTAGTAATGGAGATGAAATTTCGTTATTCAGCGTCTTTTTATCTTCTGTACATACCCTCGCATCACACTACTACACACAGGAACAAATAGATGCGTGGGCCCCAACGGATATCGACCCGGAACAATGGGCCAATCACATGAAGGAATTACGCCCCTTTGTTGTTGAAGTGGATGGTGAAATAGCTGGATATGCAGATCTTCAGCCAAATGGGTACATTGACCATTTCTTTGTCTCGGGAACCTACCCGAGACAGGGAGTAGGGACACTACTGATGAATCGCATTCATGAAGAAGCCAGACAACGTGGAATTGGCGAACTGACTTCAAATGTCAGTAAGGCTGCGGAGGCGTTCTTTCTACGACACGGCTTTCATGTTGTGGAACGTGGGTTTCCTGCCTGTCGCGGAGTGACATTACAAAATGCACTGATGCGAAAATATTTGGTGAAAAAATAGAAGATAACTGGGCTAAAGGTCCGCGATCAGCGAGGGCGGACACTCGGCTCTCTGCCGTATGCCATGACAGAGAGCACGCCAGAAATGAATGGATAGTTCTAGTTTGCTTTGCTGTTTTGACGGGATGTGACAATCGTCATTGCTGCCGCCGCCAGAAGTAAGAAACCACTCAAGCCAAAAGTACTGCGCCATCCCAGAGTGTCGAATACCAACCCACCTGCCGTTGAACCCAGTGCAATCGATAGCTGGATCACCGCAACCATTAAGCCACCACCCGCCTCTGCATCTTCGGGTAGTGCCCGCGCTATCCATGTCCACCATCCCGTTGGCGCAGCCGTTGCTAGTAGTCCCCACAGGCTGAGCAATACGGCAACAGCCCAGATGCTGTGTCCAACCAGCAGTAACGCCCCGGCAGTCGCAGCCATAAGCAGGGGGATCATGATTAAAGTCTGATAAAAACTTGTGATCAGGAATATTGATACGGCCAGTGTGCCGACAAAACCCGCCACGCCTATTGCGAGCAAAATCAGAGAGAGACCAGAAGGGCCTACGCGGGTTACGGTTTCAAGAAAGGGGCGCACGTAGGTAAATAAGGCAAACTGCCCCATGAAGAAGAGCCCGCAGGCCAGGAGTCCCGCAGGGACAATGGTGATGCGGAACAGACGAAGCATAGATCTCTGGGATTTTTGTTTTTTATCGTTTTCCATCGATGGCAGGCTGACCCACTGCCAGATGAACGCGGCTATAGCCAGGGGAACGAGGCATAAAAAAGCCCCTCGCCAGCCCACGGTCGTCCCCAGATAGCTGCCAAGCGGTGCCGCTACAACGGTAGCCAGCGCGTTCCCACCGTTAAAAATCGCCAGCGCGCGGGGAACCTGATGCTGCGGAACGAGCCGAATGGCGGTTGCAGCAGACATGGACCAGAATCCACCAATGACCACCCCAAGCAGGGCCCTCCCCAGCATATAAACCGGATAGCTGGGTGCCAGGGCGACGACTATCCCCGATATGGCCATTAAAACCGTCAGCCCCTGCAGGAGATGTTTTCGGTTCAGATCTCCGGCAATATGGGAGATAGTCAGGCTGGTAATGACCGCCAGCGCGCCAGAGATTGCAATTCCCTGGCCAGCCAGCCCTTCGGTAATGTGTAAATCACTGGCAATAAGCGTAAGCAGGCTGACCGGCATAAACTCGGAAGCGATCAGCACAAACACGCACAGCGTCATGGCAAACACGCCCCCCCAATGCGCATGCTTTTTTTCGTAATGTGGTTTTAGTCTTACTGTGGACATTATCAGATCTCTTAATATCGAATCGGCCTGGTTCAGGCGCAGTCCGGACAGACGTCATTCAGGAAATCACGTCAAAACATGGATGAAAATGATCTACAGGCGTTTTACAGCCGCCTGCAAATATCAGGCGGCTTGGGGCGGTTATCTTAGGTTGGTATTGAAAAACTGCTCAAATTTAGCAAACGGAATCTTACCCGCAACGTTGTCGTACAGATCAACATGATTTGCCCCCGGGACAATCACCAGCTCTTTCTCATTGCTGCCGATCGTCCTAAAGGCATCTTCAGCAAAATAGCGTGAATGGGCTTTTTCGCCGGTCACGATAAGCGTGGGGATAGTGACTTCATTGGCGTAGCTCAGCAGCGGCATATTCATAAATGACAGCGGCATCGTCGCATTCCAGGCCCCGGTTGAGTTGACCGAACGCGCATGGAAACCACGCGGCATGCGATAATAATCAAAGAATTCTTTCAGAACCGGATTGGGATTTGCGGGTAACGTTTCTGGCAGAATACGTTTCGACGTACTGACGTCCCCCTTTTCATCAACATAAATGTCATGCCCGCCGGGCGCGAAAGCTCCGTTCTTCGCATCTTCCCAGCGCTGTGCGTTCAGATACTGTAATACGGCGCGACGATCCGCAGTGGTATAACGGTCTTTACCATCACCTACGCCATGCCCCATCGCACGGCTCATGTCATACATCACACTGGTCGCCACCGCTTTCACGCGGGTATCCATCGCGGCGTCGTTTAAGGCCATCCCGCCCCACCCGCAGATACCCAGTAATCCGATACGATTTCGGTCAACCTCTTTTTGCAGGCCAAGGAAATCAACAGCCGCGCTGAAATCCTCGGTGTTGATATCCGGAGAGGCAACGTTACGTGGATAGCCACCGCTTTCCCCCGTATATGAAGGGTCAAAAGCCAGGGTAACAAATCCCTGCTCAGCCAACGTCTGCGCATACAGACCGCTGGACTGCTCTTTTACCGCGCCGAAAGGCCCGCTGATGGCAATGGCAGCCAGTTTGCGCTCGCCGCGATCCTTTGGAATGTAGAGATCACCGACCAGGGTGATCCCGAAGCGGTTCTGAAAGGTCACTTTACGGTGATTAATTTTCGTACTTTTAGCGAAGGTTTTATCCCATGTCTCGACCAGTGAAACTGGCGCGTTCGGATTGGTTGTATTGGCATAACTCATCGTTGTAACTCCACTTAATGATGCGCAGAGCAGCATGGCTGGTATCGCGGCTGTCAGTTTTTTGGTGAAGGCAGTCATCAAAATCCCCTCATAAAACGTGATAGATACAGGTTTCATACGGACAACACTGCTGTGCTTTGTTGCAATGCGAGCATTATAGTGAGCAGTAATAGTGCTTATTAGAGGGGTAAAATTGCTAGAATTAATACCATATTGTTCTAAATGGTGATGCGATAGCGAGGGAAACGTGATGGCGAAACGGGAAAACTATAATGATTTATACCTGTTCATGCAGGTGGTGCGGGAAGGGAGTTTTACCGCTGCGGCGCAACGACTCGGCCTGGCACAATCAGGTATAAGCCGTTCCGTACGCGAACTTGAAGAAAGACTGGGCGTTCAGCTTCTGGCTCGCACTACGCGTAGGCTATCGCTCACCCATGCCGGCGAACAACTCTACCGGACCATTGAGTCAGGATTCGACGCTTTAGATATGGGGCTTGCCACGCTGGCCCATTATCGCCAGTCCCCGTCAGGTACGGTACGGATTAATGCCAGTCAGCACGTTATTGATAAACTGCTCCTGCCAAAGCTTGCGGTGTTTAAGCAACGCTATCCTGACATCCGGCTGGAACTCATTAGCGAAAGTCGGTTTGTCGATATTATTGCGGAAAGATTCGATGCCGGTGTACGTCTCGGACCGGAAGTTGGCGGTGGCATGATAGCGGTCCGTATTTCCCCCGACATGGAGATGGCCATTGTTGGTACGCCAGAACACTTTCGCCGCTATGGCTTTCCACAAGTCCCGGCAGATTTGGCGGTTCATCCCTGCATCGCTTATCAATTTGGCGATGGAAGCCTCTATACATGGGAGCTTCAACAGGATGGTAAAAAAATAACGCATCAGCCGCAGGGACAATGGGCTTTTGCTGACAGTTATATGGAAGCCAAAGCCGCCAGACTGGGGCTGGGGCTGGCTTATGTTCCGGAAGAACTGGTGTCCGATGATTTAGAAGAGGGTTCGCTCATCAGAGTTTTACAACGCTACAGTCAACGCCTGGAAGGCTCATTTCTCTATTATCCGCACCGCAATGTGTCTCCGGCTCTGCGAGCAGTTATCGATACACTGAGAATTTATGAATGAAGGCCAGGCTGCACACGTGTCAGGGTAACGGGTCTGAGCGAGGAGCGGGCCTTATATACACATCCCCATTAACTTGAGTATGCTCCTCTGTGAATTTGTTTCGAAAATGATGTCGCTGATGTGTTTCATTCCCTGCTTTTTATAGAATTTTTGAGCACGTTCATTTTGTTCAAGAACCTCCAGCCATAAATATTTTTTCCCCTGACTTCGGGCAAGATCTATGACTTTATTAAACATTAGTTGACCGTAATGCTGATTCGTTTTGGTTGGGGCAAGGTAGAGTTTATTAAGTAAAACACCGCTGATGTCTGTATTCGGGATAGTTGCTTGCCATGTCAGCTTCACAAAACCAATCGGCTGCTCGATTTCAACTATATACCAGCTAATGTTTTTATCATTAATACTCTGCTCAATAACAGGAAGTGAATATTCACCCTCCAAATAATTATCAAATTCTGATTCTGACTTCCACATATGCTTAAAGTGCGCAGTATAGAAGCGGTAGCCAAGCTCATTTAGTAATCCCGAATCGGCTAATGTTGCTTGTCGTATGATTAAAGACATGGGAGAGGCCCTTACTTTATGAGAGAAAAATGATCTTAAATTTGTAATATATACGGCCTGTTAAGTCTATATGTCCGTTGTGACTGTCTTACCCTCAAACTTTGAATACGCAATCTAAGGTCTGAAGTTGGTGGAGCTCGACCATTAAGTTATTTTTTATCGATGTTAGCTTCTGGCTCGAAGCAGACAGGCCAACTGATTGCCTGGTCTGCTTTGAGCGAAAATGAAAAGACATCTTCCGAACTTGCGGCTGTTCATTCAGGATTTTACAAACAAGCTCATTATTCCTACTGCCAGGGCGCTATAGAAAAGCAACTGATACAGATTCGTCGGCACGTCTGTCCATTTTCTAACGATGCCCAGCGC
>NZ_JANYUK010000030.1:0-4047 GCF_025106035.1 Citrobacter sp. XY323
GGTGCTGATACCCAGAGTCGAACTGGGGACCTCACCCTTACCAAGGGTGCGCTCTACCAACTGAGCCATATCAGCACGTCTGGAGCGGGCAGCGGGAATCGAACCCGCATCATCAGCTTGGAAGGCTGAGGTAATAGCCATTATACGATGCCCGCATCCTGAAACTCGGCTACCCAGTTCTTTCTGTAATAAAAAAGAGATTTCTCTCTTTTTTATTCGAGCTGATTAATTTTTTAACCAACTCAGGCGGCGATAACGCTGCCAGAAAGTGGTGGTGGGGGAAGGATTCGAACCTTCGAAGTCTGTGACGGCAGATTTACAGTCTGCTCCCTTTGGCCGCTCGGGAACCCCACCGGACTTGATGGTGCCGACTACCGGAATCGAACTGGTGACCTACTGATTACAAGTCAGTTGCTCTACCTACTGAGCTAAGTCGGCATCAAGTAGCGCGCATTTTATGGAGACATGCGCACTCATGCAACTAAAAAATTGCATAAAATGTTCTATCGCTCACATTTTGCGCTATACGACCGATAAATAATCTATTTCTTCTTCGAATTGAACAAATTTTCAACGTCAGCCGCGCTCCCTGAAGGCATTTTGCTCCAGCATGCAGTTATCAATAGAGAGAAAGTGCATCTTTATACATCTGGAATAGCCGTCACATTGCGTTTCAGGGGACGATTTTTTCTTATTATTCCCCCCCATCTGGTGTTACCCTCCTGCCCATTGTCCAAATTAACTGAAATGTGCGTGCCATTGCGTACCGGGGATGATTTCGTTTTTTACCGCAGACCTGATATAGCAATGACAGCCAGACCA
The DNA here is from genome assembly GCF_025106035.1 of Citrobacter sp. XY323. Taxonomy (NCBI): domain Bacteria; kingdom Pseudomonadati; phylum Pseudomonadota; class Gammaproteobacteria; order Enterobacterales; family Enterobacteriaceae; genus Citrobacter; species Citrobacter sp. XY323. Next base: position 823 of record NZ_JANYUK010000030.1, read on the forward strand.
TGCGTATGAGTATAAAAGAGCAAGCGTTAACGTCGCCTTACCTACAGTTTGATCGCAACCAGTGGGCTGCGCTTCGTGATTCCGTGCCGATGACTCTGACCGAGGAAGAGATTGCTCGTCTGAAAGGCATTAACGAAGACTTATCGCTGGAAGAAGTTGCTGAGATTTATTTGCCATTATCGCGTTTGCTAAATTTTTACATCAGTTCGAACCTGCGGCGTCAGGCTGTGCTGGAGCAATTTTTAGGCACCAACGGCGAGCGTATTCCTTATATTATTAGCATTGCTGGCAGCGTCGCCGTCGGCAAAAGTACGACTGCACGTGTGTTGCAAGCGTTGCTGAGTCGCTGGCCCGAGCATCGTAAGGTTGAGCTGATCACTACTGACGGTTTTCTTCATCCTAACCAGGTGTTGAAAGATCGTGGGCTCATGAAGAAGAAAGGCTTTCCTCAGTCCTATGATATGCACCGTCTGGTTAAATTCGTTTCCGATCTAAAGTCTGGCGTCCCCAACGTTACGGCACCGGTCTATTCTCATCTGATTTATGATGTGATCCCTGATGGCGACAAAACCGTTGCCCAGCCCGATATATTAATCCTCGAAGGGCTCAATGTATTACAAAGCGGGATGGACTATCCTCACGATCCACATCATGTATTTGTTTCTGACTTTGTCGATTTTTCTATTTATGTGGATGCGCCAGAAGAATTACTCCAGACGTGGTATATCAACCGCTTCCTGAAATTCCGCGAAGGGGCATTTACCAACCCAGACTCTTATTTCCATAACTATGCGAAATTGTCGGAAGACGAGGCAATCAACACGGCTACATCACTGTGGAAAGAAATCAACTGGTTGAATTTAAAACAAAATATTTTACCAACGCGTGAGCGAGCCAGCTTAATCATGACGAAAAGCGCCAATCATGCCGTTGAGCAAGTCAGATTACGAAAATAAAAAAATAAAGGGGAGCCATAGCTCCCCTTCTTATTATTCAGCGCTTCTAAGCGATATTTCCCCACCCATCCAGGGTTTTATCACGCCATTTTGTTCGAGTAGTAATGCACCTTGCGCATCTATTCCACGAGATACGCCAAATATTTCTTTATCACCAATAATGAGTTTAACAGGGCGGTCGATAAAGTTATCCAGCGCCCTCCAGCGGGACAAATACGGCGCCAGGCCCTCATGCTCAAACAGAACCAAAGCAGCGCGCAGCTCGCGGATCAGTCGGGCAGCCAGAGTATTGCGGTCAATGGTAATACCCGCTTCCTGCAGATTAATCCAGCCTTGATTAACCACATTCTCCTCAACCCGACGCATGGACATGTTTATACCCGCCCCAATAACAATCTGTGCGGCATCGCCCGTTTTTCCGGTGAGTTCAACCAGGATCCCTGCCAGTTTACGGTCGAGTAAATAGAGATCGTTCGGCCATTTAACACGCACTTTATCCGCGCCCAGATCGCGTAAAACCTCAGCCATGACAATACCAATCACCAGGCTCAGGCCAATCGCGGCTGCCGGTCCTTGTTCCAGTCGCCAGAACATTGAAAGGTACAGATTGGCGCCAAAGGGAGAGAACCATTTACGTCCACGACGACCACGACCGGCCTGCTGATACTCAGCGACGCAGGCATCCCCTGACTCCAGTTGACCAATTCGATCCATCAGGTACTGATTGGTTGAGTCGATAACCGGTAGGACCGTTATATTCCCGCCATCCAGCTGAGAATAAATAAGTGATGAATCTAATAGCTGGATAGGTTCAGGTAAGCTGTATCCTTTACCAGGGACAGTAAATACATCAACACCCCAGTCACGTAGCGTCTGGACATGTTTATTGATTGCCGCACGGCTCATTCCCAGCTTTTCACCGAGTTGCTCACCAGAGTGAAATTCGCCATCGGCTAATAATGAAATAAGCGTCAGGGGGACGGTATTATCCTTCATGCAACGATCTCCACGGCATTCACTTCACCCAGTGGGCCAATAAACCGGACTTCCGGTTCAAGCCAGACATTGAATTTCTCACCGACTTTTTGGCGTACGTGATGCGCCAGCTGCACCACATCCTGACTCGTAGCATGGCCTGCATTGATCAGCACCAGTGCCTGCTGCTGATGTACAGCTGCGCCACCAATGCGCATGCCTTTTAGCTGACATTGATCGATAAGCCAGCCAGCAGCCAGTTTCACAGAGCCATCAGCCTGCGGGTAATGAGGTGCAGTCGGGAATTTCGCCAGGAGCTCCTGCGCAATGTCCGCGGTGACAACCGGGTTTTTAAAGAAGCTCCCCGCATTACCGTTTACTTTTGGATCGGGCAGTTTTGTGGTGCGCATATGGCAAACAGAATCAAAAACCTGCCGAGGCGTTACCGTGGCAGGATCAAGACGCGTCAGGTCACCGTAAGTGAGAACGGGTTGCCACTGTTTAGGTAAGCGCAGACCAACAGCTACAATCGCGAAACGATCCTGGTACTCATGTTTGAAGATACTGTCGCGGTAACCAAATCGGCATTCTGCGGCGCTGACACGCAGATGTTTGCCGGTCGAAAGCTCTACGCAGTCCACGTATTCACAGACGCGCCGCAGTTCTACGCCATAGGCACCAATATTCTGGATTGGCGATGAACCTACGCAGCCGGGGATCAGCGCCAGATTTTCCAGCCCGGGCATGCTTTGCTGCAGCGTATGCTCTACCAGATGATGCCAGTTTTCACCCGCGCCTACGTGCAAATGCCACGCATCAGGTTGTTCTGTAATCGCTATTCCCTTGATACGGTTGACGATCACCGTTCCATGGAAGGCATCAAGAAACAGGACGTTACTCCCTTCGCCCAGGATTAGCACTGGATGATGTGATGCATTGGCTGATTGCCAGGCATTTAGTAGTTGTTGCTCATTTTCGACACAGACAAGCACATTAGCGTGTTGATCGATACCGAAGGTGTTCCAGGCTTTAAGGGAGTGATTCATAGACGCTTTCCTGATGCAAAATCGCGCTTAGTTTACCGTATATGCAGCAGGATGGCTTGTTTTATGGAAGCTTAGGAGCAACCGATGAGGCTGCAATCACAATCAGAATAAGGTTTACAGGCCCCGTATCCGGTAATAACAGACGTTGGCCGGATTAGGCGGGAGGCCACCTCCGGCAGTTTTCACTCCCTGCAGACGCAAAAAAGCCCATCCGGCAGGATGGGCTTCTTCACTTATTTGATGCCTGG
>NZ_JANYUK010000031.1:0-3775 GCF_025106035.1 Citrobacter sp. XY323
TATGGCATTGGTGATGGTGTTGATGAAGAACACGTTGATGCGTATTGCTGTCCTTTCAGCTAACTGTCAATCCGGTGCGTGGGTAGGCACTAAACTTTTGGATAAAAACATCGTCACCGGAAACACTACATGCTCGTCTACTGCAATGTCTGTAGCGACTTGTCCTTCAGGTAAAACTATTGCTTCAGGCGGCTGGAGGCTAACTTGGTATGGCAGCGGTAACAACGCGCCTGATAGCTCGTACCCAAGAAATACAACCCAATGGGTGACTAATTCAAATGGCGATAATAACTGCTTCCAGTCTGTAGCAATGTGCGAATAACACACCTGTCAATCCGGTGTGTGGCGTAGCGGTGATTCAAATTCAGGAAAATATACTTATCTTGGTGGTTTTTGGGGAGTTTATTCCGCTTCAAACCCCGGCACGTCTACGCTTTGGGTTTTTGCTCAAGGCGGGAACAGCGCCGGGAGTGGTTCTTGCCGCAATGTATCCAGGCTTGAAGGTTATGTAGATAGTGCGTTGATAAGCGTGAATGCCGACAATAGTCCATCATTTGGTAAATCAGCTTTTATTAGCTTTGCAGTTCCTCCGGGATCTTCATTTCGTATCACTTCATACCCAACGGAAAACGTATCATGCGGTTCCGGTGTTTTCAGTGTGTATGGGTATCAATAATCCTGTCAATCCGGTGTGTGGCAATCATTCCAAAACAAATTCTCTATACAGGCTTTTAATGTGGGGAAGAACATCACTGATAAGGATATTGGAACCCATGCTTATTGCTCATGGACGCACTTGAACGGTTCACCTTTTGGCGGCTTTCAAAAGGTATATGCAGATAGTTCAAATCGCTGGTTTGTTACCAATACAAGATGGGGAGATTACGAATCAGGAGGAACAATCACTGTCACTTGCTTAAATCTACCAGGTGCTGGGATTTAACTGTCAATCCGGTGTGTGGTCTGGAGCAGGGAAAATGCGCGTTCAAACAGTGAATGGAGCATCATCATGTACTAACAAGGGCACGATGATAGCTTCTTGCCCTACGGGTACATTTGTTGTTTCTGGTTCATATGCTCTTACGGCATGGGGTAAAAATTCAAACCATAACTCACCTGATGCAATGTACACTGATCCAGACAACAATCGCTTTGTGATAGTCGCTCCAAACAACAACAGTACAACTTGCTTCCGCGCTATAGCGACGTGCGCAAGCCTCCAGTGAGTTTAGACGACACAAATTATTGTGTCGTCTGTTAGATAATACTGTTACCAATCGAGGCACATAGCTGTTTCTGAGCCGTCTTTGACAACGATCTGCCAAGAACCATCACTAACAGACTGTACTCCTCGCCATGAATCATCACGGTCATTCTCGTTGCCATACTGCGATGTACAGAAATCATGATATCCAATATTCATGTAGTTATAGGATGATGAGTAGTTCGTGTAGGTGTACGGGGTCAACTTAGGTTTTCCAGCCCCTGCTCGCCACACACCGGATTGACAGAAACATTCCACGATTAAAAATCTACGCAAACAGCGCGGCAACTCGCATCATCAGCACGAAGCCGCCAAGTTCCTGAGTTGATCGGATCTTCTTTTAGTTCGCAATGTTGATTTCTATTATCTTCTAAGTAGAAGTATGACAATGCGCAAAAATCATGTTGTTGTGTTGTCCACCCGGACGTATAACCAAATGCGCTAGCCGACATTGTACTTTTGGTTAGTTTGAGCGTTTTAGTCCACGCACCGGATTGACAGTTAGTTATCAGCGCAGTAAGCAACGGCACGTAAGCACTGTCCGCCACTATTTCCTCCTCCGGTAACTATCTGCCATGTATTTTCACTTATAGGCTGGCTTGAATCGGGGGCGTTTCTACCGTCGTTTCCTGACCAACCAGATAAAGTCCAGCCGCCTGAAATAACACGCTGACCACTAGGACATACGGCTTTAGAGACTCCATGCTCACCACAAGCGCTGTTTCCATAAGTGCGCTGAAATGATCCTAGGCTAGAGCTTTTCCACACACCGGATTGACAGTTAAATCCCAGCGCCGGGAAGATTAAGACAAGTCACCGAAACTGTAGAGCCAGTTTGGAAGCCGTTATAAGGAGTATTGGTGACTCTCCAGCCGTTGTTCCCGTCACTATATACCTTTTGAGTTCCACCCAAAGGGGCGCTGAACAGATATGTCCATGAGCAGTACGCATGTATACCGATATATTGATCCACAACATTTTGCCCGATGTTATAGACCTGTGTGGTGAACTTAACTTGGCTTGATTTCCACGTACCGGATTGACAGGCTAGTTAATTCAGCCTTACCGCAAAACATCTTACATTATCGACAGTGCATATTTGGTTATCTTCTGTACATGCATCAGAACCAGTGGCAACCCAGCCTTGCGCCGTTAAGCCTTTAGAATTGAGGGAAGCCTGGCATGCGTCGCCGTAGTTGTTACCAGAGCTAATAGACCAAGTTAAACGTTCAATAGCCTTATTACCTGCTCCAGCCCACACACCGGATTGACAGTTAGCTCAAACCTAATAAAAAGCCTCTGTCTAGACCACGGTCAAAGGCATGTTGCATAAACAACAATTGAGGCATTTTGCTTTTGCGTAGTATCACAAGTACCACTCCAGCCGTTGTCTCCTATAGGTAATGAATGCACAAGCCATATCGACCCTCCGGGCGTACTACAGGTGGCTCCACCCCCAACTACTTTTTTTCCCGCTGGACACCAAGCGGTTGTAGATGGGAAACGCCATGCGGTAGCAGTAGCACTTACGATCTGACTATTACCGGCTCCAGACCACACACCGGATTGACAGATAAATTTTAGTTTGAAGTACACAACGCAATAGCTGTCATACATGTGCCTCCAGTTACACCACCACCAGTATAGATGAGCCACGCATTTTCATTTAGTGATGGTCTGCTATCATCTGGAGAGTTCCAGCCGCTTCCACCGCTCCAGCGAGTGAGAGAGTACCCGCCACTAATCATTTGCGATCCTGACGGACAGTATGCTTTCGAATATTGGCCACTACCGCATGCCTGATTGCCATTTACCACATTACGACTGCCTATTCCGTTGTTTTTCCACGTACCGGATTGACAGGAACGTAGAAGATATTCACGGTGTTCTATAGCAGATGCCTGTCCAAACTCTATTTCCGTAATGGCTGATACTCTGTAGTCCAGAATATGCTTTTGATATGAGGTTAAAACCCCAAGGGCAAACAGGATCGCAACTGCAACCAACAGTACCTTCTGCATTGCCTTGGTTCCCCAAACAAACGCAACTAGCAAGATTAGTATCAGGGATGGTTGTAGGCCGTTTCCACACACCGGATTGACAGGGATGTAAGGTGCTGAACGGGGCGGTAAATTAACCGCCGATCAGTAGTAAGTAACGAGACTAAAGCTACCGGGGGAGCATCCATATGAGGGTAATGGGCTTGACGTTATACTGAACGTCGCGCCAGCCGGAATTATAAAATTTATAGAGCCAGATTTGCTCCAGTCTGAGTTAGCTGTACCAGCGGATGTAATGATACGACCATCAACTATTCCTGTAAGATCCCAAGTATTACGGCAATTGTCGCCGTCTTTAATTTTTCTATCTACAGTAGAAACGCCACCAGAAGCATAAACTGTCATTGGACGTCCAGTGCCGTTAACCGATGTGTAAGTTGAAATAAATGCTCCGAGTGAAGAGTAACTTCCGTTGTAGTTTGTGCTGGATGCCCACGCACCGGATTGACAG
>NZ_JANYUK010000032.1:0-3066 GCF_025106035.1 Citrobacter sp. XY323
CGTTTACGCCCCTGCGGCGAAGGTTCTCAAACGGGTGAAGTTAAATACCAGGGGAACAGCGCAGCAGGTTCCCGCAAGCGTCAACACCGCGGCTCCCGAAACTCAACGGGTGATGTTCTTTAAAAACCAGGAGGAAGAAAAATGCAGGCTCAGGCGATGCGTGTTTATCAGATTGCGTTCAGTGGACGCGATGCACAGGGCGTTATGCCGATGTTTACCCGTATCCGCGCCGTGACCGGAAAGCGGGCTGTCAGGGCATTTATCGAACGTTATCAACCCGTCTGCGGCTGGTTTTTAGGCGACCCCGAAGATATTACGGACAAAGTACAGAAGGAGGCAGAAGGGACGGGCAGCAACCCGCAGACATGAAAAAAGCAGGGTAAACCCTGCTTTATCCACGTCGTAAAAGTCGCGCTAACGGCTTTTACGGCTTCATTAACTACCATAAGGAGTTAACTTTATATGACCGTTTCTATTGTTTCACCTTCCGCCGGAGCTGTAAAGCCCCACAAACATAAGCGCATCAGGCGCGCCGAGCTATCCGCATCAGAGATTAAACCCGAATTAAAAGCGTTCGGGCGACATATTGCCAGGCGTATCTGCAAGAGGCGCGGGGTGCATATTCCCGCGATGACTAATGATGCGTTCGGCCAGGTGCTTCGCACCCTGAAACTGAAACGCGGACTGTAACTAATCAGGTGAGCCGCCCCCGCGAGGGGCGGCAACCACAGGAAGGAGAAACCCACATGACACAGACCACCGCCCTGGCACTGACTGCCAGCATCACCCCGCCGCCCGCGTCTGAAGACACCCCCGCGCAGTCGTACCGGGCGACATACTCCCCGGATGACAACAAGCTGCGCCTGTATGCCGCAGAGCGCCTTGATGATGAAACCTATCAGAAAATCCATGCCGTGGGTTTTCGCTGGGCACCGAAACAGGCGCTGTTTGTCGCGCCAGCCTGGACGCCAGCCCGTGAGGACGTGCTTCTGTCTCTTGCCGGAGATATTGAAGACGATGACAACACCCTGTTTGACCGTCAGGAACAACGCGCTGACCGTTTCAGCGGCTACAGCGAAAAACGCGCCGGGGAGTCAGAGCAGACGCTCGCGCAGGTGGACGCGCTGGCGTCGGTTATCCCGTTCGGACAGCCGATCCTGGTTGGCCATCACAGCGAACGCCGTGCGCGACGGGATGCGCAGCGTATTGAAAACGGCATGAAACGCGCCGTGATGCTCTTTGAACGTGCGGAATACTGGGAGGATCGGGCACATGCATCCCTGCGTCTGGCGAAATACAAAGAACGCCCGGATGTGCGTTACCGCCGTATCAGAAAGATTGAGGCGGACAAGCGCAAGGCGGAGCGGAACATTGCACAGGCGCAGAAATATCTGACGATGTGGCGGGCGCAGACGCTTGATCTGAAAATGGCGCGGCTTGTCAGCAATTACGATCATATGTACACCTGTTTCACGCTGGAGAAATACCCGCGCCCACCGGAGAAAAGCCAGTACGAAGGCCGGATGTCCCTGCATTCGGCGCTTGAGAATGAGATTATTACTTTTGAACAGGCCCGCGATATTGCCGCCCCTTATCATGAACGCACGATCCGCCATCAGCAGCGCTGGCTGAATCACTACCAGAACCGCCTGGCCTATGAACGCGCCATGCTGGACGAAAGCGGCGGCGTGGTCACCCGTACCCAGGATTTTGAGCCGGGCGGGCAGGTCCAGAGTCGGGGCGAATGGCTGACCATCATCCGCATCAATAAAAGTAACGGCGCGGTCAGTTCGGTTGTCACCCCGTATTACAGCTTTATGCGCTGCAACGGGACCATGACACTGACCCCCGACCGCATCACGGACTACAAAGCCCCGTCTGCGGAAGAAGCCCGCGCCGCAAAACAGGCCGCGAAACGCCCGCCGATCGTCAACTATCCGGGGGAGGGTTTCCGCGAAATAACCAAAGCCGAATGGTCGAAAACCCCGGCTGATTATAAATCGGTCCGGGGTGTCGCTGAAAATGATGAGCATGGCGCGTACCGCTTCCGCCGCATCATGACCAGCGGTTACACGCTCGATAACGTGTACATCACCGACATGAAAACCGTGGCAATCCCGCAAAAATAACCGACAGACTCCCCGGCATTACGCCGGGGAGGTAAGGGCCATTTATATGCATAGTGAACTCAGGGATCGCATTCAGGCGATGCAGGCCAGACTTGACGGGCGCACACCCGTGGCCGAAATCCGGGCCAGCTCGCAGCTTTTCGTCACTCCCGATCCGGTCTGTCGTCAGATGGCTGACCTGGCAGAGCTTAACGATTCTGACCGGATACTGGAGCCGGAGGCCGGAACGGGGGCCATTTTACGGGCCATCCGGGAGGTGGCCCCGCTGGCACGGTGTGACGCCGTGGAGCTTAACGCCGCGTTAGCCGCGCATCTGCGGGCAGTGTTTCCGGGCGTTAACGTCCGGTGCGGGGATTTTCTGGATTACCAGCCGGGAAGCACCTACAGCAAAATCCTGATGAATCCGCCGTTTCAGCATGCCCAGGATATCCGTCACATACAGTACGCCTTAACGCTGCTCGAATCCGGCGGAATACTGACGGCGGTTTGTCTGAACGGGCCACGCCAGCAGAAGATCCTGAAACCCCTGTCTGATGTCTGGGAGCCGCTGCCGCGTGGCACATTCACGTATACCGGTGTTTCAACCGTCCTGCTCAGAATTCAGACCTGACGGGCACAGTGAGCCGGGCGGGGGAGGATGCCCCCGTCTGGCCGCGCCGGAAAAGGCCGCGCGCCTGCGGCGCTGAAAGGCATTGCGCTGACGCGCAACGCCCTTCATTTCGCGCCATAGCCGTTCTGATGAATGGCTTTGCAACGGGCTGTATTTCTGTCTTCTTCTGCCCCTTGCTCCTGTAGCTATTACCTCTCCCGATGGGAATCAGCAACTGAGCCTATTTTTTCAAAAACTAAATACCCAGGGCGCTGGCCCCCTTCGGCTCCTGACCAGCTGGCGCTGTCCAGTCGTCGAGCCCCACTCCGCCAGGGCAGCTGCTGCGCA
>NZ_JANYUK010000033.1:0-1742 GCF_025106035.1 Citrobacter sp. XY323
GGGGCTCGACGACTGGACAGCGCCAGCTGGTCAGGAGCCGAAGGGGGCCAGCACCCTGACATTTTAGATTTCAAAAAACACCGGGAAGCAGCTGCACATCAGGGAGACGTATAGCAGCAGTAGTGTCCGGGGTAAGGGTTAAAAGAAGACAGAAATACAGCCTGTTTCAGAGACACTCATCAGAATGTTTATGACGCGAAATGAAGGGTGTTGCGCGCCAGCGCAATCCCCTTCAGCGCCGCAGGCGCGCGGCTTTATTCTGCGCGGTGCCTGCCCCATCTGCATATCCCGTTAAGACAATAAGACAGCAGACATATTTCTGCCATCTTATTGAATTGTTATCCCTTTCAGTAAAGGCGTTCTTCTTTTTCCTGCTCAAAATGCATCAGTGCAGTTCGCAGGGATTCCCGCAGGTGTTTCTCTCCGGATGTATCTGGGTCAAATTGCTCACACAGGTGTAGCAGATCCCCCAGAAAATCTGTCAGAACCGTTCCCAGCGACTCACTGTCCCGATCCAGGCCAGTTTGTTTTGCAAACAACCACAGTGCAGCCGCTGCAAGTGAAGCATGGTCATCATTACTTCTGATTCGAACAGGGTAGTTTTCATTCTCCAGATTTTGGGCCATTACTTTCAGGACGGTAGCCGGGACATCGTACAGGGTGTGTTCAGTCATCGTCGTTCTCCTTAACTGCGACATCATTTTCTGTCGCAACGGTTCTTAAGTGGCCTGCTGGCCGTATCGTTGTACCAGAACGTGGTCACCGCAAACGATGGCCACCAAAACTGGCCATTTTTCAAAACGGGGCGAGAAGCTGTTCGTTTCCCGCCCGGAATGAATGGTTCGTACATGACTGCTTTAAATCGACAGTCCCATACGTTCTATCTTGCGCACGAACTGTTTGAAGTGTTCTGCTTCAGTTAAATGGATATGGCGAAACTGTGGATCCACGCCCTTACTGAGTGCATAAAAGTAACGACCTTTCATTTTTTCGGGAGAGTGTTTACGCAGCTTTTTCAACTCGGCAAGAGTATGGAACTCCATAACATCCCAATCTTCTGCCGCAGTTGCGTTATTTTCATTCTCTGCAACCAGAATAATGAGGGATGAAGCTGGTATGGTGCTGATGACTTGAGTAGCCATTTCTATTTCCTTTCTTTTTTGAAGTAACGGTATTCAGCCATGTAACGGGCAGCATTCACTTTCTTCGCTCTGGCAGAATTCACAGTTTTCTGTTTCATGGCATGATGCTGCGAACTGCACGCCCGCGTTCCATGCTTTCACCAGTTGAGGTTCGTCAGCAAACATGTGAGGAAGAGTGAATTCCCCCAGGCCGAAATCCTGATAGCCAGCCTGTTGAGCTTCAATAAGAGCATCAGTCTCTTCACTCCGGGCCTTAACCGGGTCGATAACTCTCATTACGCGAGCCATCCCCCACTGAATCCGAATATTCAGGCCACGAACTGGAGTCAAATCTCTGTTCATTGCATTTTTCCTTTAGCTGGTTAATTCACACCAAGACGGCGAAACATATCCGCAATAATGTTCCGGCGGGTGTATGACGCACCGGCTGCTTTAAGGTCAGCCAGGACATTAAATGCATAACTGGCATCCTGTCCGTGGAATGCCAGTACCTTTGCAGCAATCGGTTCCGGACATGTCCCTACACATCTTCCGGAAGATTCTTGAGCGGCGGTTTTGACGTTGACGTTTCGTGTGTGCATCCTGGTTTTCTCCTGTGGT
>NZ_JANYUK010000034.1:0-1642 GCF_025106035.1 Citrobacter sp. XY323
CGTTTACGCCCCTGCGGCGAAGGTTCTCAAACGGGTGAAGTTAAATACCAGGGGAACAGCGCAGCAGGTTCCCGCAAACGTCAACACCGCGGCTCCCGAAACTCAACGGGTGATGGTTTTTAAAAGCAAGGCACTGAATTAAGGAGATTTATCATGGCAGCACGTGGCGTAAACAAAGTCATTCTGGTCGGTCATCTGGGGCAGGACCCTGAAGTGCGTTACATGCCCAACGGGGGCGCGGTGGCAAATCTTACCCTGGCAACGTCTGAAACATGGCGCGATAAGCAGGACGGGGAGATACGCGAACACACCGAGTGGCACCGTGTTGTCGTGTTCGGAAAACTGGCGGAAATCGCAGCGGAGTATCTGCGTAAAGGTGCCCAGGTCTACATCGAGGGCCAGCTGCGTACCCGCAAATGGACCGATCAGTCTGGTCAGGAAAAATATACCACAGAGGTCGTTGTTAATGTGGGCGGCACTATGCAGATGCTGGGCGGTCGCCGTGACAGCCAGGCACAGCAGGGCGGTCAGCAGTTTAGTGGACAGCCGCAGCCGGAACCTGAGACCCCATCTCCGGCGGTAAAAGGTGACGCAAAAGGCGAGGGCAGGGCAGCAAAAGGAAAGAGTAAAACGGCAAAAGGAAAAAACGCAGAAGCAGTACCTCAGCAGCCGCCAGCGCAGCCCGAACCGCCGTATGATTTCGACGATGATATTCCGTTCTAGGATTTGAATAATTTCAATTGCGCCTGAACTGGACTGCGCCCCAAAAGTTGGATACCCGACTGATTAAGGTGCAGTTTTTTTTGGGTAAATCCGAGATTTATATATCGAAAAAAACACGATATTTCACATAAAATCAGCGAGATAAAGGGAAGGTGCCTGGTCAGTCTGGTATGGGGTGAGGTATAATGGCGGTGGCGCTTGAGGCTTTTTGCCTCATGACGTTTCAGATGTTGTGTGGCAGAAAGAAGAAAGCCCCGTAGGAAGTTAATTAAATTAACCAACACACGAGGCGATCTGCTTGACTAGACACCAACAGAATAGCCTCTTAGATGCCGCAAGGCAAGGAGAAGAAGGCTATGAAACTGCCACGAAGTACCCTGATTTGGTGTGTATTGATAGTGTGTCTCACATTGTTAATATTCACTTACCTGACCCGGAAATCGCTCTGCGAAATCCGCTACAGGGACACGAACAGGGAGGTGGCGGCTTTTATGGCTTACGAATCCGCTAAGTAGCTAACCCCGGCGGGGGGAAACCCCCGCCAATCAGGAGCTGTGGTGGTTTGGTTATGCCTGAAGCGCCTTTATGAAGGGGCTGCCGGTTCGCTGGCAGCCCCTTTTTCCTCTTCTGGTGCGATCGCAAGCATGAACAGCCAGGAAGGACGGTTCCCTCCGGGAACGGGGCAGGGCGGCAGCGCCTGCGGCGCGCCCGCTCTCTTCCCGCCCTGTCCATTGTGATTTACTGATTGCGGACCATTTATCTACTGTCTGCATGGTTCTGTTCTATTCCTCTGGTCTCAGTAATAACAGACTGATGGCCCCCTTCGGCTCCTGACCAGCTGACGCTGTCCAGTCGTCGAGCCCCACTCCGCCAGGGCAGCTGCTGCGCACCTGCCAGTCTCCGCCGAACCCCTGCGGGT
>NZ_JANYUK010000035.1:0-1320 GCF_025106035.1 Citrobacter sp. XY323
GTGCGCAGCAGCTGCCCTGGCGGAGTGGGGCTCGACGACTGGACAGCGCCAGCTGGTCAGGAGCCGAAGGGGGCCAGTACCCGGAGTTTTTTGCAGAGAAAAACTGACCAGCAGTTATGCTGCTACCAGAAATAAAATGGGGAAATCAATTTCATATTTAACAACCTTAAGTTGCATAAGGCGGGGAGTGTGAGCATGAGGGAACCGTAAGGTTCCCTCACTTTATACAGACTCCCGAAGGAGCCTTATTTTTAAGGGGGAATGTTGTCAGACAATCAATCTTTTGGAACATATCCTTTTTCCCACAAGCTTAACGCTGTCTGCCGTATCCATCCGAGGAAATCCGGGCCATAAAAGGCCTGTCGGTCAGCCCGAAGAGGAAAAGCCTTTATACTGACAAGACGCCTTAATTCTGTCTTATAGTCGTAATCGCAAATCCAGACAAACTGGCGTTCGGATACGATTCGGTCAATTTCTGCATTCACCTGCAGCGCAATGATGTGCCCCTCTTCTGCCGGAGCTTTTTGATTTGAATTAACGCACCATTGCCCTGCGGTTCCAGTATCTATATTGCCTATTACTTTCAGTAGATTAGCGGGTGCATTATACATTGTATTTTCTGCCATCTTAGTACTCCTTAGCAGCGGCAGGATTTATTACCGCTGCGTTTTCCGGCATGGTCATAACGACCATATTCGGGATCAGTAATCGGCTGCCAGTTCGTTCATCAGCGACCCACACTCACGATCTGCACGTTCTGCTTCTGACATCGTCAACATGTAGCCTCTTTTTGTTGCAGCACCCATGAATACCGGACGATCTTTCAGTGGCAGCTTTACAAGGTAATTCATGTCCATACTCAAGAGACGGGATTCATAAATCTCATAGTGCAAACCACAACCCCGGTTAGCCTGTTTTTCCATACGGGCCAGCACCACATCTGAGCGAATAACGTCAAACGGGTTACTAGATTGCAAATTCCGCACAAAACCATCGGTACGCAGAGTTACATTTTTACGGTTCATAACTGTTCACCTTATCGTTCAGGACTTATGAAAAATTGCAGACAGCGCGCCACGAATGAAGTACAGACAGGCATCAGTGCGGGTAAATGTGTCGGCATAATGAGCATGAGCCTCCTGAGCTGAGGCTACGTTGTAGTGCGCTCTGTCGATGATCCACGCAATTTTTTTCATCCATCTTCCGGAAGATTCTTGAGCGGCGGTTTTGACGTTGACGTTTTGTGTGTGCATCCTGGTTTTCTCCTGTGGTGATGGTTTTCCATCTCCCTGGTGAGTTCTCTCGCGGCAAAGGGCAAAG
>NZ_JANYUK010000036.1:0-1088 GCF_025106035.1 Citrobacter sp. XY323
AATTAGCTCATTACTTTAGCAACAACGCCCGCACCAACAGTACGGCCGCCTTCACGGATTGCGAAACGCAGACCGTCGTCCATCGCGATTGGGTGGATCAGGGTAACAACCATTTTGATGTTGTCGCCCGGCATTACCATCTCAACGCCTTCCGGCAGTTCGATGGTACCAGTCACGTCAGTAGTACGGAAGTAGAACTGCGGACGGTAGCCTTTGAAGAACGGAGTATGACGGCCGCCTTCATCTTTGGACAGAATGTACACTTCAGATTCGAACTTGGTGTGCGGCTTGATAGAGCCCGGCTTAGCCAGTACCTGACCACGTTCGATTTCTTCACGTTTGATACCACGCAGCAGAACACCAACGTTCTCACCAGCACGGCCTTCGTCCAGCAGTTTGCGGAACATTTCAACGCCAGTACAGGTAGACTTAGCAGTCTCTTTGATACCAACGATTTCAACTTCTTCACCAACTTTGATGATACCGCGCTCTACACGACCGGTAACAACGGTACCACGACCGGAGATGGAGAATACGTCTTCGATAGGCAGCAGGAACGGCTTGTCAATCGCACGCTCTGGTTCCGGGATGTAAGAATCCAGGAAGCCAGCCAGTTCGATGATTTTCGCTTCCCACTCTGCTTCGCCTTCCAGCGCTTTCAGAGCAGAACCACGAACGATCGGAGTGTCGTCGCCCGGGAAATCGTACTGAGACAGAAGTTCACGAACTTCCATTTCTACCAGTTCCAGCAGCTCTTCGTCATCAACCATGTCGCATTTGTTCAGGAACACGATGATGTACGGAACGCCTACCTGACGACCCAGCAGGATGTGCTCACGAGTCTGCGGCATCGGGCCGTCAGTCGCAGCAACAACCAGGATCGCGCCATCCATCTGCGCAGCACCGGTGATCATGTTTTTAACATAGTCGGCGTGGCCCGGGCAGTCTACGTGTGCGTAGTGGCGAGTCGGGGTGTCATATTCAACGTGAGAAGTGTTGATGGTGATACCACGAGCTTTTTCTTCCGGCGCGTTATCGATCTGGTCGAATGCACGAGCAGCACCGCCGTAGGTTTTAGCCAGTACGGT
>NZ_JANYUK010000037.1:0-1015 GCF_025106035.1 Citrobacter sp. XY323
GTTGCCACCAGAATATACTGACCCCGGTCGCGCGCCGCGTACTCCCACTGCGCTTCCGTCGGCAGGGAAAACGGCAGTCCTGTCTCTTTCTGCAGCCAGCGACAGTAGCTGTCAGCTTCGCTCCATGACACCACTGCCGGACTGTTTTTAAAATGGGTCATTTCAGCCAGCATTTTATTCCGCCATTCTTTATCAAACTGCTGTGCAGGTAATCCCGCCATTTTAAGATAAAAAGTGTAATCCTCATGGGTCACCTTGAAACGACCGATGGAATAGCTGCTCAGCGTCACCTCATGCAGCGGCTTGGTATCGTTTTCCGAAGAACAGCGTGCCCCTTCGCCATGCGTGCGGGAGCAAAAATCTCCCATCCAGAACGTTCCGCCCGGAATAAAAACCAGATCGCCGGTGATGCGTTGCAGATAGTGTGCTAATTCAGCGTTATTCTGTGAGGTGCCCTGCACCGCCGGTTCCGGTTTATCGCAACCGCTCAGCAGCAGCAGCATCGCCAGGCTGTATTTACCGGTCATTTCACCGCCTCTGCAGAGTTCACCGCACAGCGGACGGTGGTGCCATCAGGAAAATAGTTATCCTTAATGGCATAACCGCGGAAAAAGGTCAGCCCCACATCAAACCCGGGAGAGGGACGATAACCTCCGCGGCGAACCTTCAGGTACTGCCCATTATCTTCATCCAGGATGACCCCCTTTTCCGGGCCCTGCGGATCCTGCTTCGGGGATTGCGCGTAATAATCCGGGTCATACCAGTCGCTCACCCACTCGTAGCCGTTCTCTGCCATGCCGTACAGCCCGCCGGGGGTCGGCGGATAGCGATCGACGGCATAACGAACAAAGGAACTTTCCACCCCGGTGGCCTCTTCCGTTGCCTGGCGGTCCGCGCTGGTGGCGTAATTTTCACCGCGCCCGGTTTTTTCATCCTCGCGCCAGTCGCCGTCATCCGTTGCCACCAGAATATACTGACCCCGGTCGCGCGCCGCGTACTCCCACTGCGCTTCCGT
>NZ_JANYUK010000038.1:0-769 GCF_025106035.1 Citrobacter sp. XY323
CCAACAACACCCGGCCATAAACGCCAAAAACAGTCTCGACATAGGCGCTCATCACCTGCATACCGTTCGTTGCGCCCCGCACCGGGCTGTGGGACCCCATCGACAGATAACAGATATAAATCACGGCCAGACCTGCCGCGGCGATAAAGGCTGCGGCGATGGAATGGGTAAAGATGCCCCGCGGATGGTGGATCCCGCGCTGTTTAAGCGTGTGGGTGATAATGGCGCCAAAGCACAGCGCACTGATCACATCCAGGGTCTGATAACCGTTGACGAACCCTGTATCGAACGCGCGAGTTTGATATGCGATTGTGGCGGTCGTGAGGTCACCAATCGGATGTAACCAGGCACATATGCCGATAAAAATCAGGGCACTAATTTTAATGGGCGAAAGGAAGAAACCGACGATTTCCAGCATTTTCCCCGGCTTAGCCAGCGTCGCGCCAGCAAGGCCAAAGAACGCGGCGGAAAATATAATCTTCTGCATCAGGGAACTAGCTGCGCCATCGGTGATGACTTCGTAGCTAATCGTCGCGGTGCGTGGCGTACCAAATAAAACCCCCAGCGTTAAAAAGCAAATGCCAATAAAAATCAGGCTCGGCCATTTGCCTAAGGGGTTCGTTAATTCCGCGATATCACCGCCATTAATGGCAAGGGAAATAATCGCCAGTGCCGGGAACAGAACCGCTGTGATGATAAAGCCAAAGCCTGCATTAAAGGCGTTTGCGCCCGCCTGCATGCCGACCAGCGGCGGGAATATAATATTGCC
>NZ_JANYUK010000039.1:0-500 GCF_025106035.1 Citrobacter sp. XY323
TTCATTTCTTGTTTACGGAGAAATGAAACAGTGTGTCGTTTCAATTTTCAGCTTGATCCAGATTTTTAAAGAGCAAAACTTCGCAGTGAACCTTTTCAGGTACACTCTGAAGTTTTCTTGTGTTTTTGCAGTAAAGGATGGTGGAGCTATGCGGGATCGAACCGCAGACCTCCTGCGTGCAAAGCAGGCGCTCTCCCAGCTGAGCTATAGCCCCATCGTAGTTAAATCTCGTTTAACCTTAATTTCTGTTGAGGCAAGGCGTGGTGACGCGAAGCATACTGAAGTATGTGAGCGTCGCCGCAACGCAGCATCAGCAGAAATTTGGTAGGCCTGAGTGGACTTGAACCACCGACCTCACCCTTATCAGGGGTGCGCTCTAACCACCTGAGCTACAAGCCTGCAGAGATTTTCTTACTGCTAATTTTCATCAGACAATCTGTGTGAGCACTACAAAGAACGTTTCTTTAAGGTAAGGAGGTGATCCAACCGCAGGTTCCCCT
>NZ_JANYUK010000004.1:0-642944 GCF_025106035.1 Citrobacter sp. XY323
ATGATAAAGCCAAAGCCTGCATTAAAGGCGTTTGCGCCCGCCTGCATGCCGACCAGCGGCGGGAATATAATATTGCCAGCACCAAGAAAAAGAGCCAGCGTCATCCCCCCAAGAGCTATAGTCTCGGATAGAGGCAGTTTACAATTCTTTGTCATATTTTTTAAAAAACGCTCAGGTTTTGTGCGATTCATTTAGTGGAGATAATATAGATTACAGGACAATTAGCCGAATTTAAGATTATTTTGTGATTTTTATCACTGATTTATACTTTTCACAGAACAATTACTAACCGTTTTGCTATCACCTCCAGTATTTTCTTCTAATCAATATTCCTAACTCCAGCGGTAACGAGTTAAATAAACATACGACAACATGACTTTCAACCAAAGGTAGATGCAAACAAGCATGTGTTTAATATTTATAGGGGAGTGTTGAGCAGTTAAAAATATATTCCTTGTTACGGTAATGTATATTTTTTGATGAATTAATAACTTGTTAACTTATTAACAATACCAACTACATCCGATTTTGGCATGGAACGGCTAAGCGGGCAGACCCAGAGATCGCCACGAGTAACGCTGGCAGTAACACTTTTCGACGCTTGTCATATCGCTTGTAGTAATAGAGCCGCAAAATCCCCAAGTCAGAGTGTAGTGTGTTTTAATACTTTTGGATTTCATCATTTCACAGCCAAACTATGCTAATCATCCTCAGCTTCATGCCAGGAAGTGGGAAAAGCACTATCGCTCAGGCATTAACAAAAAAGTTCAACGCTCTGTGCTTGAGAAGAACCCCAACGATTATTATCGTGGGGAGTTAGCAACAGCCGCTTCTGACAAAAAGTTGACCGTCAGCCCTCCTCAAAATTAATGAACACATCTAATAAACCCTAGCTAATTACCCCATCTAATCGAATAAATAACTTTGCGTTATGCTTTTCCTCGACAACAGCCAAAGGATAACGTCATGCAAACTGTAAAACTGAACAACGGTATTGAAATGCCCCTGCTGGGCTTTGGTGTGTTTCAAATGTCTGATGCCGCTGAATGCGAAAGAGCCGTGATTGATGCCATCGATACGGGATACCGCCTGATCGATACCGCCGCGTCTTACCAGAATGAAACCCAGGTCGGGAACGCTCTGAAACAAAGCGGTATCGACCGTAACGAACTCTTTGTAACGACCAAGCTGTGGCTTCAGGATACTCATTACGAAGGCGCTAAAGCCCAGTTCGAACGCTCCCTGAATCGTCTGCAACTTGATTATGTTGACCTGTATCTGATTCACCAGCCTTACGGTGATGTTCATGGGGCATGGCGTGCCATGGAAGAATTACAACAGGAAGGAAAAATTCGCGCCATTGGCGTCAGCAACTTCCATCCTGACAGACTGGCCGACCTTATCGCCTTCAACAACGTTGCCCCTGCGGTAAACCAGATTGAAGTTAACCCCTTCAACCAGCAGCTGCATGCCGTTCCTTGGAATCAAAGCCGTGGCATTCAGCCGGAAGCCTGGGCTCCGTTTGCTGAAGGGAAAAATGGTCTGTTCCAGCATCCCGTGTTAACGGCAATTGGTCAGAAGTACGGCAAAAGCGTGGGCCAGGTTGTTCTGCGTTGGATCTTCCAGCGAGGCATCATTTCACTGGCGAAATCGGTGCGCAAAGAACGCATGGCAGAGAACATTAACATTCTCGATTTTGAACTTAGTCCTGAGGATATGTTGCTGATTGCCACGCTCGACACTGCAACCAGCGCCTTCTTCTCTCACCGCGATCCGGCGATGGTGGAATGGCTGACCGGCCGCAAACTTGATGTTTAAGTCGCGATAAAAGAGGTATTCATTCAATGCAAAAACGTTATCTGGGTAAATCCCGACTCGAAGTATCCGCGCTTGGGCTCGGCTGCATGGGCTTAAGCCATGGCTACGGTCCGGCGACCGATACCCGTCAGGCTATCGAGCTCATTCGCGCTGCGGTTGAACGTGGCGTCACCTTCTTCGATACCGCTGAAGTGTATGGCCCCTTTCTTAATGAAGAGGTTGTAGGCGAAGCCTTAAAACCGTTTCGTGACCGTGTGGTTATTGCCACCAAGTTTGGTTTTACCTTCGGTGCGGACAACAAGCAGCAGATTTTAAACAGCCGTCCTGAACATATCCGTGAAGCTGTGGAAGGATCATTACGCCGCCTTAAGACTGATGTCATTGATCTGCTGTACCAACACCGTGTCGACCCGGATGTCCCTATTGAAGATGTTGCGGGAACCGTGAAAGACCTGATAGCGGAAGGCAAAGTCAAACATTTCGGTCTGTCCGAAGCGGGCGCACAAACCATTCGTCGTGCACATGCCGTACAACCGGTCACTGCGCTGCAAAGCGAATACTCTCTGTGGTGGCGCGAACCTGAGCAGGAAATCCTGCCGTTACTGGAGGAACTGGGTATTGGTTTCGTTCCCTTCAGCCCATTAGGCAAAGGCTTCCTGACGGGATCGATTAAGCCAGGAACCACTTTTGGCAAGGATGATTACAGAAGCCAAGTGCCGCGTTTCGCCGAGCAGGCGATTGAAGCCAATGAAAAGCTGGTCACCTTGCTGGGTGAACTGGCGGCAGAGAAAGGTGTGACGTCTGCACAAATCGCGCTGGCATGGCTGCTGGCACAAAAGCCGTGGATTGTTCCTATCCCTGGTACCACCAAACTACACCGGCTGGAGGAAAACCTGGGGGCTGCCGACATCATTCTTTCACCGAAGGATACGCAGCAGATAACCCAGGCGCTGGAAACGATTAACATCGTCGGTGAACGTTACTCTCCTGAGCACCAGGCCCGCGTAGGCCGTTAATATCCGAACGGGTCTACGGACCCGTTATTGGGCGTAGCGAAGTGCATCGATCATCAGCGCAAATGCGGGCGGGTGCTGCTTACGGCTCGGGTAGTAGAGATAATAGCCGGGAAAAGATGGGCACCAGTCCTGCAGAACCTGAATAAGCTCTCCTGACTTTATATAATCCTGCACCCTGTCTTCAGGCATACAGGCAATGCCAAAACCGGATAAAGCAGCATCAATCCTTTCTGCCTGCTGATTAAACGTTACCTGCCCTTCCACTCTGACC
The DNA here is from genome assembly GCF_025106035.1 of Citrobacter sp. XY323. NCBI lineage: Bacteria > Pseudomonadati > Pseudomonadota > Gammaproteobacteria > Enterobacterales > Enterobacteriaceae > Citrobacter > Citrobacter sp. XY323. The sequence continues at coordinate 3,106 of NZ_JANYUK010000004.1, forward strand.
CGTAACGGTTTCCCTTCCTTCTCAAACTCCCAGTGATAAAGCCCACCGGCAGTCGGCAGGCGCATATTGATGCACCGATGATTTTGTAGCTCGTGCGGCGTTTCAGGTGCAGGGTTTGCCGCGAAGTAAGACGGTGCTCCCACCACGGCCATGCGCATGTCCGGGCCAATTCTTACAGCAACCATATCCTTATCCACGCTTTCGCCCAGGCGGATCCCGGCATCAAAACGGCCCTCAACAATATCGACAAAGCCGTTATCAACCACCAGTTCGAGATTAATTTCCGGATATTCTTTGAGGAAAGGTTTTAACTTTGGCCATACCAGACTTCGCGCGGCATGCTCCCCAGCAGATAAGCGGATATTGCCGGAGGCAGTGCCGTTCAGTTGAACCAGCGATTCCAGCTCCTGTTCAAGATCGGCAATACGCGGTTCAAGGCAGGCAATAATTCTCTCACCGGCTTCCGTAGGGGCAACGCTTCGGGTCGTACGGGTCAGAAGGCGGATATTGAGCCTTTCCTCCAGCGCCTTCATCGCATGGCTGAGTGCAGACTGAGAAACACCCAGTTTGCCCGCTGCTTTGGTAAAACTTCGCTCCCTTGCCACCACCAGAAAGATTTGCAGTTCGTTGAAGTTTTCTTTAAGCATCGGCGATTTCCTTATGGTGGCATTCCCTTCATCGCGCACTCATGAAGGGTGTTCATAGACACAATCATTTTAGCCCTATTACTGACAATAATGATAATTGATATTCTGGCTGTAGAGAAAATAAGTCTGAATTATCATAAGGTTTATCATGAAAATACTCATTGCAGGCGCGACCGGAAGTATTGGTCTTCATGTCGTGAATACCGCTATCGAAATGGGTCATCAGCCCGTGGCGCTGGTCAGAAATAAACGGAAAGTAAAATTACTTCCGCGTGGAACGGATGTTTTTTACGGCGATGTTTCAATGCCTGAAACACTTACCGATTTGCCGAAAGATATTGATGCCATCATCTTCACGCTCGGTTCCGATGGCCAGGGGCGTATTGGCGCCAGAGCGATAGATTACGGCGGTGTGCGTAACACTTTACGACTCTTCAGGGATACACCTGTACGCATCGGTTTAATGACCACGATTGGCGTGACTGAACGACTCAGCACCTGGAATCAACGCACTGAGGTTCATGACTGGAAAAGACGTGCCGAACGTCTGGTCAGAGCGAGTGGTCACCCGTATACCATCGTCAGACCCGGCTGGTTTGATTACAACAATGATGATGAACACAGAATCGTTTTGCTTCAGGGGGATCGTCGCCATGCAGGAACACCAGAAGATGGTGTGATATCAAGGCAGCAAATCGCCCAGGTTCTGGTCAGTGCCCTGACTAACGAGGCGGCAAAAAATAAAACGTTTGAGCTGGTGGCCGAACGAGGCGAAGCACAGCCGGATCTTACTCCACTGTTTGCAGACCTGCAGGCTGATGATCCACAAAAAAATGATGGCGTTTTAGATATAGACAATATGCCTCTGTGTGAAGAACCTGAGTGCATTATTAACGAGCTGAACCGCACGGGGTTGCTGAAATCTATAAATAAATCTTAAGCATCTCGACAAGGCTATATCATCGCCCTCTTATAATGAGCGTTAATTTATGTTCAGAACAGAAGACATCATCGATGAGATAACCCGAGCGATTGATTTAAACGTACACAAATCGCTGAAGGTAAGTTTAGCGTATCGATGATCAGGCATGCTTCAGCCAGTTCCGGAATATTTGCGCTTGCAGTATTCCCTGAAAATCAATCAGCCCTGAGCAACCAAGTTTCTTGATCAGATTCTGCCTGGCCTGGTAAATGGTTTTTAAGTGTAGATTTAACATGGCAGATATCTCAAAAACAGTTCGCCCCTCCCCTAGCTGCGTTAAAATATATTTATCTCGCGCAGTCAAGGAGATATTGAGTTCCGATTGATGCTCGTGCTTACCACCAGCACGAGTAATATCAATAATAAATTGCTTGATTGAGGCAACATCGCTATCTACTGGCAGTCTGTAAAGTGAGATATCATTGAGATACTGATACAGATGACCATCAATCAGCAGCACCAGACGATACGTACTCAGATCGTAATTTTGCTTTTTTACCGCGTCAAAGTGATTAGCGGTGAAGAAAACAAGTCGCGCCTTGTCATCTTCAAAAACGATATCTGCAAGGATATTCTTTAACCCTTGCCTGATATAGATATCATCAATCCATAAAACTGCGTTTCCAGCATGTTCCTGCACGATGTTCATCATTATGACCTCAACGAAAAATCACCATTGACCTCACCGGGCTGCGAAGTTTTATCGAGTTGAAGATGTGCCAGAATCTGTGAATAGAGATCGGTCAGTATCACATTCTTCTCATTCTTCAACTGCGTGCTGAATGCCTGAATAAGAACATCATTACTGATACAACCCTGTTTTAACATGACATTACGCTCTATATCCTTATACAAAGCGCAGCGGAAAATAAAATCTTCCGGAATTGAATTAGCCATATCAACTCCATAATATGCAGTCATAAAAATAAGAGGATGCTATGTATAGTCTTAATCCAAACAGCGAAGCGACAGAACTTACATCATACAATAATTGTGCTGTGTATTTATATTAATGTGTTATCTCATTAGACGTCATCAGCCGTATAACGTAACACTATTTCCAGGGTTTTTCTGATAATGTCTGCCTTGACAACGTCAGTTGTTGACTCCAGCGAACTAATCAGGCTTAAAATGATATTTTTATTATTAACATTATCACCTGCCAGAATTACATTTGTTACCGCCTGCCCCAATACCACTGACTCATCTGCTAATAGTTCACCTGCATTATGGAAGTAACTTGATAAAGCTTTATCCGTCATTACACTGTGGACATTAATTTCATGAAGCATGGTAACCTCGCTTGTATAGTCTGGAGAATTATCTTTAATGTAATTTAGGGTTTTTGCTGGCACTGAAAGCACTCTCATCTCTCGTTTTTTCCGGTTTTCTGCTTATCTTCCCCGGATTAACATTTGTGAAATCATTGATAACGCTGTCAATTAATTGTTTACGTGTACCATCCATTTCACTGGCATGCATAAGCCGCAATTGCTTAATCAGTGCAGCTAACGAAACGTCTGTATGCATTCGCAAAATTTCTAGCACAGCCAAACCTGTAATTTCATGTTTCAAGCGTTCACTGTCAGGTTTCTTCATAACTCCTTCACTACTTACCCATTATCATAGTAGGGCTTTATTTTATTCGAAAAGCAGGCCGATTAACGCATTGTAATGTTTCTGTTCATTCTCACCTGATGCATTTTCAAGACGGTGCAGAAGTTTGGTACACAGTGATTTGCGACTGAGATTGCGCCCATCTTTTAGTATCTCAGTCACGATTTCGCCCAACGTTTCCTGTTGGGTTGGCAGATGCGCTTTAGCAAAGTAACGAGAAATCGCGCTTGCAGAATCAGTGCGAACAGTATGCTGCTGCATGGAGTGCTCCTGTAACAAAATGCTGGTGAATATTAAGTTTTATAACAGTAGCAAAGCTGTACCGAAAATGTGTACAACATAGCACGCTAATTTTTAGCAAAAAATGCTAAACTAATTAAATCATGCTGTTACGATGGTTAAGTTCTCCATGAAATTCAATTTCTTTGTACAAATCACTTTGTATTATCAATGATAATTGATCTGTATTAGCCCCGATTACTTGTAAAGACAAAGTTAGAATTATGTATTAAAATCAGGGCGTAACCTGGTTTGTCTGATACTGACCAGACCTCTTCTCCTTCCTTGATCCCGGACTGTCCATGCTCACGACCATTATTTACCGTAGCCATCTACGTGAAGACGCCCCTCTCAAAGCGCTTGAGGATATGGTGACAGCCGCAAATATCAAAAACAGGCGATCAGATGTTACGGGGATCTTACTCTTTAACGGCCATCACTTTTTCCAACTGCTTGAAGGCCCAGAGGAGCAGGTAAAAGAGATCTATCGTTGTATTTGTAACGACCCCCGGCACCACAATATCGTTGAACTGATGTGTGATTACGCACCTGCGAGAAGATTCGGAAATGTAGGGATGGAGTTATTTGATTTACAAAAACATGAACGGAATGACGTCCTGCAAGCTGTACTCAATAAGGGTACGTCCAAATTTCAGCTCACGTATGATGACAGAGCATTACAGTTTTTCCGCACATTTGTCCTCGCCACGGAAAAATCGAGCTATTTTGAAATACCTGCGCCTGATTACTGGAGTTTTATAACCGACAATACCTGTACCATCCTGGATGAAAGCACACTCCCGTCAGATACAGATTTCAGCTTTGCTTTTCAACCAATTATCGATCCTATGTCACAGCGCGTCATTGCGCTGGAAGCCCTTATTCGCGGTAAAGACGGTGAAACGCCCGCAACATATTTTGACAAATTCAAACCTGAAGATGTGTATACCGCTGATCTGCAGAGCAAAAAGACTGCATTTGCAATGGCAAGCGCACTGGGTCTTAATCACAAAATGCTGTCGGTTAATCTGTTACCCATGACCCTGGTAAACAGACCCGATGCAGTCAGCTTTCTTATAAACGAAATCGCGGCGCATGGACTGGTGCCTGAACAAATCATTGTAGAGTTTACCGAAAGTGAAGTTATTTCGCGTTTTGATACGTTCGCGCAGGCCGTGAAATCACTCAAGGCAGCGGGTATATGTGTGGCGATAGATCATTTCGGGGCAGGTTTTGCCGGGCTTCAGCTTTTGTCTCGCTTTCAACCGGACCGAATTAAGATAAGCCGCGAACTCATCACTGATGTGCATAAAAGTGGACCACGGCAGGCCATCATTCAGGCCATAATCAAATGCTGCGCTTCACTGGAGATAATGATTTCTGCGGTCGGCGTCGAAAAACCTGAAGAGTGGATGTGGCTTGAATCCGCGGGTATTGAGATCTTCCAGGGTAACCTTTTTGCAAAAGCCTGTCTGAATGGTACTCCGTCTGTCGCGTGGCCAGAGAAAAAATGATTTCTCAACGTTATAATAATTAACCTATTGTTATTACACAATAATCCCGCCACCTCTTTTATGCTGAACATAAAAATTCAGCATTTACTCCCTACGTGATAGTAAAGTAAATCTTAATTTTGCTAGAATCCTATGTATGTTTTGTACAATTTGATGCATGTTGTACAAAGTAGCAGGAACCGCATATCGGTGACGGAGAATCAGGAGTGTCTGGGGGAATTATGGCTTATTACAGCATTGGGGATGTCGCAGAACGTTGCGGGATAAATCCTGTCACCCTTCGGGCATGGCAACGACGTTACGGTTTACTCAAACCTCAACGCAGCGAAGGTGGCCACCGACTCTTTGATGAAGAGGATATTCAACGTATTGAAGAAATAAAACGTTGGATTAGCAGTGGCACACCCGTTGGCAAAGTTAAAGCATTGCTGGAAACCAGTACCCGTGAAACTGACGACGACTGGAATCAATTGCAAGAAGAGATGATGGGCATTCTTCGTATGGCGTATCCCCCGAAGCTGCGAGCCAAAATTATCGCACTCGGTCGCGCCTACCCCGTAGATGCGTTGATTGATCGCGTTTATCTTCCCGTGCGTCAGCGGTTGATACTTGACCATAATACATCCCGCATCATGAACAGTATGCTTGATGGCGCATTGATTGAATATGTAGCCACCCTGCTGTCTGAAACGCGCCGCAAATCAGGGAAAGATGCCATCCTGATGGCCTGGGATGTTGAAGACCGAACCCGTTTATGGCTCGAAGCCTGGCGTTTATCGCAATCGGGCTGGCATATTGCCGTGCTTGCTGAACCCATTGAATCGCCAAGACCTGAACTCTTCCCCGGGCAAACGCTTTTTGTCTGGACTGGTATCACGCCAACCCGCAGACAAAATGAACTTCTACAACACTGGAACGAACAAGGTTATAAAGTCATTTTTCACAGCCCGTAACCAACATGTATCGCAGTAATGAGCTGAGTAAGATAAATCTTACTAATTCTCATTTTTTGGGTGGTTATTTTGAATGCCATCCAATGAATCTGTGTTCCCTACCCGCCTGACTTAATACCCGCAGTAGCATAAAAACAAAACAATATACTCACCCGTGGGTATTATTTTTTTGCAAACGACATCACCTTTTTCCTAAGTAAAATTTATTAGATCAACTGGCGCACGCCTAATACTTATTCTAGGGTTAAACCATGTCTTCCTGTACCACATTATTGTTTTTCTAAAGTAATAAATGTGGTTATTTGAAAAAGGTAAAGGATATGGCTCTAGTCTTAGACAAACGCTTAATTCTTTGTTGCTGCGCCTTTTCCATTATTCCCGTGGCAAATGCAGCAACCGTTAACGGAACATTTCAGGTACTGATGACGATTCAAAAGGCCTGTACCGTGACTGCCGGTTCGGCTTCAAATATCACGCTTGGACCGGTGAATACCACGGCAACAAATACCAATGCAAGCAACACGATTTCGATTAATTGCTCAAAAACCACGCCCTATTTTATCGGCCTGGCGCCGTCGGCCGCCAATGGGGGGACGACGACGGGCTCAGGCGCCATGTCCTCCGTGGCTAACGCTGCCACTAATACCGATAAAGTGCCCTACCAGCTAAATCGAACATCAGCAACAGGTCCAGTGTGGGGGAACACCGCCACCGACACCGCGCCTGGAAACGGCGTAGCGGCGACGGGGACCGGGCTGGTGCAAACGTTTACTGTTTATGCCACCGCACCGAGCGCCAACTTCACTCCTGACGACTATGCCGACACGGTAACGGTTAACGTTAACTACTAACTTCAGGAAGCCACATGAGAGTAAAACTGCCTGTTCAGCAGTGTGCCTGCGCATGCCTGTTAGGGATGGTTGCGAGCCTCAACCCTGCTGCCGCCAGCGGACTGCAAATCGCCCCGGTCACATTAACTTTGCTCGCGACGCAAAATGCCGATGGTATCTGGCTTAGTAATGCGGGTGAAAATGTGCTCAATGCCCAGGTTCGGGTTTTTCGCTGGAGCCAGAGCGCTTACGGCGACAAACTTTCCCCCTCTCAGGGGCTGGTCATTAGCCCGCCGATGCTGGCATTAGCCCCCGGAGAACGTCAGTTGATTCGCGTTATTCGGACCGGCCCACCTTCGGCACATGCTGAAGACGCTTATCGGTTATCGATAGATGAGTTACCGCCTGCAAAAGTAGAAAAAAATAAGCTTCAGTTTGTGCTGCATTATTCCGTCCCCGTTTTCATTCAACCAACATCAGCGGCGCAAACGCAGGCTAAATTGCAATGGAAATTACAACAGCTTGATGGCAAAAAATTTATTGAAGTGAGTAACCAGGGAAATGGGCATGCACAATTATCTGCTGCAACATTTATAAGCCCTGACGGTGCTAAAAAAGTTATTACGCCCGGACTGTTAGGCTACGTTTTACCCGGCTCAACGATGCGCTGGATAGTCTCTCCGTCGGCCAGTAATACTCATGATGGCGGGAAAGTTGAAGTCACAATCAATGGCCAAAAAACAGTACAAGATCTGTAACAGATCCTGGCTTCTGGTGAAATATTGCTTTCTCAATGGAGTATTAATATCGGGAATGGTTTGCGCACAAACGCTGAATAATAACCAGAACGAAGATGGTGTTATTAATGGCGCAGCGCAGCTCGTGGGGGTCAATTTGTATCTCGACGTCACCTTAAATGGGAATCCCGTTGGGCTGGTGCATTTGGGTTACGATAATGGAAAGCTCTATGCAGGGGCAGATACCCTGCGAAAAATGGGCTTTCACTTTGCGCCTGACGCCACTCACGCCGTCTGCCTGAACGATATCCCCGAGCTAACCATTGACTATAACGTTCAGTTGCAAACGCTTTCGCTTACTGCGCCACTCAGTTCACTCGATCTTGCGACCACGCAGCTTAACTCCCCCGTGGAGACCGCGCCGACGGCGACAACATCACGCGGAGCGCTGCTCAATTACGATATCTATACCCAACAGGGGGATGAAAGCGCAATAAATACCTTCAGCGAACTCCGCGCTTTCAATGCTGCAGGCGTGCTCAGCACCACCCAGTTGACGCAGTATTCCACCGAGGAAAATGCGGATAACAGCGTTGAGCGACTCGATACCAGCTGGCGTACGTCATTTCCCGAAACGATGCTGGCGGTAACCGTTGGCGATACCCTGACCAGTTCACTTATCTGGTCCCGGCCGACGCGTATCGGCGGCATTCAGATAGGAACCGATTTTGGTTTGCGGCCCTATATGCCAACCACCCCGCTCCCTGCATATCTTGGCTCCGCGACGTTGCCGTCAAACGTTGAGCTGTACGTCGACGGCGTCAGGTACTACAACGGAGAAGTCCCCGCGGGTAGCTTTCAGATCAACACAATGCCGAACATCAGCGGCGCGGGAACGGGTCAGGTAATGATGACGGATGCGCTGGGCAGAACGAGCATACAAAATTTTTCGTTCTACAACGATCAGCAACTCCTGCGGGAAGGATTAACTGCCTGGTCTGCAGAACTGGGTACGGTACGCGAAAACTATGGTTACTCCTCTTTTGATTATGCCAGCGCACTGGTACTGAGCGGTACATGGCGTCGTGGGTTTAGCAATACGTTCACCGCCGGGACTCACGCTGAAACCAGCGATGGACTGATTAACGCAGGCTTCAGTAACGACTGGATCCCAGGCACCCGCAGCGGCACGTTTTCGACCTCAATTGCCGCAAGTACCGACGCAGGAAAGAACGGTTTTCTGTACAGTTTTGGTTATCGTTGGTCCGGCGAACGGTTTAATTTCAGTACCAGTACGACAGCCACTTCCGGCGATTATCGCGATGTCGCCACCCATTATGGCGAGCCGCCACCGACGCTTAACAGCAATACGGTCATTGGCTATTCGCTGGAAGCTGCCGGTAATGTCAGCCTGAGTTACCTGCAGTTTCGTTATCCGCACGAAAATGCGGTGCGCTACGCCAACGCCAGCTGGTTCAAATCGATTACCGACAACATTTCACTGAATGCCGGATTCAACCAAAACATCGACGATAACCGCGATCGCAGTCTCTATCTGATGGTGACAATGACCACTGATAACAATCTCAGTGCCAGCAGCACCCTACAACGCACCAATGATGAAACCGGCTACCAGCTCAACGCCAGCCTGACGCCTCCTGCCGACGGCGGCTGGGGCTGGAATCTGGCCGCCAGTCAGCAGGCTTCCCGGCAAAGCGGTCAGGGAGAAGTGGGATATCTGGGGCGTTATGGTAAAGCGTACGCGGGATTCAGCCGTTTACCGGATAACCACTACGGCTACGCAGGCGCCACCGGATCGCTTGTTACCATGGGAGGCGGCCTGTTTGCAGCACGTGAAATCAACAATGGCTTTGCCGTCGTATCCACTGACGGCGTTCCTGACGTCCCGATTAAATTACAAAATAACCTGATTGGTCGCAGCGACGACCAGGGGCTATTGCTGGTCACGCCACTGAACAGTTATCAAAAAAACCTGATCAGTATTGACCCAATGGATCTCCCCGCCAATATGCGGATCGCGCGCGTTGAGGCGAATGCAACGCCTGCCGATCGTTCCGGTACACTGGTTAGCTTTGGCATTACCCCGGTACGCGCTGCGCAGGTCATCCTCGTCGACAATCAGGGTAAACCCATTCCCGAAGGCAGCATGGCATACGCCATCAGCGGAGCAGGACAATCGTCTGTCGTTGGTTTTGATGGGATGACCTGGTTCGACATGCTGGAACAGCACAACGCGCTACGCGTTGAGACAGACGCCGGCAGTTGTCGCGTGCAATTTGACTATCCCACTTCCGCAAAGGGGATTGTGCAAATAGGTCCACTGGTTTGCCGGCCACACTAACAGGAGTGCGCTCATGAGGTTAAGGCATCTGTTACTCATCGCAGCCGTACTCTTTTGTCCGGCGATTAGCCATGCCGTAACCTGTTCGGTGAGCAATGTGCAACCCATAAATTTGGGCTCAGTCAATCCGCTGTCTGCGACAGGCACAACGTCATCAATGACGTTCAACTACACCTGCACCAAAGAGCTTGGCGACGTGCTGGCAGGGATCAACCTCTGTTTTAATATTGGCTCCTCAGCCGTCAGTGGCCAGGTGACACCTCGAAATATGTCATTAAACGGAACACCTGCCAGAACGCTGGCATACCAGCTTTACCAGGATGCCGGACACACCAAAGTCTGGGGGAGTCAGTATCAGTCGGGAACAACTTTTCCAATGGTACAGCTTAACCTGCTGAACCTGACGCCAGTGACGGGCTCACTCACGGTATCAGCGCAGATTGTCACGCCACAAACTTCAGCCGTCCCCGGAAGCTATCAGGATAGCTATACGGCGGCGACAGCCCTTGTCACCCTCAATCCTGGATTGCTTTTCCCGCCGACCACCTGTGGCGATACCGTTGCCGCCAGGCTTCCCTTCACCGTATCGGCGACGGTCAGCAAACAGTGCAATATCACCTCTGCAACCAATATTAGCTTTGCGCCAGCCGGGGCGACCGGGCGTAACCTAACGGCTTCAAATACCGTGGGCGTAGCATGTTCCAATAACACGCCTTACACCATCGGACTTCAGCCCTCTAACGGCAATACGGCAGGCAGCGGCGTGATGTCCGGCACGGGGTCAAATACGGACAAGGTCCCCTACCAGCTTAGCTCGACGCCGGGGCCGTCCGGTACGGTTTGGGGCAATTCATCGCTCAATACTGTCGCGGGCAACGGTACGGGAACCACCACCACCTACCCGGTTTACGCCACCGTTCCCAGCGCGAACTACACGCCTGACAACTATGCTGATACCGTTACCATCGCCGTGACCTACTGACCTCAGCTTAATCGCAATAAAGCAAATACATTTTATTATCATATTATTTACTTTTAGAGGTGCGTCATAAATCTGACAAATTGCGATTTTTATAAATCATGCATATTAAATTATCCAGTCAGCAAAATAACCGAAATATCTGCACAATCAAAGAATAACTATTCACTTCTCAGCTAAAACCCACACGCTTCATGCCGATAAACCGTGTTAGCCGGACAGGCCATTCCATGAAATAAATGTTAAATTTAGGTTCATATGGTGTGATTCACTGTATACCACGGCCAAATTAAGAACATATTACTTTTATAACTAAGGTTTATCATGGATAAGTTATCTTACGCTTCAGATAGCAGCACATCTGCCTGGAATACCTACCTGCAACAAATCGAGCGTGTGGCCCCTTACCTGGGCGAACTTTCCCATTGGGTGGATACCCTGCGCCACCCAAAACGCGCGCTGATTGTCGATATCCCGGTGCAGATGGATGACGGTACTATCCGTCATTTTGAAGGGTATCGCGTGCAACATAACCTCTCCCGCGGGCCGGGCAAAGGCGGTGTGCGTTATCATCCTGATGTCGATCTTAATGAAGTGATGGCCCTGTCCGCATGGATGACCATCAAATGCGCAGCGTTGAACCTGCCGTACGGCGGTGCGAAAGGTGGCGTGCGCGTCGATCCGTTCTCGCTTTCCGAAGGTGAACTGGAGCGTTTAACCCGCCGTTATACCAGCGAAATCGGCATTATCATCGGGCCGCAGAAAGATATTCCTGCGCCGGATGTGGGGACTAACGGAAAAGTAATGGCCTGGATGATGGATACCTACTCCATGAACCACGGCACCACCGTGACCAGCGTGGTCACCGGTAAACCTATTCACCTCGGCGGCTCGTTAGGTCGTGATAAAGCCACCGGTCGTGGTGTTTTCGTCAGCGGTCTGGAAGTGGCGCGTCGTGCCAACATCGACGTTGAAGGCGCTCGCGTAGCGGTGCAAGGTTTTGGTAACGTCGGCAGCGAAGCCGCCCGCCTGTTCGCGGCAGCAGGAGCACGCGTGGTCGCGATTCAGGATCACACCGCAACGCTGTTTAACTCAACGGGTATCGACATGGCCGCGTTGTCTGCCTGGCAGCTGGAGCACAAACAGATTGCCGGTTTCCCGGGCGCTGAAACCATTGCCAGCGAAGCCTTCTGGAGCCTGGAGATGGATATTCTGATCCCGGCCGCGCTCGAAGGCCAGATCACCCGTCACCGCGCGGAAACGCTGACCTGTAAACTGGTACTCGAAGGCGCTAACGGCCCAACCTATCCGGACGCCGACGACGTTCTGGCAAGCCGCGGTATCGTGGTTGTCCCAGACGTTGTTTGTAACGCCGGCGGCGTAACCGTCAGCTACTTCGAATGGGTTCAGGACATGGCTAGCTTCTTCTGGAGCGAAGAAGAGATTAACAATCGCATGGACAAAATCATGACCGATGCGATGGTTCACGTGTGGGAAAAAGCGGCAGAGAAATCCTGCTCACTGCGTACGGCAGCCTACATTGTTGCCTGCGAACGCATTCTGCTGGCACGTAAAGATCGCGGAATTTATCCGGGCTAACGCCGAAATCGACCATGCCTACAAACCACCTGCTCTGCAGGTGGTTTGTTTTCCATAAACACCCGTGAATCAGCTTCCCGGCCAAATACGGCCCAACCTCTCATTTTCGCTGTTTTATGCACCATGACGTTCCAATACGGAACATTATTATGTTGCTACGTTTCGTATTGAAACGCCCATTACAGCAATTTTCTTTTGCCAACCCGTGTGCAAAATTACCTTATCGGCAGCGAGCAGTCGCCGTGGCGTTGTATAACCCGATACCCTACATCAGATGCCTGCCCGAATCTGGCAGCCATCCAGGACTGTCTGCGGAGCATAAATAATGAAAAAATTGATTAACCGTGTTGAAGACGTACTGACTGAACAACTCGCCGGACTGGCGAAAGCGTATCCTTCCCTGGCACTGCATCAGGATCCGGTATATGTCACCCGCGCAGATGCGCCGGTAATGGGCAAAGTGGCGCTGCTTTCCGGCGGCGGCAGCGGACACGAGCCTATGCACTGCGGTTACATTGGTCAGGGCATGCTCTCTGGTGCCTGCCCGGGTGAAATTTTTACCTCACCCACGCCGGATAAAATGTTCGAATGCGCCATGCAAATTGATGGCGGCGAAGGCGTACTGCTGATCATCAAAAATTACACCGGCGATATTCTTAATTTCGAAACCGCCACCGAGCTGTTGCATGAAAGCGGCGTCAAAGTCACCACCATGGTAGTGGATGACGACGTGGCGGTGAAAGACAGTCTGTATACCGCCGGTCGTCGTGGTGTGGCGAATACCGTATTGATCGAAAAACTGGTCGGCGCTGCCGCTGAACGCGGTGACTCACTGGAAGTTTGTGCAGCGCTGGGTCGTAAACTGAATAATCAGGGCCACTCCATTGGGATAGCCATTGGCGCCTGTACCGTTCCGGCCGCCGGACAACCGTCGTTCACGTTGCAGGATAACGAAATGGAGTTTGGCGTGGGTATCCACGGGGAACCGGGCATTGACCGCCGCACCTTCACTTCCCTCGATCAGACCGTTGATGAAATGTTCGATACCCTGCTGGAAAACGGCAACTACAGCCGTACGCTCCGCCACTGGGACAACGTTCAGGGCGCGTGGCAGGAAGGCAAAGAAAGCAAGCGCGCGTTGCAAAGCGGCGATCGCGTCATTGCGCTGGTCAATAATCTCGGTGCGACGCCGCTGTCAGAACTCTACGGCGTGTATAACCGCCTCGAAAGCCGTTGCCAGGACGCCGGCATCGTCATTGAGCGCAACCTGATCGGTTCTTACTGTACCTCTCTGGATATGACTGGCTTCTCAATCACCCTGTTACAGGTGGATGACGACACGCTGAGCTTATGGGATGCACCGGTTCACACCCCTGCTCTCAACTGGGGTAAATAAGGAGATACATGATGTCCCTCAACAGAACACAAATTGTTAACTGGCTCTATCGCTGCGGTGAGATCTTCACCACCGAAAGTGATTTTCTCACCGGTCTTGATCGGGAAATTGGTGATGCCGACCACGGTCTGAACATGCACCGCGGCTTTAGCAAAGTCGTCGAAAAGCTGCCGTCCATCGCCGATAAAGACATTGGTTTTATTTTGAAAAACACCGGCATGGTGCTGCTCTCAAGCGTCGGGGGGGCCAGCGGTCCACTGTTTGGTACCTTTTTTATCCGCGCCGCCCAGGTGACCCAGGCTCATCAAAGCCTGACGCTTGAGGAGTTGTATCAAATGATTCGTGATGGCGCAGAAGGTGTGATTAGCCGCGGTAAAGCTGAACCTGGCGACAAAACCATGTGCGATGTCTGGCTGCCGGTAGTGGAATCTTTACGCCAATCCTGCGAGCAAAAGCTGAGCGTACAGGCGGCGCTGGAAGCGGCAAGCCAACAAGCGGAAGCAGCAGCGCAAAGCACCATCACCATGCAGGCCCGCAAAGGCCGCGCCAGCTATCTCGGTGAGCGCAGCATTGGGCATCAGGATCCCGGCGCAACGTCCGTAATGTTTATGATGCAAATGCTGGCTCAGGCGTCCAGAGAGTAAGGATAAAGCGATGGTAAACCTGGTTATTGTTTCTCACAGCGCCCAGTTGGGCGAAGGCGTCGGCGCGCTAGCCCGGCAGATGTTAATGGGTGATGGTTGCAAAATCGCTATTGCCGCAGGCATTGACGATCCTGAGAATCCGATTGGCACCGATCCTATCAAGGTGATGGAAGCCATTGAGTCCGTGGCCGATACGGATCACGTGCTGGTGATGATGGATATCGGTAGTGCGCTACTGAGTGCGGAAACCGCGCTGGAACTGCTCGATCCGGCCATTGCCGCCAAAGTACGTCTGTGCGCCGCGCCGCTGGTCGAAGGCACGCTCGCCGCAACGGTTAGCGCTGCCGCAGGTGCTGACATCGAGCGGGTCATCTGTGATGCCATGAACGCCCTCGACGCCAAATGTGAGCAACTGGGTTTACCTTCGCCATCTGCAGCAAAGCCGACATCTGCCGAATTCGCGCCTGATGCAGATGCTCATTCAGTGGCCATTGTGGTGAAAAACCCAAACGGCATTCATGTGCGTCCGGCTTCACGGCTGGTTTCCGCGCTGTCTGGCTTTAACGCCGATATGTGGCTGGAGAAAAATGGCAAGTGCGTCGTCCCTGATAGCCTGAATCAGATTGCCCTGCTGCAGGTACGCTGTAACGACACGCTGCGCCTGATTGCCAAGGGCGAACAGGCAGAGGATGCGCTGGCCGCATTCAAACAGCTGGCAGCTGAGAATTTTGGTGAATCACTCGAGCCCGCGCATGCTGATACCGTGGTGACGAAGGTTCCCTCACAGGTCACGGGGACAGCATTCTGTTACACACCGTTCTCACCACAGGTAAGCCAGCAGCCTGTAGCCTCACTCCAGATTGAGCAGCAACGGTTACGGGTCGCTATCCAAAGCACGCTGAACGACTTAAGCGGGCTAACCGCGCTTGCAGAAGAGAGATATTCCGCAGATATCGCCGCTATTTTCTCCGGTCACCACACGCTGTTGGACGATCCGGATCTGTTCGATATGGCTTGTGATCTAATGCGTGAAACGCAGTGCAGCGCGGCCTGGGCCTGGCATCAGGTGCTGAGCGATCTCAGCCAGCAGTATTTACAGCTCGACGATCCTTACCTGCAGGCGCGATACATCGATATTGAAGATTTGTTGTCTCGTTCACTGCAGTATTTGACGGGAGAGACTGCACAAATTCCCGCATTCATCCGCCCCACTATTTT
Organism: Citrobacter sp. XY323; assembly: GCF_025106035.1. NCBI lineage: Bacteria > Pseudomonadati > Pseudomonadota > Gammaproteobacteria > Enterobacterales > Enterobacteriaceae > Citrobacter > Citrobacter sp. XY323. The sequence continues at coordinate 18,863 of NZ_JANYUK010000004.1, forward strand.
GGTCGCGGAGGTCATCTATCCTTCTACGGTGCTGCAACTCGATCCGAAGACCATCAAAGGCATCTGCCTGCGGGACGGGAGCGAAGCGTCCCACCCGGCGATTATCGCCCGTGCAATGGGGTTATGTTGGTTATGTCAGCAAGGCGAGGCCATCGAGAGTATCACGATGGGTGATACCCTGACCCTTGACTGCGTGGCCCAGCGGATAACCCGCGCGGGCTGATGTCGGTTGCACGCCCTTTCCCGACAAAGGGTGTGCATCTTTTCGATTCGCGTCGGGAAATGTCTGTTTATTCGCAAAATGGGGCGTCGATCACGCACAACGGTCGATCCTGAACTAAGGTTTTCTCATGGTAAATGCCGCTGCTTCGGCACACCCTAAGGAGATTAACCGATGATAACGCCTGCAACTCGCCATCCAGGCCTGCTCTCTGTTGCAATAAAACTGACGCTCGCAAGCACCTTTTTTGCCCTTTCCTCTTTTGCCGTCAACGCCGAGGACGCGCCAACCGCAACGCCTCAGCCGCCTGATATTTTGCTTGGCCCTCTGTTTAACGATGTACAAACGGCCAAACTGTTTCCTGACCAGAAAACCTTTGCTGATGCCGTTCCTAACAGCGATCCATTAATGATCCTTGCCGATTACCGGATGCAGAAAAACCAGTCCGGATTCGACTTACGTCATTTTGTGGAAGTGAATTTCACCTTGCCGAAAGCTGGCGAGAAATACGTCCCCCCAGCCGGGCAATCGCTGCGCGAGCATATTGACGGACTGTGGCCGGTACTCACCCGTTCGACAACCGACGCTGAAAAATGGGACTCTCTGCTGCCGCTCCCGGAGCCGTATGTCGTGCCTGGCGGGCGTTTTCGCGAAATATATTATTGGGACAGCTATTTCACCATGCTGGGGCTTGCCGAGAGCAATCACTGGGATAAGGTCTCCGACATGGTGGCAAACTTCGCTTACGAGATTGATTCCTGGGGGCACATTCCTAACGGCAACCGCACCTACTATCTGAGCCGTTCTCAACCGCCATTCTTTGCCTTTATGGTGGAACTGCTGGCGCAGCATAACGGGGATGACGCGCTGAAAAAATACCTCCCGCAGATGCTCAAAGAATACACCTACTGGATGGAAGGCGTCGAAACGCTCCAGCCCGGTCAGCAGAATAAGCGCGTGGTTAAACTGGATGACGGCACCGTTTTGAACCGCTACTGGGATGACCGCGATACGCCGCGGCCAGAGTCCTGGGTGGAGGATATCGCCACAGCGAAAAGCAATCCGAACCGACCGGCCACAGAAATCTACCGCGACCTGCGTTCTGCCGCCGCGTCGGGTTGGGACTTTAGTTCCCGCTGGATGGATAACCCCAATCAACTAGGCACCCTACGCACCACCAGCATCGTTCCGGTCGATCTCAATGCGTTGATGTACAAAATGGAAAAGATGATCGCCCTCGCCAGCAAGGCCGCCGGGGATAATGCCAAAGCTGCACAATATGAAGGCTTCGCTAATGCCCGACAAAAAGGGATCGAAAAGCACCTGTGGAACGACAAAGAAGGCTGGTATGCCGATTACGATCTGAAGAGCCACAAAGTACGTAACCAACTCACGGCCGCCGCCTTGTTCCCGTTGTATGTCAATGCAGCAGCAAAAGATCGCGCCAGCAAAGTGGCCGCGGCAACCCAGGCGCATTTGCTGCAACCCGGCGGCCTGGCCACCACGTCGGTGAAAAGCGGCCAGCAGTGGGATGCTCCCAACGGCTGGGCCCCGCTCCAGTGGGTCGCCGCATCGGGATTACAGAATTACGGTCAGGATAACGTCGCCATGGACGTGACCTGGCGATTCCTCACCAACGTGCAGCACACCTACGATCGTGAGAAAAAGCTGGTTGAAAAGTATGACGTGAGTAGCACAGGCACTGGCGGAGGCGGCGGCGAATATCCGTTGCAGGATGGTTTTGGCTGGACCAACGGCGTAACGCTAAAAATGCTCGACCTGATCTGCGCCAAAGAAAAGCCCTGTGACAGCGTGCCCGCATCGCGCCCGGCCCCGGCAAGTACCACGCCAGTCGAGCCTAAAAAACAGGCTCAGCCGACATCTTAATGCCGTTACCTGAAGCGTTTTACTCCCCGAATCCGCGCTGCGTCGCGGATTTTTTCTGGCTTATATTTCGCCATTCCTGATGTCTCTATGTCATCTAGCCCTTATGGGGTATTCCGGGTTTTCATCCGTGAGAAATTGATTCGCAAGGGTACGGTGATAGTACCCTTAACACGTTCACAGGTCGTATTGCCTCAGAGAAGTGACAAACATAAGGTGAACGTAGCAATACGCCGGAGGCAACAGATTCGTTACCTCCGAATGTGCCACTCTCCGTTGTCGCTACGGCCACTCATCATTAACTGACAAGCATTACCCCGTCAGGGGCCGTTCGATTAATCTCGTCGTACAAGCCGAAAGACACCCAGCACAACAATCGCGCCGACCACGGCCACCAGGAAGCTGTGGAGATTAAACCCGCTGATATCGCCGCCGATACCGAACATCGTAGCCAGCCATCCACCGACCACAGCACCGATAATACCGAGAATGCAGGTCAGGATAAATCCACCGCCATCGCGCCCCGGCATAATCAGTTTGGCGATAACCCCCGCAATCAGACCAAAAATAATCCAGGTAATAATTCCCATTTCCAGGCCCTCTTTCCAGTGAACGCACGCGCAAGACATTCTTGCGCCAGCACGTTAAGTATAGGCAAGCCATCGCTACGTGCTTTTTCCCTCAGACTTAATTCATTGGGTTTGGTAAAAAATTTCATCCATTTGTATTAAGTTCCGTTGATTGATGCCGATAATCCAACGATAAACCAGGCATCCAGGAGTCATTAGGTGTGAGTAACTACAATGAGCAGTTCCTGAAGCAAAATCCGTTAGCGGTGTTAGGCGTACTCCGGGACTTAAATTCGCAGCAGGTTCCGCTGCGTATCTCCTGGTCTGGTGGCCAGTTCATCAGCAAAATACTGGCGGTCAGCCCGGACGAACTGATCGTGGATTTTGGTAGTCAGGAATATGAAAACCAGGCCGTGCAGCGGGCCAGTCAGATAACGATTATCGCCGAAACGCAGGGAGCTAAAGTGGAGTTCACCCTGCCACAGCTGAAAAAAGGCGAATACCAGCGGCTACCCGCATTTATCTCATCATTGCCGCCCTCTCTGTGGTTCGTCCAGCGTCGGGAATATTTCCGTATCGGTGCTCCGCTGCATCCCCCCTATCGCTGCACGGTAAAAATGCCGGATAACAGCACGCTGTGTTTTCGCTTATTCGATTTGTCTCTTGGCGGTATGGGCGGGCTGTTAGAAACGGCAAAACCAGAGGGACTGGTAGAAGGCATGCGCTTTTCACAGGTTGAACTGAACATGGAGCAATGGGGAGTGTATCAGGTGGACGCCCAGCTAATTTCCATTAGCGAACGCAAAGTTATCGACGGGAAAAACGAAACAATTACCACTCCCCGCCTGAGCTTTCGTTTTCTCAACGTCGGCCCGGCGGTGGAGCGTAACCTACAGCGGATTATTTTTTCCCTCGAGCGCGAGGCCCGGGAAAAGTCGAATAAGGTGCGCGATTAGCATCACCTGAATTACATCACATCCAGCGCTTGTTGAAGCTTCCAGATATAGCGCGGAGCCTGCGGCGCCGGATGATTATCAGCAACATGTTCAATAAATTCATCCGGGCTGAGATCGTTTATCTTATTAATGGCTTTTTTCCTGTCGGAGGAGAACGTTCGCAGCAGCGCGCCCGCACCGTTGGCGTACGATACCACCAGCGCATATTGCATCACCTGCGGATCTTCGATCCCGGCCAGCGGCCCGGTCTCAAGAATGCTCAGGTATGCGGCCCCCATCGAGATATTGCGCTCAGGATTTTTCAGCTCGCTGGTCGACGGCTCGCCACTCCACCCCATGCGACGATAAACATCACGCCCTGACGTCGAGGCTTTTAACTGCATCAGGCCAATCGCATTAGACTTACTGACCGCATTCGGGTTTCCACCTGATTCAATAGCGATGATAGCGGTAATCAATTGTGGACTGACACCCCAGGCCGCACCGGCTTTTTCGCTGATCGGCATCCATTGCATTGCGCGTTTAACCGGAACTTCAGCATTCCACGGCGGATTTTTGTAATCCTGTTTTGAACTACAGCCCGCAAGTAATACAACCAAAAAAGCAAACCATCTCAATTTCACGTCATCTATCCTTATAGCCGGAACCTGTCGCTGAGGTGACAACGACATACCTACGCGGCATGATATACATTTGGTTTTAGTTGTAGCAAGGAAATGCCATGTCCCGGTTTCACTTAATTGCCCCGTCGGGCTACTGTATCAACCAGCAGGCTGCCTTACGCGGGCTGGCGCGTCTTACTGAGGCCGGTCATCAGGTCGACAATTCTGCGGTCATTGCGCGCCGCTGCCAACGTTTTGCGGGTACAGAAGCAGAACGGCTTGCTGATGTGAACGCGCTCGTAAATCTGAACACGCCCGATACCATTGTGATGGCAGTACGCGGCGGCTATGGCGCGAGCCGTTTACTGGCAGATATTGACTGGCAGGCGCTGGCGAACCGTCAGCAACACAACCCACTGCTGCTGTGCGGACACAGCGATTTTACCGCAATCCAGTGTGGTCTGCTGGCACAGGGGAATGTGATTAGCTTCAGCGGCCCGATGCTGGCGGCTAACTTTGGTGCCGAGGAGATGAACGCATTTACCGAGCACCATTTCTGGCAGGCTGTTCGCAATGCCCAATTTACCCTCGAGTGGCAAGGTAACGGTCCGGCATGTGCGACCGAAGGTACGCTATGGGGCGGAAATCTGGCGATGCTCATTTCTCTGATGGGCACGCCGTGGATGCCCGCTATCGAAAACGGCATTTTGGTGCTGGAAGACATTAACGAGCATCCTTTTCGCATTGAACGCATGCTGCTGCAACTGTATCACGCAGGAATACTGGCCCGACAAAACGCCATTATCCTCGGCAGTTTTAGCGGCAGCGCACCTAATGATTACGACGCGGGTTACAGTCTTGACTCAGTTTGTGATTTTCTACGCGCCAGGTTATCGGTTCCGGTGATCGACGGCCTCGATTTTGGTCATGAACAACGCACCGTCACCTTGCCGTTGGGGGCAAGAGCGGTACTGAAAAATGATAAAAACGGCGCTCAGCTCACCTTAAGTGGGCATCCGGTACTTAAATCGTAAAAAAAGCGGTTAACAGGGCTAAGTAAAACGCTGTTTCTGTCGTTATTATGTTAGGGTTTATAAATACGAAACAGCGTAATTCAGGAGTAACCGAACGTTGGATGCCGCAGCAATAATTAGCCTTTTTATTTTGGGTTCCGTACTCGTCACCTGCAGTATCTTACTCAGTTCATTCTCATCACGTCTTGGTATCCCTATTCTGGTGATATTTCTCGCTATCGGTATGTTAGCGGGAGTCGACGGCGTGGGCGGTATTCCTTTCGATAACTACCCTTTCGCCTATATGGTGAGTAACCTGGCGCTGGCGGTTATCCTGCTCGACGGCGGGATGCGCACCCAGGCCAGCTCATTTCGTGTCGCGTTAGGCCCGGCGCTGTCGCTGGCGACCGTCGGGGTGCTGATTACCTCCGGACTCACCGGCATGATGGCCGCGTGGCTGTTTCATCTGGATCTTATCGAAGGACTCCTGATTGGCGCGATTGTCGGTTCAACCGATGCCGCGGCGGTTTTTTCCCTGCTCGGCGGCAAGGGGCTTAACGAACGTGTTGGCTCTACGCTGGAAATTGAATCCGGGAGTAATGACCCGATGGCGGTGTTTTTAACCATCACGCTTATCGCCATGATTCAAAATCACGAGACCGGTTTAAGCTGGATGTTTGCGGTGCATATTATCCAGCAGTTCGGCTTAGGAATCATACTAGGCCTCGGTGGGGGCTACCTGCTTCAGCAAATGATTAACCGCATTTCACTGCCTGCAGGGCTTTATCCGCTACTGGCCTTAAGCGGTGGGATCCTGATTTTTGCCCTGACCACTGCACTGGAAGGCAGCGGTATTCTGGCGGTCTATCTGTGTGGTTTCCTGCTGGGTAATCGCCCCATCCGCAACCGATTTGGCATTCTGCAAAACTTCGACGGTCTGGCCTGGCTGGCGCAAATCGCCATGTTCCTGGTGCTGGGACTGCTGGTTACGCCGTCCGACCTGCTGCCTATCGCGATCCCTGCGCTGATTTTGTCTGCATGGATGATATTCATTGCCCGTCCGCTTTCGGTCTTCGCCGGACTGTTGCCGTTTCGTGGCTTCAATCTGCGCGAGCGCATTTTCATCAGTTGGGTGGGCCTGCGCGGTGCAGTCCCCATCATCCTCGCCGTGTTCCCAATGATGGCGGGTCTGGAGAATGCGCGCCTGTTCTTTAACGTCGCGTTCTTCGTGGTTCTGATCTCGCTGCTGTTTCAGGGAACGTCGCTTTCCTGGGCCGCCAAAAAAGCCAAAGTGGTGGTTCCTCCCGTCGGCTGGCCCGTTTCGCGCATTGGTCTGGATATTCATCCGGAAAACCCCTGGGAGCAGTTTGTTTATCAGCTCAGCGCGGATAAGTGGTGTGTAGGAGCCGCACTGCGCGACCTGCATATGCCGGAAGAGACGCGAATTGCCGCCCTGTTTCGTGACAACGTGCTGTTTCACCCATCCGGCAGTACACGGCTGCGTGAAGGCGATGTTCTGTGCGTCATTGGCCGCGAGCGCGATCTCCCTGCTCTCGGCAAGCTGTTCAGCCAGTCGCCGCCGGTGTCGTTAGACCAGCGCTTCTTCGGTGATTTTATTCTCGAGGCCAGCGCAAAATACGCCGATGTGGCACTGATTTATGGCCTGGAAGATGGCACAGAGTATCGTGATAAACAGCAAACGCTGGGTGAAATTGTCCAGCATCTGCTTGGCGCCGCGCCGGTCGTCGGTGACCAGGTTGAATTTGCTGGCATGATCTGGACGGTTGCTGAGAAAGAAGATAATGCGGTGCTGAAGGTCGGTGTTCGCGTTGCTGAAGATGAGGATGAGGCGCGTTGATGCTTTTTGCCGGGCGGCGGCAGCGCCTTGCCCGGTCTGCTTTCTGCGTCGCATAAACGGTGTAGCCGGATGAAACGCATCAGCGTCGACATCCGGCTTCAGATACGTTACACCGTCACAACCGGCACGCGCAGCGCCAGAGAACACATCAACTCGTAGCCCACCGTACCCGCGGCGCTGGCCACATCGTCAATTTTAATCTCTTTGCCCCACAGCTCTACCGGCGTCCCGATCCCCGCTTGCGGACACGGTGTCAGATCTACCGCCAGCATATCCATTGAGACCGTCCCCACCGTTGTCGTGCGTACGCCGTCCACCAACACCGGCGTTCCGCTTGGCGCATGGCGCGGGTAACCGTCTGCATACCCGGTCGCCACAATGCCAATGCGCTGCTCGCCGCTGGCGGTATAGCGTCCCCCGTAGCCCACCCGATCTCCAGCTTTCAGCGTCTGTATGCCGATTATCTCGCTGCTCAGGGTCATGACCGGTTTCAGGCCGGTATTGGCGATGTCCCGCCACTGTCCCGAAGGTGATGCGCCATACAAAATAATGCCCGGGCGCACCCAGTCATAATGTGCTTCAGGGTGCCACAGTGTGGCGGCCGAATTGGACAGCGACCGTCTGCACTCCAGCCCTTCTGTCGCCTGTGCAATCCGCGCCATAGCTTCCTGAATACCTTCCGGGTGCTCCGCATCTGCAAAGTGGGACATCAGCGTCATTTCACCGACGTTGGGCATTGCCCGCAGCTGTTGCCAGACCGTTGATACTCTTTCCGGTAAGAAACCCAGTCGGTTCATGCCGCTGTTCACCTTCAGGTAAACATCCAGCGGCGCGTTGAGGCGCGCATTCTGCAGCGCTTTTAATTGCCAGTTACTGTGTACACAGGTGGTCAGACGATATTTGTCATACACCATCAGGTCTTCAGCGTGGAAAAATCCCTCCAGCATGAGTATCGGGCCTTTCCACCCGCGCTCACGCAGGGTTATCGCTTCTTCAAGATTGAGCATGGCAAAACCGTCGGTTGTACCCAGCGCATTCCAGACACGTTCAATGCCGTGTCCGTAGGCATTGGCTTTCACCACCGACCAGACGCGGGCGTCCGGCGCGGCCTGGCGAGTAATGGTCAGGTTTTGTTTCAACGCCTGCAGGTCAATGCTGGCCAGTATCGGGCGAGTCATCTCACGTCCTTATCAGTTATGTGCGCCATGTAAATGCCGTGGACGAGATGGGGTAAACCCCGGGCTGTAACGCGCCACGCTCAGATCGTCGTAAGGAATGGCTGGTGTGCGGCCAGACAGAATGTCGCTCAGCAACTGACCCGAACCGCAGGCCATGGTCCAGCCCAGCGTGCCGTGGCCGGTATTAAGCAGTAGATTCTTAAAGCGCGTTCGCCCGATCACTGGCGTACCGTCCGGCGTCATCGGACGCAGCCCGGTCCAGAAGGTTGCCTGCTCCACATGCCCACCGCGCGGAAAAAGATCGCGGACGACCATCTCCAGCGTCTCACGACGGGGTTGCAGCAATTCCGTATTGAAGCCGACAATCTCCGCCATGCCGCCAACGCGAATACGGTTATCAAAGCGGGTAATGGCGATTTTGTAGGTTTCATCAAGGATCGTTGAAACCGGTGCGCCGTCATCTTGCGCCACAGGAATGGTCAATGAATAGCCTTTGAGCGGATAGACCGGAATATCAACGATCCCTTTTAGCATCGCCGTAGAGTACGAGCCGAATGCCATCACATAGGCATCGGCTTTGACTATCTCCTCGCCACACTGAACGCCATAAATCTGCTCACCATCGCTCAGCAGCTTATCGACCGGAGTATTAAAGCGAAATTTCACACCCGCCTGCTCCGCCATCAGCGCCAGACGCTGGGTAAACAGCTGGCAGTCACCGGTTTCGTCATTCGGTAAACGCAGACCGCCGGTCAGCTTGTGTGCCACTTCCGCCAGCGCCGGTTCAACTTCCGCCAGACGGCTTGCTTCCAGGAGCTGATACGGCACGCCGGCGTCTTCGAGGACGGCGATGTCGCGGGTCGCGTTCTCATACTGTTGAGCGGTACGGAACAGTTGCAACGTTCCGCCCTGGCGTCCTTCGTACTCGATACCGGTAGAGGCGCGTAGCGCTTTCAGGCAATCACGGCTGTATTCCGCCAGTCGCACCATCCGGCCCTTGTTTTCCATGTAATGGCTGGTGTCGCAGTTGCGTAGCATCTGCCACATCCATTTCAACTGGAACTGCGTCCCGTCGAGGCGAACGGCCAGCGGCGCATGGCGCTGAAACATCCATTTAATTGCTTTAAGCGGGACGCCTGGCGCCGCCCAGGGTGCTGCATAACCTGGAGAGATTTGCCCCGCGTTCGCCGCACTGGTTTCCAGTGCCGGACCGGGCTCACGATCAATGACGGTGACTTCGTGTCCAGCCTGACTTAAGTACCAGGCGCTGGTCACGCCAACGACACCACTTCCCAGTATGACAACTCGCATAGCCACTCCGTTAACAGTAAAAGAACAATCATCTAATTACATCTTGATAACTCAGTTGAAAATATTATTCAACATATGGCTTTTTTATGGTGACTTATCTCACATATGGCGGTGATGGCGGGGAACTCCCTGCTTTGGTATCTCCTGCTGTGCGTTATTTTTATCCAGCATAAAATTTTGCGGCCATACCGTTTTTCGACGCCTCGCTAACAAGAAATCGCAAAGAAAAAATTTCAGCCGCAGCACGTTTTTTAACACCATGATCTATGCTTGAAATGAGGTACTCCAGACAGAGAGTGCCGCCAACAATGAGGGTGCGCGAATGGCTACGATTGATTCCATGAACAAGGACAGCACACGGTTAAGCGATGGACCCGACTGGACGTTTGATCTGCTGGATGTCTATCTGGCGGAAATAGACCGCGTGGCGAAACTCTACAGACTGGATACCTACCCGCACCAAATCGAGGTGATCACCTCCGAACAAATGATGGACGCTTACTCCAGCGTCGGGATGCCAATCAACTATCCGCACTGGTCGTTTGGTAAAAAATTTATTGAAACCGAGCGTTTGTATAAGCATGGTCAGCAGGGGCTGGCCTATGAGATTGTTATCAACTCCAATCCGTGTATCGCGTATCTGATGGAGGAGAACACCATCACCATGCAGGCGTTGGTGATGGCGCATGCCTGCTACGGACATAACTCCTTCTTTAAAAACAACTATTTGTTCCGTAGCTGGACGGATGCCAGCTCCATCGTCGATTACCTGATCTTCGCGCGAAACTATATTACCCAGTGTGAAGAGCGTTACGGCGTGGATGAAGTCGAAAAGCTCCTCGACTCCTGTCACGCGCTGATGAACTACGGCGTGGATCGTTACAAACGCCCGCAAAAAATCTCCCTACAGGAAGAGAAAGCCCGACAGAAAAGCCGTGAAGAGTATCTGCAAAGCCAGGTAAATATGTTGTGGCGTACGCTGCCGAAGAAAGAGGAAGAGAAAACCGTTGCGGAAGCCCGACGTTATCCTTCTGAACCGCAGGAGAACCTTCTGTACTTCATGGAGAAGAACGCCCCGCTGCTGGAATCCTGGCAACGCGAAGTGCTGCGCATTGTGCGCAAGGTCAGCCAGTATTTTTATCCGCAGAAACAGACGCAGGTGATGAACGAAGGGTGGGCCACTTTCTGGCATTACACCATCCTTAATCACCTTTATGACGAAGGTAAAGTCACCGAACGGTTTATGCTGGAGTTTTTACATAGCCATACCAACGTGGTATTCCAGCCGCCGTACAACAGCCCGTGGTATAGCGGCATAAACCCCTATGCCCTGGGTTTTGCCATGTTCCAGGATATTAAACGAATTTGTCAGTCGCCTACCGAAGAGGACAAATACTGGTTCCCGGATATAGCGGGTTCTGACTGGCTGGAAACCCTGCATTTCGCGATGCGCGATTTCAAAGATGAGAGCTTCATCAGCCAGTTTCTGTCACCGAAGGTTATGCGTGATTTCCGCCTGTTCACCGTGCTGGATGACGATCGTCATAATTTTCTGGAGATTTCCGCGATTCACAACGAGGAAGGATATCGTGAGATCCGCAACAGGCTGTCGTCGCAATATAACCTGAGCAACCTTGAGCCGAATATTCAAATCTGGAATGTCGATCTGCGCGGCGACCGCTCGCTCACCTTGCGCTATATTCCTCATAACCGCGCTCCGCTGGATAAAGGACGCAAAGAGGTGCTCAAGCATGTGCACCGGCTCTGGGGTTTTGACGTGATGCTGGAGCAGCAGAATGAAGACGGCAGTGTGGAACTGCTGGAGCGTTGCCCGCCGAGGATGAACGGTCTGTAAATCTTATTGCCGCATGGCGACGCGAAAACGTCTTATCCGGCCTACAATGCATTTCGTAGGCCGGATAAGCTGCGATTAGCGCCCCTGAATAGCTAAATCGCCCGGCAGGTTTTTCTGCATACGATGCCAAATTTCGCCGCTGTCGTGACCATAGCGACGCACCGTTTCATATACCTGCTCATGAGCACCCTGATCACAAAGTTCTGACAGCTTACGGTAAAAGCTCAGCGCCAGTGCGCGGGCTTCCGGATTGGCGAAATAATGGCGGCCAATGCGGGTATATAATCCCTTCATTCCATTGAGGATCAAACCGTAAATCGGATTGCCAGAGGCAAATGCCAGACCGCGGAAAATGTTATAGTCCAGATCGGCGAACGCATCAGCATGGTCGGCCACCTGATTTGCCGTTGCCAGAACCTCCTGCGCTTTATCAGGATGCTGGCGAAACGCGGTACGAACAAAGATCGTCGAGATGTTGGTACGCACGGACAGCAGATTATCAATAAGCTGCGGTACGCTCTCGTGATCGAGACGCGCCAGCGTTTCAAGGATATTTAGCCCGGAGGTTTCCCAGAAGTTATTCACCTTCGTCGGCTTGCCGTGTTGAATGGTCAACCAGCCGTCCCGCGCCAGACGCTGTAATACCTCGCGTAACGTGGTACGTGTCACTCCAATCAGTTCAGAGAGTTCACGTTCAGCAGGCAAAATAGTGCCAGGTGGGAAGCGGTTATTCCAGATACTTTCAATGATGTACTCTTCCGCGAACCCAGCCGGGCTTTGCGCCTTAATGACCATAGTGATAATTCCATTACACAGCAAAACATAGTTACAGTTATCATACCAGACGGGCTACATGGCTGATAGCTGACGCAATGAAGAAAAAGTGGATCAAGGCTTCATTTTCCAGATTACGCTGAAGCACAGCCAGCCTTGTCCGTCGCGTGAATAGCTTGCCTGTACTCCCTCCTCCCGCTAAGCTTTGCGGTCAAACATAAAAACATGATTTCATTTTTAAAGGTAGGGAAATCACCATGGAGCTATCATGGGGCCGCGCTATGTGGCGCAATTTTTTAGGTCAATCACCTGACTGGTACAAACTTGCACTACTCGTATTCTTAGTCGTTAACCCGGTTATATTTTTCATCAATCCCTTTATTGCGGGCTGGCTGTTGGTGGCCGAGTTCATTTTTACGCTGGCGATGGCGTTAAAATGTTACCCGCTGCTACCAGGCGGGCTGCTAGCCATCGAGGCGGTCATCATCGGCATGACCAGCGCCACACATGTGCGTGAAGAGGTTGCCGCTAACCTTGAGGTGCTATTGCTGCTGATGTTTATGGTGGCTGGCATCTACTTTATGAAGCAGTTGCTGCTGTTTATTTTCACCCGCCTACTGCTTACGATTCGCTCCAAGATGCTGCTGTCGCTGGCATTTTGCGTTGCCGCCGCCTTCCTTTCTGCATTCCTGGATGCGCTGACCGTCGTTGCCGTGGTAATCAGCGTAGCGGTTGGTTTTTATGGTATCTACCATCGCTTCGCCTCTTCCCGCACGGAAGACAACAATATGCTCGATGATAGCCATATCGATCAGCACAATAAGATCGTACTGGAGCAGTTCCGTGGTTTTCTGCGCAGCCTGATGATGCATGCGGGTGTCGGTACAGCGTTAGGCGGCGTAATGACTATGGTCGGCGAACCGCAAAACCTGATTATCGCCAAAGCGGCTGGCTGGCATTTTGGTGACTTTTTCCTACGCATGTCGCCGGTCACCGTCCCGGTGCTGATTTGCGGCCTGTTAACCTGCATGCTGGTTGAGAAATTGCGCTGGTTTGGCTATGGCGAAACGCTGCCGGAGACCGTCCGCGATGTCCTGCAACAGTTTGACGATCAAAGCCGTCAGCAGCGTACTCGTCAGGAAAAAATCAAACTGATTGTCCAGGCGATTATCGGTATCTGGCTGGTGGTTGCCCTGGCCCTGCATCTGGCGGAAGTCGGATTAATCGGTCTGTCCGTCATTATCCTGGCCACGTCGTTGACCGGCGTTACTGACGAACACGCGATTGGTAAAGCGTTTACCGAGTCGCTGCCTTTTACCGCCCTGCTGACCGTGTTCTTCTCTATCGTTGCGGTGATTATCGATCAACAGCTCTTTTCACCGATTATTCAGTTTGTTTTGCAGTCCTCTGAACATGCTCAACTGACGCTGTTCTATCTCTTTAACGGCCTGCTGTCTTCTATCTCGGATAACGTGTTTGTCGGCACCATCTACATTAACGAAGCCAAAGCCGCGTTGGAACATGGGACCATCAGCCTTAACCAATTTGAGCTGTTAGCGGTGGCGATCAATACCGGGACTAACCTGCCTTCCGTTGCTACGCCAAACGGCCAGGCGGCATTCCTGTTCCTGCTGACCTCCGCGCTGGCACCATTGATTCGACTCTCTTATGGTCGCATGGTGTGGATGGCTCTGCCTTATACTCTCGTCCTGACGCTGGTTGGTCTGCTTTGCGTCGAGTTCACGCTTGTACCGGTGACTGAGTGGATGACCCAGGCGGGCTGGTTAGCTACACTTTCATAACAATTTACCGGGCAAATCACTGCCCGGTTTGACTTTTTGCATGATAATTATCCGATTACTCAAATTTTCAATTCCTGCTAGTGGCGCATAAATTGAATTGGTTTAAACTGCGCTCTCTACGCATGTTGCAGGGAAATTATTATGTTGCGATTTTTAAACCAGTGCTCCCGAGGTCGTGGTGCATGGTTATTGTTGGCGTTAACCGCCTTTGCGCTGGAGCTTGTCGCGCTGTGGTTCCAGCACGTCATGCTGCTAAAACCTTGCGTGTTGTGTATTTACGAACGTAGCGCATTATTTGGCGTGATGGGCGCGGGGCTGATGGGGGCTATCGCACCAAAAACGCCGCTGCGCTATGTGGCGATGATTATCTGGATTTACAGTGCCTGGCGCGGACTGCAGTTAGCGTATGAGCACACCATGATTCAGTTGCACCCATCACCGTTTATGACCTGTGATTTTGCCGCACGCTTCCCGAGCTGGCTACCGCTGGACAAATGGCTGCCGCAGGTGTTTTTAGCATCCGGTGACTGTGCTGAACGCCAGTGGTCTTTTTTAACCCTGGAAATGCCACAGTGGCTGTTGGGGATCTTCGCCGCTTACCTGGTGGTCGCCGTGCTGGTAGTCCTAGCACAGCCGTTTAAACCGAAAAAACGTGACCTCTTCGGTCGCTAACAGAGACGCTCCTTCGGGAGCGTTTTTTTTGCCTTAAATTCATTGCCTGCTGGCATCTATAAGATGTATATTAAATACATCTTATAGATGCCACACCAAGGAGATGTCTGATGTCCCATTTACGCATCCCGGCAAACTGGAAAGTAAAACGCTCTACTCCCTTCTTTACCAAAGACAACGTCCCGGCAGCACTTCTTTCTCACCATAACACCGCAGCAGGCGTGTTTGGACAGCTCTGCGTGATGGAAGGTACGGTAACGTATTATGGCTTTGCCAATGAAGACGCAAAAGAACCTGAAGTGAAAGTGGTGATTAATGCCGGTCAGTTCGCGACCAGCCCACCGCAGTACTGGCATCGCGTTGAATTAAGCGACGATGCGCAATTCAACATTAACTTCTGGGTGGAAGATGACAACCACTCCGATGAGATGTATCAGGCGAAAAAGTCTTAACCCTTAACGCCTGCTAATCGATGGGCGGCTCAGTCCGCCCATGAAGGTTTGTTCAGGATAGGCGGCACTATTAATTTATAGTGCGTCGAAGTGAACATAAAGCAGTCATAAAGCAGTCATAAAGCAGAGTGTTAGCGCAAGACGAATCACCACCTCTCGAGGTTTTGAGTTGTTTTGCGCTAATTTTTTGCCCCATCCATGCCCCATCACGCATCCCACCTTCGAAAAACATGCAAAGCCTTGCAAACCGATGCAAAGCTTTGTGTGTCCCGCTTTTGTCTCACTTCACCTTACATATCAAAAAGCCAACCTGATTGGGCTTCTCTTCCATGCTATGTCGATCATCCAGATGTATGATGATAGACTTTGTGCCTCTACGAATTGACTGATCCTCATAATGTTAAAGTTATTCGCCAAATACACATCGATCGGAATCATCAACACACTCATACACTGGGTTGTGTTTGCCATATGCTTCTATGTACTGCACACAAATCAGGCACTGGCTAATTTTGCTGGCTTTGTTATTGCTGTGTCGTTTAGTTTTTTTGCCAATGCTAAGTTCACTTTCAATGCCTCAACAACAACCATGCGCTACATGCTGTATGTTGGATTTATGGGCACTCTGAGTGCTGTCGTTGGTTGGAGTGCTGACTTGTGTGCACTGCCACCTATAATAACGCTGATTGCATTTTCCGCTATCAGCCTTGTCTGCGGATTTATTTACTCTAAGTTCATTGTCTTTAGGGAAGCAAAATGAGGATTTCTCTGGTTGTTCCGGTATACAACGAAGAGGCTACGATCTCGATTTTTTATAAAACGGTTCGAGAGTATGAAGAGTTAAAAAAATACGATGTGGAAATCGTGTTCATCAATGATGGTAGCAAAGACGCAACAGAATCAATAATTGATGCACTTGCCATATCTGATCCTCTTGTTATGTCCATTTCATTCACCAGAAATTTCGGGAAAGAGCCGGCACTATTTGCTGGGCTTGAGCACGCAACTGGAGATGCAGTAATTCCAATAGACGTTGACCTGCAAGACCCTATTGAGGTAATTCCTCATCTGGTTAGAAAATGGCAAGATGGAGCGGACATGGTCCTGGCAAAGCGTGCCGACAGATCAACTGATAGCCGATTAAAACGTAAGTCTGCAGAATGGTTCTACAAGCTGCATAACAAAATCAGTAATCCAAAGATAGAGGAGAATGTCGGCGATTTTCGACTGATGTCCCGAGAAGTAGTGGAAAACATCAAAATGATGCCAGAGCGCAATCTTTTCATGAAAGGAATATTGTCATGGGTTGGTGGCAGAACTGACGTTGTTGAATATGCCAGAGCGGAAAGAGTTGCCGGTGATTCTAAATTCAATGGATGGAAGCTGTGGAATCTAGCTCTTGAGGGTATAACATCATTTTCAACCTTCCCTCTACGCATGTGGACATATATTGGACTATTGGTTGCAAGTCTTTCATTCATTTATGGCGCATGGATGATAGCAGATAAATTACTATTTGGTAATAGCGTTCCTGGGTATCCATCGCTACTAGTTTCAATACTATTTCTAGGCGGTGTGCAACTAATAGGAATTGGCGTTCTTGGTGAGTATATAGGAAGAATTTACATCGAAAGCAAAGGAAGGCCGAGATATTTATTAAAGAAAGGGAGTGATTATGATGTTAAATAATAAAAAATACTATTCAACATATATTTTGATATCGGTACTTATTATTATGTTACTGATAAGGGAGTTTTGGTTTGCTAGCAGACAGGGACTACATATCGATGAGTCTCTGTCTTTTATCCTATCCGCCTATAAAGATTATGGATGGACAAAGGTTTTTAGTTCTCTAACTGAGATAACTGGTAGCCAGGTAAGGCAGTTGATATGGTTCAGTGATGATTCTATAAAAGGAATGCTTCGCGATGTATATCATTTGTGGCAAGATAACAGAGACACTCCTCATAGCAATCTGTATTATTCATTATTAAGAGTATGGTTTACTGGGATAAATCCTGAAGGCAACACTTCATTTATAACAAACTGGGCATTTAAACTTAACCAGTTATTTTTTGTTGTTTCTTTTGTTGCCATATACGGCATCGCGAATAGGTTATTCAACAGTAAACAAATAGCAATATTAGTAGTTTTTGTTTCATTCATTAATACAGCATCTATATCAAACAGCATTTTTCTTAGACCATATCAAATGCAAGAAGCGCTTGTAGCGATATATACGCTTACCAGCCTACTTTTAATTAGAGAAAAATTATCATTACGCTTATTGTTTATCCATTCAATTTCAACATCACTTGCAATGTTGAGTGGCTACTTTGCTCTATTTTATGTTGCAATGATTTCTGTTTTCTTATTTCCATATTTAATTATAAAGTATAAAAATAATTTAAAAAACGCCATCTCATTTGCAGTAAAATACATCGCATTAACCTCGGTTATTTCTTACGCAGTATATCCAAAATATTTTTTCGTTGATGGGAACAGGCAAGGAGAGGCATTAGATAAGCTTGGTAGTTTTAGCGACAACCTAGTTAATTCAGTAAAATCATTGTCGATGATTAATGACTTCTTTCCTATCGGGGTGTTAATCGCGCTAACAGTCATAGCGGTGTCATTGTTTTTTATTGTTAAGAATAAAAGCATAATGAGTGAAACTAATTACTTTGTGTTTATTCTTGCATCAACCGTTATGATGTGGGTAATAATCGTGCAATTATTATCCCCATATAAGAATCTTGCTAGATATATATACCCATCACTGCCTATGTTTGGTTTGTTTTACGGATATATAGTATTCAGCATATATAACAATTATAAATCAGTAAAGGCATTACCCATCATTGCATCAGTAGTTATATTGATATCATCTACGTATTTATATTTTAATGGTGAAAAGGTTGATTATATTAATAAAAATAGAGCAAAAGATTGCGCCATTATTCCTGAACATAGTGTCATAATAGCAAAAACACCATGGAAAATGGGATACATTGCAACCTGCCTTAATTCAGAGGAAAAGTACGGAATGACTAATAATTTTGACTATAACCTTTTCAAATCAAAAGGGTATACCACTATAATAAGCGACCAAGATATAACCAGCGAAAACGTCAAGTTAGTCAATGGGAATGTTATGGTCTACTTCAAAAAATACACTATTAATTGATTAATGCAGCCCCATCGTTGATGGGGCTAAGTTTAGATGTTAGATGTCTGAATTATATCTGTATTAGCTTTATTAGAAGAAGGATAATTACAAGTAAAAGTCTCATTTTGTCAAAGCCATATCTTATTTATTATATTGAAAAATATGGAGACTGAATCAAACATATCTGGCTAGCTTATGATGTCTCTAAATGTGTGTTTAATATTGAGAACAACTTTGTTATTCATAGCGGATGGGTAATTATTCATAATAACCACACCCGCAATTTTAAATAGTGAGCTTTAAAATCAGACGCCAAGCGCTTCTTTTATTGAATAAGCAATCAGACGTCCACCAGTATTTTCTATTGGATGTATCTTATCTGAACCTATTAACGGAAGTCTGCTATCCACATCATAATGATGTGGTATTTCGCCAAAAACTGGCTGAAGATTCAGAAATCCTATCTTCTTCAACTTTGCTATCTCATATAGCGCGTTGGCATATTTTTTCATAGGGATTTTGTTCCCCTTTCTCGCGTTTTCACAAGGAGCGATCAGAAGGATATCGCAATCATCATTAGCCTCTCTAATACGGCTTATAATATTCAGGATATTCCGTGAATACTGGCCCACAGTTAAAGGAATGCTTTGGTCATTAGTACCGAACAGAATAGTAACAAGGTCTGGAGTCATTTCTTTAAGCCCTGACACCCATGAATCCCTATCCTTTTCTACCCAATCACGAGTTGTTGATCCTGTTGACCCCAATTTGTTTACTATGACTCCAGGGATTCCAGAGTATGTGGTTATCCCACCAATGAGGCACTCACCTGAAACCACAACGAATTCTATATTCCATGCGCCATCAAAATTACAATCGCACTCATGAAATGAAATATCAGTTTGTGATTGACTAGCGTCAATTGTTACCCATTCGCTTCCGCTGACTTTGTATTTAAATATCCCATCTGATTTCTGATAGCAGATTTTATATTTAATTACAGGGCCGCTCCCAAACACGGTTATCTTTGCTCCAATTTTGTTAGAGCCAGCAGCACTTAGGTCAGGTGTATTTCTGTTTGCGTATCCACCGATGGTCCATGACTCTGGATTATCATATTTAACAATAAATTTTTTTGACCTTCCGCAGCCATTAATCGTGAAATATCCTGGCCTGTACAGTGATCCGAAACCAATCCATCCTGAGCCACCATCACCATATTTCGCAACAAGATAGTCGGCAAGAACGCCTGAGTATCTGTCCGGTGCTTGAGTCCAACTATCACCAATAAAAGCAACGTTGAAAATCGTCTTGTCGCCGGCAGAAATTCCCATGGTCTTTATGTGAGTCGATTTTAGGCTGTTAAGTCCAAACGAATCAGGAGAAACCCTACTTTTCTCAGAATTAACCGTAGCATGCACTCTCGGTACTGATGCTGAAGCCGATGCTAAAAGTATAGCTTTAAGAATGGTTCTTCTTTCCATAGTACAATTCGCCGCGCAAAATCAGCATTTTAGGTTCTGCCCGGCTGCATGTAAACGTTATATGGTGATGTTTTGCGGCATGTCAGTATTTGCCTTATTTGCCGCTGGATATTGACAAGTCGCGCTTGAGTTTGTTGAGGAGTTATCGCCAAACCATAACTTGTTTGTTGATACAATACCTGATACTGCCGAACCAGAGCATCTGATCGCGTCTGTTGCATCCTTGAACATGTTGTCAGCCACTCTGATATTTTCGTACTGCGAAAGCCATGGCGTAGCTCCGTCATCCATCAGGATTGTTGCGTTACCAGCAGTTCCCGGTGTTGTTGACGCCACATAGTTATCTGTAAACTCTGCGTAACTAGTTCCGGTTGCTTTGGAAACGCCTGTCTGCAACTGATTGAAAAGAAAACCACCCATCTGGATATTTTTAGATACAATGAGCACTTTAGGTTAATAACCAATTGGGTGAAAATTAACAACTCGGTTAGAGCAGTTTAGGAATCTATTTCTTGTGAACAAGACTGTACAAGCAGATGAACATTTCAGTCGCATGAGAGAGGGGCCGCGATCAAATTTGTTACCTTCAATCTCTATTAGGTTCATAAGCCCAACGTTAGTTGAAGTAACAGTATCTATAAATGGTATAGTTGTTGCTGAAAAACCAGAAAAAAATGATACATTACAATCTTTAATCTGTAATTGGGTAGCAGCAGCAGCAGTTGAGAACTGCATATTATTAACATTACAGCCAGTTAATAGAATTCTGTTGAAATTCCCAAGTGATGCAAAGCCTACTGAGGCAGTAGAGTCAGACCTCATTTCAACATCTGCGAAGGTTATCGAGCTATTTACCGATCCTGCATCATCGCTCGCGTTCATGAATACCGGGCTACTTGTTGATATCAGACCACCTTCAACTTTGAACTGGCAATTGCTCATTGCTGCATAGTTATACATAAACAGCGGAGCTGTCATCACGTTGTTGCTGAATCACATGGTTGTAGATTCAATAACTGTTCCGTTTGTTCCAATCAGAAGTATTCGATCATATGCTCTGATTGTATTTCCAGAAACAACCAGTGCTCTCATCCATCCAGTATCAATCCATGGAGTAGTAGAGGTACCTGGGACAATGTGGATACCGACACCCTGTGTTTTAATGTTGTTTGCAGATACAGTAATTTGGCCCCATGGAATATTACCACTAGAACCTGGCATATCCAGAACGACGGCGTTATCTAAAACGTCTAAGTTGTTTCCTATTATTGAGAAACGAGTGAAACCACAACGGCCTTTTATGCATCCGTTACCCCTTGTGTTAACCCTGTTTTTCATTGAGTTGCCAATTACCGCTATCTCTTCAACAAGAGCACCAACACTAGGAGAAGTAAATGTAGCCCCAGCGGTATACACAGCATGATCATACATCCGTCCATTGTGTTGCCCTGAATGCGGATATTTCTCATATTACCGCCAACACATGAGCCAGGAGAGTCATAGAAAATGCAGTCAAATATCAGAACCCCACCTAGTGAGTATCTGTGATCTGACCATGAGACATTAGGTACTGGAGTTTTAACTCCATCAGGAGTGTTATCGTAAGGTTCTGCATTTGTCGGACATACGTCTATATATCGTGTTTGGTCAGGTATAGATGTACCTGATCCAGAGACCCCAACCTCCATATTCCTTGCATTTCCATCAAACCGTAAACCATGAATAGAAATGTTACCGCTAGCTCCTGAGGCAACCAGCAACAAATTTGAACGGTCCTGAGTAGGATCAATATCCGTAGTAGAACCAGACATAAAATATGATCTCTGGCTTCTTACAATAGTTGCCCCACCATCCCCCCAGAATGATGTAATTCCAGTCCACAGATTTACTTTCTCATCAAAAACGTAATCCCCTCGAGGAAGAAATATACCACACCCTTTTTCTGCTGCCTCATTAGCAGCCAACTGAACAGCCCGATCAACGAAAACACTTCTGTCACGATTCAAAACTGATAATAATTCATTTTCGCTCATGTATTTAGTAGCCAAAATACTAGGAGTATTTTCCACGTACTCCGCTAGCGTACCATACCGTGTATTCACAAGAGATCCGTCACCATTCTGCAGATCAGAACGCAATGCCGTATCACCGACGTTAATCCACGCCCCTGGTCCAATGCCACCCGTAGACTCAGGTGTTTAATTTTCCGGCACCACTTTAGGCCCACTAGCGAATGAACCGGTCCATTTGTAATATGAGTTATCAGCTGGATTGAACAGAACTTCGTTTGGAGTAGATACCGTGGCCCCCGTGGTAAATGTCACTCCAGAAAGCGTGACATACCCAAAGGCGTTCATAACTTGTTGAGCGAGGTAATTGATACCTTCAATCGTGTAATGTTTATTGCCAAAGCGATCGGTATAGGTCCATCCTTGAGAGGTAACGAACTCGTCAATTTTCCCTGCGTTGAACTTCAGGTTGCGAGGCGATTCACTCGGTACTGCATCTTGAGTTGGTTCCGTAGCCATATTATTTCCATAAAAAACCCGGCGCTATGGCCGGGTTGTGCTGTGAAAGTTGGTGTTCTATTCGTAGATCTTGTCGCTGTACTCAGCGAGAGTTAATGCGGTACTCCCCTTTCCATCTGGTTGCTTAGCAGTGACAGTCCATCGCCCGGAATCAAGCGCCTCTGAGGTAGCAATTGCGTATCGCGAAGGTGACTGAACGTCGAAGCCGTCATAAAGGTTGAGAGTGATAGCGGGAATTTCAGCAGTGAATCCGAATGGCGTGTCTGCGCGTGGTGATGCTGGATAGCGCGCCGTAGTCGCCCCCATCGAGTCGGTTATCTGAACGAACATCGATCCGGAGAAGGTGATCCTCTCATTGGTTTCAAAGTCATTACCGGTACGCGACACGATGTAGCCAGCCTGCTGATTGGTGTCGTATGTATCTGGCACCTGGACCATATCCCCGTTATTCACCCATTCTCCGTCAGCGAGCGCTGTGACAGACATCGTCATGCGGGAGTAGATAAGTCGGCGGCACTCACGCAAGGCGCGCTCATTGGCCTGGAAGCGGTTCCTGATATACAGCAACTCGAACTTCTTCGCCTTTGTCGGCTGCCCTTCAACAAGGCTGTTTCCATCTACCCGGTACCGCACGTAGTCCTGTTTGTTGGTGACAGGGCTATCGAGGCACTAAAAATCCAGATGGCTTATACCAGAATGGGAAAACAACATCAGATAGACGTTCACCTCAGAGAGTTTGGCAGAACTCGCCGGGATGAATGCACATTTTTTTTTGTTCCCAGGCTAACAGCCAGGAATGGTAAAGGAGATGAATGGTACTCGCCCGGGTCATTCTCAGGAACGTGGAACAACATATTAAGAAGGAGCGGGATTCCTCACCGCAAGTCATATGAGTCTCGACACACATATGCTTGCTGGGCATTAAGCGCGGGAACCAACCCCAACTTCATTGCAGCTCAAATGGGTCATACGTCGGCACAGATGGTTTACAGCGTTTACGGTAAATGGATGTCAGACAACAATGACAACCAACTGGCAATATTGAACGCTAATTTGGGAGGCAATGCCCCACAGATGCCCCATGCTCAAAATAAGTAGACATAAAATCCTTTAACCTCATGACGTTAATCAGCCCATGAAGGTTTGTTCAGGATATGATCCTGCCAGTCACGCACTTCCGACTCTTTCACCGCAATATGACGAACTGAGATACGTTCACCGTGCATCGCCGCTTTTGATCCTGTCAGCAACGGGTGCCACTCCGGCAGCCCTTTTCCTTCTGCGAGCAGACGATAGGCGCAGGTCATCGGCAACCATTCAAAAGTCGGCAGATTATCACGCGTCAGTTTGATGCAGTCAGGCTCGTACTCGAATCGACGTTCGTAATTACGACACTGGCAGGTTTTAATGTTGAGCTGACGACAGGCGACGTTGGTAAAGTAGATTTCGTCTGTGTCTTCATCCATCAGCTTATGCAGGCAGCATTGACCGCACCCGTCACATAATGACTCCCACTCGGCATCGGTCATTTCATCAAGGGTTTTACTTTGCCAGAAAGGTATGTCGCTCATCAGGGTTTCCGCTATTGCAATAAAGCTGCACCTTATAACCAGTCTGGCACGCTGATGCAAGTTTTGCCGCCCGAAAAGGCGGCAAGCAGAGATTACAGCACGCGGGTTGTTAGCGTTTGACCGTGAAAACTGATGGCCAGTTCGTCGCCGCTGCTTAAAGGTCCCACGCCTGCTGGCGTTCCCGTTAGCACCACATCGCCCGCTTTGAGGGTAAAGAAACGGCTCATATAAGCAATCAAGGGAACGATGTGATGGATCATGTCCGCCGTGGAGCCGTGCTGGCGAGTTTCACCGTTGACCGTTAATCCAAGCATCGTATCCTGCGGATCGCCGTTAAATTCCGCCACCGGAATAAATCCAGACAGCGGGCAAGAGTTATCAAAACCCTTCGCTTTTTCCCATGGCTGCCCCGCCTTCTTCATTTTGCCCTGAATATCGCGCAGGGTCAGATCCAGCGCGACACCATAACCGGCGATGGCTTTACGCACATGATCTTCTGTCGCTTGCCGCAGGGTCGCGCCAATCAGCACAGCCAGCTCAACTTCATGGTGGACAGACCCCATATCAGATGGGATCACCAGCGGCTGGCGCAAATCGCACAGCGCGGTTTCCGGTTTAATAAACAGAACCGGTTCTTCCGGGGTAGTTCCACCCATCTCTTTAATATGGTTGGCATAGTTACTCCCTACGCAAACCACCTTACTCACCGGATAATCCAGCAGAGCACCATGCCAGTTGTGATGTTGATACATTACTTTCCCCTAACGTAGTCATAGATTTCAGGTACTGCATCGATGGAACGTGCTGCTGCCGGATGCAGTTTAACGTTTAGCGTCTGGTGTATTTTGTTTTGCCGCTGCCAGATGCTGTTTAAGTAAATCTTCTGGCGGCGGGGGTATTTGTAAATAATAGCCCTGCTCGGTCAGGGCCTGTTTTACTTTTTCAAGATCGGCATTAACTAATTTTTTACGCCCATCAAGCGGTAACATCATTGCCAGCGTCGGCTGACCAAATCCTCTCATCAGTTCTTCAGGAACGCGCGAGAAATCGTCTTTTTTTTCGACATATAAATAGGTCTGGTCACGTTTGCTGCTTCGGTAGATCACACAAAACATATCTTTTACTCTGAATTCACGGAATGGTGGCTTGCCTCAATATAATACTGACTATAACATGCCTTATAGTCTTCGGAATATCACCCCGCGCTGGGGATGATAAATAGCAAATTGAGTAAGGCCAGGATGTCAAACACGCCAATCGAGCTTAAAGGCAGTAGCTTCACCTTATCAGTGGTTCATTTACATGAAGCAGAACCCGAGGTTATTCGTCAGGCGTTGGAAGACAAAATCGCGCAGGCACCGGCTTTTTTAAAACATGCTCCCGTGGTGGTTAACGTGAGTGGTCTTGAAAGCCCGGTAAACTGGTCAGCGCTGCAGAAAGTTGTCGCGTCTACCGGATTGCGCATTATTGGCGTTAGCGGATGCAAAGACGCCAGACTAAAGGCAGAAATCGACGAAATGGGTCTTCCTTTACTGACTGAAGGTAAAGAAAAAACTATTCGTCCTGCGCCTGTTGAGGTCCCGGCTCCCGTCGCTTTGCCGCAAAACGTTACTCCCATCACAAAAACACGATTAATAAATGTGCCGGTTCGTTCCGGTCAGCGCATTTATGCTCCACAATGTGATCTGATTGTTACAAGCCACGTCAGTGCGGGCGCAGAGCTTATCGCTGATGGCAATATTCATGTTTATGGAATGATGAGAGGCCGTGCGCTGGCAGGTGCAAGCGGCGATCGTGAAGCGCAAATTTTTTGTACCCATCTGACGGCAGAACTGGTGTCTATCGCAGGTGTTTATTGGCTGAGTGATAAAATCCCAGCAGAATTTTATGGCAAAGCGGCCCGTCTGCAATTAGCAGAGAACGCTTTGACAGTTCAACCGTTGAATTAATCCCTTTTTAACAAGGAATTTCTATGGCACGCATTATTGTTGTTACTTCGGGTAAAGGGGGCGTTGGCAAAACCACCTCCAGCGCGGCCATCGCTACAGGTTTGGCCCAGAAGGGAAAGAAAACTGTCGTTATTGATTTTGATATCGGCCTGCGTAACCTCGATCTGATTATGGGTTGTGAACGCCGCGTCGTTTACGACTTCGTCAACGTTATTCAGGGCGATGCGTCGTTAAATCAGGCGTTAATCAAAGATAAGCGTACCGAAAATCTCTTTATTCTTCCGGCCTCACAGACTCGCGATAAAGACGCGCTGACGCGTGAAGGCGTCGCGAAAGTTCTGGACGACCTGAAAACGATGGAATTCGATTTCATCGTCTGCGACTCCCCAGCGGGTATTGAAACCGGCGCGCTGATGGCCCTGTATTTTGCCGATGAAGCGATTATCACCACTAACCCGGAAGTCTCCTCTGTACGTGACTCTGACCGTATTCTGGGTATTCTGGCGTCGAAATCTCGTCGTGCGGAAAACGGTGAAGATCCGATTAAAGAGCATTTGTTGCTGACGCGCTACAACCCCGGCCGCGTAAATAAAGGTGACATGCTGAGCATGGAAGACGTACTGGAAATTCTGCGAATCAAGCTGGTTGGCGTGATTCCTGAAGATCAGTCAGTCCTGCGCGCGTCTAACCAGGGTGAGCCGGTTATTCTCGACATCAATGCTGATGCCGGTAAAGCCTATGCTGATACCGTAGACCGTCTGTTGGGAGAAGAACGTCCTTTCCGCTTCATTGAAGAAGAGAAGAAAGGTTTCCTCAAACGCCTGTTCGGAGGATAAGTTATGGCATTACTGGATTTTTTTCTCTCGCGGAAAAAGAGCACAGCGAACATCGCTAAAGAGCGACTGCAGATTATTGTTGCGGAACGTCGTCGTAGTGACGCCGAGCCACATTATTTACCGCAACTGAGGAAAGATATTCTCGAGGTTATCTGCAAGTATGTACAAATTGATCCCGAAATGGTCACCGTACAGCTTGAACAAAAAGACGGCGATATTTCTATCCTCGAACTTAACGTGACATTACCTGAAGCTGAAGAGTCTAAATAACGGCTTTGCTCAGTGAGTTATAGTTGCAAAAAAGGCAGATTATTCTGCCTTTTTTATTTTCAGTTTCTTGCCAGCTGTTGCGGATTTATTCCAAAGTAAACTTTGGATAGTTTTCGGCAAAATAGCGGCGCAAATACTCAACCGTAATACGGATTTTTGCCGACGTCGCCAGCCGAGAAACATAAACCGCCCATATATTTGCTGGTTGATAATACTCGGGCAATACGTGTACCAGATGTCCACCGGCAATGTTGTCGCAAACGTCCCACCACGAACGCAGGGCAATTCCCTGCCCATCAAGACACCACTGATGTACCACTTCGCCATGATTAGACGACAGAGGCCCCGTAACTTTAATTGAGTGAGCACCCTCTTTATTACGCATTTGCCAGATGCCAAACGGATGGTCGCGCTCTTTGATAACCAGACAAGGAAAAGTGGAGAGATCGTTGAGTTGCTTCGGCGTCCCGTGCTGCGCCACAAATTCCGGCGAGGCACACAGAATACGGTAGTTAGTCGCCAGCTTACGGGCAATCAGGTTCGGCGCGATATCATCCCCGATACGAATATCAAGATCGACGCCCTCATTCACCATATCCACCAGGCGGTCTTCAACATCGAACCTCAGTTCTAGCTGCGGGTACGCTTTTGCCAGCGCAGACAGCGCCGGAGCCACCACCCGACGGCCAAAGCCAAAGCTACTAATAATACGTAGCATCCCCTGCGGGATCTGCCTGGCATCCGACAACTCGTCCATCATCTGATCGACATCCTGCAGGATCCGCTGCGCCCATTCGTAGATCCGCTCCCCCTCTTCCGTGATGGTTACACGCCGCGTTGTCCGGTGCAGCAGCACCACGTTCAGCGTCTGCTCCAGCAGGGCTACTCGCTTACTTATAAAAGCCGGTGATACACCCAGTTCCACGGCAACGGCGGCAAATCCTGCCCGACGGGCAACCAGCATAAAGACGCGTAAATCATTTAGCAGCGGCAGATTATTCATGATCTGTGTTTTATGTTTCACCAGTTAGGGGGATTAACTCTTAATCAGTCAATTATAGGATAAGGGGAAAGTCAATTTTGATGGCGTACAAGTGAGAGCTGCTATGAAGAAAACCTGTCGTATTGCCGCTATCCCCGGAGATGGCATTGGTAAAGAAGTGCTGCCTGAAGGCATTCATGTGTTACAGGCAGCCGCCGAGCGTTGGGGGTTGTCGCTCAGCTTTGAGCAAATGGAATGGGCCAGCTGCGAGTACTACACCCATCACGGCAAAATGATGCCGGATGACTGGCATGAGCAGTTGCAATCCTTTGATGCTATCTATTTTGGCGCCGTTGGCTGGCCGGACACCGTACCGGACCACATCTCTTTATGGGGCTCGCTGCTTAAGTTTCGCCGTGAATTCGACCAGTACGTCAACCTGCGTCCGGTACGCCTGTTCCCGGGAGTCCCTTGCCCACTGGCGGGCAAGCAGCCAGGCGACATTGATTTCTACGTCGTACGCGAGAACACCGAGGGAGAATACTCTTCTCTCGGCGGACGCGTGAGTGAAGGGACGGAACACGAGGTGGTTATCCAGGAGTCGGTCTTCACCCGTCGCGGCGTAGATCGTATATTGCGTTACGCCTTCGAGCTGGCGCAAAACCGCCCGCGCAAAACCCTGACCTCGGCGACCAAATCCAATGGTCTGGCCATCAGCATGCCTTACTGGGACGAGCGTGTTGAAGCAATGGCGGCTAACTATCCTGAGATCCGTTGGGATAAACAGCATATCGATATACTGTGCGCCCGCTTTGTGATGCAGCCGGAGCGCTTTGACGTTGTGGTTGCTTCCAACCTGTTCGGCGACATCCTCTCCGATCTGGGTCCGGCCTGTACCGGGACGATTGGCATCGCGCCTTCTGCCAACTTAAACCCGGAACGCACCTTCCCGTCCCTGTTCGAGCCGGTGCATGGTTCGGCCCCCGATATTTACGGAAAAAACATCGCCAACCCGATTGCCACTATCTGGGCTGGCGCCATGATGCTGGACTTCCTTGGCAAGGGTGATGCCAACTATAAGGCTGCCCACGACGGTATTCTGGCGGCAATTGAGCACGTTATTGCCAGTGGCCCGAAAACGCCGGATATGAAAGGCTGCGCCACCACGCAACAGGTGGGAGAAGCCATCTGTCAGGCACTACGTTAGAGGTCAAACCACGAAATATGAGCCGCGTCACTGACGCGGCTTTTTTATGCGTTTTGTGGAGCCAATAACCTGCGCTAATTCACCTTTTATTATTTCCGTTCCGTGTTTTATTGCTTCACGCATCGGGTAATTGTTTAATTCATGTAAAGAACAAATAATAAAATTGTTAAATATAAAGTAACTCATTCTACCCCTACAGCATGATAACAACGACAGGCTAATGCCATACGCGGGCAACTGTGCCCAGGAGATCCCATGTTGAGCAACGTCAAGAAAAAAGACATGCCGCTGATAGCCATCAGCCTGGTGGCTATTCTTTTCATCGCCGCCACACTTAGTCTCTTCCCTCAGCAGTCTGCACAAGTCGCAAATACCCTTTTTAACGGCGTTACCCGGATGCTGGGTTCCGCCGTGCAGATCCTCGTTCTGATGGCTATGGGTCTGGTCGTCTGGCTGGCTACCAGCAAATACGGCAACATCCGTCTGGGAGAAGGTAAAGCGGAATACAGCACGCTCTCCTGGCTGTTTATGTTTATTTGCGCTGGATTAGGCTCCTCCACGCTCTACTGGGGCGTTGCTGAGTGGGCCTATTATTACCAGACCCCGGGTCTGAATATCGCGCCGCACTCGCAAAAAGCGCTGGAATACAGCCTGCCCTACTCCTTTTTCCATTGGGGGATCAGCGCATGGGCGACCTACACGTTGGCCTCATTAACCATGGCCTACCACTTCCATGTGCGTAAAAACAAAGGACTGAGCCTGTCCGGGATTATCGCCGCCATTACCGGCGTGCATCCGCAGGGCGTCTGGGGTCGCCTGGTTGACCTGATGTTCCTGATCGCGACAGTTGGCGCGTTAACTATCTCTCTGGTCGTCACCGCAGCCACCTTTACCCGCGGTTTGTCTGCCCTGACGGGGTTACCGGATAACTTCACGGTGCAGGCGTTTGTGATCCTGTTCTCTGGCGGCATTTTCTGCCTGAGCTCCTGGATTGGCATCAATAACGGTTTGCAACGTCTGAGCAAAATGGTCGGCTGGGGGGCATTTTTACTGCCGCTGCTGGTGCTGATCGTCGGCCCGACCGAATTCATCACCAATAACATCATCAACGCCATCGGCCTGACGACACAAAACTTTTTGCAAATGAGCCTCTTCACCGACCCGCTTGGCAACGGTGAGTTCACCCGTAACTGGACAGTGTTCTACTGGCTGTGGTGGATCTCCTACACGCCGGGCGTGGCAATGTTTGTCACTCGCGTATCCCGTGGTCGCAAAATCAAAGAGGTTATCTGGGCATTAATCCTCGGTAGCACTGTTGGCTGCTGGTTCTTCTTTGGCGTGATGGAAAGCTACTCCATTCACCAGTTTGTGAACGGCGTGATCGACGTACCGCAGGTTATGGCGACGCTGGGCGGTGAGACGGCCGTACAGCAAGTGTTGATGTCGTTGCCTGCCGGGAAACTGTTTCTGGTGGCGTATCTGGCGATCATGATTATATTCCTCGCCTCACACATGGATGCTGTGGCCTACACCATGGCGGCTACCAGCACGCGCAACCTGCAGGAAGGGGAAGATCCGCAGCGCAGTCTTCGTCTGTTCTGGTGCGTGGTTATCACCCTGATCCCATTATCAATTTTGTTCACCGGCGCGTCCCTGGAAACCATGAAGACCACGGTGGTTCTGACCGCTCTTCCATTCCTCGCCATCCTGTTGGTGAAGGTTGGCGGTTTTCTGCGCTGGGTACGGCAGGACTATGCCCACGTTCCTGCGCATCAAATTGAAAGTCATATTCCCGAAGCGCCAGTTGACGTCCCGGTCGCGCCACCGGCCGGGACACTACTCAAAGGCGACAATTAAGCGCCAGTACAAAAATCCTCTTACTCACAAATTAAAGGTATTCCAATGAGCAATCTGAGCCCTGAGTTTATTCTGCCGCAAAATTTCTGTGCCAACCCGCAGGATGCCTGGACTATCCCGGCCCGGTTTTATACCGACCATCAGGCTTTCGAACACGAACAAGAAAAGGTGTTCGCTAAAAGCTGGATTTGCGTCGCCCACAGTAGCGAACTGGCGAAACCCAATGATTATGTTACCCGAGAAGTGATTGGCGAGAATATCGTGCTGGAACGTGGGCGCGATAACGTGCTGCGGGCATTCTACAACGTCTGCCCGCATCGCGGTCATCAGCTGTTGAGCGGCGAGGGGAAAGCGAAAAATGTGATTACCTGCCCTTACCACGCATGGGCATTCAAACTTGACGGCAATCTGGCGCATGCGCGTAACTGCGAAAACGTCGCCAACTTCGACAGCGAAAAAGCGCAACTTACACCGGTACACCTGGAAGAATATGCCGGATTCGTGTTTATAAACATGGATCCGAACGCGGGCAGCGTGGAAGAACAACTCCCTGGTCTTGCAGACAAAGTTATCGAAGCCTGCCCAGACGTGCATGACCTGAAACTTGCTGCACGTTTTACTACCCGTACCCCAGCCAACTGGAAGAATATCGTCGATAACTATCTGGAGTGCTACCACTGCGGTCCGGCCCATCCAGGTTTTTCCGACTCGGTCCAGGTTGACCGTTACTGGCATACCATGCACGGCAACTGGACGCTGCAATACGGTTTCGCCAAACCTTCAGAGCAGTCATTTAAGTTCGAAGAAGGGGTTGATGCCGCCTTCCACGGTTTCTGGCTGTGGCCGTGCACCATGCTCAACGTGACGCCAATCAAAGGCATGATGACCGTTATCTACGAATTCCCGGTAGATGCGGAAACCACGCTGCAAAACTATGACATCTACTTCACCAACGAAGAGCTGACCGAAGAGCAGAAACAACTGATCGAATGGTATCGCAACGTCTTTCGTCCTGAAGATTTACGTCTGGTTGAAAGCGTACAAAAAGGGCTGAAATCGCGCGGGTATCGCGGCCAGGGACGCATTATGGCGGACACCAGCGGCAGCGGCATCTCCGAGCATGGCATTGCCCATTTTCATAATCTGGTCGCCCAGGTTTTTCAGGAATAACCCGGGGCTTTTACGACAGGTTCCGGCGCGTCGCTGAGGCGCGTCGGACAGATTTTTTAGGGAGGCCGCAATGTCTGATTATCAAATGCAAGAAGTCCGGGTCAGCCGGATTGAGACGATTACCGCGCAGGTAAAATGCTTCACCTTAACGGCGACCTCAGGCCAGCCGTTGCCTGCGTTTCAGGGTGGCAGCCATATTATCGTGCAGATGCGCGATGGCGAGAACCTGTACAGCAATGCGTACTCGCTGATGAGTTCACCACGCGATACGCGCGCCTATAAAATTGCCGTACGCCTGGAGGAAGCGTCCAAAGGCGGCTCACGATACCTGCATCAAAACGTGAAGCCCGGCGACACGCTCACGATCTCCACACCAAATAATCTCTTCGCCCTCGCCCCTCAGGCGCAAAAACATCTGTTGATTGCCGGAGGTATCGGCATCACACCGTTTTTATCGCAACTCCCGGAGCTGGAACAATCTCAGATGCAATGGCAACTGCACTATTGCTCTCCCAGCCAGGAGACCTGCGCGTTTCATGACGAACTCATGCAACACCCCAGCGCCGATCGCATTCATCTGCACCTGTCGAACGCAGGCACCCGCCTCGATTTAGCCCGTCTGCTGGCAGATGTTGAACCCGGCACGCATATCTATACCTGTGGCCCTGCGGTGCTCAACGATGCTGTCAGAGAAGCGGCTTCCCGCCTTGGGCTGGACAGCAATACGCTACATTTCGAACAATTTGCCGTGGAAGAGAAAGGCGGCGACGCCTTCACTCTGGTGCTGGCGCGTTCCGGGCGCGAGTTTGTGGTCCCGGAAGAGATGACCATTTTGCAGGTTATCGAAAATAACAAAGCCGCCCGGGTTGAGTGCCTGTGCCGGGAAGGTGTTTGCGGCACCTGCGAAACGACGATTCTGGAAGGGGAAGCGGATCACCGCGATCAGTATTTCAGCGACGACGAAAAAGCCAGCCAGCAAAGCATGCTCATCTGCTGCTCGCGCGCCAAAGGTAAGCGCCTGGTGCTCGATCTGTAGCGTTGCGCAGGCCGGGTCAGCAAACGCGCGACCCGGCGAGCCTGGTGACTTACTGCGGGTATTCCTGCAGCAGCGCGTTGAGGCGATCGGACATCAATTCGCCACGCCAGCCGGAAACCAGCTCAGGCAGGGATTGCTGCGGCTTTAATTTCCAGTGCCAGTTGAGCAACTGGTTGATCTGGCGACGCGAAGCAAGCAGTTCGACGCTGAGATTATGTTCCGCACTCACCTCGGCAACCAGCGCTTTGATGGCTTTGAACGCCTTGCGATACCCTGGCATATCCATCAAATTCAGCAGCGGCTGCGGCAGCGACTCTTCCGGTAAAGCCTGTGCCTTTTCCACCAGGGCGATCAGCGTTTTACCGTGGAAACGAATTTCGCTCCCGGAAAGACCCAGGCTATCCAGTTCACCCAGGCTGCCCGGCATATAACGCGCCACCGCCCACAGGTGCTCTTCACGCACCACGAAGTTTACCGCCAGATCGCGCTCGCGTGCTTTACGCAGTCGCCAGTCGACAAGCAATTGCAGGCAGGCTAGCTGACGGGTGCGCAGTTGCCATGCGTTGGTGATGTCACGCCAGGCGTCTTCTGGCGCCAGAATCTCCTGGCGACGCTGTTGCATTAACCGGCATTCGTCCAGCGCGGCTGGCAGCCAGCCGCTGGCTTCGGTTTCAGCCATCAGTTTTGTGGTGATCGGTAACAGATACCAGACGTCAGCCGCCGCGTATTCGCACTGACGCTCGGTCAGCGGTCTGGCCAGCCAGTCGGTACGCGATTCGCTTTTGTCGAGCGCCACCCCCGTAAACTCTTCCACCATCGAGGCGAAGCCCCACGACAGCGGACGACCGCAAAACGCAGCCAGGATTTGTGTGTCAATTAACGGCTGCGGAAGTTCGCCAAAAGCGTTGAGAAACACTTCAAGGTCTTCACTTCCCGCATGCAGGAATTTGGTGATGGCGGTATCACGCAGAATATCGCGCAGGGGCGACCAGTCGGTGATCCCTAGTGGATCAATCAGAGCAACGTGTTTGCCATCAAAGAGTTGGATCAGCCCCAACTGCGGATAATAGGTACGTGTGCGAACAAATTCGGTATCCAGGGCTATCGCCGGAAATTCACGGACGGCTTCGCACAGCGTGGCTAACGCGTCGTCCGTGGTGATCATTTGATAATTCAAATCGTGCTCTCTTAGGTTTGCGCCAAAAAAAACGCCGGTTTACCCGGCGTTTTCTGCTGGCTGACTTAACGCTCAGCCTTTATTGTCCACTTTGGCGCGCGCTTCGTCACGTAATTCTCGTCGCAAAATTTTACCGACGTTAGATTTCGGCAATTCGTCGCGAAACTCCACCAGCTTCGGTACTTTATAGCCCGTCAGGTGACGACGGCAGAAAGTGATAAGCACCTCATCAGTTAACGAGGCATCTTTCTTCACCACGAAAATTTTCACCGCTTCACCGCTGCTGCCCGACGGAACGCCGACCGCAGCCACTTCCTGTACGCCAGGATGTTGCATAACCACGTCTTCAATTTCATTTGGATAGACGTTGAAGCCGGACACCAGGATCATATCTTTCTTACGATCGACAATACGCAGGAAGCCTTCATCATCCATCACCGCAATATCGCCGGTGTGCAGCCAGCCGTCTTTAACGATTTCGTCGGTGGCGTCTGGTCGCTGCCAGTAGCCCAGCATCACTTGCGGACCTTTCACGCACAGTTCGCCCGGTTCTCCCGGCGGCACTTCGTTATCGTCGTCATCCACCAGTTTGACCTCGGTGGAAGGAACCGGTAACCCGATACTGCCGCTGTGGTAGTCGATATCATGAGGGTTGACGCTCACCAGAGGGGCACACTCCGTCAGGCCATAGCCTTCCAGCAGATACTGACCGGTCAGCTTTACCCAACGTTCAGCTACCGCCTGTTGAACCGGCATCCCGCCGCCAGCCGAAAGGTGCAGTGACGAGAAGTCCAGTTGTTGGAACTCTTTGTTATTCAGCAGCGCGTTAAACAGCGTGTTGACGCCGGTCATGGCGGTGAACGGATACTTCGCCAGCTCTTTTACCAGTCCCGGAATATCACGCGGGTTGGTAATCAGCAGGTTTTGACCGCCCAGCTCAATAAACAGCAGACAGTTCATCGTCAGCGCAAATATGTGATACAGCGGTAGGGCCGTCACCACCAGTTCTTTACCCGGATGCAGCAACGGGCCATACGTGGCGTTAACCTGCTCAAGGTTAGCCAGCATGTTACGGTGCGTAAGCATCGCGCCCTTAGCCACACCGGTAGTCCCCCCGGTATATTGCAGGAACGCCAGATCTTCCGATACTACTTCGGGTTTCACATATTGCATGCGATAACCGTTTTGCAGCGCGCTACGAAAAGAGATGGCATCCGGCAGGTGATATTTCGGTACCAGACGCTTGATATACTTGACGACAAAGTTAACCAAGGTCCCTTTGGCGGTCGACAGCTGATCCCCCATACGCGTCAGGATCACGTGTTGCACCGACGTTTTGTCGACGACTTTTTCCAGCGTGTGGGCAAAGTTAGACACGATGACAATCGCCGACGCGCCGCTGTCGTTGAGCTGATGTTCCAGCTCGCGAGGCGTGTACAGCGGGTTCACGTTCACGACGATCATGCCGGCACGTAAAATCCCAAACAGTGCGACCGGATATTGCAGCAGGTTCGGCATCATCAATGCGACGCGATCGCCCTTCTTCAGCCCGAGTCCCTGTTGCAAATAGGCCGCAAATGCCCGGCTACGCTCTTCAAGCTTGCGGAAGGTCATCACCTCCCCCATGTTTACAAACGCGGGCTGATCGGCATACCGTCTTACTGAGTGTTCAAAGAGTTCCACCAGGGATTGATAACGGTCAGGATTGATCTCCGCAGGAACACCAGCGGGATAACGGTTAAGCCAAACCTTTTTCAATACATCACCTCTAAAATGCGTATTCGTCGTCATCACAACCCCAGGCAATAAACAAACTGTTAACATAATATTAACTCAGCGTACCAGTTTGTTTATTACACAACGACAAGGTTGCGAAGCACGTCACTATTTATTTTTCTTATATCCACGTTAATGCAGAAACAGCGGACGAGCCGCTGTTTCTTTTACTCATAAAACAAAGAGTTACTCAGTTACTATGGTCTGAACCTGTGCCGGGCCGGGATTGTACCATCCCCATCCGCCGTAGCCACCGTAAGGCCAGCCACGCGCACCGTAGAACCAGGGGTCGATCGGCTGAGGCGGCATAACAATTTGCTGAGTAATATGCCAGCGTTTATAGCCAGTTACCTGCATCAGCATGAATTTATACGGTGTATTACCGATTTTTCCATCCACAGTACCGGTAATCGGACCGACGACGGTAACCAGTTGACCGCGGAAGTCCACCGGGTCGAGGAAACCATTTACATCAGCATAAATTCGCCCGCGGGAGGCTTCGCCCAGCACCGGTCGCGCCCCGCTATCAAGAAGAACAGTGGCAATTTCCAGACGGGATTTCCCCTGCTGGTTCTGAATATCCACCACTTTACCGCCGAAACGCGCTTCCTGTCCGACATACAGCTGTGGCGCATTCATCACCCGGACCAGATCCTGCTGCGGCGTAGGGCTCGAACCTTTAATCGCGTCCGGGATGGTGACACAACCGCTAAGCATTAACGCGAATGCGCCCGCCAACACACCTTTCAATAACTGCTTTTGCACCGCCATATTGCGACTCCCTTTTCTTAGCTTCTGCCCCGACCAATTCACCATGCTGCGCACTGACGGCTGTGCGAATTGACCAGGGATGTACTACTAAGATTCATTCTTTACCGGGAAGTTTCTTCCATGCCACGGTGTTACGTAAATAAACCGGTTCCGCATGTTCAACCGCCACGGTCTTACCGGCAGCCAGCATTTGCGTGGCAACAGGCAGCATATCTTCAGCCGCCGGAAGCAAAACGTCGCCATCGCTCAGCGTCAGACCGCTGTCTTTACCGAGCTCAGGCCAGGCAGGCCAGCCTGTTCCGACCGTTACCCACTCGCCAGACAGTTGCAGTAAACGCGCATGCACCTGCTCGGGGGTTAGCACCGCTTCGGTTTCTTCACCGTGCCAGTTGCCGTGCTCATCACGCAGGTATTCGGCCCAATAGACTTCGCCCATTCGCGCGTCGATCGCGGCCAGTACGCGGGTCGCGCCCGACTTACGCCAGGCTCCCTGCGCCATTGTTGCCAGGGTGGAAATGCCGATCATCGGTAAATTCGCGCCTAACGCCAGCCCCTGAGCAATGCCAATCCCAATACGTACACCGGTGAAACTGCCAGGACCGCGACCAAACGCCAGAGCGTCGATATCGGTTAACGTGAGACCGCCAGCGGCCAGGATTTCCTCGACCATTGGTAAAATTCGTTGGGTGTGTTCTCGTGGGCAAAGCTCGAAATGAGCCTTGGTAGTACCGTCATTCCACAGGGCAACAGAGCACGCCTCTGTGGCGGTATCGATAGCCAGAATTCGCATGGGTGTTTGTGATCAGGTCAATAAATTTGGCGCGCATCTTACCACACTCCGTAACAAATTACTCAGTCGTTGGTATGGCAAGAAAACGAACAGCGCGAGCAATATCACGCGTCCGCGGCGCAGGCGGAAGGCTTGCCAGGAAAGTGGCACCATAAGGTCGCATCACCAGACGGTTGTCGCAAATCACCAGCACCCCGCGGTCGTCGGCGTCACGAATCAGACGCCCCACGCCCTGTTTCAGGGTGATTACCGCATCCGGCAACTGAACGTCTTCAAACGGATCGCCGCCGCGCAAACGGCAGTCCTCCATCCTCGCTTTTAACAGCGGATCGTCCGGCGAGGTGAACGGCAGTTTATCAATAATCACCAGCGACAACGTATCGCCACGCACGTCCACCCCTTCCCAGAAGCTGCTGGTGGCAACCAGTAACGCATTACCTGCGCTGACAAACTGCTGTAACAGTTGCCCTTTACTGGTTTCGCCCTGCAGCAGCACGGGAAGGGTCATGGTGGCGCGGAATTGTTCCGCCAGATCGCGCATCATCGCGTGCGAGGTACACAGCATAAAGCAGCGACCGTTGTTCGCTTCGATAATGGGACGCAGCATGGATGCCAGCTGACGCGCCGCTCCCGGTTGGTTGGTTTGCGGGAGATTACGCGGCACGCACAGCAGCGCCTGGCGGGTGTAATCAAATGGGCTTGGCAGCAGCATCGACTCGGCATCTTCAATACCCAGCCGCGCGGTGAAATGATGAAGATCATCGTTTACCGACAGCGTCGCGGAGGTAAAAATCCAGCAGCCCGGCTTCTGGTCCATCACTTCTTTGAATTTATCCGCCACCGTGAGCGGCGTCAGCGCAAGGGTGAAATGGCGCGAGGTGCATTCATACCAGTAGCTGAAACCTGGCTGGTTGATCTCTTTCAGGCGCTTCAGACGAGTACGGTAAAGCGTGGCACGTTCAAACGCGGCATCCAGCAAAGCGGAACGTCCGAGAGACAGTTTCGCCACGTCGTAACACAGCTCCAGCGTGTCATCGAGCAACAAAAACGCGCGCTGAACGCGCGGGTCGGCCAGCAGTTCCCGCAAGTTTCCTCGATAGCCCGGCTCGCCCAGCTGCAGGCGGAAGTCCTGCGCGCTTTGCGCCAGTCGGTCGGCGCATTTTTGAAGCTGCTGAGTGTCTTTCAGCTCGGTGCGATAGGCAATGGTGATGTCTTTCGCCAGATCCAGCAGTTGGCGACTGGAGAGCGATTGACCAAAATACTGGCTGGCGATATCCGGTAACTGATGCGCTTCATCGAAGATCATCACTTCAGCTTCCGGGATCAGCTCGCCAAACCCACTCTCTTTCACCACCATATCAGCGAGAAACAGATGGTGGTTTACCACGACGACATCCGCATCCATCGCCTTCTTGCGCGCTTTAACGACAAAGCACTCTTTGTACAGCGGGCAGTCGCTCCCAAGGCAATTATCATTTGTGCTCGTCACCAGCGGCCAGGCCTGAGAGTCTTCCGCCACGCTGACGCAGGTGCTGATGTCTCCATCAAGGGTTTGATTTGACCAGGAGCGTAGCAGAATGACGTCACTTAAAGTCTGTACCGGCAGGTCACCGCCCGCCAGCGCCTGTTGTTCGAGACGCTCAAGACACAGATAGTTTGAACGCCCTTTCAGTAGCGCCAGTTTACCCGTGAATTCCAGAGCCTTCGCTACTGTGGGTAAATCGCGGCTGTATAGCTGATCCTGCAACGCCTTCGAGCCCGTGGAGACGATCACTTTCTTTCCGGCACGCAGCGCGGGGGCAAGATAAGCGTAGGTTTTACCTGTTCCTGTTCCGGCTTCGACAACAAGCGGCTGTGATTTTTCGATAGCATGGCTGACGGCGAAGGCCATCTGCCGCTGTGGTTCACGCGGTTTAAAACCGGGTATCGCTTTAGCCAACTGACCGTCTGCTGCAAAATCGTCCGTCACACTGCCCCCTGTTCATTTGAACAGGGATTATGTCAGGCCAGCGGCTCTTTCGCCAGTTGAAGAGGTGACGTGGACACAACATTATGGCAGTCTTGGCGCAACCCGAAGCCATTATGAAAAAACGTAAATGAGGAATGATTTATGACGATTGTGCGCATTGATGCCGAAGCGCGTTGGTCCGACGTGGTTATCCACAACAACACGTTGTATTACACCGGCGTACCGGAAAATCTGGATGCCGACGCCTTTGAGCAAACGGCAAATACGCTGGCGCAAATTGATGCGGTGCTGGAAAAACAGGGCAGCAGCAAGTCACGTATTCTTGATGCCACCCTGTTCCTGGCGGACAAAAATGATTTTGCCGCCATGAACAAAGCCTGGGACGCATGGGTTGTTGCTGGTCACGCGCCGGTACGTTGTACCGTTCAGGCCGGGTTAATGAACCCGAAATACAAAGTTGAAATTAAGATTATCGCTGCGGTATAAGCGGCGTTATTCGTCTTCATCTTCAAAACGCGCCACGATCCGCTCGCCGGTATGGCTGGCGCGTAATTCAGCAGCCACTTTCGTAATCGCCTCGCCACTGCTCATCCCCTGGGATATCAGTTCATGAATGCGTTCAACCGCCTGTTGCTGCTGATCGTGCGTGAGTGAAGGTAAACCTGCAATCATGGTGAACTCCTGCTAAATTATTAGCGCTAATTATTTCATGCTACCCGGCACATAGCCAGTGAAGTAGCAACGAGTCAGGACTGATGAAGACGTTATCTCCCGCTGTAATCACACTCCCCTGGCGTCTGGACGCCGCTGAGCACTATTTTGCCACATTAAGCCACCAGCCCTGGGCAATGCTTTTGCATTCAGGCCACGCCGACCATCCGCATAATCGCTTTGATATTCTGGTCGCCGACCCCATTACCACGCTGGTCACACATGCAGAAGAGACCGTTGTGCATGACCATCACGGCACTATGCAAACGGTTGATGATCCTATGACGGTTTTACGTTCGGCGCTGACATCGCTGACTATTCAGCCCGATTATAATCCCGATTTTCCCTTCCAGGGAGGCGCATTGGGTCTGTTCGGTTATGACTTAGGCCGTCGTTTTGAATCTCTGCCAACGGAAGCCGAACAGGATATCACGCTACCGGACATGGCGGTTGGCATTTACGATTGGGCGCTGATTGTCGATCATCAGTTGCAAAGGGTGTCGCTACTTAGCCACTCCGATGTACAGGCACGACGCCGTTGGCTGGAAAATCAACAGATACCCGTGCGCGAACCGTTTTCGTTAACATCCTCGTGGCAGTCCAACATGACCCGCGCGCAGTATGGTGAAAAGTTCCGTCAGGTGCAGCGTTATCTGCACAGCGGCGATTGCTATCAGGTCAATCTTGCCCAGCGTTTTCAGGCGCATTATCAAGGAGATGAGTGGTTGGCGTTTGTACGT
Organism: Citrobacter sp. XY323; assembly: GCF_025106035.1. Classification (NCBI taxonomy): domain Bacteria; kingdom Pseudomonadati; phylum Pseudomonadota; class Gammaproteobacteria; order Enterobacterales; family Enterobacteriaceae; genus Citrobacter; species Citrobacter sp. XY323. The sequence goes on from NZ_JANYUK010000004.1 coordinate 60,002, forward strand.
CTCAACCATGCGAACCGCGCCCCGTTCAGTGCGTTTATACGTCTTGAGGAAGGGGCGATTCTCAGCCTTTCACCTGAACGTTTTATTCTGCTGGAAAACCAGCACATCCAGACGCGCCCGATTAAAGGCACGCTGCCCAGACTTGAAGATGCCGATGCCGATCGTCTGCAGGCTCAATCACTGGCGAACTCCCCAAAGGATCAGGCGGAAAACCTGATGATCGTCGATTTAATGCGTAATGATATCGGCCGCGTTGCCGAACCCGGTTCGGTACAGGTTCCGGAACTGTTCGTTGTCGAACCGTTCCCTGCCGTTCATCATTTGGTCAGCACCATTACTGCGCGTCTGCCAGAATCATTGCACGCCACTGACCTGCTGCGCGCCGCCTTCCCCGGCGGCTCTATTACCGGTGCGCCAAAAGTGCGGGCAATGGAAATTATTGACGAACTGGAACCGCAAAGACGCAACGCCTGGTGCGGTAGCATTGGCTATCTGAGCTTTTGCGGCAATATGGATACCAGCATCACCATTCGCACGCTGACAGCCACCAACGGACGCATTTATTGTTCCGCTGGCGGTGGCATTGTGGCGGACAGCCAGGAAGATGCGGAGTATCAGGAAACATTTGATAAAGTGAATCGTATTTTGCACCAACTGGAGAACTGACACGTGGAATACAGCAGCCTGACGCTTGATGATTTTTTATCGCGCTTTCAACTCCTGCGCCCGCAGGTTAATCATACTGCGTTAAACCAGCGTCAGGCCGCCGTACTGATCCCCGTCGTGCGTCGTGCACAGCCGGGGTTACTGTTAACTCAGCGTTCCGTTCATCTGCGCAAGCACGCCGGACAGGTCGCCTTTCCCGGCGGCGCGGTGGATAGCAGCGATGCCTCGTTAATTGCCGCCGCCCTTCGCGAAGCGCAGGAAGAAGTGGCGATCCCACCATCCTGCGTGGAGGTGATTGGCGTTCTGCCGCCGGTGGACAGCGTGACCGGTTTCCAGGTCACGCCGGTGGTAGGCATTATCCCGCCAAATTTGCCATATCGCGCAAGTGTTGATGAAGTTTCCGCCGTGTTTGAAATGCCGCTGGCACAAGCCCTGCATTTAGGTCGTTATCATCCGCTGGATATCTACCGTCGCGGCGATTCACATCGTGTATGGCTTTCCTGGTATGAGCAATATTTCGTCTGGGGAATGACCGCCGGAATAATTCGTGAGCTGGCGCTGCAAATTGGCGTCAAGCCCTGACTATACTTATCTTTACGCACACCATAGACAACTTGAAACTCAGGTCACAACATTAGTAAAACCGCGGTTATCTATTAGTTTAATTCATGTGAATAGTTAAGCCGATCGCCGCGTTCCCTCTTACACTATGCGCAGTTATAACATCGTTACTGGAAACCCCAGTCGCCCTGTAGGAGTATTATCGTGATTAGTCTATTCGACATGTTTAAGGTGGGGATTGGTCCCTCATCTTCCCATACCGTAGGGCCTATGAAGGCGGGTAAACAGTTCGTCGATGACCTGGTCGAAAAAGGATTACTGGACAGCGTTACTCGTGTCGCCGTCGACGTGTATGGTTCACTGTCGCTCACGGGTAAAGGTCACCATACCGATATCGCCATTATTATGGGTCTGGCGGGCAATGAGCCTGCTACCGTAGATATTGACAGCATCCCCGGATTTATCCGCGACGTTGAAACGCGTGGACGCCTGCTGCTTGCGCAGGGCCAACACGAAGTGGATTTCCCGCAGAATGACGGAATGCGTTTTCACAACGGCAACCTGCCGCTGCATGAAAACGGAATGCAGATCCACGCGTACAGTGGCGAAACCGTCATTTACAGCAAAACCTACTACTCTATCGGCGGTGGATTCATCGTTGATGAAGAACATTTTGGTCAGGATGCCGCGGGCGAGGTCAGTGTGCCTTATCCGTTCAAATCCGCCACTGAAATGCTGGAATACTGCAACAGCACCGGCCTGTCTCTCTCTGGCATGGCGATGCAGAACGAACTTGCTCTGCACAGTAAAAAAGAGATTGAAGAGTACTTTGGTAACGTCTGGCAAACCATGCAGGCTTGTATCGATCGTGGTATGAACACCGAAGGCGTGCTGCCGGGTCCGCTGCGCGTTCCTCGTCGTGCTTCAGCCCTGCGTCGTATGCTGGTTTCCAGCGATAAGCTGTCCAACGATCCGATGAACGTGATCGACTGGGTGAACATGTTCGCGCTGGCCGTTAACGAAGAAAACGCCGCGGGTGGTCGCGTAGTTACTGCGCCAACCAACGGTGCCTGCGGTATCGTGCCTGCGGTACTGGCCTATTACGATCATTTCATCGAGTCCGTTAGCCCGGATATCTATACCCGTTATTTCCTGGCGGCCGGCGCGATTGGCGCGTTGTATAAAATGAACGCGTCTATCTCTGGTGCAGAAGTGGGTTGTCAGGGTGAAGTGGGCGTAGCCTGTTCCATGGCTGCCGCGGGTCTGGCTGAACTGTTAGGCGCGAGCCCTGAGCAGGTGTGTGTTGCTGCTGAAATCGGCATGGAACATAACCTCGGCTTAACCTGCGATCCGGTGGCGGGACAGGTACAGGTTCCGTGCATCGAACGTAATGCCATTGCGTCAGTGAAGGCGATCAACGCTGCGCGTATGGCAATGCGCCGTACCAGCGCTCCGCGCGTCTCGCTGGATAAAGTCATTGAGACCATGTACGAAACAGGTAAAGACATGAACGCCAAATACCGTGAAACGTCACGCGGTGGCCTGGCAATCAAAGTTCAATGTGACTAATACTTATTTTTCGCCCATCTGCGACGGATGGGCGAATTTGCCCCCTCTCCCTCGTCTGGCGTAATTTTCCCCACTACACTTGCTCTGTTGCTGTTGGCTACTGTGACCAACGGCTTATCGGGCGGCCCGCATGCAAACAGCGCAAAGGATCATCAAGAACTATCGCCGGAATCGCTTAATCGTCTGCACACTATGTGCACTACTGACGCTCATTCTCACATTAACTGTCCGATTTATTTCGGAGCGTAATTTAAATCATCGCAATACCGTTACCTTTGCCAACCACGCCGTTGAAGAGTTGGATGACGTGCTTTTGCCCCTACAGACCGGACGCGATGTACTGCTACCGCTGATTGGGCTTCCCTGCTCAGTCGCGCGTTTACCTCTGAGTAAGCATGCAGCCAGACTGCAAACGGTACGTTCTATCAGCCTGATTCAGAGCGGGGTCCTTTATTGTTCCAGCATTTTTGGCTATCGCAATGTGCCTATTCGCCAACTGGAGCCTGAATTACCCAGTCGGGAGCCGCAATTGCTGCTGTCTACCGACCATTCGTTGATTAAGGGCAGTCCGATCCTGACGCAATGGTATCCAGCATCTGCCGATGGTTCAGATGGCGTGCTGGAAATCGTGAATATTGATTTATTATCGTCCATGTTGCTTGAACCCCAGCCACCGCAAATTACCCATGCCAGCTTAACCGTCGGTAATCGCCATTTGCTATATGGACAGGGTGTTGTCGATACGCTACCTGAACTGGATAATGAAAAACGCTACCAGCTCTCATCGCAACATTTCCCCTTTACTATCAGCGTCACCGGTCCGGGTGCCAGCGAACTGGCTATAAAACATCTACCAACACAACTGCCGCTGGCGGTGATCCTAAGTTTTTTAGTGGGCTACCTGGCATGGCTGGCGACCGCCAGCAGAATGAGCTTCTCCTGGGAGATAAATCTGGCCCTTGCTGCACGGGAATTCGAGCTGTTTTGCCAGCCGCTACTTAATGCGCAAACCCAGCAATGTATGGGAGTGGAAATCCTTTTACGCTGGAATAACCCGCGCCAGGGTTGGATCTCTCCCGAAGTGTTTATTCCCATCGCAGAGGAGCACAACCTGATTGTGCCGCTTACCCGTCATGTCATCGCAGAAACCATTCAGCAACGGCACGTATTCCCGATGAGCAGCCAGTTTCATATTGGGATAAATGTTGCCGCCAGCCATTTTCGTAACGGTACGCTGCTAAAAGATCTCAACCAGTACTGGTTCAGCCAGCACCCTATTCAGCAGTTGGTTATCGAACTCACCGAGCGCGATGCGTTACTGGATGTGGATTATCGGGTCGTGCGCGAGTTAAATCGGCTTGGCGTAAAGCTGGCAATTGACGATTTCGGCACCGGCAACAGCTCGCTCTCCTGGCTGGAAAAGCTTCGCCCGGATGTGCTGAAGATAGATAAATCATTTACCTCGGCAATCGGGACAGACGCCGTGAACTCAACCGTCACAGACATCATTATCGCTTTGGGGAAAAAACTGAATATCGAACTGGTGGCGGAAGGCGTTGAAACACAGGCGCAGGCACAGCATTTACGCCGACACGGCGTACATTTATTGCAAGGCTTTTTGTATGCAAAGCCGATGCCGCTGCGCGATTTTCCCAAATGGCTGGCGGGCAGCACGCCGCCGCCCGCCCGGCATAACGGGCGACACAGTATGCACGTTATGCCGTTTCGCTAACCCCGCTTACTCGTCTTCGTCGTGAGCGGGTTGTTCTTTAACAATGCGAACTAAATCCACACGATAGTCATTGGCTTCGACAATCGTAATGCTCAACGGTGCAACATCGATAACATCACCTACGCGTGGAATATGGCCGTTAGCAGCAATGACTAAACCTGCCACCGTGGCGATGTCTTCATCTTCATTCACTAACGTATCCACGTCCAGCGCCTGTTGCAACGCATGCAGATCGGTACCACCTTTCACCAACCAACCGCCTGCATCAGCAATAATTTCAGGCGTTTCATCGGCATCCGGGAATTCACCGGCAATAGCTTCTAATACGTCCAACGGCGTGACCAGACCCTGGACTACACCAAACTCGTTAGTGACGATAACAAAGCTGCCGCGGGCGCGTCGCAGAACACCTAACAGATTGATAGGATCCAGCGTTTCCGGGACAATAATAGCCGGAGACGCAGAGGCAATGGCCGCCACATCCACACCGTCTTCCAGCGCGACCAGCAGCTCTTTAGCACGCACAATACCGATGATTTCATCCAGTTCGCCACGACACACCGGGAACAGGCTGTGTGGTGACGAGAGCAATTGCTCGCGAATTTCCTCCACGCTCAGGTCTGCATCAACCCAGCTAATTTCGCCACGAGGCGTCATAATGCCGCGTAATGAACGCGACGCCAGAGAAAGGACGCCGTTGATCATATAGCGTTCTTCTTCCACAAATGCGCCTTCCGGGACGGGAACCGGCACCGGGTTGTCGGATTCCATCTGCGCGCTGGCCTGACTTTTACCCCCCATCAGACGCAGGATTGCATCGGCAGTGCGCGCACGCAGCGGCAGCGTCGACTGGTGGCGAATAAAGTTCCGACGGGCAATCTGGTTAAACAACTCAATGATGATTGAGAAGCCAATCGCCGCATACAGATAGCCTTTCGGAATATGGAAGCCAAACCCTTCGGCAACCAGACTCAGACCGATCATTAACAGGAAGCTCAGACACAGCACCACCACCGTCGGATGTTGGTTCACAAATCGTGTCAGCGGCTTAGAAGCCAGCAGCATCACGGCCATAGCAATCACGACCGCCGCCATCATCACCGGCAGATGGTTGACCATACCGACCGCCGTAATAACGGCATCCAGCGAGAACACCGCGTCGAGGATGACAATCTGCGTCACAACAACCCAAAAACTCGCATACCCTTTTGCCTGGCCGGTATCATGTTCACGGTTTTCCAGCCGCTCATGCAGCTCTGTCGTGGCCTTGAACAAGAGGAAAATCCCCCCCAGCAGCATGATCAGATCGCGCCCCGAGAACGAGTAGTCCATTACCGTAAATAGCGGCTTAGTAAGCGTCACCATCCACGAAATCACGGACAACAAGCCCAGGCGCATAACCAGTGCCAGTGACAAACCGATTAAACGCGCTTTATCTCGCTGTTTTGGCGGCAGCTTATCAGCCAGGATCGCAATGAAGACCAGGTTATCAATACCCAGAACAATTTCGAGAACGACAAGCGTGAGCAAACCCACCCAAATCTGCGGGTCCATTAATAATTCCATGACAAGCTCCTGCTTAAGGAATGACCAAACTGCGCGCTGAGGATCTCAGGCGTTGAAGCGATATGCAGAGAAAATTTGTGGCAAAAAGTGCCAATCTGACAGGCTTGATACGGCCTGATAGTGAAATGACGTCGGTGACGATCCATATGGTGAGCTACTGCCCTATACTCCTGAGTAATTAAACCGATGCTAAACATAACAGAGACAACCGTTTTTTAGCAAAGATTTACCTTCCTTTGCAATAAGTTGTTTCGGAGATATTTTACCCTTCGAAATTTCTTTTTATCGGAAGTTAAATTACGGATCTTCATCACATAAAATATTTTTTTCGATATCTAAAATAATTCACGAAAATAATAGGTTTTTCTTTGTAACCCTTATCTGAATCGATTCGATTGCGGACGACGATTCAAATACATCTTCACGTTGATGTGTTAACGATAATAAAGGAGGTAGCAAGTGACCATTGCTATTGTAATAGGCACACATGGTTGGGCTGCAGAGCAGTTACTTAAGACAGCAGAAATGCTGTTAGGCGAGCAGGAAAACGTCGGCTGGATCGATTTCGTTCCAGGCGAAAATGCCGAAACGCTGATTGAAAAGTACAACGCTCAGTTGGCAAAACTCGATACCAGTAAAGGCGTGCTGTTTCTCGTTGACACATGGGGAGGCAGCCCGTTTAACGCTGCGAGCCGCATTGTCGTCGATAAAGAGCATTACGAAGTCATCGCCGGTGTGAACATTCCCATGCTGGTTGAAACCTTCATGGCGCGTGATGACAACCCCAGCTTCGATGAATTAGTAGCACTGGCCGTTGAAACCGGTAGCGAAGGCGTGAAAGCGCTGAAAGCAAAACCGGTGGAGAAAGCCGCTCCAGCCCCAGTCGCGGCGCCAAAAGCAGCAGTTCCCGCCAAACCGATGGGTCCGAACGATTATATGCAGATCGGCCTGGCGCGTATTGATGACCGCTTAATCCATGGTCAGGTAGCAACTCGCTGGACCAAAGAAACCAACGTAACACGCATTATCGTCGTCAGTGATGAAGTTGCCGCCGATACCGTGCGTAAAACGCTGCTGACCCAGGTTGCACCTCCGGGTGTGACGGCGCATGTGGTTGATGTCGCGAAAATGATCCGCGTCTACAACAACCCGAAATATGCAGGTGAGCGTGTGATGCTGTTGTTTACCAACCCGACCGACGTAGAACGTATCGTTGAAGGTGGTGTGAAAATTACCTCTGTAAACATTGGCGGTATGGCTTTCCGTCAGGGTAAAACGCAGGTAAACAACGCAATTTCTGTCGATGAAAAAGACATCGAAGCCTTCAAGAAACTCAACGAACGCGGTATTGAGCTCGAGGCTCGTAAGGTTTCTACCGATCAGAAACTGAAAATGATGGATTTGATTGCCAAGGTGAAATAACGCCCTGGCATTTACTTAGTTTTCACACTTAAGTCTGTATAGCAATAGGAGAAGTACAATGGAGATTACCACTCTTCAGATTGTGCTGGTGTTCATCGTCGCATGTATCGCGGGTATGGAGTCGGTACTCGATGAATTTCAGTTCCACCGTCCGTTGGTGGCCTGTACGCTGATTGGTGCCGTTCTCGGTGATATGAAAACCGGTATCATCATCGGTGGTACCCTGGAAATGATCGCCCTGGGCTGGATGAACATCGGTGCTGCGGTTGCACCTGATGCCGCACTGGCCTCAATTATCTCTACCGTTCTGGTTATCGCGGGTCACCAAAGCATTGGTGCAGGTATCGCGCTGGCTATCCCACTGGCAGCAGCAGGCCAGGTACTGACCATCATCGTCCGTACTATCACCGTAGCATTCCAGCACGCAGCGGATAAGGCGGCAGAAAACGGTAACCTGACGGCGATCTCCTGGCTGCACGTATCCTCCCTGTTCCTGCAGGCTATGCGTATCGCTATCCCGGCGGTAATCGTGGCGATTTCTGTTGGTACCAGTGAAGTTCAGAGCATGCTTAATGCCATTCCGGAAGTTGTGACCGGCGGTCTGAACATCGCAGGGGGTATGATCGTAGTGGTTGGTTATGCGATGGTCATCAACATGATGCGCGCAGGCTACCTGATGCCATTCTTCTACCTCGGCTTCGTCACCGCGGCATTTACTAACTTCAACCTGGTTGCTCTGGGTGTGATTGGCGCAGTAATGGCTATCCTCTACATTCAGCTGAGCCCGAAATATAACCGCGTAGCCGGTGCACCTGCTGCTGCGGCTGGCAATAACGATCTCGATAACGAACTGGACTAGCAGGTGAGCGAAATGGTTGATATGACTAAAACTACCACCGAGAAAAAACTCACTCCGAGTGACATTCGTGGCGTGTTCCTTCGTTCTAACCTGTTTCAGGGTTCCTGGAACTTCGAACGTATGCAGGCGCTGGGTTTCTGTTTCTCCATGGTGCCGGCTATCCGCCGCTTGTACCCGGAAAACAACGACGCTCGTAAGCAGGCTATTAAGCGTCACCTGGAATTCTTTAATACCCATCCGTACGTAGCGGCCCCCGTATTGGGCGTTACGCTGGCGATGGAAGAGCAGCGTGCAAACGGCGCAGAGATTGACGATGGTGCCATCAACGGTATCAAAGTTGGTCTGATGGGACCGCTTGCAGGCGTGGGCGACCCGATCTTCTGGGGTACCGTACGTCCGGTATTCGCCGCACTTGGCGCAGGTATCGCGATGAGCGGCAGTCTGCTTGGACCACTGCTGTTCTTCATCCTGTTTAACCTGGTTCGCCTGGCAACCCGTTACTACGGTGTGGCATACGGCTACCGTAAAGGTATCGATATCGTTAAAGATATGGGCGGCGGCTTCCTGCAGAAACTGACTGAGGGGGCGTCAATCCTCGGCCTGTTTGTCATGGGGGCATTGGTTAATAAGTGGACGCACGTAAACATCCCGTTGGTGGTTTCCACCATCACCGGTCAGGATGGTCAGACTCGTGTCACCACTGTGCAGACTATCCTTGACCAGCTGATGCCGGGTCTGGTTCCTCTGCTGTTGACTTTCGCCTGTATGTGGCTGCTGCGTAAAAAAGTGAACCCGCTGTGGATCATCGTTGGCTTCTTCGTCATCGGTATCGCGGGCTACGCTGTCGGACTGCTCGGCCTGTAAGACTGTTGTACACCGCCGGGGGCTTGCCCCCGGTTTTTCTATTTAGAGGGTTGAGGATTCATGACTATCACGGACCTGGTGCTGGTTCTTTTTATCTTTTCGCTGCTGGCGTATGCCATTTACGATCAGTTCATCATGCCCCGCCGTAATGGCCCTACTCTGCTGTCTGTCGCCCTGCTTCCTCGTAGCAGAGTCGACAGCGTTATTTTCCTTGGCTTGATTGCTATTCTTATCTACAACAACATCACCAGCCACGGCGCGCAATTTACCACATGGTTATTATGTGCACTGGTATTGATGGGACTGTATCTGTTCTGGATCCGTACGCCAAAAATCATCTTCAAACAGAAAGGCTTTTTTTTCGCCAATGTCTGGATTGAATATAACCGGATTAAAGAGATGAATTTATCTGAAGACGGTGTCCTGGTGATGCAATTAGAACATCGAAGATTACTGATTCGCGTACGGAATATAGACGATCTCGAAAACATATATAAACTTTTAATTTCAAATCAGTAAGTTACAAATATAGCCTGAACTATGTTTTTTATATATCCATTCAAAAATAAACATAGCTAAGGCTATATCCCACTGCTCATAATGTTATTTATTTTAACGTTTTATTTATAAATAAATCTAAATGAAAATCGTTTTCAATTAGAGGCCAAATATTATTTCTGCGTTTCTTGTTTTATATTCTCAAAATATGTTAAGGTTGCACCCGTCGTTGGGGAGTAGCCGATTTCCAGACTCCGGAAATGTACGTGTCAACATACTCGTTGAAAAACGTGGCGCGTACGGACTGATCTTACAGGTTCAGTCAGGCGAGACCATAGGCACATCAACTGCAATGCATACCTGAATGGCGCTGTATTTACAGTGATTCCAGCCTGTATGCATGGTTACTGGGGGCAGTGATGTGTGTTATGGATACCCCGGTCAGGACGCTGTTATGAATCTCACCGCTACTGTTCTTCTTGCTTTCGGCATGTCGATGGATGCTTTCGCTGCATCAATTGGCAAAGGCGCCACCCTGCATAAACCCAAATTTTCTGAAGCACTGCGCACCGGCCTTATTTTCGGCGCCGTTGAAACGCTTACGCCGCTCATTGGCTGGGGCATGGGTATGCTTGCCAGCAAATTTGTACTGGAGTGGAACCATTGGATCGCCTTCATTCTGCTGATCTTTTTAGGCGGACGAATGATAATAGAAGGCTTTCGCGACGACGGGGATGAAGATGAAGAGCCACAGCGCCGCCATGGCTTCTGGCTGCTGGTCACCACCGCCATTGCAACCAGTCTCGACGCAATGGCCGTCGGGGTGGGTCTGGCTTTCCTGCAGGTCAACATTATTGCCACAGCGCTGGCCATCGGCTGCGCCACGTTGATTATGTCTACGCTCGGCATGATGATCGGTCGTTTCATTGGCCCGATGCTGGGCAAGCGAGCTGAAATTTTGGGCGGGGTGGTACTGATAGGTATTGGCGCCCAGATCCTCTGGGCACACTTCCACGGTTAATTCAGGCGCTGCCAGATATGAATACTAAAGTCTGTCTGGCAGTCAAACGTCGTTTTTCCGGCTAACGTTTCCCACACTTCCGGCTTTGCCCGCCAGGCGAACGGCGTCATTTGCAGTAACGCAACGGCCTCGCTACCTTTGAGCTGCATCTGATACCCCAGCGCAAGACTCTCTTGCAGAACAAAACCGTCCAGTTGCTCAGTGTGTGGCGCATGCAAACGCACCTCATCATAAATCAGCCCTTTCAGCTCCATTAAATGACGCGGACCCGGCGTGGCGGTAATAACCCAGCCACCCAGTTTGACCACGCGAGCCAGCTCCGGCGCTTTACAGGGCGCATAGATCCGGATGATGGCATCCATTGACTCGTCGGCAAACGGCAGACGATGGCTGGAGGCAACGCAAAAGATCACCTGCGGATAACGTCGGGCTGCGGCCTTAATCGCCACTTTAGAAACGTCAAGACCAAAGGTTGTACAGCCCGTCAGCGCATCGGCAAACGCATGGGTGTAATACCCTTCCCCACAGCCAATATCCAGGATCGCCGCATCTTCTGAACTCAACCTCTGGGTGAGCGCATCCACAATTGCATCGCGCAGCGGCTGATAGTGTCCGGCATCGAGAAATGCCCGGCGCGCCTGCATCATCTCCGCGCTATCACCCGGATCGCGCGAGCGTTTGTGCTGAACCGGCAGTAAGTTGACATACCCTTCTTTCGCCACGTCAAACTGGTGCCGCCCAGGGCAGACAAAACTGTTATTCGCTTGAGTAAGAGGCTGGTGGCAAAGAGGACAGGAAAACGACATGACAACTCCGGCAGGTGACTTAAGGGCGCAAGTGTAACGCGAATTGCGCCCTGGGAAAATAACTTACAGCGACGGCGAGGATACGTTGCTGCCGTGCAATACCAGCAGATGATCGGAGCCGGGAGGCATACCGTCCGGCTTTACGTTTTCAAGACGCAGGACATCGCCCATTATCTGGCTGAATACCGGCGCGGAGACTGCCCCCCCATAATAAGCACCGTTTTGCGGGTTATTTATAACCACAACCAGCGCGAACTTTGGGGCGCTTGCTGGCGCAACGCCCGCCGTATAGGCCACATATTTATCGACATATTTGCCGTCATCGCCAATTTTCTTTGCCGTTCCGGTCTTAACCGCGACGCGATAATCTCTGACCGCGGCCTTGGTTCCCCCGCCGCCGGGTAGCGCGACGCTTTCCATCATATGTTCAACCTGGTGAACCAACGCCTCCGGCATCACTCGCGTACCGATTACCGGCGGATCGATACGCGTAATAGAAAGGGGTCGATAGATACCAAAACTGCCGATGGTGGCATAGACATGCGCCAGTTGGAGCGGCGTCACCATTAATCCATAGCCAAATGCGAAGGTCGCCCGGTCCAGATCGCTCCAGTAGCGGCGTTGAGGCATTAATCCGCGACTTTCCCCGGTTAAACCCAGTCCGGTTGGATCGCCAAAGCCAAAGCTTTTATAGGTATTCAGTAATTTCTGTACCGGCATCGCCAGCGAAAGGTGTGACACGCCGGTATCGCTCGATTTCTGCAAAATCCCGGTCAGCGATAGCTCCGGGTAAAATCCGACGTCGCGGATGCGATGTCCATCAACAATAAAAGGATGAGTATCAATCACGCTGTCAGGCTGTACTATCCCCTGCTGCAGAGCGGTCATAATCACCAGGGGTTTTACGGTTGAACCGGGTTCAAAGGTATCGCTAATTGCACGATTACGAAAATCATCCAGTACCGCGCCATCACGGTTATTGGGATTGAAATCGGGAAAGCTTGCCATGGAGAGTATTTCGCCGGTGGCAATGTTGACCAGCACTGCGGCCCCTGATTCCGCTTTATTCCATGTCACGGCATTGTCCAGCGCGTCTTCAGTAACCGTCTGCAAGCGCTCATCAATGCTGAGCTGTAATTCATGCGCAGGCACCGGCATCACTTCCGTAATATTTTCGATGACATGGCCAAATTTGTCTTTCCGTACCAGGCGGGAGCCAGGTTTGCCCATCAACTGGCTATTGAAGCTTTTCTCCAGCCCTTCAATCCCCTGACCGTCAATGTTGGTGAAACCAATCAGATTGGCCGCAACATGTCCGGCAGGATAAAAGCGGCGGGACTCTTCACGCAGGTTGATTCCCGGCAGATCCAGTTTGTCGACCCATTCTGCCTGCTGAGGAGAGATCTGGCGCGCCAGATAGATAAACCGCCCGGCTGGATTGCTGTTAACGCGTTCAGCCAGCGTGCTGAGAGAAATATGCAGCGTCTTCGCTAACGCCTGCCAACGTTCGTTATAGCCAACGCCACCCTTGCTGATAATCGTCTTCGGATCGGCCCAGACGGCGTTAACCGGAACGCTTACCGCCAGCGGTCGCCCTTCTCTGTCGGTTATCATTCCGCGTGGCGAAGCGATGGACACCTCGCGTAAGGAACGCATGTCTTCCTGTTTTACCAGATTCGTCGGCGTGACAATTTGCAACCACGCAACCCGCCCCAGCAGCAATCCAAGGCTCAATAATATTGCCACACAAAGCAGGGCAAAACGTACGGGAGTAAAATTGCGCGCATCGCCGTCGTTTTTCTTTTTCACCCGATCTCCAACAAGATAGTTTTTCAGGTGTCTGATTTAACGGGAAATGCCGCAAGAAAGCGGGGAAAACTATGCTACGAACATCACGCCTTTGCAACAAAGCGCTAATGGATGGGCATTCAGTAATATTTTGACGTAATTTGAATTAAAAAGCCCCGCATAAGCGAGGCTTTATATCTGAGATGGATGCGCAAAAGCGCTTCAAATCAGTGGTGTCGATCAGATAGCTGTTACGTTAACAGCAGCCGGACCTTTCTGGCCGTCCTGAATTTCGAACTCAACGTTCTGGCCTTCAGCCAGAGTTTTGAAGCCGTTACCCTGGATAGCGGAGAAGTGTACGAACACGTCTTTGCTGCCATCAGCCGGAGTAATGAAACCAAAACCTTTAGACTCGTTGAACCACTTAACTTGACCTTTAATCTTTGCCATTTGCAAAATTCCTTAGAGTATTTTCTTCGCCCGCGGGCATAACATAGATAAAACTGAGACATTACTGCTTGAGGCACTAATATAAGGTTCGGCAGAGAAGCGGTATTCAACGTCAACGTGTTTACTCAGGACTTCTTTACTGAAAATGCCACACATAAACAGAACTGTACCTCGTTTAACCCAAAACGTGTTATCACATACAACGTTAATAATGGCAAGCCATTTTTAAACGTGTCTCGATCGGTCGCACAAATCCCATCGTCCATCAAACAGCAACTGCACAGTTATGCGCCAGGTCGAGTAGAATTATATTCTCACCTCTCTCCCCTATCCCCGCCTGACTTGCGCCATAGCTGGGATATTTCTACCATAGCTCAATAGCTTCAGTTGTTCCAGGTTATCTGTTACGGGTTCTGCCAGATATCATTTTTTATGCTTAGTAATGCATAAAATGTCACAAGCGTAAAAATGAGATCCGCCTTCTGGTTTTGCACCAAAATAATGAAAGAATGATGACAAGGCACAAAAAAAGTAAGAGAAACGTTTCGCTGTTAATAAAACGATCGTTATCACAAAAATGACATAATCATATTTTTTACGTATGGAAGATTATATTTATATCAGACTGGGGATAAGATATTAATTAGTCGGAGCATCTGAAAATACTGAGAATAGATGACTGCCCGGCCGCCAATTACACGACGGGGACAGAAGAAAATAATCTGACACGCTGACGACAGGATGAAGCAACTGAGAACAACAACAGCCTTTCCTCATCCTGCCATACCTTTTTTACCGCTCAGCTACCAGGCGGATGATGTCATCGTCTTCATCCTTAATGGGCAGTGCAGTAGGCTCTGCTGCTTTCTCGGGTTCGTTAGCTTCGCAAAGGCGACGTAACAAAGCGTTCTGTCTTTTTTGCTGATCTAACAATGCCTCAAGCAGCTCAATCTGCTCGTTAGTACGCGAACTTGCCCGATTGATAAAAAACCAAAGAACAAGCCCAACAATCAGAACCACCACCGATACCGCTAAAGACGCAAAACTCAACGCGCCAGAATTCAAAACTTCGTTCATTTTACCACCTCAATGTAGACAGTGTAGTTTACCACTGCCGCACAAGAAGGTAATCAACTGTTGCGAAAATGCGCTTACCAGGGAATAAATTTATTGAAGGCACAAATACCGCTGAAAAATTGTACGTCCTGATCGCACATGATGTTGAACACCTGCGCCCACATCAGTATGCATACCAGTACAACAACAATCAGCACTACCCAGCGAATTTTTTTCACTCCAGCTCCACTCTTCAACTCCACATCTTATGTCTATAAATTATCATGCGTTACCTAAACCCAGCGTTAACTGTATAGGCATTCAATCTTTTTAGGAATGATTGACTTGTTTCATACCGTGTACAGGCTAATCTAATAACAATGAGAAAAGATAAGAGGTTGTAATGCGTCTGATTATCCGCGCTATTGTGTTGTTAGCTCTGGTTTGGATCGGTTTATTATTGAGCGGCTATGGAATTTTGATTGGAAGTAAGGAGAATGCTGCCGGTCTGGGTCTGCAATGCCAATATCTGACTGCCCGTGGAACCAGCACGGCACAGTACGTCCACACCAGTAGCGGTATCATTGGCCTGTCGGATTGTCCCCTGTTAAGGAAAAGCACGGTCATTATCGATAACGGCTAATAATGCAACATTACATTCGATACGTTATTTACGCCAGGTAACGTTATGACTGTTCATAAAAACCCCCAGGTACAAAATACCTGGGGGTTTTTAACATTCGCGATTACGTCAGATTAGAACGGATAGTCGTTATAGCCCATTTGTTCTGAAATCTTGCGCGCTGCCGTATGCAGCATTGCCACATACTCGTGTAAACGCTCTTCTGAGAAACGCAGCGTTGGGAATGAAATACTCAACCCCGCAATAACCACGCCGAAACGGTCAAACACCGGTACGCCGATGCAGCGCAGGCCTTCTTCCTGTTCTTCGTTATCTTCGCCGTAACCCTGCTCACGTACTTTATCCAGCAGTACCAGTAATTCATCAGTATTCGTAATGGTACGATCGGTGCTGCGTTTGTACTCAATGCCATCCAGAATCTGCTTCACTTCATCGCGGTCACGCCATGCCAGCAGAACTTTACCGATAGCCGTACTGTACAGCGGATTACGACGACCAACGCGGGAATACATGCGCAGATTGTACATAGAGTCGATTTTGTGAATGTAGACGATGCTGTCTTCATCCAGCGCACCGAGGTGTACTGTCTCTTTGGTCAGGCGCGAAAGTTCGCGCATCTGAATGTCAGCGCTACGGATAAGATCGACGTTTTGCAACGCGCGCGCGCCCAGCTCGAATAATTTCAGGGTCAGTGAGTATTTCTCTGACTCCCCTTCCTGTGCCACATAACCCAGCGTTTTCATGGTCTGCAAAAAGCGATAAACGGTGCTTTTCGACATCATGACGCGTTGCGACAACTCGGTAATACCAATTTCGCGCTCTTCACCCAGCGCCTGCAGAATGCCAAAAACTTTCAGCACGGAAGATACAGAATCGGGTTGCTTATCCAGATCTGCGATTGCCATTTATCACCCCTTTCGAGTGTTTTATAAAAATCAGAACCGGTTTTTATTATAATTTCACGTACCAACCCTCGCAATCGCTCTTTGCTCACTTAGTTACAAATCTGCGACCTAACACCTGAATATCAATGCTAAAATTAATACTCTCATCATAAATTCCACAAATATCGACTTTCTATGGAAAAAATTCAGGCCGATGGTCTGCCATTGCCCCAGCGATATGGCGCAATTTTAACCATTGTTATTGGCATTTCTATGGCAGTACTCGACGGTGCAATAGCGAACGTGGCCCTGCCAACTATCGCCGCCGATCTTCAGGCCTCACCTGCCAGCTCAATCTGGATTGTGAACGCCTATCAAATCGCGATCGTCGTTTCGCTCCTGTCCCTCTCTTTTTTAGGCGATATGTTCGGTTACCGCCGCATTTATAAGTGTGGCCTGGTCGTGTTCCTGCTTGCATCGCTATTTTGTGCCTTGTCAGATTCGTTGCACATGCTGACGCTGGCTCGCGTCGCCCAGGGTTTTGGCGGTGCGGCGCTAATGAGCGTGAATACGGCATTGATCCGACTTATTTATCCCCAGCGTCAGCTTGGGCGGGGGATGGGGATTAACTCCTTTATCGTCGCAGTCTCCTCGGCTGCGGGTCCGACCATTGCCGCAGCAATTCTTTCTATTGCCTCCTGGAAATGGCTGTTTCTGATTAACGTCCCGCTGGGAATAGTCGCCCTGTTGCTGGCGATGCGCTTTTTGCCGCCCAATGCGTCCCGCGGCACTAAACCACGCTTTGACCTGCCCAGTGCGGTAATGAATGCCTTAACGTTTGGCTTGTTAATTACGGCGCTCAGCGGCTTTGCACAAGGACAGTCGCTAAAACTGATTGGTGCCGAGCTTGTGGCGCTTATGGTGGTAGGTTTTTTCTTTATCCGACGCCAGCTCGCGCTGGAGGTGCCGTTACTGCCGGTTGACCTGTTACGCATTCCACTGTTTTCACTCTCGATTTGTACCTCGATATGTTCATTCTGCGCACAAATGCTGGCATTGGTTTCCCTGCCCTTCTTTATGCAAACGGTGCTCGGACGCAGCGAGGTCGAAACAGGCCTGCTGTTGACGCCATGGCCGCTGGCAACCATGGTGATGGCGCCGCTGGCGGGATATCTGATTGAACGCGTTCACGCCGGGCTGTTGGGCGCACTGGGCATGGCGTTGATGGCCAGCGGGTTGTTTTCGCTGGTGCTGCTGCCCGTTTCCCCCTCCGATTTTAATATCATCTGGCCGATGATTCTGTGCGGCGCAGGCTTTGGCTTGTTCCAGTCCCCAAATAATCACACCATCATCACCTCCGCACCGCGTGAACGCAGCGGTGGGGCGAGCGGTATGCTGGGGACGGCGCGCTTGCTGGGTCAGAGTACCGGGGCCGCACTGGTCGCGCTGATGCTAAACCAGTTTGGCGACAGTGGAACGCACGTCTCGCTGATAGCCGCAGGCATTCTGGCCTCGCTGGCAGCAATTGTGAGTGGTTTACGCATTACGCAACCACGAGTTCAGGCATAAAAAAAACGGGAACCTCTCGGTTCCCGTTTTCACACAACCCAGTATCTGGATTACATGTTTTCGATGATTGCGTCACCAAACTCTGAACATTTCAGCAGCTTAGCGCCATCCATCAGACGTTCGAAGTCATAGGTTACGGTCTTGGCGTTGATTGCGCCTTCCATACCTTTAACAATTAAGTCAGCCGCTTCGGTCCAACCCATGTGGCGCAGCATCATTTCAGCGGACAGAATAATGGAACCTGGGTTCACTTTATCCTGACCTGCATACTTCGGTGCAGTACCGTGGGTTGCTTCGAACAGCGCACATTCGTCACCGATGTTCGCGCCCGGCGCGATACCAATACCACCAACCTGTGCGGCCAGCGCATCGGAGATGTAGTCGCCGTTCAGGTTCATACAGGCAATCACATCATATTCAGCCGGACGCAGCAGGATCTGTTGCAGGAACGCATCGGCGATAACATCCTTAACCACGATCTCTTTACCGGTTTTCGGGTTCTTGATTTTCACCCACGGACCGCCGTCGATCAGTTCACCACCGAATTCTTCACGCGCTAACTGGTAACCCCAGTCTTTGAACGCGCCTTCGGTGAATTTCATGATGTTACCTTTGTGTACCAGGGTAACAGAATCACGATCGTTAGCGATGGCGTATTCGATCGCCGCACGAACCAGACGTTTAGTCCCTTCTTCAGAACACGGTTTGATACCAATACCGCAATGCTCCGGGAAGCGGATTTTCTTCACGCCCATCTCTTCGCGCAGGAATTTAATCACTTTCTCGGCATCTGCAGAGTCCGCTTTCCATTCGATACCTGCGTAGATATCTTCGGAGTTTTCACGGAAGATGACCATGTCGGTCAGTTCAGGGTGCTTAACCGGGCTAGGCGTGCCCTGGTAATAACGCACCGGGCGCAGGCAGACATACAGGTCAAGTTCCTGACGCAGGGCAACGTTCAGAGAGCGAATACCGCCGCCAACTGGGGTGGTCAGTGGGCCTTTGATGGCAACACGATATTCACGAATCAGATCAAGGGTTTCAGCAGGCAGCCAGACGTCCTGGCCATAAACCTGAGTGGATTTCTCGCCGGTGTAGATTTCCATCCAGGAGATTTTACGCTCGCCTTTATAGGCTTTCTCGACAGCAGCATCGACAACTTTGATCATCGGTGGGGTTACATCAACGCCGATACCGTCGCCTTCAATGAACGGGATAATCGGATTTTCAGGAACGTTGAGTTTGCCGTTTTGCAGGGTGATCTTCTTACCTTCCGCCGGAACAACTACTTTGCTTTCCATTCACCTCTCCTTCGAGCGCTTCTGGTTCTGCTCGTCTGTCATCGCGCTGCATGTGCGTTTGCGTCCTGCTGCACGAATGCGTTAGAGCAATTTTTTGTTAATGTTTTGTAATGAGCATGTCAATACTACCCTAATGTTCGTCGCCATGAAAGACACTCGTTCTTAGGCTATAATGCGGCAATTGATATAATCTGAAAATACCATGCAAAAAACTTCTTTTAGAAATCACCGGGTTGAGCGATTCAGCTCACGACAAGTCACCAGGCAGCGTAAAGAAAACCAGCCAAAACGCGTGGTTTTGTTCAATAAACCCTACGATGTTTTGCCACAATTTACTGACGAGGCGGGCAGAAGCACGTTAAAAGATTTTATTCCCGTGCCGGGAATTTATGCTGCGGGCCGACTCGACAGGGACAGCGAAGGACTTTTGGTGCTGACCAATGACGGCGCGCTGCAGGCGCGGTTAACGCAACCCGGCAAGCGTACGGGGAAAATCTATTACGTCCAGGTCGAAGGCGAGCCGACAGCAGAAGCGCTGGATGCGCTGCGTACCGGGGTGACGCTCAATGATGGTCCCACGCTGCCCGCAGGTATTCAAATAGTAGAGGAACCCACCTGGCTGTGGCCGAGAAATCCGCCTATTCGGGAACGGAAAAATATCCCCACCAGTTGGCTGAAAGTTACTTTATATGAAGGCCGTAACCGCCAGGTTCGTCGTATGACAGCGCATGTTGGATTCCCGACGCTGCGCCTCATCCGCTATGCCATGGGAGATTACACGCTGGAAAATCTCGCCAACGGTCAATGGCGGGATGCAACTAACTGAATAAGGAACAGGTATGTTCAAACCGCACGTCACGGTCGCCTGCATTGTGCATGCAGAAGATAAGTTCTTAGTCGTTGAGGAAACAATCAATGGCAAAGCCCTGTGGAATCAACCTGCAGGACATCTGGAAGCGGATGAAACCCTGGTGCAAGCCGCCGCTCGCGAACTGTGGGAAGAGACGGGCATCAAAGCGCAGCCGCAGCACTTCATCCGGATGCATCAATGGATTGCGCCGGACAAAACGCCCTTTTTACGTTTTCTGTTTTCTATCGAGCTTGCCAATATGTGCGCTACTGAACCTCATGACAGCGATATAGATTGCTGTCGCTGGGTCAGCGCAGAAGAGGTTCTCTCAGCGCCAAATCTGCGTTCGCCGTTGGTTGCGGAGAGTATTCGTTGCTATCAGAGCGGACAGCGCTACCCGCTGGCGATGATCGGCGAATTTAACTGGCCGTTTACAGAGGGTGTCAAGTAAGGGGCTGCGTGCTAGAATATGCCGCCTTGAAGTTCAATGTCGTGAGTATTCCTATGTCTGAAAGCCCAAAAAAAGTGATCGTCGGCATGTCCGGCGGTGTCGATTCCTCCGTTTCTGCCTGGCTGTTGCAACAACAGGGTTATCAGGTAGAAGGCCTGTTCATGAAGAACTGGGAAGAGGACGATGGCGAGGAATATTGCACAGCGGCCGCCGATCTTGCGGATGCGCAGGCTGTCTGTGACAAACTCGGCATTGAACTGCATACCGTCAACTTTGCCGCAGAATACTGGGACAACGTCTTTGAACTGTTCCTTGAAGAGTACAAAGCGGGCCGTACGCCAAACCCCGATATTCTCTGCAATAAAGAAATCAAGTTTAAAGCCTTCCTCGAGTTTGCCGCCGAAGATTTAGGTGCCGATTATATCGCCACCGGTCACTACGTGCGCCGCGCCGACGTCGACGGCAAAAGCCGCCTGCTGCGTGGACTCGATGGCAATAAAGACCAGAGCTATTTCCTCTACACGCTCGGTCATGAACAAATCGCGCAAAGCCTGTTCCCGGTCGGCGAACTGGAAAAACCGCAGGTGCGTAAAATTGCCGAAGATCTCGGTCTGATTACGGCCAAGAAAAAAGACTCAACCGGTATCTGCTTCATCGGCGAACGTAAGTTCCGCGAGTTTCTCGGTCGTTACCTGCCGGCTCAGCCTGGCAAAATCATCACCGTTGATGGCGAAGAGATTGGCCAACATCAGGGGCTGATGTACCACACGCTGGGTCAGCGTAAAGGTCTGGGCATTGGCGGGACGAAAGAAGGCACGGAAGATCCGTGGTACGTGGTGGATAAAGACGTCGAGAACAACATTCTGGTTGTTGCTCAGGGTCATGAACACCCGCGTCTGATGTCCGTTGGCCTGGTGGCGCAACAGCTGCACTGGGTCGATCGCGAACCGTTCACCGGCACAATGCGCTGCACAGTGAAAACCCGCTATCGTCAGACCGACATTCCGTGCACCGTTAAGGCGCTGGATGCTGAGCGTATTGAAGTCATTTTCGACGAGCCAGTCGCGGCGGTAACGCCGGGTCAGTCGGCTGTCTTTTACAATGGCGAAGTGTGCCTCGGCGGCGGCATTATCGAACAACGATTGCCTCTGCCGGTATAATTACTTACACATCTAATACAAGGAAGCAGTGAACGTGGCAAAGAATTATTATGACATCACCCTCGCTCTGGCAGGCATTTGTCAGTCGGCACGCCTGGTGCAGGAACTGGCGCACCAGGGGCATTGTGATGCCGATGCATTGCACGTTTCACTGAACAGTGTCATCGACATGAATCCCAGCTCTACGCTGGGCGTGTTTGGCGGTAGCGAGGCCAACCTGCGTTTAGGTCTGGAAACGATGCTCGGCGTGCTCAACGCCAGCAGTCGTCAGGGGCTGAACGCGGAACTCACCCGCTACACGTTAAGCCTGATGGTGCTGGAGCGTAAGCTGTCAGCCGCTAAAGGCGCTATGGACACGCTGGGAGACCGCATCAACGGCTTGCAGCGCCAACTGGACCATTTTGATTTGCAGTCAGAAACGTTGATGAGTGCGATGGCAGGCATTTATGTTGACGTCATCAGCCCACTCGGCCCACGTATTCAGGTTACGGGCTCCCCGGCCATCCTTCAGAGCCCACAGGTTCAGGCTAAAGTACGCGCTTCCCTGCTGGCTGGCATTCGCGCTGCCGTGCTCTGGCATCAGGTTGGTGGAGGCCGTCTGCAACTCATGTTTTCTCGTAATCGCCTGACGACTCAGGCTAAACAAATTCTTGCTCATTTAACCCCGGAGTTGTGATCTATGGAATTATCCTCACTGACCGCCGTTTCCCCTGTCGATGGACGCTACGGCGATAAAGTCAGCGCGCTGCGCGGGATTTTCAGCGAATACGGTTTGCTGAAATTCCGTGTACAAGTTGAAGTACGCTGGCTGCAAAAACTGGCCGCGCACGCAGCGATCAAGGAAGTTCCTGCTTTTGCTGCCGACGCAATCGGTTTCCTTGATGCGATTGTCGCTAACTTCAATGAAGAAGATGCTGCGCGTATCAAAACCATTGAGCGTACGACCAACCATGACGTGAAGGCAGTTGAGTATTTCCTGAAAGAGAAAGTGGCGGATATCCCGGAACTGCACGCTGTTTCCGAGTTCATCCACTTCGCGTGTACCTCAGAAGACATCAACAACCTGTCTCACGCGCTGATGCTGAAAACCGCCCGTGACGAAGTGGTTCTGCCGTACTGGCGCAAGCTTATCGACGCGGTGAAAGATCTTTCCGTCCAGTATCGCGATATTCCTCTGCTCTCCCGTACCCACGGTCAGCCAGCCACCCCGTCTACGCTGGGCAAAGAAATGGCAAACGTGGCTTACCGTATGGAGCGTCAGTACCGCCAGCTCAATCAGGTCGAAATCCTCGGCAAAATCAACGGTGCAGTCGGTAACTATAACGCCCACATCGCCGCTTATCCGGAAGTGGACTGGCATCAGTTCAGCGAAGAATTTGTCACCTCGCTGGGCATCCAGTGGAACCCGTACACCACGCAGATTGAGCCGCACGACTACATTGCCGAGCTGTTTGATTGCATCGCCCGTTTCAACACTATCCTGATCGACTTCGACCGCGATGTCTGGGGTTACGTGGCGCTGAACCATTTCAAACAGAAAACCATCGCGGGTGAAATTGGCTCCTCCACCATGCCGCACAAGGTGAACCCAATCGATTTCGAAAACTCCGAGGGTAACCTGGGCCTGTCTAACGCGGTTCTGCAGCATCTGGCGAGCAAACTGCCGGTCTCCCGCTGGCAGCGCGATCTGACGGACTCTACCGTTCTGCGTAACCTGGGCGTGGGGATTGGCTATGCGCTGATCGCTTATCAGTCCACGCTGAAAGGTGTGAGCAAACTGGAAGTGAACCGCGATCATCTGCTGGATGAACTGGATCATAACTGGGAAGTGCTGGCAGAGCCGATCCAGACCGTGATGCGTCGCTATGGCATTGAAAAACCATACGAGAAGCTGAAGGAACTGACCCGCGGCAAACGCGTTGACGCCGAAGGTATGAAGCAGTTTATCGACGGTCTTGCGCTGCCTGAAGACGAGAAAACTCGCCTGAAAGCAATGACGCCGGCCAATTACATTGGTCGCGCCGTCACCATGGTTGATGAACTGAAGTAATCTGTTTTACGCCTGTCAGGCCTGCATCATATCGTAGGCCTGCCAGGCGTAGCGCCATCAGGGATTATTGAATCTTATGGCATTTCCGGCGGTGTAATACCAAAGTGGTTCCACGCCCGCACCGTTGCCATTCGTCCGCGCGGAGTTCGCTGCAGAAAACCTTGCTGAATCAGATACGGCTCCAGCACGTCCTCAATGGTTTCACGCTCTTCCCCAATCGCCGCCGCCAGGTTATCCAGTCCTACCGGTCCGCCGAAGAACTTATCGATAACCGCCAGCAGCAGCTTACGGTCCATATAATCGAATCCTTCCGCATCCACATTGAGCATATCCAGTGCCTGAGCGGCGATATCTGCTGAAATTGTGCCGTCATGCTTCACTTCGGAGAAGTCGCGTACCCGGCGTAATAAACGGTTGGCGATACGCGGCGTACCACGGGCGCGGCGTGCCACTTCCAATGCGCCTTCATCGCTCATTTCCAGTCCCATAAAGCGGGCGCTGCGTCCAACAATGTGCTGCAGGTCTGCCACCTGATAGAATTCCAGGCGCTGTACAATACCGAAGCGGTCACGCAGCGGAGACGTTAACGAACCGGCGCGCGTCGTCGCCCCGATCAGGGTAAACGGCGGCAGATCGATCTTAATCGAACGTGCGGCTGGTCCTTCGCCAATCATAATATCCAGCTGATAATCTTCCATCGCCGGATACAGCACCTCTTCCACCACCGGTGACAGGCGATGGATTTCATCGATAAACAGCACATCGTGCGGTTCAAGGTTGGTGAGCATTGCCGCCAGATCGCCCGCTTTTTCCAGTACCGGACCGGAAGTGGTGCGCAGATTAACGCCCATTTCATTGGCAACAATATTGGCAAGCGTGGTTTTACCGAGACCTGGAGGACCGAAAATCAGCAGGTGATCGAGGGCTTCACCGCGCAGCTTCGCCGCCTGGATAAAAATCTCCATTTGCGAACGCACCTGAGGCTGGCCAATATACTCTTCCAGCAATTTGGGGCGGATCGCGCGATCCACCAGATCTTCAGGGGTCGTGCTGACAGCCGAAATCAGGCGATCTGCTTCAATCATCCTTTACCTCACAATGCCGCGCGAAGCGCTTCACGAATCAGGGTTTCACTGCTGGCATCAGGGCGAGCAATTTTGCTCACCATGCGGCTGGCTTCCTGTGGTTTATAGCCTAACGCCACCAGCGCAGCAACCGCTTCCTGCTCGGCGTCATCTGTTGCAGGACTGGCCGGAGAGGTCAGGACCAGATCCGCCGCAGGCGTGAAGAGATCGCCATGCAGGCCTTTAAAGCGGTCTTTCATTTCCACAATTAAGCGCTCTGCGGTTTTCTTACCTATACCCGGTAATTTCACCAGCGCGCCAAGTTCTTCGCGCTCAACGGCATTAACGAACTGCTGTGCAGACATACCGGAGAGGATCGCCAGCGCCAGCTTCGGCCCCACGCCATTGGTTTTGATTAACTCTTTAAACAGCGTGCGTTCTTGTTTGTTGTTAAAACCATATAGCAGTTGAGCGTCTTCACGCACCACAAAATGGGTGAAGATAATCGCTTCCTGCCCGGCTTCCGGCAACTCGTAGAAACAGGTCATCGGCATATGGACTTCATAGCCTACTCCGCCGGTTTCCAGAAGGACCAGCGGGGGTTGTTTTTCAAGAATGATGCCTCTGAGTCTGCCTATCACGTGACGCTCCTGCGTTAAGGGCTAAAAGGTAATGCGCTATCATAAAAAAAGGCTGGATAGATATCCAGCCTCATTTGTCACTAACGTAACCGACCTCGCGCCAGATTCAGCCGCGACTCACTCATTTGCATGGCGTTCTGGCTGACGTGGCAATGGGTAATAGCAATCGCCAGCGCATCCGCGGCATCCGCCTGCGGATTTGCCGGGAGTTTTAGCAGCGTGCGCACCATATGCTGAACCTGGCTTTTTTCCGCGCTGCCGATACCTACCACGGTCTGTTTTACCTGGCGGGCCGCATATTCAAAGACCGGAAGATCCTGATTGGTAGCCGCAACGATCGCCACGCCGCGCGCCTGCCCCAGCTTTAGCGCCGAGTCGGCATTCTTCGCCATAAAGACCTGCTCAATGGCAAAATAGTCGGGCTGGAACTGGGTGATGATTTCCGTCACGCCTGCATAAATCAACTTCAGACGTGAAGGAAGATCGTCGACTTTGGTGCGAATGCAGCCGCTACCGAGGTAGGTCAGCTGTCTGCCGACCTGACGGATTACGCCATAACCGGTGATGCGCGACCCCGGGTCAATGCCGAGAATGATAGACATCACGCATCTCCTGTTAGTTTATGGCTTAACCACATCATTCGAGCGTTGCAGCAACCTCATCGGAGATTTCGCCGTTGTGGTAAACTTCCTGCACGTCGTCGCAGTCTTCCAGCATATCGATCAGACGCATCAGCTTCGGCGCCGTTTCTGCATCCATATCCGCTTTGGTGGAGGGGATCATAGACACTTCAGCCGCGTCCGCTTTCAGACCAGCCGCTTCCAGCGCATCACGCACTTTGCCCATCTCTTCCCACGCGGTGTAAACGTCAATCGCGCCGTCGTCGAAGGTCACAACGTCTTCAGCGCCCGCTTCCAGTGCCGCTTCCATAATGGCGTCTTCGTCGCCTTGTTCAAAAGAGATCACGCCTTTTTTGCTGAACAGGTAAGCTACGGAACCGTCGGTACCGAGGTTGCCGCCCGTTTTAGTGAATGCGTGACGCACTTCTGCAACGGTACGGTTACGGTTGTCAGACAGACACTCAATCATAACGGCTGTTCCGCCAGGACCGTAACCTTCATAGATGATGGTTTCCATGTTCGCATCATCGTCGCCACCAACACCACGCGCGATTGCACGGTTCAGGGTGTCACGGGTCATGTTATTTGCCAGCGCTTTATCAACCGCGGCGCGCAGACGTGGGTTAGCATCCGGATCGCCGCCGCCCAGTTTGGCTGCCGTCACCAGCTCACGAATGATTTTGGTGAAAATTTTACCGCGTTTAGCATCCTGCGCTGCTTTACGATGTCTGGTGTTGGCCCATTTACTATGACCTGCCATAAATAATCTCTCCAAAAAGCGCGCCTTCTCAGGCGACGTTAATTACAAACTCTTCAATCGCCTGCCGGTTACTCCACGACTTGGTTAACTGCGCGGCTTCGTGCGCATTAACCCAACGGTAGGTCAGATGTTCGGTGAACACGATCTCTCGTTCAGAGGGAAGTGCCAGGCAAAACCAGGATTCAGTATTACGCTCAATTCCCGGCGCATAGCGATGACGTAAATGGCTAAAAATCTCAAATTCCACCGTGCGCTGACAGTCAATTAAGGTCAGTTGCTCAGTCGCAACATCAATGGCGACCTCTTCCTTTACTTCGCGCATCGCGGCTTGCGACGCGGTTTCACCCTCTTCAAGGCTGCCGGTGACCGACTGCCAGAAATCAGGATCGTCGCGTCGCTGTAACATCAGCACTCTCCCGGTGTCCTTTGCATAAATCACGACTAACACCGAGACAGGCTGTTTGTATCTCATATCAGTTATTCTCGGCCTTCTTAACAACCTGAATGCTCAGTTCCGCCAGCGCAGCTTCGTTGGCAAAGCTTGGCGCTTCAGTCATCAGACACGCTGCAGCGGTGGTTTTCGGGAAGGCAATAACGTCACGAATGTTGTCAGTACCGGTCAGCAGCATCGTCAAACGATCCAGACCAAACGCCAGGCCCGCATGCGGCGGTGTACCGTATTTTAGCGCATCCAGCAGGAAGCCGAACTTCTCGCGCTGTTCTTGCTCGTTAATGCCCAGAATGCCGAATACGGTCTGCTGCATATCACCGTTGTGAATACGCACGGAACCACCGCCCACTTCATAGCCGTTGATGACCATATCGTAAGCGTTGGCAACCGCGTCTTCCGGCGCAGCTTTCAGCTCAGCGGCAGTCATGTCTTTTGGCGCGGTGAACGGGTGGTGCATCGCGGTCAGACCGCCTTCACCATCGTCTTCAAACATCGGGAAGTCGATAACCCACAGCGGCGCCCATTTGGCTTCGTCGGTAATGTTCAGGTCTTTGCCCAGTTTCAGACGCAGCGCGCCCATCGCGTCGGCCACCACTTTCTTGTTGTCGGCACCGAAGAAAATCATGTCGCCGTCTTGCGCACCGGTACGCTCCAGAATCGCGTCTACGATTTCTGCGTTCAGGAACTTAGCAACCGGGCTGGTGATGCCTTCCAGGCCTTTCGCACGCTCGGTGACTTTGATGTAAGCCAGACCTTTCGCGCCGTAAATCTTAATAAAGTTACCGTAATCGTCGATCTGCTTACGGCTTAAGCTCGCACCGCCCGGTACACGCAGGGCAGCCACACGGCCTTTCGCATCATTCGCCGGACCAGAGAACACGGCGAACTCAACGCCTTTTACCAGATCGGCAACGTCAACCAGTTCCATCGGGTTACGCAGGTCTGGTTTATCAGAACCGTAACGACGCTCGGCTTCGGCAAAGGTCATGATCGGGAAATCACCCAGATCCACACCTTTAACTTCCAGCCACAGGTTACGCACCAGCGCTTCCATCACTTCACGCACCTGCGGCGCGGTCATGAAGGAAGTCTCAACGTCGATCTGAGTAAATTCAGGCTGACGGTCAGCACGTAAGTCTTCATCACGGAAGCATTTTACGATCTGATAGTAGCGGTCAAAACCGGACATCATCAGCAGCTGTTTAAACAGCTGAGGAGACTGCGGCAGCGCGTAGAACTTACCTTTATGAACACGAGAAGGAACCAAGTAATCGCGCGCGCCTTCCGGCGTAGCTTTGGTCAGCATCGGAGTTTCGATGTCGAGGAAGCCGTGATCGTCCATAAAACGACGCACCAGACTGGTAATTTTGGCACGCGTTTTCAGGCGCTGCGCCATTTCAGGGCGACGCAGATCCAGGTAGCGATACTTCAGTCGCGCTTCTTCGGTGTTTACGTGGTTAGAGTCCAGCGGCAGCGAGTCTGAACGGTTGATGATGGTCAGATCGGAGGCCAGCACTTCAATTTCGCCAGTCGCCATATCGGCGTTGACGTTTTTCGCGTCACGCGCACGCACGGTGCCCGTAACCTGGATACAGAACTCATTACGCAGTTCGGAGGCCAGCTTTAACGCATCCGCACGGTCCGGATCGAAAAATACCTGCACGATACCTTCGCGGTCGCGCATATCGATAAAGATCAGGCTACCAAGATCACGACGACGGTTGACCCAACCACACAGAGTCACCTGCTGCCCCTCGTGGGACAGACGTAGCTGTCCGCAATATTCTGTACGCATGAGATATCCCTTAACTTTGCCGCAGGCGGATTGTCACCTGTCTCGCAGGTGACGAAGTCGCAGCTT
Organism: Citrobacter sp. XY323; assembly: GCF_025106035.1. Classification (NCBI taxonomy): domain Bacteria; kingdom Pseudomonadati; phylum Pseudomonadota; class Gammaproteobacteria; order Enterobacterales; family Enterobacteriaceae; genus Citrobacter; species Citrobacter sp. XY323. The sequence continues at coordinate 89,165 of NZ_JANYUK010000004.1, forward strand.
TAGCTGAATGTCACAACTGAATGAAAAAAGGCGGCTATTATACTGGAAATTCTGCCGCACGATAAGTCCGGTACTGACTGTACGCCTGTTTCCTGGACGGGCATTGCGTAATCTCACAAAAAATAACAAAAATTGTCGTCCCTTTCACACTGATTCGCGATTAAGGTGTAACGGAATTCTTTTTTTACTGGAGTGATCATGCTGGAACTGAACGCAAAAACAACCGCTCTTGTTGTTATTGATCTACAGGAAGGTATCCTGCCTTTCGCTGGCGGCCCATACTCGGCAAACGACGTGGTTGCCCGCGCCGCGCAGTTGGCGGAAAAATTCCGTGCCCACGGTTCCCCGGTGGTAATGGTGCGCGTCGGTTGGTCTGACGATTATGCCGAAGCGCTGAAACAGCCAGTTGATGCTCACGTTCCGGCCAAAGCGTTACCCGAAAACTGGTGGAATTACCCGAGCGCTCTGGGTAAATGCGCCAGCGACCTCGAAGTGACCAAACGCCAGTGGGGAGCTTTCTACGGCACCGATCTGGAATTACAACTGCGTCGTCGGGGCATCGAGACCATCGTCCTGTGCGGCATTTCCACAAATATTGGCGTGGAGTCGACGGCGCGAAATGCGTGGGAGCTGGGTTTTAATCTGATCGTTGCAGAAAACGCCTGTAGTGCCGCCAGCGCTGAGCAACATCAGGGCAGCATGACGCATATTTTCCCGCGTATCGCACGCGTACGCAGCGTGGATGAGATCCTGCAAGCGCTATGATTTATATCGGTTTACCCCAGTGGGCGCATCCCAAATGGGTGCGTCTGGGGATCACCAGCCTTGAAGAGTATGCCCGCCACTTTAACTGTGTGGAGGGCAATACCACGCTGTACGCGCTGCCAAAAGCCGACATTGTGGCCCGCTGGCATGCGCAGACTACCGATGCGTTTCGATTTTGTTTTAAGTTTCCGGCCACCATTTCGCATCAGGCCGCGCTGCGTAATTGCGATGACCTGGTACAAGAGTTTTTCACGCGCATGTCGCCACTTGAATCACGCATTGGGCAATACTGGCTGCAATTACCCGCAACTTTTGGCCCGCACGACCTGCCTGCCTTGTGGCAGTTTCTTGATGCGCTCCCCAAATCCTTTACCTACGGTGTGGAAGTTCGCCATCCGGACTTCTTTGCCAAAGGCGAAACAGAGCAACGATTCAATCGAGGCCTACATGAGCGCGGGGTAAATCGGGTGATTCTGGACAGTCGACCGGTACATGCCGCCATACCACATACTGAAGCGATACGCGACGCCCAGCGCAAGAAGCCAAAGGTTCCGGTGCATGCGGTGGTGACGGCAAACCATCCGATGGTACGCTTTATCGGCAGCGATAATATGGCACAAAACCGCGCGCTTTTTGCCGTCTGGCTGACCAAGCTGTCGCAATGGCAACAAACCACAACGCCGTATCTGTTTTTACATACCCCGGATATCGCGCAGGCCCCGGAGCTTGTCGATACGCTATGGGCAAATTTACGCAGCGCCCTGCCAGAGATCGGATCAGCGCCGTCTATTCCACAGCAATCTTCTCTTTTCTGAAAATGCCACCTATCATAGTCAATGCCATCAGCCATTTTAAAAGGGAGTTTGTATGGTAAGCGCGCTTTATGCCGTATTGGGTGCGTTATTGTTAATTAAGTTCTCCTTTGACGTCGTTCGCCTGCGCATGCAATACCGCGTTGCATATGGTGACGGAGGTTTTAGCGAACTACAAAGCGCTATCCGCATTCACGGTAATGCGGTGGAATATATTCCCGTCGCATTGGTGCTGCTGTTATTTATGGAAATGAACGGCGCAGAAACGTGGATGGTGCATATTTGCGGGCTGATTTTGATTGCCGGACGGCTGATGCATTATTACGGATTCCATCACCGGCTTTTCCGCTGGCGCCGTTCAGGCATGAGCGCGACCTGGTGTTCGCTGTTGCTAATGGTGCTGGCGAATCTTTGGTATATGCCCTGGGAGTTGGTTTTCTCCCTGCATTAGCGCACAATACGCCACTTTATTTTTCCCGGATTTTTACGTTATGTCTCACCGCGACACGCTTTTTTCTGCGCCTATCGCCAGTCTGGGTGACTGGACCTTTGATGAACGGGTAGCTGAAGTCTTCCCGGATATGATCCAGCGATCCGTTCCTGGCTATTCCAATATCATTTCTATGATTGGGATGTTGGCCGAACGTTTCGTACAACCCAACACACAGGTCTACGATCTGGGCTGTTCTCTGGGCGCTGCGACGCTCTCGGTGCGTCGCAATATTCATCACGAGAATTGCAAAATTATTGCCGTTGATAACTCCCCGGCTATGGTTGAGCGCTGCCGCCGTCATATTGACGCCTATAAAGCGCCGACACCGGTTGACGTTGTCGAAGGCGATATTCGCAACATTACTATCGAAAACGCCTCGATGGTGGTGCTGAATTTTACCCTGCAATTCCTTGAGCCACCTGAGCGCCAGGCATTGTTGGATAAGATTTATCAGGGGCTGAACCCCGGCGGCGCGCTGGTACTGTCTGAAAAATTCAGTTTCGAAGACGCTAACGTTGGCGAGCTGCTGTTCAACATGCACCACGATTTCAAACGGGCAAATGGCTATAGCGAGCTGGAAATCAGTCAAAAGCGCAGCATGCTGGAGAACGTGATGCTGACCGACTCGGTCGAAACGCACAAAGCGAGACTGCATCAGGCGGGCTTTGAACACAGCGAATTGTGGTTCCAGTGCTTTAACTTTGGTTCTCTGGTGGCACTGAAAGCTGAGGTTAGCGCATGATCGACTTTGGTAACTTTTATCAACTGATTGCCAAAAATCACCTTTCCCATTGGCTGGAAACGCTCCCGGCGCAAATCGCGACCTGGCAGCGCGATCAGCACGGCTTGTTTAAGCAGTGGTCAAATGCGGTCGAGTTTCTGCCCGAGCTGACGCCGCATCGCCTGGACTTACTGCATAGCGTTACCGCCGAAAGCGATGAGCCGCTCAGCGACGGTCAGCTCAAACGTATCGACACCCTGATGCGTAACCTGATGCCATGGCGTAAAGGGCCGTACTCGTTGTACGGCGTCAATATAGATACCGAGTGGCGCTCGGACTGGAAATGGGATCGCGTTCTGCCGCACTTGTCTGACCTCACCGGGCGCACCATTCTTGATGTCGGCTGCGGGAGTGGATATCACATGTGGCGCATGATTGGCGCGGGGGCGCATCTGGCGGTTGGCATCGATCCTACCCAGCTGTTTCTGTGCCAGTTTGAGGCAGTACGTAAACTGCTGGGCAATGACCAGCGCGCTCACCTGCTGCCGCTGGGTATTGAGCAGCTTCCGGCGCTCAACGCCTTTGATACCGTATTCTCCATGGGAGTGCTTTATCACCGCCGTTCACCGCTGGAACACCTGTGGCAGTTGAAGGATCAGTTGGTGAAAGATGGCGAACTGGTACTGGAAACGCTGGTCGTCGAAGGTGATGAAAATACCGTACTGGTACCGGGCGATCGCTACGCGCAGATGCGTAACGTTTACTTTATTCCTTCTGCGTTGGCGTTAAAAAACTGGCTGGAAAAATGTGGGTTTGTTGATGTGCGCATTGCTGATGTCTGCGTCACCACCACCGAAGAGCAGCGCCGCACCGAGTGGATGATAACCGAATCACTGGCCGACTTCCTCGACCCGAACGATCACAGCAAAACGGTGGAAGGCTACCCGGCCCCATTACGCGCGGTATTGATTGCACGTAAGCCGTAATCATTTTTGCCAGATAGCACTCTTTCTGCAAAATAGTTCAACTTGCAGCAAGGCAGACAACTCCGCTGCGGCTTGAAATATGCAGGATAAAAAAAGGCCCCTGTTGAAATTGCAGGGGCCTGGTACGAGCAAGCATCATATTGGGCGACATGATGCAACGGTAAAAATCAACTGGCCTGGTGGTGTGCAATGATTGCTTTCATTTCCGCAACCGCCGCCCCGTCTACCGCATAGCGTGAATACTCATCCGCCTGTGCATCCGAAGACATCGACAACCCCGAATTGCGATAACGCATGGGGGAAGCCAACCATACTCCGGCAGAACTGTGGACTTCCTGCACTCCAGCATCAAGGAACAGGGACAAATTCGAGGCGCGAACCCCCGCTCCGGCCATAATGATTGGAGCATTCACCTGCGCAATAAGTTCCATAATTTTTGTTAAACCTTGCGCCGCATCTGATTTTTGCCCGGAAGTCAGCACTCTGGCGATGCCCAAATCAGCTAATTTTTTTAGCGCATTGAATGGGTTAGCGCACATGTCAAAGGCCCGATGAAAAGTGACGTGCAGCGGTCCCGCCGCGATCATTATTTTCTCCATGCGCGGCATATCGACATCACCTTCTGCATCTAAAATGCCGGTTACCAACCCTGAGAACCCCAGATCTCTTACCAGCGCAATATCACCCAGCATTGCAGCGAATTCACCGTCGGTGTAACAAAAGTCCCCCCCGCGCGGGCGAATAATGGGATTGACCGGAATCGAGATATGCTGGCGAACCGAACGCAAGACGCCCAGGGACGGCGTTAAGCCCCCCTCTTTGGGTGCCGAGCAAAGCTCAATGCGATCCGCGCCGTTTTGCTGCGCCGTGTGCGCGCACTCCATGCTGTAACAGCAGATTTCCAGTAATGCCATACTCACTCCTGACGTTCGCTTGCCACAATGGCTTCAATCGACCACGGATGGAATTTTATCGTCACACTACCATCGCTGACCGCCAGCGTTGGATTCGGTAAACGTTCGCGCTCGCCTTTTGGCGAACTGGTTTTTACAAATATACCCGGCTGGCTCAGCCCGTGATCTGAAAGCAGCGCCAGCGCTCGTGCATTCAGCGTCTCCACCTCACCCGGCAGAACAATTTCAACATGCTCCCAGCCTTCATGCGGATAACGCTTTTCGCCCGGCCACGGCAGTTCTACGATAGTAAATTGCCAGTGTTGCACACAAACTGGCTCATCGAGCTTGAACAAGCAAATCGGTCGGCCATTGATGATATTTTCTGACAGCAATTCGCCGCACTGTTCAAACCCACGACGCCAGCGCTCTGCGGTGGTATTTTGATGACAACGCAGAGAAATGTGATCGGCTTCAAGCGATGAGACATCCAGCCCAAGGCGAGTGGAAAGATCCGTTAACGCCTGAATGAAATGCGGTAAATCTGCGGAAATATCATGCAGTTCTGCAACTGTTTGCCAGTTCGCCATAATGAAAGCTCATATCCATATTCAAAGCCGCTAATTTACCCTGTTGCGCAGCCCCAACCAACTGCTGATTTTCTTAAGCGCAATATGAATAATTATACGTAATGACAATGTTTATATTTCAGGCTGCTGGCGATACTCGCAATGCTGACGGCAACGGGCATTTGCAGTATACTCCCGCCCTTAATTCTTAAACTGGTGCGGTGCATTTTAAGCCGCTTCATAAATGTAAGGTATTCCGGTGAATATTCAGGCTCTTCTCTCAGAAAAAGTCAGTCAGGCCATGATTGCTGCAGGCGCGCCTGCAGATTGCGAACCGCAGGTTCGTCAGTCAGCAAAAGTACAGTTCGGCGACTATCAGGCTAACGGCATGATGGCTGTCGCTAAAAAACTGGGTATGGCGCCGCGACAACTGGCTGAGCAGGTGCTGACTCATTTGGATCTCAACGGGATCGCCAGCAAAGTTGAAATTGCAGGCCCGGGCTTTATCAATATTTTTCTCGATCCGGCATTTCTGGCGCAGCACGTTCAGCAGGCGCTGGCTTCCGATCGTCTGGGCGTCACCCAACCGGCTAAACAAACCGTTGTGGTTGATTACTCCGCACCTAACGTAGCGAAAGAGATGCACGTTGGTCACCTGCGTTCCACCATCATCGGTGACGCTGCGGTGCGTACGCTGGAGTTCCTCGGCCACAATGTTATCCGCGCCAACCACGTCGGCGACTGGGGTACTCAGTTCGGTATGCTCATCGCATGGCTGGAAAAACAGCAGCAGGAAAATGCTGGCGAGATGGCGCTGGCTGACCTTGAAGGTTTCTACCGTGATGCGAAAAAACATTACGACGAAGATGAAGCCTTCGCGGAACGTGCCCGGAGTTATGTCGTGAAACTGCAAGGCGGCGACGAGTACTTCCGTGAGATGTGGCGCAAACTGGTCGACATCACCATGTCGCAAAACCAGTTAACCTACGATCGCCTGAACGTCACCCTGACCCGTGAAGACGTCATGGGTGAAAGCCTGTACAACCCGATGCTGCCTGGCATCGTGGCCGATCTCAAAGCTAAAGGCCTGGCTGTTGAAAGCGAAGGCGCTACCGTCGTATTCCTTGATGAGTATAAGAACAAGGAAGGTGAACCGATGGGCGTAATCATTCAGAAGAAAGATGGCGGCTATCTCTACACCACGACCGATATCGCCTGCGCCAAGTACCGTTATGAAACGCTGCATGCCGACCGCGTACTTTATTACATCGACTCCCGTCAGCATCAGCACTTAATGCAGGCCTGGACCATCGTGCGTAAAGCCGGTTATGTGCCGGACTCTGTGCCGCTGGAACATCACATGTTCGGTATGATGCTGGGTAAAGACGGCAAGCCGTTCAAAACCCGTGCGGGTGGCACGGTTAAACTGGCCGATCTGCTGGATGAAGCGCTGGAACGCGCACGCCGTCTGGTAGCGGAAAAGAACCCGGACATGCCTGCCGACGAGCTGGAAAAACTGGCGAATGCGGTCGGTATCGGCGCGGTGAAATATGCCGATCTGTCCAAAAACCGTACCACCGACTACATCTTCGACTGGGACAATATGCTGGCGTTCGAAGGGAATACTGCGCCGTATATGCAGTACGCTTACACCCGCGTACTGTCCGTGTTCCGTAAAGCGGATATCGACGAAAGCGCGCTGGCAAATGCGCAGGTGATTATGAGTGAAGATCGCGAGGCTCAGCTGGCAGCGCGTCTGCTGCAGTTTGAAGAAACGTTGACCGTTGTTGCACGTGAAGGTACGCCGCACGTGATGTGTGCGTACCTGTACGACGTTGCCGGTCTGTTCTCCGGTTTCTACGAGCACTGCCCAATCCTTAGCGCTGAAAACGAAGAGATTCGTAACAGCCGCCTGAAACTGGCACAGTTGACGGCGAAAACCCTGAAGCTGGGTCTGGATACGCTGGGTATCGAAACCGTAGAACGTATGTAAATCAGCTCACCTATCAGGCCTGACTCCGAAATTCGGACTCAGGCCTTTTTTATTTCTGTAACAGGCCATCTGTAACAACTCACAAGGAATGACACATTTCCGTAGAGATATGGAACATTTTTTGCCTGTCATCCCGTTTAAGCCTCCGTATCATGAGGCGGCGAATTAAACGGGTACGGGTCAATGACATTCAGAGATTTTGAGGCGGAGGAAAAACTCTTCCAGCGGCGTGTATTGGTGGCCTTTGGCCTGGTGGTCATCTGCTTTGGCATCCTGATTTACAATCTCTACAACTTACAAATCTGTCAGCACCAGTATTACACCACCCGCTCGAATGCAAACGACATCAAAATGCTTCCCGTGGCCCCGACGCGTGGCATGATTTACGATCGCAACGGCATCCCGCTGGTGCGCAACGTAACCTGGTACGACATTTCCGTTACGCCTTATAAAATCAGTGATATGAATGCCCTGATCAGGCAGCTCACGCCTATCATTGACCTCACTCCTGATGACATTGACCAGTTTCGCCATGCGCTGAAAGCCAGCAGCCGCTATCGCCCGGTCGTGCTAAAAAATGCGCTGACCGATGTGGAAATCGCCCGCTTCTCGGTTAACCAGTTTCATTTCAGCGGCGTCAATATCAATAGCTATGAAGACCGCCAGTACCCTTATGGCGCAGCGCTGGCGCATGTCCTTGGCTATGTGTCAAAAATCAATGACAACGACCTGAAAGCGCTGGATCAAAAAGGCCTGACAGAGAACTACGCCGCCGATCACAACATCGGTAAGCAGGGTATTGAGCACTACTATGAAAATGAACTGCATGGGAAAACCGGTTATCAGGAGGTCGAAGTTGATAACCACGGACGCATCGTACGCCTGATCAAAGATGTGCCGCCCGTTGCCGGAAAAGATATCCATCTGACGCTGGACCTCCATTTACAGCAATATATTGAGAGTCTGTTGGTGGGCCAGCGGGCCGCCGTTTTGGTTGAGGATCCGCATGACGGTTCCGTGCTGGCAATGGTTTCGAACCCCAGCTATGACCCCAACCCGTTTGTCAAAGGTATTAGCTATCAGGACTATAACAAGCTGCTTCAGGATAAGGATCTGCCGTTAATCAACCGCGTCACGCAAGGGTTGTATCCTCCCGCCTCCACGGTCAAACCGTATATGGCGATGTCAGCATTACTGGACGGCGTGATCACGCCGCAGACCCGTTTCTTCGGCGCCCCCACCTGGACGCTCCCCGGCACGGAGCGACATTACCGTGACTGGAAAAAAACGGGCCACGGTATGCTGGATGTCACCAAAGCAATTGAAGAATCCGCCGACACGTTCTTTTATCAGGTGGCATATATGATGGGGATCGACCGTATTAACAGCATGCTCAGCCAGTTTGGCTATGGCAAGCCGACCGGCATCGATCTTGGTGAGGAGTATAACGGCCTGCTCCCGAGCCGCGAATGGAAGCAGAAAGTGCATAAAAAAGCCTGGTATCAGGGAGATACCATTTCGGTTGGCATCGGCCAGGGCTACTGGATTGCCACGCCGATCCAGATGGTTAAAGCCATGGTCGCGCTGATTAACAATGGCAAGGTTATCGCCCCTCACCTTCTACGTGATGAAGAGAGCGGAAAAGTCATCACGCCGTATCAGGCTCCCGAAACACCGTCACAAATTGCCTCTGCTTCGTCCCCCTACTGGGGGCTGGTGCGTCAAGCGATGTTCGGCATGGCGAATGAGCCAAACGGTACCGGTTATAAGTTCTTTCACACCGCGCCTTACGGCATTGCAGCTAAAAGTGGCACATCACAGGTCTTTAGCCTGAAAGAAAACCAGACCTACGATGCGAAAATGATCCCCGTACGTCTGCGCGACCACGTGTTCTATACCGCATTTGCGCCATATAAGAACCCAAAAGTCGCCATAGCGTTAATTCTGGAAAACGGCGGCAGCGATGGCGTCACCGCCGCACCAGTCATGCGTCAAATCATGGATCATCTGTTTGCTGCGCAGGACGACGACGCACAAGCGGGTCCGATAGCCGCAACGCCATCGGACACCGGTATCAAAAATACTTACGCAAGTATTCGGTAAGGCACAGCATCGCCATCGCCTGACCGTAAGGCATGGAGGTCCGGGGGATGTTGCGGTAGAAATCGAGATTGTGGCCCATCCCGGTACCAAACGAGGTATGCAGCAATTCACCTTCCGGCGAAATATGTTGCACAATGCCTCTGATCGCTTTTTCGGCTACAGCCGCATAGTCTTGTCCGACATAGCGTTTACGTACCGCTTTGAGGATCCCATAGGCAAATCCGGCGGTTGCCGAGGCTTCAAGATACGACTGCGGGTCGTCCAGCAAGGTGTGCCACAGTCCGCTTTCATCCTGGCACTTCGCCAGCGCCGCGATTTGCGCGTTCAAAACTTGCACCAGATAGCGGTGCACTGCATTGTTTTCCGGCAAATCAACTAATTCGAGGAAATCCGGGATGACTATAGTTAACCAGCTGTTGCCACGCGCCCAGCGAGCGTTGGCGAAGTTATGCTGTCCTTCATAGCTCCAGCCGTGGAACCACAGCCCCGTTTCTTTATCCATCAGGTTTTGCACGTGCAGCAGGAACTGATAGGTTGCCTCTTCAATATACTCGGGACGGTTGAGCAACTTGCCAATCTTCGCCAGCGGTAAGACCGTCATCATCAACGTGTCATCCCACATCTGCTGGTGATTTTCTTCCGCCAGCGTAATGTGCTGCATACCGCCGAATTGGGTACGCGGCATATCATGCATTGCCCACTCAGCCCAGCTGTCGAGCCACGGCAGATACGCGGGATTACGCGTCTCTTCATAGCGATATGCCAGCGTTAAAAACGGCGCCATGGTGTTAACGTTTTTAGTCGTTGCACCTTCCGCAAAGCGATCGGCAAACCAGTTGTCGATAATATCGCGCATCGTGGCATCGCCGGTTTGCTGATAATACTGATACATCCCGTACAAGCCGATGCCGTGCGTCCACTCCCATCCCGCCCAGCCTTTGGTATCAATAACGCGTCCGTCATCCAGACGTAGCAAGAACTCACCGGTGTCGTCATGAATATTGACCAGGTTATGCGTCACCTTTTTGATCAACGCTTTTAATTCATCCCTGGCAATAAAATGTTCTGACTGGCGCAACAATGGACTGTGTTTAACCGGATAAACAATCATTTACTTAACCTCTGTCAATGTCGAATTCAATACAGCACCCTTTTCCAGTTTCGGTGCCGCTGGTTTATTACGATTCAGGTAACCAATATTGTTGTTACCCCAAAGTGATTCATAAGGCATGCCCGATAGCATCTCTACGGTCGCGCGTCCTTTAGCGGATAGTCCTTCCAGCACGGGTTGCCCGGACTCACGCATTTTTGCGGTCTCTTCACGCAGGGTGCTGTGCGTTTGCAGGTTCAGTTTGAAGCGCAAGGAAACCAGGAAACCCAGCGCCAGAACAATCAGCGTTCCGCAGCTCAGAATTAACAGGATGGTATGGCTGACCGCCACGGGCTGTGCGCTCTGACCGGAGACAAAACCAGACAACTGCATCACAATCCCCACCAGCATCACCGCTCCCGCCTGCGACGCTTTACGCGTTAACGTCATAATGCCGGCGAAGATCCCTTCCCGACGCTGACCGGTGATCACTTCGTCAACGTCGGCAATATAGGTGTAGATATTCCAGGGAACGTAGTTGATACCACCGCGTCCTAAACCCGCAACGGCGGAAACCAATAGCAACAGAGAATAAACATCGCTTAATCCGGCGTAATACAGCCCCGCATAGGAGAGTGAACTGAGGCCAAACAGGACGACCACCATGCGATAAGACGGCGCAGGTCCGAAACGGATGCACAATGGGATCATGGCGATAACAGCAATAAACTGGAAGATAGCCATCGTACCCAGCAGGTTTGACGCCATTGATGCTTCCTGCATCAGCACAAACACCACATAGTAAGTAAAGACGGCGTTAAAGACGTCCTGGGCAATATAGCCGCCAAGATACATTCCTAAATGCTGGCGAAAGATACTGATGCGCAGTGTTGAACTCAGTTCCACAAATAAACGGTTCATACTCTGACTCAAGGTCAGGCTTTTCTTCTCTTCTTCGGCTCGCAGCGCCGCCTCAGTCCACTCTTCCCGTGGGCGTTCCCAGGTAAAGAACCAGACGAAGGTCAGCATCAGTGCACACAGCACAGAAAACACCAGGCTGGCGTAGAAAAAAGAGACGGGGTTATCCTTGCCAAACAGCGTCAGCAGAACGCCAGGTAAGAATGAGGCCAGAATGGCAGACATTTGCGCCATCGAAATGCGCGCGCCGGAGAATTTGGTTTTCTGTTTAAAGTCATCGGTCATTTCGGGTACCAGCGTTTCGTAAGGCACCAGAATCATGGTGTAGACCACGTCAAAAATCAGATAGGTAAGCAGGTAGTACCAGAACCCCATATCACCCACCCACATTAGTGAGTAGCTAAAGACACAGGGGATCCCCAACAAAATAAAAAACTTACGTCGCCCAAAGCGTTTGCCGAGCCAGGTGGAGCCAAAGTTATCGGTTAAAAAACCCATTAATGGGCTAACAACAGCATCCAACACCCTGGCGGTAGCGAAGATAAAGGTTGCTTCGATTGGCGTCAGGCCACAGAACGTCGTGTAAAAATAGAGTAGCCAGGCCGCGGTTAACGCCGTGGTGCCTGCGCCTAAAAAATCCCCCGAACCGTAGGCGAAATAGTTAACCAACCCAATTTTACGTGTATTCATTGCCGTTACCCCTGCACATTATTGGGAGGCCCCGCAATCCTCGCTTTGACATTGGGCCTCCTTACAGGGCCACAGTAAAAGCTAACAGCAAGTGAAACCTTTCTATTTTTGCCAGGGGTATTCGTGAAATGGCAACAGCACAAAGAGTCCGGCAACGTATGTCACCTATTTTATAAAACAGCGTTTCTATTTAATCAAAGAGGCGGACTAGAATTGCGAAGTAGCCAGCAGTTTCTGCTGCTGGCCGGAATGAAGGGAGGCGTTAACGATAGTTCACAATCACCTGATTGCTCTGAACCTGTAAGGCGGGGATCAGGCGACCGCCACCGGGTACTTCCCAGACAAAATGCATCGGTTCGATGGCGGGAACATTATTGAATCCGTTGGTGGTCCCGCTTTGCCCGTCCAGCTCAACACAGCGGGACTGAGAACATAAACGCACCCGTAAACCCGCGGGCGTTGGGCCATTGAGCTCATAGCGCCAGGCCACCAGCGTCATCAACCCCGAGACCGGCTGGCTGGGCGTCAGAGGTGCAGACGAGGCTGACTGGCCGCGGTGATTTAAAGTAATCCCCATGCCGCTGGCCTGCCAGGCGCCTTCTCCGGCAGCCTGCGCTACCAGAGGAAAAAACAACAACCACAGTAATTTACACATTACTTACCTCCAATAGTCGCCGTCATACGGATATGGCGGTTGTCAGACAGCTCCATGTTCGATAACACCACCAGTTGCGGAATGCTGCGACGTAAAAAACGTGCCAGTAACGGACGCAACGCGTGGTTAACCAGCAAGACCGGCGGCGCACCCAACATTTCCTGACGGGACAGCGCTTCCTGAGTCTGGGCCAGCAATCGGTCTGCAAGACCCGGCTCCAGACCGCCGCCGCCCTGCAGCGCCTGCAGAAGCAAACGTTCGAGCGGAGTATCAAGGCCGATAACCTGAACCTCTTCATTACCCGGGAACCACTGCTGAGTGATGGCGCGTCCCAACGCAACACGTACCACCGCGGTAAGCTCATGCGGATCGTTTTGCAGCGGTGCATGTTCAGCCAGCGTTTCGAGAATGGTGCGCATATCGCGAATCGGTACTTTCTCATCCAGTAAGTTCTGCAGTACTTTATGCAGCGTAGTGAGCGTCACGACGCCCGGGACCAGGTCTTCTGTCAGTTTTGGCATCTCCTGCGAGACGCGGTCCAGTAGCTGTTGCGCCTCCTGACGGCCAAACAGCTCAGCAGCGAACTGCCCAATCAGATGATTAAGGTGCGTTGCGACAACGGTACTGGCTTCAACAACCGTAAAGCCCTGAATCTGCGCCTGTTCCTTCAATGCGCTTTCAATCCAGATAGCGTCCAGACCGAAAGCCGGATCGACCGTTTTCTCGCCCGGCAGCGACCCGGCGGCGGTACCAGGGTTAATGGCCAGCCAGCGTCCCGGATAGGCGTCACCGCTGCCAATTTCCACCCCTTTCATCAAAATACGATAGCGGGCTGGCTGCAGATCCATATTGTCGCGGATATGTACCACCGGCGGCAGAAAACCCATATCCTGGGCAAATTTCTTACGAATACTGCGAATTCGCCCCAGCAACTCGCCATCTTGCTGAAAGTCCACCATTGGGATCAGGCGGTAGCCTACCTCCATCCCCAGTGAATCCTCCAGCTGTACATCATTCCATGTTGCTTCCACCACGGAGTTGTTTTCCGGCATTTTCACCGGCTGCGGCTCATCGGGAGCTTTTTGCTCACGACCACGCATCCACCAGGCCAGACCCAGTAACGCGGCGGTAAACATCAAAAACACCAGGTTCGGCATGCCCGGAACCAGACCCAAAAGACCAAGCACCGCCGCACTAAGCAGCATGACACTAGGATTACTGAACAGTTGGGTCACCATCTGTTCGCCTACGTCCTGGTCGGTACTCACGCGGGTCACGATAACCCCCGCCGCGGTGGAGATTACCAGCGCAGGAATTTGCGCCACCAGCCCGTCACCGATGGTCAGCAGGGTATAACTTTCCGCTGCGCTACCCATGCTCATACCATGCTGCAACACCCCGACTAACAGACCGCCGACCACGTTGATCACCATGATCAAAATACCGGCGATGGCATCTCCACGTACGAATTTACTCGCACCGTCCATAGAGCCGTAGAAATCCGCTTCCTGCGTCACCTCCGAGCGTCGTTTTTTGGCTTCATCTTCGCCAATCAGACCCGCATTCAAATCCGCATCAATCGCCATCTGCTTGCCGGGCATACCATCCAGCACGAAGCGCGCGCCAACCTCGGCGATACGCCCGGCACCTTTGGTGATAACCATAAAGTTGATAATGACGAGAATAACGAAGACCACGATACCGATCGCAAAGTTACCGCCCACCAGGAAGTGACCAAAAGCTTCAACCACCTTTCCCGCCGCCGCCGCGCCGGTATGCCCTTCCATTAAAATGATACGCGTCGACGCAACGTTCAGGGCGAGGCGTAATAATGTGGTAAACAGCAAAATCGTCGGGAATGCGGCAAACTCCAGCGTACGCTGGGTGAACATCGCCACCAGCAGCACCATGATCGACAGCGCAATGTTAAACGTGAACAGCAAATCGAGGACGAAAGCCGGCAACGGCAACACCATCATCGACAGGATCAGCAGGATAAGGATCGGTCCGGCAAGGATTTGCAGTTGCGTGGATTTCAGGTTGCTGGGCAAACGCAACATCGCGACCAGATTAGCCATCAGTATTCTTCTCGTTCATGAAATCCAGTGCTTCAGGCACCGGAAGGTTTTCAGGTTGTGGTGGACGCTTGCCGCCGGCGAGACGCCAGCGTTTTAGCTGCCATACCCATGCCAGCACTTCGGCAACGGCGGCATATAATTGACCCGGTATTTGTTGACCAATCTCAGCATGACGGTATAGCGCACGCGCCAGCGGTGGCGCTTCTAACGTAGGGACTCGATGTTCAGCGCCAATCTCACGAATGCGCAGCGCCACCAGCCCCGCGCCTTTGGCAACAACTTTCGGCGCGCTCATTTTGTTCTCGTCATACTTCAACGCCACCGAATAGTGCGTGGGGTTGGTAACAATCACGTCCGCTTTCGGCACATCCGCCATCATGCGACGCTGCGCGGCCGCGCGCTGCATTTGGCGTATTTTGCCCTTAACGTGCGGGTCGCCTTCGCTTTGCTTAAATTCGTCACGGATATCCTGACGCGACATGCGCAGCTTTTTCAGATGGCTGTAAATCTGGAAAAAAACGTCGAACCCCACCATCGGAATAACGCCAAGCACCACCAACAGCGCGCACATACCAACTAAATCCAGGGCGTTGCCCATCGCCGTAATCGGCGATTCCGCCATCAGACGCATCATCGCCGGCCAGTTATGCCAGAGATAAAATCCGGCCACGCTCCCCACCAGCGTGGACTTCAGTATCGCTTTGAGCAGTTCCGCCCCGGTTTGCGCTGAAAACATGCGTTTAATGCCCGGCAACGGATTCAGCTTAGAAAACTTGGGCTGCAGAGATTTACCGCTGAAAATCAAGCCGCCAAGCATCACCGGGGAGATTAATGCCACCAGAACGACGCCGGTAATCAACGGTAACAGCGCAATCATCGCGTCTTTAATCAGCAGGATGATTTGGCTGAGGATCAGGTTAGGGTCATTGACCATACTGTGGTCAAAACGTAATCCGGCCGACAGCATACCGGCCAGTCTGCGGGCAAGCGACTCCCCGCCAATCCAGATAATGCACACGCCCACCAGCAAAATAAGCAGTGAGGTCAGTTCTTTGGATCGGGGGACTTGCCCTTCTTCCCGTGCTTTTTCAAGTCGGTGGGGTGTGGGGGCTTCTGTTTTGTCGTCGTCGCTTTCTTCTGCCACGGCATTACTCTCGTCATCACGGTCACGAGTATTATCGCGACCGCAACCATTGCCAATGCGTCGAATAGCGAAACGAAAACAGAGGAATTCGAGCGTTCGTTTGCCACGACAGCGCGAACGCTGCCGTGACAATCACGCGGTTAGCGCTGCCAGATAACGCGATAATGGCCCGATCCCACCTGCGCGCCATAGCCACCGTCTACTGGCGCGAAGCCGAGGCCATCGGTATCGAGCAGCGTTTGTGCGCCATCGAGGATCACCATTGAGTGAGTATTCGGCGGAATATCTACCTCAAGAGTGATGGTCTGCAAGCCATCGCGCGCCGGTTCCTGCGACCAGTGGACGGCAATATCACCATATACCGAGCCGTATCGCGCTTTCAGCCATGTCAGGCCACCGCCCGGAATAGGCCGCAGTACCGAAGATTTAAAGCCCGGCGCGTGTTCTTCGGTATTTATTCCCGCCGCCACGCGATACAGCCATTCACCGATCGCCCCGTAGGCATAATGGTTGAAGGAGTTCATGTCCGGGCTCCACATTGTGCCGTCCGGTTTCACGCCATCCCAGTGTTCCCAAATCGTCGTCGCCCCGGCTTTTACCTGATACAACCAGCTTGGGAAGTCCTCTTTCATCAGTAATTGCCACGCCGCGTCGGCCTGTCCGTTTTCGCTCAATGCGTGACAGAAATAGGGGGTGCCGACAAACCCCGTCACCAGATGACCGTCATTTTCCGCCAGCAGTTCCAGCAGCGTTTGCACGGTGCGCTCGCGGTGCGCGTCCGGCACTAACTGGAAGTAAAGCGCCAGAATATGCGCCGTTTGCGTGCGCGCCGCCAGCCGCCCGGTGGCGGTAAAAAACTCATTGCGGAAGCTTTCGACAATCGCGGTATGCAGCGCCTGATAATGGGTGTGATCAACGTCATTTCCCAGTGCTTTGGCTGATTTCGCCAGCAGCAGCGTGGACAACGCATAGTAGGCCATGCAGGTCAGTTCATTCGGCGTTGCGCCAAAATAGCTACCCTCTTTGGCATCCAGCGCAACCCAATCGCCAAACTGCAGTTTCCACGACCACTGGTTCTCAACAGCGTTGTCATGCATAAACTCCACCCAGGCTTTCATGCTGTCGTACTGGCGGGCCAGCGTCTGTTTATCGCCGTACATCAGGTACAGCGTCCACGGGTTAATCACCGCCGCATCGGCCCAGGCGGCGGCGGAATGGGTGCGCCCGTGGGATAAAAAGCGGTCGTTGTCGCATTTGCCGGTGAGGATATCGGGGATGACGTGCGGCACACCGCCCTCCGGCGTTTGGTCATGCTGAAGATCGGTCAGCCATTTGGCAAAAAAAGTGCGCGTCTGCATCAGATAACTGGCGGTGCGGCAGAAAATTTGCGCATCGCCCGTCCATCCCAGACGTTCATCGCGCTGCGGGCAGTCGGTTGGGATATCGACGAAATTGCCCTTAAGCCCCCACATGATGTTGTGATGCAGTTGGTTGAGATCCGCGTTTGAGGTTTCAATGTGACCCGTCGGCGTCATCGCGGAATGCAGCACGACCGCGACAAAATCATCCCGCGTCGGCGTGCCAGGCCAACGTTCAATCAGCACATAACGGAAACCCTGAAAGGTAAAATGCGGGTGATAACATTCTTCGCCATCGCCGCGTAAGGTGTAATCAATGCACTGTTTGGCGGTGCGCAGGTTCGCCAGATAAACATTGCCTTCGGCATCCAGCACTTCAAAATGGCGCAGCACCACGCGCTCACCTGCCGCACCGCGCACCCGAAACTCCACCCAGCCGCTGAGGTTCTGGCCAAAATCAAGCACCGTCTCACCTTTTGGCGTCGTGATGATTGAGCACGGCGCAAGCCGTTCTATTTCTTGTACCGGGCAGGCCGTTTGCGGTTGCAGCACCGAAGTCTCTGCCGCCAGCGTCGTCACCGCACGCCAATGCCCGGCGCTAAACGCAGGCTCGCTCCAGCCGCGCTGCTCCCGACGTGCGTCATACACTTCGCCATCATAAATTTCAGCAAACAAAATCGCGTCATCGCTGCCCTGCCAGTGTGCATCCGTGGCGATTATCCGCTGGCTACCATCGCGGAGCGTCACCACCATATGGCAAATAAACCCCGTCTGCTGGCCGTAATAGTTGCGATAGCGGTTGAAGCTCATATCCCCTTTATACCAACCCGCCCCCACCATCGCGCCAATCGCGTTTTCGCCTTCTCGCAGGTGCTCGGTCACATCCCAGGTTTGATACAACAGATGGTGGTGGTAGCTCGTCCAGCCGGGCGATAACTCATCACGCCCGACTTTTTCGCCGTTGATCCACAGTTGGTACAGCCCCAGCGCGCTGGCATGTACCACCGCCGAAACAATGTCATCACCGCCGGGCAAACTGAACGCATGGCGCAACAACGTGCCTTTTGAGTTGTCTTTATCCTGTGGCGTTTCAGCCGAGATAAACACCCCTTGCCACGCTTGCGCTGGCAGGCCGGTAATAAACGTTGCCGCCGGGCTCCAGCCGCTCTCTTCACCGTGGTTGTCGGTAATATGCACCCGCACAAAATAGCGCGTCGAGTGCTGGCAGGCGACGTCGGGCAATTCGATATTACTGGAGCGGTCATCGTGCATTTCGCCGCTGTCAAACAGGCATTGGGCAAAATCTTCTTGCGCCGACAGCTGCAAACGCCAGCTACGCTGCTGTACATCGCGCAAGGTACTGGTGATTATCCAGCCGAAAACCGGCAACGTTTCGCAGCCCGTCAGCGTGGTTTCATAGTTGAGCGTAATCTTTTCTACTGCCAACATAATTTTTCCCTCAGTGGCTCATATTCAGGCTTTGGCCCGCAAAGTATCGTGCGACGCCTGTCCGTTATCAGGCGTCGCCACCATTTCTGTTTCTGCATTAAATTCATTACGTTGCTTGCCGTGGAAGCACAGCCAGCCGATAACCATGCCTATCGCCACAATCGCCGTCAGCAGGCAATAAAGAACCACCGGCCCCGCGCTCAACAGCACAGGAGTGACGAACGCCAACAAGCCGCAGGTCAGACGGGCGACACCGACAATCACTCCTTGCGCGGTGGCGCGTAGCATGGTGGGGAATGACTCTTGCGCCCACACTTTCATGATGCCTTCGAAGGCAAATCCTGTGCCGATATTGGTAAACAGCAGGCAGCAGAACCAGGAGAGTGGCGAGAAATTAAACAGCACCGGCACGAAATAACCACCGGACATCATCACCGCGCCAAAAATAAAGAATGGAACCCGTTTTGAGGTATCAACGACGCGCATAAACATCAACCCAGACGCCACGCTCACTGGCAGAATCAACAGCCCCCACAGCGAGTGCGTGCTGACCGAAATGCCCACCACATTTACCGCTACATAAGCCCCAAACTGCCCGCCGGTATTGGCCGCCAGATTGGTGAAGGTATAAAAGATACACAGCGAGATAAACGGCCACAGGTATTTGCCTTCGAGCAGATCGCGCCAGCCGGTTTTCTGCGCCCGCACGGTGGCGATGCCACGACGCAGTTCATCCTTTGCCGCCAACCACAGCGGCGACTCAGGGATAGACCAACGCAGGATCATCAGCACAACCGCCACCAGCCCAACGTGCATATACATGATTTGCGCGCCAATCACCCCCCAGTCGCCGACGATAGCGGAGATCCCCATCGTGGCGCCAATTCCCACCAGCCAGAGTAAATTGGACAAGCCTATAATCTTGCCGCGGTTTTCATCGTTCGCCGCTTCGGAGATAGTCGCCAGAGAGACGGGTAAATCAGCCCCTGTCGCCAGCCCCACCAAGAGTGTGCCCAGCACCAGGAACGGGAAGTTCAAACCAAAGGCCAGCGCCAGCGTGCCGATAAAAATCATCGCCATCGTAATAATAAAAACATTACGACGACCAATACGGTCTCCAAGACGACCGCCACCAAAAGCCCCAGCGGCAATACTCAGCGTTAATAATCCAGATAAAATGCCAATTTGTAGTGCAGTAATACCCATTGTTTTTTGATAAATGACTAAGGCTGTACCACTGGAAACAATAGCCGCCGAATCAATATATGATGCCATTCCAGACACCACTCCAATATACCAGGGGTTAGGTGTTTTATTTTTTGACATAACGATTCCCTTAAATTTACAGACAGTAAGGCGAGAAATAAGCGTATGGCCTACCCCCGTCACGATGGATGGTAGTAATAATTTTTTATTGTTATTAACCTAACAATTAAATCGCTATTAAAACTCGTGAATGAAGTTCACGTTCATGGCTTGGAGGATAATGAAAATACCGTCGGTACGATTCAGTCAACCTGATCGCATTCATAAAACCACAACGTGCCGCAATTTCACTGATGGTTTTATCCGTAGTGCGCAGTAATTCTTGAGCTTTTAATACACGATACAACATCTGGAATTTAACCGGAGTATAACCGGTCACTCGCTTAATTAAGCGATACATCGTGCGCCTGGCAACACCGTTATCATCACTCAACATATTCCAGTCCAAATGACGCAAGCTACTGGTCTTGAGCATACGGATCAGGTTGGCTCGCCCTCGCTCATCAGGGCTAAGCGCCTCAGTTTGGCGGTCGCACTGGCAAAGCGTGTTGATGATGTTCAGCAAAGCGACTTCACACAATGAAAAATAGAGCACGTCATAGTTACTCTCGTTACGTGAGATTATCTCCTGGCTCAATACCTCAATACGCGCCAGCGCTCCCTGAGTTAACGCCAGCGCGGTAGGCTGTAGAAGTTTTTCTTTTATACAATCGAGCAAATTATCAATGTGCTGTAAAAAATGAAAACTGCGCGGGCGACGAATCAATATATTAATAACCGACAGATTATTAGTTGAAACATAACTATGGGTATCGTTAGCAGTCACTAAAAAAAAGTCACCCTGACAGATAAAACGAACCAAGTCATTAATAATATGAAACCCGCTACCGCTACGGACAATCACCAGTTCATCAAAATCATGCCCGTGCACACCTTCCATTAATTGGTTATTCATCGAAAAAAGACAAAACGCATGTTGCTCTGAATGAAAAAAATCATTCTCACGTAAAATTCGCATATCTCCCCCGCCGCTATTCGAGTAAAAACACTCGGGATATCGATAAATAACCTACTGACGTAATATATTGCCTTGCACCGATAACCATTTAACTGCAATTATTATGACAAGTCTATATATCGCACTGTCACTCAGGCGTAACCTGCTGTGACCTCAGCATCATTTCGGCAAATAACCGCCAAGTTATGGCATAAAAAAGAGGATATACGCCGCGCAGATGAACCCACTTCATCCAGGCATTCAACCGGTTCTCGTAGGCTATTAGTGAAGGGAATATATATAGGTGAATCATTCTACGCGAACTGTTTACGCACCATAGGATTTACATTTATTATTTTATAATAAACGCACACCCCACATCATATTAAAAACAAATTAATAAACATTAACACATAAATATCACCAAACAATTAAAAATAGATCTTATGCGCTATTGATAAAAAAAGAAATCAAATTATAATCCGCAAAAATCAGCAAGGCTTATATCTAATAGCAGGGATTGATACACCGGTTACACTATTCACTAAAAGATTATCAATCTCTTAAGTAGAATTACAGTGAATGGATTAATAATATTATTAACAGATGGAGTTTGTTAACATGAAGTTACGTTATAAATTAATATCCGCAGTCATTCTCACGATGGCGACCACCAGTAGTGCATTCGCTGATGAAGCCAATGCCGGAGAGATTCATTTCACCGGTGAACTGATAGAGCCAAGTTGTGTCATTGAGGGCGATACAGGTACCGATAGCACCGTTCCTTTAGGGACTTATCCAACGTCGTTGTTTAACGCCAGCGGCGAGGGTACCGAGTCGCCGTTGAAACCGTTTACTATTGTGCTGAAAAACTGCCCGGTTGCCACCACAGGTCTGCCACAAGTGCAACTCACCTTTCAAGGCACCCACGCGTTAACAGGCAGCACCAGCTTACTGGATGTCAGCGCGATTACCGCCGCGGCTGAAAACCCTGGCGGTAGTAACCCAGTTGCCACCGGTGTGGGTATTGCCGTTTCACCTGCGGGTGCAGATACGACATTGTTAACGATGGACGCCACCGAAGGCCAGGTCTATATCGACCTGCCCGATACAGCGGGTGATGCCATTATTGCTGAGTTTAATGCCCGCTATAAATCCTTCGCAGCGGTCACTACCGCGGGTGCGGCAGACGCCGATATGACCGTGAATATTGTCTATCGTTAATCACACCGCAATACAGACCGTTGTTTAATATTAAACAGAGCCAGTCGCCACTGGCTCTGTTTAACGGGTTCTTTCGCTATTTCGCAGGGATTTGCGATGCGTAAAATAATTTCATCTGCTTTTTTGCTGCTGCCTCTTATCATCAGCACCGTGGCTCCCTGCGATGCAGCAGGTATTCGTATTGGTCGCACCCGTGTCGTTTACGATGCCAATAAAAAAGAGGTCGCATTATCGCTCGCTAACGAGGATATCGAATTACCGTGGCTGGTTCAGTCATGGACCGACACCGGCGACGGGAAAACCCGTGGCCCCTTTATTATTACCCCGCCGCTGTTTCGCCTTGACCCGCAAAAAGAGCAAAACCTGCGTATCGCCTGGTCAGGCGCAGCCGTCGCCCAGGACAAAGAGTCACTATTTTACATTAACGTCCGTACGATACCCGCCGTCGCCAAAGAAGATGGCAGTATCGACAAAAACGTCCTCCGGCTGATTTATAAAACCCGACTCAAACTGTTCTTTCGCCCCAAAGGTCTGGCGGGTTCGCCGGGCGAAAACTGCAAAAACCTGCGTTTTAGCCGTAACGGCAACGTCCTGCGCGTGGTCAACGAGGGAGCTTTCCACAGCATCTTCGACTCTGTGAAGCTGGGTGGCACACTGCTTAAAAAAGCCGACATGGTGACACCAAAAAGCAGCGCGGAGATCCCGCTACCGGCCAATGCCAACGGGCAATCGGTCACCTGGCGCTGTATTAGCGATTACGGCAACGCGACCCCTCCCTTTACTACCTCGCTGTCAAAGGGATAATTCGAATGGTAAAAACGTTGACACAGCCCCAGCCACACTGGCGGCTCAACCCGCTATTACAAGCGCTAGGTGCGGTTCTGCTTTTGTTCTCAACTCAGCCGTACGCCCGCGAATACTACTTTCCACCCACCGGGCTGGAAGGCGATGCGGCGCTGCACGAGGATGTTGATCTATCATTGTTTTCCAACAATAAAGCGCAGCTCCCCGGGACTTACTCATCAACGATTGTGATTAACAAGCAGCGTTCAAAACAGCAGGATATCAACTACCTCAACGACGCCAGCGGCGAATTACAGCCGCAGATTACCCCCGCGATGCTGCGCGACTGGGGCGTACGCGTGGAGGCCTTTAGCGAACTGGCCGCACTGCCCACTGATAAACCACTGCCCAAAGCACTGGGGGAGTACATTACGGCAGCCACGGCGATCTTCGATTTTAACGCCATGATGCTGCGTATCAGTATGCCGCAGGCGGCGCTGGATGAACACAGCCGCGGCTCGGTAGATCCTTCGCGCTGGGACAACGGCGTGCCGGTTCTGTTTGCCAACTATGCATTTTCTGGCTCGCAAAATGACAGCGGCAATGGCGGCACTGACAAAAACCAATACCTGAACCTACAAAGTGGGCTAAATCTCGGCGGCTGGCGGTTGCGTAATTATGCCACCTGGGACAAAAACGACGATGAGCAGTCCTGGCAGTCGCTGCAAACTTATATTCAGCATGACGTACAATTTCTCAAGTCTCAGTTCACCGCTGGTGAAAACAGCACCCGTGGTGAGGTGTTCGACAGCGTGCAATATCAGGGCGTTAACCTCGCTTCCGACGAGAATATGCTGCCCTTTAGCCAGCGAGGCTTCGCGCCAACCATTCGCGGTATTGCCAACAGCAATGCTGAAGTCTCCGTGCGGCAAAATGGCTACCTGATTTATCAGGCTAACGTCGCGCCAGGGGCGTTTGAAATTAACGATATCTCGTCCACCTCTAACAGCGGTGACATGGAAGTAACGATTAAAGAAGCCGATGGCAGCGAGCGCCACTTTACCCAACCCTACTCCAGCGTGGCGGTCATGCTACGCCCTGGTCGGGTAAAATATGAAGTCACTGCCGCCCGTTATCGTGCCAATAACAACAGCGGCGACAAAGAGCCGATGTTTGTGCAGGGCAGCGCCATTTATGGTCTGAACAATATTTTCACGTTGTTTGGTGGGCTAACGGCTGCGGAGGATTATCAGGCTGGCGTTGGCGGCGTCGGCGTCGCGCTGGGCACTATTGGATCTGTTTCCGCAGATGTCACCTGGGCAAAAACCACGCTGGATAACGGTGAACAGCACGATGGGCAGTCTTACCGCTTGCTGTACAGCAAAAATATTGAAACTACCGACACCAACATCACACTGGCCAGTTATCGTTATTCCACCAGCGGCTATTACAGCTTTGCTGATGCCAATCAGAGAATAGATGATGATAATGGCGATGATGACTGGCGCTATCAGTACAATAAACGTAACCGCATTCAGGCCAGCATCAGCCAAAGCATTTTCTCCAGCAGCCTGTATCTTAACGGCTACCAACAGGATTACTGGGGAACCTCACGCAAAGAACGTAATTTATCCGCAGGCTTTAGCACCACCGTCAACGGCATCAGCTACCATCTGGCCTATACCTACAGCAAAAATGACGATCGCGACAGCGATCGAATCGTCTCCTTCAGCCTTAGTGTGCCGCTGAGCCGCTGGCTGCCGAATAGCTGGGCGAGCTATAACATCAGCAACAGCCAACGCGGCGATACCAACCAGAATGTTGGGCTGGGTGGCACATTACTTGACGACCAGCGCTTGAGTTATTCACTACAGCAGAGCCACACCAACCATGACGGCACGGATAACAGCAGCATTTACAGCACCTACCGCTCGCAGTACGCCAACTTAAGCGGCGGCTATTATTATGCGTCTGACGATTCCCGACAAATCAGCTACAGCGTCAGCGGCGCCGTAGTGGCGCATCCTCACGGCGTCACCCTGGCACAGCCGTTAAGTAGCGAATTTGCCATCGTCGATACCGATGAGGCTTCCGGCTTGCGCTTTCAGAATCAGCGTGGCGTGCAGAGCGATAGCTTTGGCAACGCGATCATTCCATCCCTTTCCGCCTATCAGGAAAATCGCATTGTGCTGGACACCACCACATTGCCGGATGATGTCGATACCAATGCCACCGTCGTCACCGTGGTTCCCACCCGCAACGCAGCCGTCACCGCCCATTTCAGCACCTGGGTTGGTTATCGTGTACTGGTCACCTTGCGGCGTGAAAGCGGCAGTCCCGTCCCCTTTGGCGCGTTTGCTAGTGTCGATGGGCAAACTCAAACCGGTATTGTCGATGAAAACGGTGTGCTCTACCTGGCAGGTATCACCGATGGCATGACCATTACAGTGAAATGGGGCGATGGGCCAGAACAGCAGTGCCGTGCAACGCTGGCCCTGGCAACCGATTCTGATAGCAACAACCCAACTGGAATACGTAACACGCGCGCACAGTGTCTTCAGGAGAAAAAACATGCTCAGCCTTAACCAAAAGCGCGGGCTCGCCGGTCTGATACTCTTCAGCGCCGCAGGATCTTGCGCAGCTACGCCACTACAAAGCTGCTTTAGCTCGCCGGGCATCTATACGACCCATATCGAACAAGACGTCGTGGCGGCCAACAATCTTTCCGGAATGACACACAATGCGGGACACATTGTCTCTGCGGGTGGGCCTATCACCGCCAACTGTCGCTGCCCATCAAACATGCCAATCGACAGCGGGGCCACTGTTTATTCCATATCTTTTGCTGGTAGTCCATTACCGTCAGGGACTTCAAGAGAGGGCGTTGGTTTCCTCACCGAAAAGCTGGATGTTAAGCTGGCAGGATATCCTGATGCCATCAATCACCAGGATGGTAATAACATGGTCAATATCGACATTACCGATTACACCCCCAACCGGACCATGAAGAAATATGCCGACGCCAACACAAAATCCACGGAATCACAGCAATCCGTATGCAGTGATGAAACCCGGCCTGTCGGCGCCAGCACGGTAAAACGCCAGTTTCAGTGGAATGTCATTGCCGCCACTTTCTATCTTAAAAAACCGGTGTTTGGTGAAGAGATTTTCCAGCCACAAACCGTCGTGGAAAACTATGCCTGCCTGTACTACGGTTCCAGCAACAATCCTAACGGCTGTACCGTACCTGAGAAGGTGTCCGAGATTCGCCTCGGCGGCGTTCTCCGCGCCCCGCTCAGTTGCACCATTAACGCGGGGAGTCAGATTGAGGTTGAGTTTCCGGTTCTCACTACCAGCGCATTTACCACGCCAGGCGTTCCGCCTGCTAATGGCATTAAATCGGTCGATATCTCTTACCATTGTGACAATCCCGCCACAGATAATCAGGACAAAATCAAAATGACCCTAACCGCCGACCACGGGAATAGCGGCAGCGACGGCTACATTGCCAAAATGTTAGGCCGCGACGATATCGGCGTCAGGATGTATGACGACAACGATACAGCCGTCAAGCTCGATGGCTCGTTTGACTTCCCGATAACCCTGGATGAACAGGGCAACGGCGTAATTAAAATGACCGCCGCCCCAGTGAGCACCACCGAGAGGAAACCGGTAGCCGGTAAATATGAAGGCAACGTCACCGTAAAAATGGATATTAAGTAAAGAGAACGATAGGTATCTGTAGGCCGGATAACGCGCAAGCCGTTATCGGTTAGAATGCCCGGCGGCGAGCGCCTGCCGGGCCAGCAAATAAAAACGCTACGGATCAGAACCCGAGGCTATCCAGCAGGTCATCAACCTGATCCTGACTTGCCACCACGCCGGCTTTTGAGGTGTCAACCTGCGGGCCGTTAAGCAAGCTTTCGTTTTCACGTTTTGGACGAGCGCCCTGCTCTGGAATGTTTTCCAGCAGAACCATCAGCAGCTGACGTTCAATCTCCTGGATAACATCCATCATGCGCTTGATGACCTGACCGGTGAGGTCCTGGAAATCCTGCGCCATCATGATGTCCAGCAGTTGAGCGTTAGTAAAGCTGGTATGCCCTGGCACATCACCCAGGAACTGGCGGGTATCGGTGACCAGTTCACGGGCGTCAGACAGCTCGATCGGATTTTCGAACCATTCATCCCAGCGTTTGGTCAGGTCTTTGGCACCTTTTTCCATCGCGTCCTGGTGCGGCTGCGAAGCTTCCACACTGTTCAGCGCGCGCTCTGCCGCCTGTGCGGTCATCTGCACAACGTAATCGAGACGATCGCGGGCATCGGGAATCGCTTCTGCCGCTTCGGCAATGGCCTGATCCAGCCCCAGTTCACGCAGGCTGTCGCGCAGCATTCGGGTCAAACTGCCGATGCGC
This sequence comes from Citrobacter sp. XY323, assembly GCF_025106035.1. Classification (NCBI taxonomy): domain Bacteria; kingdom Pseudomonadati; phylum Pseudomonadota; class Gammaproteobacteria; order Enterobacterales; family Enterobacteriaceae; genus Citrobacter; species Citrobacter sp. XY323. Next base: position 116,567 of record NZ_JANYUK010000004.1, read on the forward strand.
GCGATGATGTCCCCGGCTGAATGTTCGTCAGCAGGTTTAATTTGTGGTTGCATCATCATTATCACACCCTCACATGCCCAGTTTCTCAAAGATTTTATTGAGTTTCTCTTCTAGCGTCGCCGCCGTGAACGGTTTCACGACATAGCCACTGGCGCCAGCCTGTGCCGCCGCAATGATATTCTCTTTCTTCGCTTCTGCCGTAACCATCAGCACCGGCAGGGCCGACATTCCGCCATCAGCGCGAATGGTTTTCAGCAGTTCCAGGCCATCCATGTTCGGCATATTCCAGTCGGAAATGACAAAACCAAATCCCCCAGCCTGCAGCTTATTCAGCGCGTCCACACCGTCTTCAGCCTCTTCAACATTGTTGAAACCCAGTTCTTTGAGCAGGTTACGCACGATGCGACGCATGGTGGAAAAGTCATCCACAACCAAAAACTTAAGCTCTTTATCCGCCATAAAAAATAAACTCCTGATTCAAATACGTATTGCCTGTCCGGCACTGATTTTCGCCAGCATTTGCTGGCTTACCTGGCTAAGATCGACCACTTCGCTTACGCCACCCATATTGATGGCCTCACGCGGCATGCCGAACACCACACAACTTGCTTCGTTTTGCGCAATGGTCCAGGCACCCGCCTGGTTCATCGCTAACATTCCGGCGGCGCCATCGTTGCCCATACCCGTCAGGATCACTCCCACGGCATTACGCCCCGCATGTTTTGCCACCGAATGGAACAGCACATCCACTGAAGGCCGATGCCGGTTAACCGGTGGACCATCATGAATTTTGATCTGGTAGTTCGCCCCGCTGCGCGCCAGTTCCATATGCTTGTCACCAGGGGCGATATACGCATGCCCTGGGAGCACGCGCTCCCCGTCTTCAGCCTCTTTCACGGTGATCTGACACAGTTTGTTCAGACGCTCGGCGAATGAGCGGGTAAATCCTGGCGGCATATGCTGGGTAATAAGAATACCGGGACTTGAAAGCGGCAATGGCTGGAGTACATGGCGAATTGCCTCTGTTCCTCCGGTTGAGGCGCCAATCGCTAGCAGTTTTTCAGAACTGAGTAACGGCCCCGCTTTCAAGGTCACCTGTGCCGTCATGGGTTTGTGGGCCGCCAGTTTTGCACGCGACGCGGTGCGGATCTTCTCAGCGATCATTTCGCTGTAGGCCAACATCCCTTCACGGATCCCCAACTGTGGTTTGGTGACAAAATCAATCGCCCCCAACTCCAGCGCCCGCAGCGTGACCTCAGAACCTTTACCGGTCAGCGAAGAGACCATAACCACTGGCATCGGACGCAGTCGCATCAGCTTCTCAAGAAAGTCGAGGCCGTCCATGCGCGGCATTTCCACATCCAGCGTCAGGACGTCGGGATTGAATTTTTTGATTAAATCCCGGGCAACCAACGGATCCGGCGCCGTCGCCACCATTTCCATATCACTGTGGCTGTTAATAATTTCGGTCATGATTTGACGCATCAGTGCAGAATCATCAACCGATAAAACCCTGATTTTACTCATGCTTTATCCTTACCTGGCGCATGCGCATACACCGTCTGTCCACGCAAGCTAAACTCGCGCACGAGGTTGCTAAAGTTTTCTGAATGACCTGCAAACAGCAGCCCATCTGGTTTAAGAAGTGGAACAAAACGGTGCAAAATGTCCTGCTGCGTCGTTTTATCAAAATAGATCATCACGTTACGGCAAAATATGGCATCGAAGGGGCCTGGCACGTTGTACTGCTTATCCAGTAAATTCACGCTGGAAAATTCAACATGCCCCGCCAGTTCCTGCCGAACGCGTACCAGTCCTTCATGCGGTCCGGTGCCGCGCATGAAGTAACGCTGTAGCTGCTGCGGTGACAGCGTCTTTAGCTCGTCAAGGCGGTAGATGCCGCTTCTGGCTTTTTCCAGCACTTCGGTATCAATGTCGCTGGCAAAAACACGCCAGCGGCCCGGAGCCATACCTAAGGTATCGGCGAGCGTAATCGCAATGCTGTACGGCTCTTCTCCGGTTGACGCCGCCGCGCTCCAGACACGGTATTCACCGCTGCGCCGACGAGCATGATCTGACAGCACTGGAAAATGATGCCCTTCGCGAAAAAACGCGGTCAGATTGGTAGTCAGGGAGTTAATAAAAGCCTGCCACTCAGCACTGTTCTGGTTAGCTTCCAGCATGCTGAGATAGCGACCAAAGTCATCCAGTCCCAGGGTTCGCAAACGGCGGACCAGGCGGTTATAAACCATGTCCCGCTTATGGTCGGCCAGTACGATCCCCGCACGCTGGTAGATTAATTGACATATCCGACGAAAATGCGCGTCAGACAGCGCGAGGCGCTGTGTCATCTGTAACAATAATGACGTTTGCCCAGGGGGCAGAGATGATGTCATAGCGCCTTCTCAATCACATTCAGGATACAACGGGCACAACCTGCGGCTGTGCCAATTCTTGTTTTGCTACGGTTTGCTCTTCAAGCTTAAAAAATGCGACACAGGCAGAAAGATTATCGGCCTGCATGGCAAGTTGTCCGGTGGCGGATGCGGCTTCTTCCACCAGCCCGGCGTTTTGCTGCGTCACGGAGTCCATCTGGCTGACGGCCTGCGCCACCTGCTCGATGCCTCTGCGCTGTTCATCAGAAGCAGAAGCAATCTCGCCCATGATGTCGTTAACCCGGGTAACCGAGCTGACAATTTCCGTCATGGTGCGCGCAGCCATATCAACCAACTGCGAGCCCTGATGCACTCGGGTGACAGACTCCTCAATGAGCCCCTTAATTTCTTTCGCCGCCTGTGCGCTACGGCTTGCCAGATTGCGCACTTCGCCCGCAACCACGGCAAAACCACGCCCCTGCTCACCCGCGCGAGCGGCCTCAACCGCAGCATTCAGCGCAAGGATGTTGGTCTGAAAGGCAATGCTGTCAATCACGCCGATAATGTCGCCAATTTTCTGCGAGCTCGCGGAAATCTCATGCATTGTGCTGGCGACCCGGGACGTCTGTTCGCCGCCTTTATGCGCTGTATCTGCCGCACTTTTGGCAATTCCTGACGCCTGGCGCGCGTTATCCGCATTCTGTCCTACGGTTGCGGTCAGTTGTTCCATGCTGGCTGCCGTTTGCGCCAGCGCGGCCGCCTGCTGTTCAGTGCGCGAAGACAAATCGTTATTACCCATCGCGATTTCTGAAATACCGCTATGCATGGCTGAGCTGCCCTGGCGTACTTCGCTTACCGTTTCACGCAGTGCCTGCTGCATCTTCTTCAGACTGGCAAAAATGGCTGAGATCTCATTGCGCCCATAAACCGCTACCGGCCGGGCCAGATTACCCGCGGCAATGCTGTCGAAATGACTGCCCACGATAGCCAGCGGCTGGACAATCATCTTGCGCGACCAGTACAGCGCACCGCTGGTGAGCAGTGCCGCCAGTACCACCATGGTGGCGAAAATCACCCCCGACATATGGTAATTTCGCTGGCTCTGCTCTCCTGCCGTTTGCAACACGCGATCGATGTTGCTCTGCCACGCATTCACATTTGCATCAAAAGCATCCTGAGCAGCCTGCACCGGCGCGGTCAGAAAATCTGACAACTGATTGTTTTCAAGCCAGGTGGCCTGATGCGCGAGAGCACTGTGCCACTGGCTGTAACTTTTCTCCGTTGCGCCAAACAGCGCCTTCCCTTGTGCCGTCGTATCCGATGTCGCCATAAAGCGTTTAAACATCAATTCAGACTGCGCCAGGCTATCACGTGCGAGGGTCATCAGCGTGTTGATATCCTCTGGCGGATAGCTCAGGGCGGTCAGCGTCCCTGCCTTATTAAGGGCCGTACTGGCCTGTAATAACACAGCGCGGGTTTGGGCCAGCGCAGCGCGTTGCTGATTACTTCGTTCGACCTGATTCAGGTTCTGAAAACCGTCCCGAAATGCCCAGAAGGACAAGCCATTACTGCCAATCTGCAAAACACCGCAGAGGATTAAAATCAAAAACAGCGTGGTCGAAATTCGAATACGATTAAACATCAACGCTCCCATTGGGCGGCACTGGCCGCGGTTTAACTATCAGTCAAAATGTTTCCCAATTCGTATCTTGCTCATTGTTCTGGCGCGGATAGGATGCAGCCGCCGTTGCAGGTAATCGTGTATCGCGCGGCTTAGCCGACGCCGGACGTGACGCAAGGCGGAAAGTCGACACCGACTGCGTCAGGCGGCTGGCCTGTTCTTCAAGAGCAGCGGCAGCGGCAGCCGATTCCTGAACCAACGAGGCGTTCTGCTGCGTAACGCGATCCATCTCGGATACCGCGAGCGCCACCTGATCAATCCCCCGGCTTTGCTCGTCGGAGGCCGAGGCAATCTCGCCCATAATGTCGGTCACCCGCGTTACGGCATTTACGATGTCGTTCATCGTTTCGCCTGCGCTTTCTACCAATACGGACCCGGTATCCACTCGGGAAACCGAATCCTCAATCAACGCTTTGATCTCTTTCGCCGCCTGCGCACTGCGACTTGCCAGATTACGCACTTCGCCCGCAACCACAGCAAAGCCACGGCCTTGTTCACCGGCACGCGCCGCTTCAACCGCCGCGTTCAGTGCGAGAATGTTGGTCTGAAAAGCAATACCATCAATAACGCTGATGATGTCGGCGATTTTCTTCGAGCTATCGGCGATTTCGTGCATGGTGTTCACCACGCTATCAACCACTTTGCCGCCATGCTGTGCGGTATCGGAGGCGCTTTTCGCCAGTTGCGAGGCCTGACGCGCGTTGTCCGCATTTTGCTTCACGGTTGCGGTCAACTGTTCCATGCTGGCTGCGGTCTCTTCCAGCGCAGAGGCCTGCTGTTCAGTACGAGATGAAAGGTCGGTGTTCCCGCTGGCAATTTCGCTGGTCCCGGAATAAATCGCATCAGAACCTTCACGTACCAGGGTGACGGTTTCCGTCAGCGAGCGCTGCATATGATCAACCGTACTGGCCAGCTCGCCGATTTCATTACGACCGCTGACGGCCAGGGTCGCGGTCAGGTTACCGCTGGCGATTTCCCGAATATGGGCAATGACGCGAGACAGAGGATTAAGCAGGGTATGGCGGATGCCGTACCACACCACCACCAGAATCAGCACCAGCACTACGGCCAGCACGCCAAGCTGCCATTGGGCGAAATGGTAATCCCGCGCACTTTTATCGAATGCCTGAGCGTAAAGCTTTTCGCTAACGCTGGCGTACTTGCCCAGCGCCTCACCGAGCGCGTTTTGCATACCCTGAGTCGGTTGCGCGAAATAGGCATCCATATTGCCGTTCTCCAGAAACTGAACCAGTTCTGTTAAGGCCGCATGGTACTGCTGATACTTCTCCTCAACGTTACCGCTGGCTTCTGCCATCTCGGGTAACGGTGTGATGTTTTTAAATTTTGTGTAATGTGTTTCGGCCTGCGCCAACGATGCTTTCGCATTCTTCAGCAGATCGTTTTTCGCGCTGCTTTGCTGGTTGGACGCGTCCATCATCATGCGTGCAGAAGAACGGCTTAAATTGATACGTGTTTGCAGCATCAGATCCCATGTTGAGGTGAGTTCACTTTGCTGCTGTCGAAGATCGTTAGAAATAACAAAACTTTGCTGATTCTGCTGCAATGAAGAAAACAACAGACCACCGGAAACAAGCTGTAGCAGTGCGAAAACCCCCAGCACCATCATCAGCATTGTGACAACGCGGATACGGTTAAACATAAGGCACCTTCCTGAAAACGAGTTATCAACGTTATCGGCAGTCGCTGAGATAACTTTACGTTTGCGAAAAGGAAATCCTGAAGGGACGTGAAGCCTCGCGGAAGGAGGGGAAGACGGGTGTACGGCAACCACAAATCATTCACATAAAAACGTCACAATTATCATGTGAATAACATTCAAATTTATCTGTGGGCGCGGTCATATGGGATGAAATAGTCATTATTTCGTGACCAGGATCACAAATACATATCCTCTGCACCACAACAAAATGGATAAAAAATTAAAAAAAGTTGTATCAGCTGGCGCTTTAATTCAATTTATATGATGAATACTTAGTTACCAATTAATAAATATAAAAAATGAGTAACCGAACAATAAATGTTAAATCCTTACTGAGGGCTTTTTAGTGGCAAATGCAAACAAACTCACGTTGTTTATCGTGATCTTCATGCTGGCGGGGATCCTGTCAGGGGCGGTGATCCACTCTTATGCCGCCCCCGGCGTAGTGACCGCCTGGGCCGATAATATTACGCTTCTCACCGACATCTTTTTGCGCCTGATTAAAATGGTGATCGCACCTTTAGTATTCAGCACCCTGACCGTCGGTATTATGCGCCTGGGGGAAACGTCCACCATCGGGCGCGTAGGCGGCAAAGCGATGATCTGGTTTATTAGCTCTTCCATACTGTCTATTCTGGTCGGTCTGTTTGTGGTTTCTCTTGAGCAACCCGGCAGCGGGCTGAACCTGGCGATCCCGCTGGAAGCCACTGATACCGGCCTGGCCGTGAGCGGCATGAGCCTGAAAGGTTTTCTGACTCACACCATCCCAACCAGCATAGCCGAGGCGATGGCCAACAATGAGATCCTGCAAATTGTGGTGTTCTCGATGTTCTTCGGTATTGGTGGCGCATCCCTTGGTGAGAAGTTCAATGCCCCGCTGGTTGCCGCGCTGGATGTGGTCTCCCACATTATGCTTAAGGTGACTGGCTACGTGATGTACGTTGCGCCGCTGGCCATTTTCGCCGCCATTTCCTCCGTTATCTCCACCCAGGGTTTGGGGATCCTGCTCAACTATGCGTCGTTCATCGGCGGCTACTATGTGGCTATTTTGCTGACCTGCCTGGTTCTGCTGGCGGTCGGTTATGTCATGCTGAAAAAAGAGGTTTTTCGTCTGGTAAGCATGCTGAAAGATCCGGTTCTGGTCGCATTTACTACCAGCAGCTCGGAAGCCGCCTATCCAAAAACGCTGGAGCAATTAACCAAATTTGGTTGCTCGCCTAACATCGTGTCATTTGTATTGCCTATCGGTTATTCATTTAACCTGGTCGGCTCGATGGTTTACTGTTCATTTGCCTCGATGTTTATCGCGCAGGCCTATAACATTCACCTCTCCTTTGCAGAAATCACCGTCCTGATGCTGACGCTGATGCTGGCGTCAAAAGGGATTGCCGGCGTGCCGCGTTCTGCGCTGGTGGTGCTGGCAGCAACCATTCCGAGCTTTAATATTCCGGTTGCCGGGATTCTGTTACTGATGGGTATTGACCACTTCCTGGATATGGGACGTTCAGCAATCAACGTATTAGGTAACGGGATTGCAACGGCGATGCTGGCACAAGATGAAGGTTTACTGGAAGAAGAACCGGAGCTGGTTGAGCGGGAAGCGTAAAGGGAAATCTGCCGGATGCGTTACGCGTGTCCGGCCTACAACAGCAATCATTGTAGGCCAGATACGGTATAGCGGTTACGCGACGTGACTGGCGGCAATATCCAGCAGCGCCATTTCTTCGCTATTGAGCAGCTTCTCAATGTTAACCAGGATCAGCATCCGGTCACCCAGCGCCCCCAGTCCCGTCAGGTATTCCGTCGACAGCGTTACGGCAAATTCTGGCGCCGGACGGATTTGATCCGTTGTCAGCGACAGCACATCCGAGACGCCATCGACCACAATTCCGACCACCCGCTGGCCCAGATTCAGCACAATCACCACGGTGTTTTCGTTGTAGTCCACATCGCTCTGGCTAAACTTCACGCGCAGGTCAACAATCGGCACAATCACACCGCGCAGATTGGTGACACCTTTGATAAACGCAGGCGTGTTAGCAATACGCGTCACCTGATCGTACCCACGGATTTCCTGCACTTTCAGGATATCGATACCGTACTCTTCATCCCCCAGTGTGAACACGAGGAATTCCTGACCTGACGGTTCGCCGGCCAGTTTAGTTACATTACTCATACCGGTCATATTATTCCCTTCTCACTCAATCAGGCGGCTGTGATCGCCACACGTTGTTCGCGGTTTAATCCCTGCAATGCAGAGACATCAACAATCAGCGCGACGCTGCCGTCGCCGAGGATCGTTGCTGCAGAAATACCTGGCACTTTGCGGTAGTTGCTTTCCAGGTTTTTGACGACCACCTGGTGTTGACCAATTAACTGATCGACCAGCAGCGCGTAGCGACGCCCTGCACTTTGCAAAATCACCACAATACCTTGAGTCGCTTCGGTTTTTGCGCCTTCAACCTCAAAGACTTTCCACAGCTCAACCAGCGGTAAATATTCGCCACGCACTTCCAGCACGCGCTCTCCTCCGGCCAGCGGATGGAGATCTTCTTCGCGCGGTTGCAGTGATTCCATAACGGCATTCAGCGGCAGAATAAAGACTTCGTCGGCCACGCGCACGGACATGCCGTCGAGGATCGCCAGCGTCAGCGGCAGCAGAATTCGGATAGTCGTCCCCTGTCCCTGTTTGGACTGGATCTCAACATGGCCCCCCATCTCCTGGATATTTCGCTTCACCACATCCATACCCACGCCGCGGCCAGAGACATCCGTCACCTGTTCAGCGGTCGAGAAGCCCGGGGCGAAGATCAGCATACCGACTTCGTCATCGCTCATGTTTTCGTGGATCGGCATCCCCTGGGAGATAGCTTTGGCGAGGATTCGTTCACGGTTCAGACCGGCGCCATCATCGGTGACTTCAATACAGATATTCCCGCCCTGGTGCTCCGCGGAAAGCGTCAGATTCCCGATTGGGCTTTTCCCGGCTTCAAGGCGTTTTTCCGGCAGTTCAATACCGTGATCGAGGCTGTTACGCACCAGGTGCGTCAACGGATCGATGATGCGTTCAATCAGGCTCTTGTCGAGTTCGGTTGAGCTTCCCACCTGTGTCAGTTCGACCTGTTTACCCAGCTTACCGGCCAGGTCGCGCACCAGACGCGGAAAACGGTTGAACACGTACTCCATGGGCATCATACGAATCGACATCACCGACTCTTGCAAGTCGCGGGCGTTACGTTGTAACTGACCCATACTGGTGATGAGATCGCCATGATTGACGGGATCCAGTTCGTTAGAACGTTGTGCCAGCATAGACTGGGTGATGACCAACTCACCGACCAGGTTAATGAGCTGATCGACCTTCTCAACCGCTACGCGGATGCTGGTTGACTCGCTGGCACGGGCGGGTTTGTCGCGTTCCGCACGTCCGTTTGGCGCTTCGCTGGCGGCGGCTTTCGCCGCTGGCGCAACGGCAACCGGCTGCGGCTTCGCGACAACGGCTACCGTTTCTGCTTCAGCTTCTGCTTCAGTTTCAACGGCTACCGGCGCTGCGCTGACGGTTTCGAATTCAATCTGATCAGCTTCAATCACAAAGCACAGCACCGCGATGATGTCATCTTCTGCGAGGTTGCCATCAAGCGTTGCTGACAACGTGTCGCTCCCTTTCACCACATCGGTTAAGGTCGCCAGGTTCCCCAGCTCCTCTTCCAGTAAATCCACTTCATTGGCTTTCAGGCGCGTGAGAATAATGCGTTTCTTGCTCTCTTCACTTGCAGACTCAGGCTGTGCAACCGCCTCTTCCTGCATTGCAGCGCTGTCAACAACGCTCAGTTTTGCGGTGTTGACGACTGCCGGTGCGGTTTCACCTTTCGCTTCGAGCGCTAGCTGTCGTAACGCATTACAAATGTACTCAAAGCTGGCGGCATCCGGCTCCTCTGAGTTTTTATAGGCGTCGAGCTGTTCCTGCATAATATCTTTCGTTTCCAAAAACAGGTTGATAATGTCGGCATTGAGCTGCATCTCGCCACGCCGCGCTTCATCCAGCAGGTTTTCCATCAGATGGGTCGTTTCCTGCAAAATGGTAAAGCCGAAGGTGCCCGCCCCGCCTTTTATCGAGTGCGCAGCACGAAAAATTGCATTCAGCTGTTCGGAATCCGGGGCTTCAGGAACCAAATCAAGCAGGTGTTGCTCCATGTCAGCCAACAGTTCGTCAGCTTCATCAAAAAATGTTTGATAAAAATCGCTTATATCCATGCTCACGCTATCACCTCGGATTGGCTGGTGGCGATGTGGGAACGCTTGCCGGCGGGAGTTCCGCTGGCTGTTGTAAGACACTTACCGGCTCATTCTGGCTTTCAGCGTTTTCATGCAAAATGGCCTCTTCCGCCTGCTTATTGAGAACCAGCAGGCTAATACGGCGGTTGATAGCGTCTTCAGGACCGCGATCGCTCAGACGCATCGTGGCGGCCATACCTACCACACGTAATACTTTTCCATCATCCAGACCGCCGCTAACCAGTTCGCGACGCGACGCGTTAGCGCGATCGGCGGACAACTCCCAGTTGCTATACCCTTTTTCACCATTGGCGTAAGGGTAATCATCCGTATGGCCGGAAAGGCTGATTCGATTAGGAATGCCGTTAAGCACTGGCGCTATGGCTCGCAGGATATCGCGCATATACGGTTCCACCTCAGCGCTACCGGTTTTAAACATTGGGCGATTCTGACTGTCGATAATCTGTATCCGCAGCCCTTCCTGAACTAAATCAATTTTCAAATGCGGGCGCAGCGCACGCAGTTTGGGGTCAGATTCAATCAACTGATCGAGATCGCCGCGAAGTTTGCTCAAGCGGCTTTGTTCCATGCGTTTTCTCAGATCATCGATATTCGGCTGCTTGTTCACCTCTCCCTGCTGCTGGGTGTAATCATCCCCGCCGCCAGGAATTGGACTTTGGCTATTCGAAATACGATTTCCCCCGGTTACCGCAGTAGCCAGCGGCGTACGGAAATATTCGGCAATCTGGATCAATTCTTTAGGGCTAGAGATGGAAATGAGCCACATCACCAGAAAGAAGGCCATCATCGCGGTCATAAAATCGGCGTAGGCGATTTTCCACGAACCATGCGCCCCACCACCGTGACCTTTATGCTTGCGTCGCTTTACAACGATAATGGGATGGGCCTGATTTTTCATGCGTCCTCGGTCGTCTGCTGCGCAGTTGGATTTCTCACCGCACGAACATGCTCTTCCAGTTCGATAAACGATGGACGTTCGCTGGAATACAGAGTCTTACGACCAAATTCGACGGCAATTGGCGGCGCGTAACCATTCAGATTGGAGAGCAGAGTTATCTTCACACACTGCATCATTTTGGTGGTTTCAGCGCTTTTCTGGCGCAGAACGCTGGCAAGCGGAGAAATAAATCCATAGGCCAGTAAAATTCCGAGGAATGTCCCTACCATGGCATGTGCAATCAGCGAACCCAGTTCAGCCGCCGGACGATCGGCAGAAGCCAGCGCATGGACAACCCCCATGACCGCCGCCACGATCCCGAACGCCGGTAATGAATCCCCCACCATCGCCAGACTGTTGGCCGGGACTTCGGCCTCACTTTCGTGCGTCTCAATCTCTTCATCCATCAGCGCTTCAATTTCAAACGTGTTCATGTTGCCGCTGATGATCAGACGCAGATAATCGACAATGAAATCAAGCATCACGGCATCAGCAAGAATGCGCGGATAGCTGGCGAAAATTTCACTCTCTTTGGGGTTTTCGATATCGCGTTCAAGCGAGAACATGCCCTGTTGACGTGACTTGGCCATCAGGCGATACAACAGCGCCAGCAGATCCATATACATCGCTTTGGTGTATTTTGAACGACGAAAAAGCATCGGGATGGCTTTCATCGTCCCCTTAATGGCTTTCCCGTTATTGCCGACGATGAATGCCCCAATACCCGCGCCACCGATAATCACCAGCTCAGCCGGTTGATAGAGTGCCCCAAGGTGTCCGCCGGTCATCATGTAACCGCCGAAAACTGTACCAATAACAACCAGGTAACCTAATAAGATAAGCACGACATCATCCTTTCGCAATTGACTATGACAGGATGCGCAGTCGGGCAGTTAACTCGAGGTCAGGACAAAAAAAAGCAGCGGTAATCGCTTACCGCTGCTGGAGTGTTTGTCCACACCGTATCAGTTAAACAGCCTGTTCGATCTGTTCATCCAGCAGTTGTGGAATAATATCGGCAGCATTCTGGGAAAGTTTACGTCTTTTTACGGCGCGTGATGGCGGTTGGCATAAACTGCAGGCAAAGCTGCCTGCGGGTTGGTGAGCGTGGGTAATAAAATTCCCACCGCAGCAATTGCATCGGGACAACTCCAGCAATCCGCTGTCGACAAAACGCACCAACGTCCATGCGCGAGTTAACGCCAGCAGTGGCCCTTCTTCTGGCTGCGGGCACTGCTCAAGATATAAACGATACGCTTTGATCACGGCATCCACGCCGCTGCACAAACCAGTTTTGAGCAGGAATTGCCATGCGTTGCAAAACATCGAAGCATGAATGTTTTGTTCCCACGTCATAAACCAGTCGGTGGAGAAAGGCAGCATCCCTTTTGGCGGAGGGCTGCCGCGTAATTCTTTATACAGCTTGATAAGTCGGCCACGGCTTAATTGCGTTTCGCTTTCCAGCATTTGCAAACGGGCGCCCAATGTGATTAATTCCATTGCCAGCTGGATATCACGCGCTTCCTGAACAATGCTTTTTTCGCTCATCATCAAGCCCTTTTCTTGCGCGCTGCTTCATCGATGTCGCTTAACAGTCGCGTTGAAAGCATGATACCGGTATGAATTTGCTGAAGATCGTCAACGCGGGAGTCTTGCGTCAGGCGAGTAACGGTCTGGTGATCGTCGAAACGGAAATGACAGACCAGTTGGTTTGTTTCAGCCAGTTTGACCATTTGTGGAAGTGTTAATGTTGCCAACGTGTCCGCCATTTCTTCGCTGATACCAAGGCGAAACATCGCAGATGCTTTGTCCTGAACGATCAAACGCTGTGCAAGCAATAAATATGACAAATTGATGTCATAGATGTGTTTCAGCAACTCGGATGTATGCATTATTTGCATCCATAATAACCAACATTGTTTTCATGCGGTGAAACCGCACCCCGTGATGTCGCCGGGAAGGCCCGGTAAAAAAAAAGCAAAAGGTCAAATACATAGCAGCGTGACGGCACTTACGCGTTGTCTAAACATTCCCTTTTCAGAAAGCCGCGCCCCTTACAAGCTCACATCAATTCTTACAAATGTCTAAGATTTTTCCTAATTCGACGCAACTCTACCCGCCGCCCGTTACACATACAACGTAGCTATGCTGCGAATTTGAAGAATATGTGACATAGATCACATAAACTAGCTAAACACTTAACATAAATCCATCAGCACAGCTTTTACTTTGCTTATTTTTTAACCTCAAATTCGCCATTTCAATTCCTGACATACGAATATTCTTGCAATAAAAGCGAATAGTATTTTGTTCACAAACGTTAATATCACGTTATGAAATAGCGAGCTTGATCACATATTTAATGTAAAACACCATTTCAATTAAATCCTTTATAAACAATGACTTAAATATTAAGGGTGATTAATTAATACCGGGTAGTGATAACCCATTAAATGTTAACTTTTGTTAATTTTTAATTAACACATTGTTTTCATTAGCGGTGAGTTTTACTTAAGTAAGCTGAACGTATTTACAAGTTATATGACGCAATTATTCTATTTATAAGAATAATTAATGAATAAGCATGATGACATTCACACTATCCGGGAAGGAAACGTTGCAGTATGGAGTAAGCCGAGCAATGCTGAGAAACCCTCTCATAATTCTTGAAAAAAGGAGCGAGTTATGAGCTATACACACATTCTTGTGGCCGTTGCCGCCACCCCTGAAAGCCAGCAGTTGTTAGCCAAGGCGGTTTCCATCGCTCGCCCTGTCAACGCTCGTATTAGCCTGATAACCCTGGTCTCAGATCCTGAACTGTATAATCAGTTTGCAGCACCTATGCTGGAGGACCTGCGTGAAGTGATGCAAGAGGAGACTCAGGATTTTATCGACAAGCTCAGCAAAGAAGCACAGTACCCCATTGAGCATACCTTTATTACCTATGGGGCACTGAATGAACATATTCTGGATGTATGCCGTAAACACGCGGTCGATCTGGTCATTTATGGCAACCATAACCACAGCTTCTTTTCGCGCGCGTCCTGCTCAGCAAAAAGCGTAATCGGTGCCAGCCACGTGGATGTTCTGCTGGTTCCACTGGCTGGAGATTGACCTGCGTTTTCTGAGCGTTACGCCAGTTTAGTGCAGGGAGAAACGTTGTCTGGCAATGGCTGTTTACTCTGACGTGGGATGACTTTTTCCAGATCGCAAATGAACTTCGCCTGCCAGTTGTCGATATCGTTTTTAATGATAGTTTCGAGCATCTCAGCGTGGCGGGAGATACGCTCAGCAAGCGGCATCGTCAGAGCCTGGTTTAATGCGCCAGCCACTTCGTCGCGGTCATAAGGATTAACAATAAGCGCGGCAGTTAGCTCATTCGCGGCCCCGGCAAATTGCGATAACACCAGCACGCCGGGGTTGGCAGGATCCTGCGCGGCCACGAATTCTTTCGCGACCAGGTTCATACCATCTCGCAGCGGCGTCACCAGCCCTACATCAGAGTAGCGGAAGATTTTCATCAGCAATTTACGATCAAAGTACTGATTCAGATAATAGAGCGGCGTCCAGCCCAACTGCCCATATTTACCGTTAATCCTCCCCGCTTCAGTCTCCAGTTGGTGCCGAATATCCTGGTAGGCCTGCACCTCTTCACGCGAAGTTGGCGCTATCTGGGTGTAGCGAATTTTACCATGGTGCTGCGGATAGTGTTCCAGCAGAGCCTCATAGGCCTGAAAGCGCTCCGGCAAACCCTTAGAATAATCCAGACGCTCAACGGAGAAGATATTCTGCACATTTTTGAGTTCTGCTTTCAGTTGCGCCAGCTTCGGCGGCAAAGGTCCGGAAGCCTGGCGGGCGATCTCATCCGGCTCAATACCGATGGGATAGACCTGGGTACGAAACGCTTTTCCCCATGCACGGTGGTGCTGCTCGCTCTGAGTGGTTACCTGAGTCTGGGCTGCCAGACAATCCAGAAAAGCCTGACGATCGTTCTCGGTCTGGAAACCGAGTAAATCAAAATCACACATCTGCTCAAGTAGCATCTGATGTGGGGGTAAGGCATTAAAGATTTCCGGCGTCGGAAAAGGGATGTGCAGGAAAAAACCGATACGGTTATTCACGCCGCGTTTACGCAGCTCGCTGGCAAACGGCAACAGATGGTAATCATGAACCCAGATTATGTCGTCATCGCTGAGCAGCGGCAGCAGTTTATCTACCAGCAAGGCATTCACCCGCTGATAGCCCTCCCATGCAGGACGCTGAAACTGCACCAAATCGAGGCGATAATGAAATGCAGGCCATAAAACCGCATTAGAAAACTGGCAGTAATACTCTTCGTAATCCTGTTCACTCAAATTAAACGAAGCCCAGGTAATATTGCCACGCGTGACTTTTTTTAATGGTTTGTCCTCATTACCCGTGTCGCCACTCCAGCCAAACCACAGGCCACCAGCAGCCTTCAACGCGCCCAGCACACCGACGGCAAGCCCACCTGCGCTCCCTTTGTCATCGGGTGAGGCGATACGATTAGATACTACGACTAAACGACTCATAGCCACCTCTTCTGTTATTCGTTGCTTTCGATTCTTGCTGCGAAGAGTTAATTTGTTCCAGCCAGTGCCAGACATCACTCACGCCATCCAGACGCCATGTCGCCTGCGTCGCTCCATTCCCCACCTTCACGGAAATGCCCCCTGCGCGATTAACCACGCCAAATCCTGTTTCGTCCGTCAGATCGTCACCAAAAAAAACGGGGACCCGTCCGGCAAAAGGTGCTTCCTGCATAAATGCGGCAATTGCGTCACCTTTGTTCGTACCCTTTGGTTTTATCTCCACAACGCATTTTCCGTGCTGTAAAGCCAACTGCGGCCATCTGTGCGTGATGCGCTGAGCCAGATTAATTAGCGCCGCTTCATGTTCCGGGGCCTGGCGATAGTGCAGTGCGAACGCCATCCCTTTTGCTTCAAGCGTTGTACCCGGCATCGTCGCCAAGGCGGTACTTAATAGCTCTCCTGCTTCGCGCTCTATTGCCGCAGCCAGGCGCACTATATGAGTTTGACCATTGATGTCACGGCGTTCTGCCCCATGCACTCCGGCGAGCGGAAAACGAAAGGGAGTGGTAAGCGCGTCAAGCTCAGCCATCGAGCGCCCTGAAATCAATGCCAGCGCACCCGCATTATGCGTCGCCAACTGATGTAATAACTGCAGGATTGTCTGAGGGACAACGACCTGGTCTGGATAAGGTTTGATCTCAGCCAGTGTCCCATCGAGATCAAAAAAATAAGCACAGCTTGCAGATTGTTCAGGGGGTAAGATCAGTGATGCTGTCACCCGGTTATCCTCCTCATCATGGTCTGTACGCCGCGCGGATCGCGCCGTATATATGATGTATGACGGATATAAGTATAGACAGTGTGACCATGCTCGCCATTTGGAAAAACAATCGCCAGCCGGGTAGCGGCTGGCGATGAGCTAAAGCTAGACTAAAAAGTTGGGGTTAAAATCATCAAACAGTACGCTTCGCTTTTTGCTTGTAACGGTCGAAGATCACCGCCGCCAGCAGGATCAGACCACGTACGACATACTGTGCGAACGGAGAGATGTTCAGCAGGTTCATTGCATTCTCAACCGTTCCCAGAATCAACACCCCGGCTACCACATATGAGATTTTTCCGATGCCGCCTTTAAGCGAAACGCCCCCTAACACGCACGCGGAAATCACGATCAGCTCATAGCCGATTGAGGTCATTGGCTGGCCGCTGGTCATACGTGATGCGAGGATAATCCCGGCGATGGCGGATACCAGCCCGGACAGAATAAAGATAATAATTTTGGTACGAACGACCGGAACCCCAGCCAGACGTGCCGCCTCTTCATTCCCCCCAATGGCCAGCGTGTTACGACCAAACGTGGTTTTATTGAGCAGTAAGCCAAAAACGATGAAACAGACGACCGTGATCCAGATAGGTGCCGGCAGACCAAACCAGTTGGCGTAGCCGAGAGTGAAGAAGCGCTCGTCTTCAATCCCTACCGCCTTACCGTCGGAAATAATGTAGGCCAGACCACGCACAATCTGCATCGTCGCAAGGGTCGTGATCAGGGCGTTAATTTTCAGCCGCGCAATCACGAACCCATTCACCAGACCACATAGAATACCGAGCAGTAGCCCGGCAGCCACGCCAATCCACAGGCTTTCGGTCATATTAATGACCACGGCTGTAGTGACCCCGGCGCAGGCAATCACGGAGGCAACGGACAGGTCGAAGTCACCGGATGCCAGGCAAAACAGCATCCCACACGCGACCATACCCGACATCGATACCGCCAGCCCCAGCCCCTTCATGTTGATGAAAGAGGCAAAGTTAGGCACAAAGAGGGAACAAACCAGGAACAGCGCGGCGAACACGACCAGCATCCCGTATTGATCCCAAATGCGACCAAGATTTAGCGCCGACTTTGCAGCACCTGAACCCGATGTTGAAACGGAAGACATCATTCTCTCCTTATTCAGGCTACAGCCTGGCTAACTTTTGGCATAGCAAGGCTTAACGCCTGGCGCTCATCCGCCTGTTCATGAAGTAACTCACCGGCAATTTCGCCTTCTCTCATCACCACGATACGGTCGGCGACACCGAGCACTTCAGGCAGATCGCTGGAAGCAAACAGCACGGCCACGCCGCGCGCTGCGAGGGCATAAATCACGTTATAAATTTCATGCTTGGCGCCCACATCAATACCGCGTGTAGGTTCGTCCAGCAAAATCACTTTCATCTCTTCCGATAACCAACGGCCGAGAATAGCCTTCTGTTGATTACCCCCGGAGAGGTTCATAATCAGTTGTTCCGCGCCCGGCGTTTTAATATTGAGTGAGCGAATATGGTGATCGGCATTGGTCTCTTCCCAGCCGTTGTTGATCACGCATCCGCCCAGAACATGTTTACGACGGGCACTGATGTTGATGTTGTTACGCACCGAATGGACCGGAATGATCCCTTCAGCCTTGCGATCTTCCGGGCACAGCATCATCCCCGCTTCAATGGCGTGGCTCGGTTTACGGATATCAATAGGCTGTTCATCGATAAACACCTGGCCTGCCGTGATACGCGTGCCGCCAAACAGACCTTTCATTAATTCGCTACGTCCGGCGCCCACCAGTCCAAACAATCCAACAATTTCACCACTGCGCACCGATAAACTGATCGGGGTACGCACGCCTGGGGCTTTGACGTCATGCAAACGCAGGCGCTCTGCACCATAAGGTCTGGATTTCCAGCCATAAATATCACCGAGGTCGCGCCCGACCATCGCCTGCACCAGCGCGTCGTGATCGACCTGCTGCATATCCGTGAACGTTTTGACGTAATGACCATCTTTAAACACGGTGATGGCATCGCTAAGGGCAAAGATCTCCTCCATACGGTGCGAAACGTACAGAATGATGCGCCCTTCGTTGCGTAGCTCACGGATGACGCGAAACAGATTCTCAATCTCGCGCGCTGAAAGGGAGCTGGTCGGTTCATCAAACGCGATAATTTTGGCGTTGCGCGCCAGCGCTTTCGCAATCTCCACCATCTGCCATTGACCAATGGAGAGGTATTTCAACGGCGTATCGGGATCGATATCCATGCCCAGATGCTTAAGCTGAAGCCCCGCTTCATAGTTCAGCAGCGAGCGGTTCACAATTCCGCCTTTGTGCGGCATCTGCCCTAAATAAATATTCTCGGCAACGGTCATTTCCGGGACGAGATGCAGCTCCTGGTAAATAATGGCAACACCGGCGTTCAGCGCAGCATTGGTGTCCGCAAACGAAACCTCTTGTCCGCGGATCGCCAAAGACCCCGTCGTTGGCGCATAGTTACCGCTGAGAATTTTTAATAGTGTTGATTTCCCGGCGCCATTTTCGCCCATCAGCGCATGCACCTGACCGGCATAGCAGTCGAAACTAATATCCGTGAGCGCTTTAACGCCGGGGAACGTTTTGCCAATGCCGCGAAATGAGAGATACGGGGTAGACTGTTGCATAACGTCTCCGTGAGTCAGATCTTTATGCCGGATAGCGGCTTTGCCTTATCCGGCCGACTGAGTACGCAATTCGTATGCCGGATAAGACGCGTTGGCGTCGCATCCGGCATTTGTGTTATTTACCGCCTAAGCCTTTCTTCGCCAGTTCTTCTTTAAAGTTATCGCGGGTAATCAGCACCACATCCGTCACTTCCGTAAACGCCGGTGGCTCTGCACCTTTCGTTACCCAGTTGTAGAGCATCTCACTTGATTTGTAGCCGTGAACGTCCGGGCTTGGCAGGAGTGAACCGTAGAACCCGGTCGCTTCGCCTTTGGAGAGTTCGCTCACGGCATCAACGCCGTTGATGCCGATACCAATCACATTCGGCGCTTTGAAGCCCTGCCCTTCGGTCGCACGTACGCCGCCCAGCACGGTGTTGTCGTTCATGCCAACAATCAGCCAGTGTTTGACTTCAGGGTGCTGAACCAGCATGGAGTTAGCGGCATCGAATGCCCCGGGGATGTCATTCGATTTTGTGGGGACCTGGTAGATCTGTTTTTCCGGGAAGCCTGCGGCTTTAAGCGCTTCCATTGAACCCGATGTACGGCGACGCGCGGTATCGAGTTCATTCGCGGTAATGGCCATTACGGCTGTGGATTTCACATCCCAACCGCGCTTTTGCATCTCCTTATACAGCTCCTGGCCCTGGCGCTCACCAATTTTGGTTGCAGCCATCATCACCAGCGGCACGGTATCCATCGGCTTACCTTTGGCGTTAGCAAACTGGTCGTCGACGGCAATGACTTTCATATCGTAGCCACGCGCCTTGGCCATAATGGCAGGCCCGAGTTTGGGGTCCGGCGTACAAATCACAAACCCTTTTGCGCCACTTGCAGCCAGGCTGTCGATGGCGTTAAGGGTCTTCTCACCATCCGGGACGGCAATTTTAATCACCTCAAAGCCAAGGTCTTTACCGGCTTTATCGGCAAATTTCCATTCAGTCTGGAACCACGGTTCTTCCGGTTGTTTGACCAGGAAACCGAGCTTCATGGATTCAGCGATAGCGGATTGTGACATAATGGCAGCCAGACCGATGGCAGCCAGCGCTTTAGTGAATTTGTGCATGGTTAACTCCAGCTTTAACGTTCTTTTATGTAGGGTAAAATCAGACGATTTTTTGTAATTCGGACGTAAAACAAGGCATTACCTTTTAGTGATAAGATCAATGCCAGTGCTGAGAGTAGTTTTAGCGGGAAATTGATTCTCCATAAGAGAGCGGCATCACACCACAGAATTACAGTAATTGCGTACATAAATTCAGCGGGAAATGACATAAAAAAACGCGGTTTTGTCGACGGGAAAAAAGAGGGATAGCAAATTAATCCATAACATCAGCCAACGAATCCTTGTTCCCGAATACCGAAGCATTCGGGAACATGATTACCATCGGTAATAAATGTGGTCAGCGTGATCGCGAACCGGAATGTCATCTCCCAGCAGGCGCGCCGCAAGCGTCAACGCAAAATCGAAAATATGCCCTAATCCTTTGCCGCTAATCAGATTGCCATCTTCAACAACCGGCGCATCGATATATTCCCCGTCCGTGACGTTTTGCCACAGATCTCCTGAGCAAACATAGCGACGCCCCTTCAGCAGACCGTTGCCGCCCAACACGCGCGCGGCCGCAGAACATACCGGGCAAATGAGCATTCCTGCCTGATCATGACGGGATACAAACTGGATGACCGCCTCACTGGCGGCAAGATTAACGCTGCCCTGCGGCCCGCCTGGCAATACGACGGCATCGTAGAGATATGTCTGGCGCGCGGCCAGCGTGCTATCCATCACCATCGGTACGTCATGATAACTCACCACCGCACGTGACTCTGCGCAGGCCAGGGTTTCGACTTCGATATTCAGGCGACGCAGAATATCAAGGGTAACAATCGCCTCCGCCTCTTCAAAACCGGGTGCCAGCAGCACCGCAACCTTCTTCATATGTAACTCCTTGCTTAATCGACATAAACGAAACAATTAATGATGACCAGTGCAGACTGTTAAATTTCTCAATTTGATTAAAACTGATCTGGCGCAAAAAATTAGCCATCAGATAATTTGTACTAATCCATCCCGATCGTGAAATTGCCTTTCAACTTGGGCAGATAATCATCAGATGCCAGACAATACCTTATTGTGGAATTTAATTTTGTGATATGAAACACCATTTCATTATCATGAAAACCATTTAATGACATAAATTTCAACCCCTTACATTCATGTCATCTATATGCCAAAACAGCAGAAGCATGAATACTGTTATGACAATATGTAAAAAAACATAAATACGCAGATTTAAGGATTTTCTTATACCAGGGCAAGCGTTATGCTGAATCTCGATCGGAGCGAATATAATTCGTGATCACTAAAGGACCGGCGGAACGGATTTATTCTGCTAACAGTTTTAATTGTACGTAGAGGTGAAGTGCAGCGGCAGCCCGCTGTACTGGCGTGAGTAACGTACATCCCCCTTTCTGGAAATAAGGATATTGATATGGCTGCAGTTGGAATTGTTCATAAACTCAATACACAAATGAATCTCGAGTTCTACGCCTCGAATCTTTACCTGCATCTCAGCGAATGGTGCTACGAGCATAGCCTGACAGGTACAGCCACGTTTCTACGCACGCAGGCGCAAGGTAACGTGACTCAAATGATGCGTATGTTCAATTTTATGAAAAGTGCCGGGGCTAATCCCATCGTCAAGGCCATGGATGTGCCGGGTGATGAACTGAGTTCCCTTGAAGAATTGTTTCAGAAAACGTTGGATGAATATCAACAGCGTTCGAGTAAACTCTCGCGTTTAACCAATGAAGCTGAAGCATTAAACGATGCGCCAACCATTGATTTTCTTCACGACCTGGAAAAAGAGCAGCAGCAGGATGGCGTGCTGTTACAGACGATTCTTGATGAAGTCCGCAGCGCCAAACGCGCGGGGTTGTGCATGGCGCAAACCGATAAGCACTTGCTCAACGTCGTTAACTACCAGCATCACTAATCTTCAGTTTTCATCGCGTTAATGCCGGATAGCGATGCAGCGCACCTTATCCGGTCAACCTCTGATTTTCCCTGGCACGCGCCTCCCATTCTGCGAGGCGCAAAAAAACCTTTCTAAAATCTGAAACAACGGTTTATTTTAGTGGGATTCATTCTGCGGCGTGAATTTCAACTCGATCAAGGCAACCGCTTTTTGTATTGCGCGCATAGTGACCGGATCGGCCCCTGCAGGATGGCTGGAAAAATCGATGTTTTTCAGTTGGCTGGACATTTTTTCCCGAACTTCTACCGGGGCAATAACATCAAGAACATCCAGAATTTGCTTGATAACCAGCTGACAGGCAACAACGTCCGAGAGCAGTTCCTGATCGGCATTCAATGTTTGGGACATAGTGAGCTCCTTATAGAAAGGTCGTCATAGTACCTATTCAGCGATCGAAACGATAGCCGCGCACACATTACAAATGCGCTGAAAATAAAAAAGGTCTAGTCAGTTTCTTTTGAGATGGCAAGCACAACATGAGTGAACAGTTAGCGGTTGAGAACCAACGCGGTCTTTCCCCGGCAGCATTACTTGTTGCCGGGGCTTTCTTTATGGAATTTATTGACGGCACGGTGATTGCCACAGCCCTACCCGACATGGCCAAAAGCTTTGGCGTACAGGCGGTAGACCTGAACATTGGTATCAGCGCCTACTTGATCACCCTCGCGGTGCTTATCCCCGCCAGCGGCTGGATTGCGGATCGCTTCGGTGCCCGAAAAGTGTTTACCCTGGCGCTGGCGATTTTTACTCTCGCTTCGGTTTTATGCGGTTTGTCCGAAAGCCTTGAGAGCTTTGTAGCAATGCGAATTTTACAGGGTGTGGGTGGCGCGCTAATGGTTCCTGTTGGCCGTCTCGCGGTACTGCGCACCACGCCTAAACATCAGTTGATCACCGCCATAGCTACCCTGACCTGGCCCGCGTTAGTCGCGCCTATCATCGGACCACCGCTTGGAGGATTCATTACCAGCTATGCTAACTGGCGTTGGATCTTCTTTATTAACGTACCGCTGGGAATTTTGGCGATCGCGCTGGCGCTACGTTTCATCCCGGATATTCATGACGACGAGCGCCGTCCATTTGATATAGCGGGTTTTATCGCGACCTCTGTTGCGATGGTTAGCCTGGTGTATGCCATGGAGTTACTGGGAACCCAGCAGCCGCAGGGCTGGCTAACCGCCGGGCTGCTGGCGCTAGGAACCGTGACCTTTCTGTTTGCCCTGCATCATTTTCGTCGCACTACCTGGCCGATGATTCGTCTTGATGCCATGAGCGCCCCTACTTTTCGCGTCACCCTGTACGGCGGGTCACTATTTCGTGCATCTATTAGCGCTGTACCATTTCTGCTGCCGTTAATGTTCCAGGTCGGTTTTGGCATGAACGCTTTTCACGCGGGTTCGCTGGTTCTGGCGGTGTTTGTGGGCAATCTGACGATAAAACCTGCCACCACGCCGTTGATACGCTGGCTGGGCTTTAAGAAACTGCTGTTAATCAACGGTGCGTTAAACGTCCTGGCGCTGTTGGCCTGCGCATTAATTACGCCGCAGACCCCGGTGTGGGTTATTTTGTTGGTGTTGTATCTGGGCGGCGTGTTCCGCTCAATTCAGTTTACCGGCATCAGCACGCTTGCCTTTGCGGACGTCCCCGGACCACAAATGAGCTACGCCAATACGCTGTTCAGTACGGCAACACAATTAGCGGTAGGCTTGGGCATTTCATTGGCCGCTATCGGGATCCGTATCGGCGAAGAGGTGAGTGAATGGCTGGCGTTAGGCAATATTCCGGGGATCAGTTTCCGGCTGGCCTTTGTCGCAATTGCGATTATTTGTCTGGTAGGTATGGTTGATACGCTGCGGCTTACCCATGATGCTGGAAGCGCAGTATCTAGCAAGAACAAATAGCCCGGCAGACGAACACCGCCGGGCCAACAGGATTTAGCCAACTATCTCGCGTACAAACGCTTCGATCGCTTTGTCCTGGCAGTTTTCAAAGAAGCACTGCTGGAAGCGCGGACCAGATACGGCGGTTTTTACCAGTTCAGGATCGATAGCGCGCAGAGTGTCCAGATAGTTTTCTTTTACCACCGCCGCTTTCACCTGGTTCAGAATACCCGCGTTACGCACCTGCGGCTCTTTACGCTCTGGTGGATACCCTTCGCCGTTACGACCAGTGAATGCTTTTTCAAACATATAGCGTACATTCAGCTCAGCACCCCAGCCAAAACCTTTGGCGAATGCCAGAGAAAGCGCATTCCCGTTGTTGATCTGAGAGAACAAGAATGCGTCTGCCGGATCGAGACAGTAACCGCACACCACGCCCGGATGTATATTCAGTGACATCATTGCCCCCTGGCCCGTACCGCACCCCGTAACCACAAAATCCACGGCTTTGGAATTGAGTAGGATGCTGGCCATAATCCCTAAATGGATGTAGGTCAGATGATGGTCATTTTCGTCGCTCATCCCGACGTTATACACTGGAAAACCTTTCTCATCCGCAACGGCTTTAAGCTCGTTATGAATGATGGCATTTTTGCTTGCCTGGCTGTTTTCCATCATCAATGCAATTTTCATTCTGTAATCTCCTGAATGCGCTGCGGAGGCCCGCTGAAAGTCATAACATTCAGGCCACATTACTATTTTGCAAACTCACCTTCAAATTTAATGAAATTTTGTTTTATAAAATAATGTGGTGCTCACATTTTTTCTGAGACAGCTCAGAATAGCCTCAATAAAATGACGTCGTTGCGATTAATCGCAGGTGATCTTCGGGCTATTCAAGCCATTGATGCGCCACCACATATGCCATGATAGCCTATCTCCGAACTTTCAGAGCGATCACATGAAGACCTTTATCCTTGCCCTTTTGCCGCTCGTGCTGACAGGATGCACTATTACTAAACAGGCGCAGGTCAGCGAAGCCAGTGCCATCACCGGCGTCGTTCGCCTGACCTACAACCAGGCCATGCTACAAACGGCGCGTACCGATGATTACGTGACCCAAGGCACAGCCACCAAAGAGTGTCAGCGCCTGGGTTATGCCAACGCAATGGCGTTTGGTCAGCCGGTGTCAACCTGTAGCGTATATGCCGGTTCTCTGTGCTTAAATACCAAAATCACGCTCGCCTGGCAGTGTCACGGCGTTGCGGTATCCCAATCGCCTGCCTTCAATTATTAATATTTTCGACCAGCACATTATTGCTGGTCTTCTGCCTTTTCATTATTTATATTCCCCGCTTAATAGCGTTAATGCGTTTTATTCCCATTCGCATTTTTAATAAATAAATTTATTATTTTACCTTTTGCAAATAATTAAATAACAAATTATAGTGACGCCACGCTAATATATAATAACGTTTGTGGAGCACAACCATGCTGAAAACAGAAATGATCGACCAACTGAATGAGCAAATGAACCTTGAATTATATTCATCTCTGCTCTACCAACAGATGAGCGCGTGGTGCAGCTATCACAGCTTTGAAGGCGCCGCCGCGTTTTTGCGCCGTCACGCCCAGGAAGA
This sequence comes from Citrobacter sp. XY323, assembly GCF_025106035.1. Classification (NCBI taxonomy): domain Bacteria; kingdom Pseudomonadati; phylum Pseudomonadota; class Gammaproteobacteria; order Enterobacterales; family Enterobacteriaceae; genus Citrobacter; species Citrobacter sp. XY323. Next base: position 142,192 of record NZ_JANYUK010000004.1, read on the forward strand.
GATGACGCATATGCAGCGTCTGTTTGACTACCTGACCGATACCGGCAGCTTGCCGTGTATTAACACCGTCTCTTCCCCCTTTGCTGAATATGCGTCTCTGGACGAACTGTTCCGTGTTACTTACGAACACGAGCAGTTGATCACCCAGAAAATTAATGAGCTGGCACACGCGGCAATGACCCACCAGGATTATCCGACGTTTAATTTCCTGCAATGGTATGTTGCCGAGCAGCATGAAGAAGAGAAATTATTTAAATCTGTCATTGATAAGTTATCGCTGGCAGGGAAAAGTGGCGAAGGTCTTTATTTCATCGATAAAGAACTGGCTACGCTTGATACACAGAATTAATGTTGTGGGGTAATGAAGGCAACCCGCCATCATTACCCGCTAAAATCAGTGACGGCAGATCTTGCTTTCGTGCGTAGAGAAGCCGTCTTCTTTTGCAATAAATTTTCCCTTCGCCGCTAAAAACGCCACCAGCTCAGCTGCCGACATATCCGCTGCAGAACAGGTGTGAAAACGAGCCTGCTCGCCAAACCGTGCCGTAATCGCCGCTTCAAGGCTGGCATTTGAATACTGCTCGCCAGATTCAATCATCATGTTGAGCACTTCGTGACCGTGAATAGATTCCATACTACCTCCTCAATAAAGTCCGTAGCCTAATGTGAACGGCACGACCTTACTTTGCGCTAACGCAGGTTTACCCGCAGATAAATATCATTTGTGATACATCTTAACGCGCCAAACATCGTAAAGATTAATGTACATTCATTGTAACGGTGATTTGACGAAAATAGCGTTTTGCCTTAACCTGCGCCGCAGATATAACCGTTGATTATCTCTGGGACAGAGGAAAGCGTGAAAAACAGAACCCTGGGTAGTATTTTTATCGTGGCGGGAACCACGATTGGTGCCGGTATGTTGGCAATGCCGCTGGCCGCGGCAGGCGTGGGGTTTAGCGTCACGCTGGTATTGTTAGTGAGTCTTTGGGCGCTAATGTGCTACACCGCGCTGTTGCTGCTTGAAGTGTATCAACACGTACCGGCAGACACCGGGTTGGGTACGCTGGCAAAACGTTATCTTGGTCGTTACGGACAATGGGTAACGGGCTTTAGCATGATGTTTTTAATGTACGCGCTGACGGCGGCGTATATCAGTGGCGCTGGTGAGTTGCTGGCTTCCAGCATCAGCGACTGGACCGGGACAACACTCTCCCCGACAACAGGCGTACTGCTGTTCACCTTTGTTGCCGGTGGCGTGGTTTGCGTTGGCACATCTTTGGTCGATCTGTTCAACCGTCTGTTGTTCAGTGCCAAGATAATCTTCCTGGTGGTGATGCTGGCCCTGTTAATGCCGCATATCCATAAAGTAAACCTGCTTACGTTGCCGCTTCAGCAGGGGCTGGCACTTTCTGCAATCCCGGTTATCTTCACTTCGTTCGGTTTTCACGGCAGCGTCCCCAGTATCGTCAGCTATATGAACGGTAACATCCGTAAACTGCGTTGGGTGTTTATCACCGGTAGCGCCATTCCGCTAGTCGCCTATATCTTCTGGCAACTGGCCACGCTTGGCAGTATTAACTCCTCAACGTTCATGGGGCTGTTAGCCAACCACGCTGGTTTAAACGGTTTATTACAAGCATTACGTGAAGTCGTGGCTTCGCCGCACGTCGAACTGGCGGTGCATCTGTTTGCCGACCTTGCGCTGGCAACCTCTTTCCTCGGCGTCGCACTGGGATTATTTGACTACCTGGCCGACCTCTTCCAGCGCCGCAATACCGTAGCAGGAAGAATGCAAACCGGCGTGGTGACCTTCCTGCCGCCGCTGGCATTCGCGCTGTTCTATCCGCGTGGTTTCGTCATGGCCCTGGGGTATGCGGGCGTTGCCCTGGCGGTGCTGGCGCTGCTCATTCCCTCGATGCTGGCATGGCAGAGCAGAAAACAGAATCCACAGGCTAACTACCGCGTGGCGGGGGGTGCTCCGGCGCTGGCGCTGGTATTTTTGTGCGGCATTGTGGTGATAGCCGTACAGTTTTCTATTGCAGCAGGATTACTACCGGAAGTGGGTTAAAACAAAAGGGGCTTAACGCCCCTTTTTCTTAATGCAAACAGCACTGCTTATATTTTTTGCCGCTACCGCACGGACAAGGGTCATTGCGCCCTACCTTGGCATCCACTTTGACCGGTACTTTAATCGGCGTTTCCTGAGGATGCGCCATCCAGTAAGCATGCAGATCCAGCGCCGCCAGGCGGATGGCATCCACGCTCTCTTCGAACGCTTCTGGCGTCATTTTCTCAACGACCGCAAAGTTTTCTTCCGTACCGTGCAGCGCAATAGCCTCGAGCGCCGGTTTTAACGAGTCTGGTAACGCGGACCAGTCCGACAGCGCGACGCCGCGCATATAACCAAAACACCACTCTTCAACGATGGTCAGTTCATGCTCGTCAATTTCACGCAAACCAAACAGCGGCTCAAACTGCTCAGGATATTCATCCAGGCGATCGGCCGTATCCGCCATATGTTGAAACGCCAGGTTCATGAAACGCGTCATTTCTTTTTCGGAGGACCAGCGAGGAACATACTGCGCGCCGCCCCAAATAGCGACCAACCACTGCTCCGGTTCAATTTCATACGGTGAACTCAGTACCGCCGTCAGTAAACCATCCAGTTCTGACACATCCAGAATAGCCTTATCTGTATTGTACTTAGTCAGTACATCATCCAGCCATTCCAGTTCGCTCTCGTTTAATGGTCCCGTTTTCATAACGCTTTTCCTTAGTCAAAAAATCTTGCCTGTGATCATCCTACATGGCTGGAGGGATAACAGATATAAATGGGCATATGCGGCTTACAGCAGCCGCCTGTTCAGGTTAACAGGAAAAGAGGGGAATTCCGGTAGTTAACGCACAAAAGAGAACACTAAGCCGCCGGGCATCATACCGGGAAAACACAATAAAACCACCCGCAGGTGGTTTACTGTTGTTCAATACGGTTGAGCGTTGCGGTATAGCCCGTTTTCGCTACTGCGTTAAGTAGAGTATCGGTTGGGAAACCTTCTGGCACGATGGCTTCTGCCTGCCGGGTTTTGAGAGAGGATTTTGCTTTAATCACACCGTCGGTTTCACGTAGCGCCTGGTTGACCGAAATAACGCATAACGAGCAGGTCATATTTTGTATATCCAGCACCACTTTTTGATTGGCCGCCTGAGCCCACAGCGGCAACAGCAAGCATGCAACTAACGTGAAGATCTTCATTCAAATACCTCATAAAACCAGGCAACAAGCGTTGGGTAAAATAGCACCGGTAAAATCAATGCCTGCGCGCACCAGTAGAGAACGCGCGCTTGCTTCAGAGTTAACCCCCCGGAGCACCACAACCGTTTGGAAAAATAGAGCCGCCAGAAGACACGCAGTAATAATCCCAGGGACAGCAGTACCAGAGGAGTTCGCAAAAACTCAAACCGGGTGAAAACGGCGAAGCTCGCCGCCGAAATACCAAACAGCAGGTAAAGTAGCGGTCCAACACAGCATAAGCCAGCGGTGACGGCGGCCGCAGCAGCCGTCAACAGGGTAAGCCCCGCACCTTTAGCGTTGTTCTGTGGCGACATAGCTGTAGGAGAACGCTTTAGGATCATAAAAATTGATCGGGTCACCATCGACTTCAGCGTAAGGATAACCAAAGTTATTCATGGCCCCCTGCTCCGTTGCCGGATACAACTCGAAATCACGTCCGTAGTTGAATCCAACCCAGTTCATTTCCCAGTTACCAAACAGGTAAGCGTTAACCGCCTGGACATCGGCATCCTGATGCGTTTTTTTCTCTGCCAGACGCATTTTGGTCACGTCAGCAGGATCGCACGGTAACCAACCGTAACCTGCCAGATAGAACTCAGCACGGCAGTGTTGACCGCCGCTCACATTGGCAACGCCTGCACTGTCGGCTGTGCCAAAAGCACTTTTCGAGTAACGTTCGAGCTTATTGGCCTTGCCCAGACGGATGCCAAACAGTTCGCGCGCCGGAATACCGCTGGCCCGCGCCAGAGCAACAAAAACGGAGCTCATGTCGGTGCATTTTCCTTTGAGCTTACCGCTTTTTAATATCTCCGCCACATCCCCCGTGCCGCAGCCAATAACGTCGTTGTCACGCTCCATATGGCTGCTGACCCATTCGTAAATCAGGCGCGCTTTTTTCAGCGGATCCTGCTCATTACCAGTGATTTTACGCGCGGTTTCCAGGACCAGTCCATCAACTGGGGTATGTGCCGTCGGCAACAGATACGGTTTTACATCCAGCGGATAAATAATCTTCTCAGGTGCCTGCCAGTTTTTCAGCGCGTCCTGCTTCAGCGGTTCCCAGTCGGCGGTTTCAATGTCGATATCAACTTTAACCAACAATTCACCCTGCGAGTCAGCCCAGGTGGCAAACAGCGTTTTCGCGCCGTAGGTATTATTGGTGGTGACGTACGCCTGCTTATAGTTTCCGCTAAAGGCAAGCGCCGTCATTTGTTGAAATGCGGTATCCACCGGTAGCGGGATCCACAGTTTCACCACGCCGCTCGATCCCTTAGGAGGATTGAGTTTATACGTTTGGGATAAGACAAAGCGTCGACGAGCTATTGGCGCAACGGATGGCTCAGCGGCACGTACCGTCTGGCTAATGACTGCAGGGCCGACTAATCCGGCGGCGGAAAGGAGAACGCTATTTTTGAGAAACTGACGACGTTGCATTGCTGTCTGTCCAGGTTGTAAGAGTTGAGCTACGGCTAAAGGGGAAACCGTACGCGATCATCACAGCAGACAGAGGCTGGCATAAAAAGGCGAGTCGATGGAGATTATTCATCAATAACAGACCTGTTAACTGTGAATGAAGTGAGAAACTGCAAGGTCGCTATTAAGCCATTTACAGCCAAAAAAGTACAGCAGCGGAGATACGTTCAGACTATATACACAGTCGTTGCCAGTTTGCGGGCTAACCCTCTTGCCCCCTCGCGCATGACCGTATTGTGATTCCAGCGAAATACAGGTGCTGCCAGCGGGGCAAGATAATTCATCCAACGGATCGTGGTACGCGCATGCCAGTCATATCTGACAATAGTCGCTGTACCATTGGCAGTAAAAGACCATACCCCTCGCCCTTCCACCGCACCGCTGGCTTGTCCTTCAAGCAGTGTGCAAGGCCGTATTTTCAACACATTGATATCAAAGGTTAAGCGATAAGGAAGCGCCCCTTTCCAGGTATAACGATGCAACGCCCCAATACCCCGTAAATCCCCTTTCCTTATCTCAACGATGCGTTCCAGACTTCCCCACCATTCAGGCCACCTGTCCGGATGGGAAAAAACATCCCATACCTCCTGAATTGAAGCCTCAACCCGCCAGACTGTGGAAAACTGATAGTCAGCCATAGTGCAGGCTCCCTCAAGGCGTGAAAAAATTGACGGGGAAACGGGTGTTGATAACCATAGCATCCAGAAGAACAGTTTCTAATCGCTGCCCATCTGGCGCATAGCTGATCACTTTGGCAGGGAGTCCATGATAGTTATCCAGCCAGATGTCGTAGCGGTGAACGCCATCTACGGTCTGTTTTCCTGGCCCCATTACGGATATGTGTGTCGTCTCCCGTCCCGCAAGGCGCTCCTTAGCAACAACGGTAGTTGTTCCCTCGCGTTGCAGATGGCGAACATTGCCCAACAACACGCCGATATCAGAGCGATCCACCCGATGACCTCGCTCATCCTGGATCAATGAATTGGTGGGCGACAGGTGCAAAACGGGCAACGTACCCACACCAAATGGCCATAACGTCACTTTCCCGCTGACAGGATTAAAAATAAGCACCGCGCCTGAATGTGGCTGGGTAAAATCCATTCGCACGTAGCCGGGTTTTTGATAACTGTAGCGAATGATTTTATTTTCATCCCGCGCAGATGAGGATCGCATCATAACCTGGTAAGAGATCATGTGATTGAATGACTGCTGCGACAATGCAACAGGATCCGCGCTCCTGGCGTACGGCGAAAATGGCCCTCCGTTTTCCGCCGGGGATACTGCAAAGCTAAAAATGAGCAATGCGGTGAACGCAACTCGCGGAGAAAATGAGACGCGCATAACCGCCCCCTGTATCGGTACTATCTGCAAACTGGAGTCATCAACTGTCGACTGTTTTTATTATAGTTCTTAATTGCGCGGCGCTCTTCTCCCGCCCCCTCAGACTCCGTACAGGCAACAGGCTTAAACTGTTCATTTTCTATTCAGATGAGATGACGACATAAGACTATACTTTAATAGCCATACTTTTAATGGGTATTAATCATGAAACTGCCACCGGTATTGTCATGCGCCGTCCTCGTATTGCTGCTGGCGTCATCGTCCGCCGCAGCCAGCGCGTTACAAAACCAGGCCGCAAGAGAGCAAGAGTTAAGCGCGGCACTTCTTGCAGGAAATGGCGTCATCATCATTGGCGGGACGGATGATTTCGCTTTCACATTCAGGGCACGTAACCGAATCCCCAGACATTTGGCAATTCAGGATGGCATAGGCGATCCCATCATGATGAATGGTTTTCAGGACCACAACTATAATCCCGCCCGGGATGGCTTTATCAACAACCCAGCCCGGGGAGGGTTTATGTTTAATGCACCGATTCGTCGATAGATTGATTGGCAATGGGGAGTGTGTAGCGGGCGGCTTAACGTATCTGGCAGGCTTACTTGACGCAAAATACCTATGGTTCGTCAAAAGCCGGCACAAAAAACCACCCGTAGGTGGTTTCACGACACGGCTTATTGCTTTGATTGTTCTATTCTTTCCCATAGTATCCGGTGTGGGATTTGCCCCCGCACAGCACGAACGCCGAGCAGTTCAGGATATTTTTCAAGAAGTTAATATGTAACTTACTTCTGCGTAAACACCTGTGTTAATCAGGTATGCGGGATCGGAAGTCCGGCAACAGAAAACTGATGATTCGATTATTTTTAACCTGCGTGGTTAAGCTTGTTGCAGACCGTTCAAATCGTTAAGCATCCGCTTGAGACATTTGATTTTATTCTTATCGCGAACTGATTGCGAAAGCTTACTGAGTTGAAAAAACGTTTTGTCACCAAAACCGTCAATGACTTTGAAGCGATAATCCTGACGCTCTCTATCCCAGGCATAAACAATGTTTTTACAATGCAAGGAGTTAATAATGACCCTGGTGCTGACAAACCATGCTAAAAAAGCATTCAACTTCTGCAATTTGCTGTCATCGAGTTCTTTTTTCAGAGCAAGCTGATAAAGAGTTTGAGCAAGGTTGCCATGCTCATCGCACTCCTTCACAGTGATCTGCCCTAGACCTTTATTTGTTTCAACAAGACCTTCGATCTTTTGCATATAAAGAGAGTCTGTTTGATGACCAGGCTTGCATTCTTTGAGGTCCCGGAAGACTTCCCGTAACTTGCTTTTATAGTTCGCAATATCTGAAATAACGATTTTGATCAGCAGGTTACTATCCTGTGGATGCTGAAAGACGTAACGATCGTTACCTCGTGCAAGTAAGTCTTCATCTGTCAATACAAGCTCTTGTTTCATGATAGTTTTTGACTCTTACCCTAAGGGAAATGAAATTGCCTCAACTGACCTGCATCGGTAAGTTCTGCTAATCAAAAACTATTATGTATATATTTATTTCAATAATTGATAAACGAAATGCATTCGGAGTGAGACAAATGCCTCTTCTGGCAAGTGGGCAGGCTAATGAACCTGTTTTGATACCCCCGCAAATCAGCTTCTCCAGTCGTGAACGAGGGTTATCAGCGAAGAGCAGGCACCGGTATGAAGTCAACAGGCACCCGATAATATTAAGCGGAAAGATTACTTAACCCGTTTCCCTGTTTCGTCAATGACCTTTTCGCCATCCTCTTTGGTAAAAGAGCCTTTCTGAGCTTCAGGTAAAATATCCAGCACAATTTCTGAGGGACGACAAAGACGCGTACCAAGCGGCGTCACAACAATCGGTCGATTAATCAGGATCGGATGCTGAATCATAAAATCGATCAACTGCTCATCAGAAAACTTATCCTCATCAAGACCCAATTGCTCATAAGGTTCAACGTTCTTGCGCAGCAATGCGCGTACTGAAATGCCCATATCTGAAATCAGTTTGGTCAGTTCATCACGAGTCGGGGGCGTATCGAGATAATAAATAATAGTTGGTTCGTTACCGCTGTTACGGATCATCTCCAGCGTGTTACGCGAGGTGCCACAGGCCGGGTTGTGATAGATGGTAATGTTGCTCATATCAGTATCTCATTACAAAGTGACAGAGAGCCGCCACGCCAGCGCGGCCAGCGTGACGAACAGCACGGGCAGAGTCATGATAATGCCGGTGCGGAAGTAATATCCCCAGGTGATGGTCATATTTTTCTGTGCCAACACATGAAGCCACAGCAGAGTTGCCAGACTGCCTATCGGGGTGATTTTAGGACCTAAATCGCAGCCAATCACATTGGCATAAATCATCGCCTCTTTGACGACGCCAGTCGCAGCACTCCCGTCTATGGACAATGCACCAATCAGCACCGTCGGCATATTGTTCATCACAGACGACAGGAAGGCAGTCAGGAAGCCGGTACCGAACGTGGCAGCCCATAAACCTTTGTCTGCCAGCATATTGAGTACAGCAGAAAGATACTCGGTGAGTCCTGCATTACGCAGGCCGTAGACGACCATATACATACCCAGCGAGAAAATCACGATCTGCCAGGGCGCCCCGCGCAGCACTTTCCCGGTATTAATGGCGTGGCCACGCTTGGCTACCACGAACAGCACCGCAGCCCCAACTGCTGCTATCGCGCTTACAGGGATCCCCAGCGGCTCCAGAACAAAGAAACCGACCAGCAGGAACAGCAGAACAATCCAGCCCGCCCTGAACGTCGCCGGATCTTTAATCGCACTGGCAGGCATCTTGAGCAGTGAAACATCATAACTGGCCGGGATGTCGCGGCGGAAGAAGAGATGGAGCATGACCAGCGTGGCAGCAATGGCCGCCAGGTTCACAGGGACCATCACGGAGGCATACTGTGTAAAGCCCAGGCCGAAGAAATCCGCCGAAACAATATTGACCAGGTTAGAGACAATCAGCGGCAGGCTGGCAGTATCTGCGATAAACCCTGCAGCCATGACAAAGGCCAGCGTCGTCGCCTGGCTGAACCCCAGGGCGAGCAACATCGCAATCACAATCGGCGTCAGTATCAGTGCTGCACCGTCGTTAGCAAACAGCGCAGCAACAGCAGCACCAAGCAGTATTATCCAGGTAAACAGCAGGCGACCACGCCCGTTACCCCAGCGGGAGACATGCAGCGCGGCCCATTCAAAGAAACCGGACTCATCAAGCAGCAGGCTGATGATAATCACCGCGATGAATGCCGCTGTTGCGTTCCAGACGATATTCCAGACTACGGGAATATCATCAATGTGGATGACCCCCGTCCCCAGTGCCAGTAAGGCTCCGATACTTGCGCTCCAGCCAATGCTGAGACCTCTGGGCTGCCAGATGACCAGGACCAGCGTCAGTATAAAAATACTCCCTGCCAAAAGCATTTTAGATTCCTTTATATATGATTATGTGTATGTGAAAAATTCTCTCAACAGGATGTGCAGGCTGATTTTTTCAGCCATTCACCCACATCTTTCCTCAGACACTGCCAGGACGTCGTGATCGTCTCAGCGGCCCACGCTGGCATGTGGGGAGACAGACGGTAGTGAATCCATTTGCCTTCCCGGCGGTCAAGCACCAGCTCTGCTTCACGCAGAATAGCCATGTGGCGAGAAATTTTAGGCTGTGATTCAGAGGTCGCCGCGCATATATCGCATACGCACAGTTCGCCGGATTCCCGGAGAAGCATAACAATCGCGAGACGGGTTTCATCCGACAGGATTTTAAAAAGCTGAACAGGCTGTAGCATTTTTTACTCCGTTCCCTTTAGAATACATATATGATAAATCATATGTGTTGAATTTGAAATCACAGAACCTCCCGGAGGAGTAAAAAATGGAACACTTTCCTGCACTGAATGCTGATTGCTTCGATCAGCAGATTGCTGAACGCCTGCAGCTCCAGGAGCCGCCACGCATACTGATCCTGTATGGCTCGGTAAGAGAGCGTTCTTACAGTCGTTTTGCCGCAGAAGAAGCAGGACGCCTGCTGACGGCGATGGGAGCGGAAGTAAGACTGTTTAACCCCTCAGGTTTACCCCTGCCGGATGATGCCCCAGATACGCACCCAAAAGTCACCGAGCTGCGTGAGCTGGTCAGATGGTGTGATGGGATGGTGTGGAGTTCCCCAGAGCGGCATGGGGCAATGAGTGCGGTGATGAAGGCACAGATCGACTGGATACCCTTAAGCGAAGGGGCTGTTCGCCCTTCACAGGGAAAAACACTGGCGGTGATGCAGGTCTGCGGCGGGTCGCAGTCTTTTAACGCCGTGAACCAGATGCGTATCCTTGGGCGCTGGATGAGGATGTTCACGATCCCTAACCAGTCCTCAGTAGCCAAAGCCTGGCAAGAATTCGATGAGAGCGGGCGAATGAAACCTTCGTCCTGGTATGATCGTATCGTCGATGTCGCCGAGGAGTTGTTTAAAATCACGCTGCTGCTCAAGGGGCAAACCGATTACCTTGCCGATCGCTACAGCGAACGAAAAGAGAGCCATCAGGAGCTATCATCCCGCGTCAATCAGGCGAAAATATAACGTCCTTTTTTACTGAGCTCAAAAACGTCCGCTTTTTGCTGTGCGTTCAACTGCTGGATGCAACAATGTTAATTCTTTGCTGGCTGCGAACCGATAAGCCAGCTCCTTTTGGAAAATACTGTCTGAGCAATCTGTTCGTATTTTCATTAGAACCACGCAGCCAGGGAGATTGAGGATTACAGAAATAAATTTGGGAAGCCGCCCTTATCATCAGGCTCTTTGCGATACCTTTTCTTTATATTTACATATCCAAAACATCATAAAGTTAAGATTTTTTGGACAAATTAGGGTATGGTTGAAGTTCATCCACTCAAGGAAAAGCCTATGTCAGAACGTAAAGACTCTAAATCACGCCGCAACTATCTTGTCAAATGCACCTGCCCAAACTGCACCCAACAATCTGAACACAGTTTTTCAAGAGTACAAAAAGGTTCTCTTTTAATCTGTCCTCATTGCAATAAAGTATTCCAGACAAACCAAAAAGAAGCAGCCTGAATCCGTTTTAGACTCTATTTCTGGAACAGAATCACCACCTCTGTATTTTAATATTTATCAAGCTACAGATAACAGAAAACCCGCTGGCTGCGGGTTTAGTATTTTCATATTTAAAAAATAAAAATTATGGTGATATCTGGGAAAAGCTATCCTCTTGCGTATGTTGTCGTGCAAAGCGAGTGGTTAGACTTTTCGTGCAGCGAACCTACACGTAATCACAATGGTCAGCATACTTTCTCATGCAAAAGAGAGATGAAATATGCTGACCATTGCCCTGAATGCCGGATCAGTAACATTTCATCTCTACTGACCCAACAATACATTCATTGCTTTTGTCAGTATGTCTACTCAGGCTTTAGCCTTCTTCGTTATCGCATACAGACAAAAAAAGGATTTACTCTGTAATAACTACATTGCCAGCAACCGGACCTTTAGTACCATTCTCAATGGAGTAAGAGACTTTTTGCCCTTCAAACAAGGTGCGGAAATTATCGCTCTGGATAGCAGAAAAATGTACAAATAAATCTTTACTACCGTCAACAGGAGAAATAAAACCGAATCCCTTATCGGCATTAAACCATTTTACTAAACCATTCATCTTTTTTGACATTTTGTATTCCTTAATTTGGCCTTCCGGCGAACATGGTTTTATTACAGAAACTACTTAGTGCTTAGTGGGGAGACTCAAAGAAGGGATAAATATAAAACACCTGAAATGAGAACTGCTTTAGTAAACTACTTTGTATTTTGTCTGTTCTTCAAACCGACGCGACCATTAACGCACGGGCGTATATAATAATCAATGTTTATTTTAGCTATCCAGATCTCACGATTGCTGAAAAATATTTCTGGCATTATCCAGGGGTATGTGTATAGTGCAACACGTTATTAGCTTTAAGGAATTTTTTTGTCTCGTAAAATGACAGGAATTGTCAAAGCCTTTGACTGCAAGAGCGGTAAAGGCCTTATCTCCCCCTCCGATGGTCGCAAAGATGTACAGCTTCACATTTCAGCCTTAAGTCTCCGTGACTCAGAAGTACTCATCCCCGGATTACGCGTTGAGTTTTGTCGAATAAATGGTCTTCGAGGCCCCTCGGCTGCGAACGTTTATCTCTCATGACCTGTAGCCGCCCCTCCTGACTTCTGGAATCATAAAAAAGAATTTCAAAACAGGGAGAGTTTCATATGTATCAGAAAATCTATCTCAACGACTGGCTGACAGGCCTTAAGAGCTCATGCTGCACGCTGATAGTGACTCTGCTTGTTTTCATCTAATCTGTTAGTTCACCGCATATTGATGGTGCAAATAGACCGGTAAGAGTTGCAATAGCGTTGGCGTATCTGTGTTACGCCCGTCAGGGTGATATGCTGCGTTACACCCCAAATGCCTTTAATGCACAAAGGATGAAAGCCAGGGGATTTCTGATCTTGAAGGTTTGCTGAGCGAGAAGCAGGAAATTTCAGGCACAAAAAAACCACCCGTAGGTGGTTTCACGACACTGCTTATTGCTTTGATTATTCTATTCTTTCCCATGGTACCCGGAGTGGGACTTGAACCCACACAGCGCGAACGCCGAGGGATTTTAAATCCCTTGTGTCTACCGATTCCACCATCCGGGCTCGGGAAGAAATTGGAGGCGCGTTCCGGAGTCGAACCGGACTAGACGGATTTGCAATCCGCTACATAACCGCTTTGCTAACGCGCCGAAATCTTCTGGCTTTTCAGCCGACATCCGCTATTGCCGATGTCTTTAATTTGGAGCGGGAAACGAGACTCGAACTCGCGACCCCGACCTTGGCAAGGTCGTGCTCTACCAACTGAGCTATTCCCGCATCACCAAGTAACTTTGTTAATCACTTGATTTTGTTATCGTCTGGCAATCAGTGCTGCCGTTCGATGCGTTGCATTCTACTTACCTGACGCAATGAGTCAACGATATTTTTCACCACTGACGATCGTTTGCTGAAATTTGCGCCGAAACGATCACTGTTCAAGCAAATCTCCCCACGCAGCGCTCAAATACTGGAACATTGACCACAACGTCAGTATCGCGGCGACGAAGAAAAGTGCGATCCCGGCGTACTCTACCCAAATATTTGGACGCCACAGCAGCCATGCGAGCGCGGCCATTTGCGAAGTGGTTTTCACTTTGCCGATCCAGGACACCGCCACACTGCTACGTTTACCCAGTTCAGCCATCCACTCACGCAGCGCAGAGATAATAATTTCACGCGCGATCATCGTGGCGGCAGGAAGCGTTACCCACCAACTGTGATAGTGCTCGGTCACCAGCACCATCGCGATAGCCACCAGTACCTTATCAGCGACCGGATCGAGGAAGGCGCCAAAACGCGTGCTTTGGTTCCAGCGACGCGCCAGATAGCCGTCAAACCAGTCGGTGACCGCCGCAATACAGAAGATCAGCGCACAAACGAAGGGAGCCCAGGTGAATGGCAGATAAAAAGCCAATACAAAGAATGGGATCAGGATGACGCGAAACAGCGTGAGCAACGTAGGGATATTAAATTGCATATGACGGATAACTATCTGTTGTCAGTAAAATTACCCCTATGTTGCTACAGAGGGCCTAATGTTTCAACGAGTAGAAGATCTTTTCTGCCAGAGCTTGCGAAATACCCGGCACTTTTGCAATTTCTTCAATACTCGCGTTACGAAGGCCTTGCAAACCGCCCATATATTTCAACAACATCTGCCGACGCTTCGGCCCGACACCTTCAATAGTCTCCAGCGTGCTGGTACTTTTCACCTTCGCCCGTTTTTTACGGTGCCCGCTAATCGCATGATCGTGAGATTCATCGCGGATATGCTGGATAACGTGCAATGCAGGCGAATCCGGCGGAAGGCTAAAGCCCTCACCTTCCGGCTCAAAGAACAGCGTTTCCAGGCCAGCTTTACGATCGGCCCCTTTTGCCACGCCCAACAAAAGCGGGTGCTGTTTGTCCCAGGGAACGTCCAGCTCAGCAAAAACGGCTTTCGCCTGCCCCAGTTGACCCTTCCCGCCGTCGATCAATATGACGTCCGGAATCTTACTTTCTTCAATCGCCTTACCGTAGCGCCGACGGAGAACCTGATTCATTGCCGCATAATCATCACCCGGCGTAATACCCGTGATGTTATAGCGGCGATACTCGGCGCGCAGTGGTCCATTGGCATCGAATACCACGCAGGAGGCTACCGTCTGCTCGCCCATCGTGTGGCTGATATCAAAGCACTCCATTCGTTTCACTGCGGGTAACTTGAGTACTGATGCCAGCGCCGTCAGGCGTTGAGTAATGGTCGACTGCTGGGAAAGTTTTGTGGTTAACGCCACCGCCGCGTTGGTACGCGCCAACTTCAGATACCGCGCGCGATCGCCTCGCGGTTTCGTCTGAACGTTGATCTTCCGCCCGGCCAGCTCAGACAAAGAGTCCGCCAGCAGGGTTTTATCGCTAAGATTAAAATCGAGCAGGATCTCACCGGGTAAGGTGCGCATCTGACTTCCCTGCAGATAAAACTGTCCGACAAAGGTTTCAACGACCTCGCCGAGTTCTGTTCCACCTGGGACTTTCGGGAAATAGCTACGACTGCCTAACACTTTACCCTGGCGAATAAACAGCACGTGCACACAGGCCATGCCGGCGTCAAACGCCACGCCGATGACGTCCAGATCGTCTCCGGTATTAGAGACAAACTGTTTTTCGGTCACTCGGCGTACGGCCTGAATTTGGTCACGAATGCGGGCAGCCTCTTCAAACTCGAGATTTTGGCTGGCCTTTTCCATCCGGGCGATCAGCTGCGTTAATACCTGATCGTCTTTCCCGGACAGGAACAGACGAACGTAATCAACCTGCTGCGCATACTCTTCCTCACTCACCAGGCCCGCCACACACGGACCGAGGCAGCGGCCAATCTGATATTGCAGACAGGGCCGCGAGCGATTGCGATAAACACTATTTTCGCACTGACGAATAGGGAAGATCTTCTGCAGCAACGCCAGCGTTTCGCGTACGGCGTAGCCGTTAGGAAACGGTCCAAAGTACTCGCCTTTGGCATGCTTGGCCCCGCGATGCATTGCCAGGCGAGGATGGGTATCGCCGCTGAGGAAAATAAAAGGATAGGATTTATCGTCGCGCAGCAAAACGTTATAACGCGGCTGATACAGCTTGATGTAGTTGTGCTCAAGCAATAACGCTTCGGTTTCGGTGTGCGTTACCGTGACATCAATCTGCTGTATTTGCGCGACCAGTGCTTCGGTCTTACGCGATGCGAGGTTGCTACGGAAGTAACTGGAAAGCCTTTTTTTCAGGTCTTTCGCTTTCCCGACGTAGATGACCGTCCCGTCGTCATCATACATACGATAAACGCCGGGCTGACTGGTCACGGTTTTCAGGAACGCTTTGGCATCAAACTGATCGGTCACTGGCTTGTTAATGTCTCCGCATTACACAGGCCATGGCGAATTGCCAGGTGAGTCAGCTCAACATCGCCGTGAATGTTTAATTTACTGAACATTCGATAGCGATAGCTGTTCACCGTTTTAGGACTAAGATTCAGTTGCTCTGAGATCTCATTGACCTTCTGACCTTTGGTGATCATCAGCATAATCTGCAACTCACGTTCAGACAAACTGGCAAACGGGGTTTCCGTTTTCTCAGGCTCAATCTGGCTAAGCGCCATCTGCTGAGCGATATCGGAGGCAATATAACGTTGGCCAGAATAAACCGAACGAATCGCACTCACGACCTCCTGGGGCGCAGCCCCCTTACTGAGATAGCCCGCGGCTCCCGCCTGCATGACTTTTGCAGGTAACGGGTTTTCGGTATGGACAGTCAGCATGATCACTTTAATGTCAGCCGTTGAACGCGCAATTTTACGCGTTGCCTCAAGGCCACCAATACCGGGCATATTCATGTCCATCAGCACAACGTCAACGGAATTTGAGCGGCACCATTTTACCGCATCTTCACCGCAGCACGCCTCGCCGACAACTTTAATGCCTTTTATATCTTCAAGAATGCGTCGTATCCCTGCGCGCACCAGTTCGTGGTCATCAACAAGAAAAACGTTGATCAAAGGAATATCTCCAGAATAGGGATAACGCTACCGATAGTTAATCGGTCCTATGTTAACGGGTTTTATCTCAACTTTGAAATGTAAAAATCGCCGTCTTTCGATTTTGCTCTCGTTTTTGGAAATTAGAAGGTACGACGAGTGGAAACTTTCTGTTATGGCAACCTTTTGCCACGGTTATATCTGCATAGCTGTTTCAGAATAGTGACAAAAAATTCATATTCGTCCGTTGAATGCAAAATAGGCAGCTAAAGTTGTAACAATAATTAACGAGTAAAATACTCGAAATAAACAACAGGTGGAGAAAATATATGCAGCGCAACATGTTGTTTATTTTAATGTCCGCGACTTATGTTTGCGCAGAAAACAACCGCTGATATTTTTAGCCTCGCTTATGGTATACTCCGGCGCCTTAAGATTTGACATCGCACTTTTTCATTGAAACATAACGAGGAAAATAAATGAGTACGCCTGACTTTTCCACTGCTGAGAATAACCAGGAACTGGCCAACGAAGTCACCTGCCTGAAAGCCATGTTAACGCTGATGCTGCAGGCAATGGGCCAAGCCGATGCAGGGCGCGTGATTCTTAAAATGGAAAAACAGATCGCGCTGATTGAAGATCAATCACAGGCTGCGGTATTTTCCAGCACTGTTAAGCAAATTAAACAGGCCTACCGCCAGTAATAAGAACCCGGCTGACAGCGATGCTCTCAGCCGGGTTTGCGTCTGACACTCAGAACGATAATTTACTCAGATCAGCCCGGTTGCCGCGGCATAACAGGCGATCTGCGTTTTGTTGGGTGCATTAAATTTCTTTTGCATATTTTTCTGGTGAAAGTTAACGGTATTTTCAGAAATCGACAGAATTATCGCTATCTCTGAAGAGGTTTTCCCCTCTGCCGTCCATTTCAATATCTCTTTTTCCCGCTTGCTAAAGCGCATCTCTGGCGCCATGACCATGTCATCTTGCAGCCGCGTCAGTACCGACAAGCTTTCCCGCACCAGCAGTTGCATCCTGAGCTCTACCTCATCGTTTGCAAAGCGACTATTACGGACACTCGCACGCGATACCGATAAAAAACCCAACGCCCGATTAGGCAACATTAAGCATTGCGTCATCCCTTTACGTAAACCGTGATTGCGCGCGGCATCCCACAGGGGCTGTGCATCGCGAAATAAGGTATCGTTCCAGGGTAAATGCCCCTGACTGAAGTTTTCAGGCTTCAGCACCGGATCAATAGCGAAATAATTCTCGGACTGATAATGCGCCACCCATGCTTTGGGATAGGTCGTGTGAAGCGACGTTTTAGGTCGGGTAAAAGGTACGGGATGACGAACACAGAGCGCGTAAAAATCGAACTCTAAATGCTGCGTCTGTTGTTGTAATTCATTATAGACATCCTCTGCCGTCGCCATTTCCTGAAAGCGTAACAGCATACTCCGTCGCCAGGTGAAGAAATCATGACCCTGCATACTAAGTGGTAACACCCCTGAGATTGATAATCATCCAAACATATGAAACAAGCTAACACATAAATGTATTTTATATATGCAAATTATCGGACAAATGGTCAATTACTTGAGCATTACTCAATGACGGCAGGAAGTAACAGTATTGGGAGTTAATAATAAAGCAATAATTATAAATAGTTATGCGAACAACACTCGTCAAAAAACAATTTCGACGAGTGCTGCATGCACTATTTATTGCATCAGAAACTTTTCAAGAAACTGACGGGTTCGCGGTTGCTGCGGATGCGTGAATAAGGATTTAGCTGGCCCCTGCTCCACTATCCGTCCTTGATCCATAAATATCGCCCGATCGGCAACGTCGCGCGCAAAGCTCATTTCATGCGTCACAATCACCATGGTGCGTTTTTCCTGCGCCAGTTGACGTATGGTATTAAGTACCTCACCAACCAGTTCAGGATCAAGCGCGGAGGTAGGCTCATCAAACAGAATCACCTCAGGTCGCATCGCCAACGCCCGGGCAATAGCCACGCGCTGCTGCTGCCCGCCGGACAAACGCCGCGGATAGCTGGTTTCTTTACCAGCTAACCCGACTTTCGCCAGCAGTTCGCGCGCTCGGGCTGTCGCTTCGGCTTTCGGTTCGCCTTTAACAATCACCGGACCTTCAATAATGTTTTCCAGCACCGTGCGATGCGGGAACAAATTAAAGTTCTGGAACACAAAGCCCACGTGCTGGCGCAACTGACGAATCAGACCTTTCTGCTGAGTTAACGAACGCTCGGTATCAATGGTAATCTCACCCACCTTAATGGTGCCCGCCTCCGGTTGCTCCAGCAAATTAATACTGCGCAGCAGCGTAGTTTTGCCCGAGCCGCTCGGCCCGATAATCGCCACAACTTCACCGGGTTTGACGTCAAGATCGATCCCATGCAGCACCGTTTGCCCATGGAATTTTTTGACCAGGTTTCTGACTTCGATAGCACTCATTTCGGCTCTCTCTCCTGGCGATTCAGTTGCTCTTCAAAATAGTTTTGCAGTGCAGAAAGCACCGTCGCCATCACCCAATAAATCAACGAGGCTGCCAGATACATCGTGAATACCTCCAGCGTACGCGAGGTAATCAACTGCGCCTGACGGAACAGTTCCGGTACCTGAATAGTCGCGGCCAGAGAGGTGTCCTTCACCAGGCTGATAAAGCTGTTACTCAGCGGTGGGAGCGCAACCCGCGCAGCCTGCGGCAGGATTGCCCGGCGCATGGTTTGCCACCGCGTCATACCTATACTGGCACCCGCTTCCCACTGCCCTTTGTCGATGGAGGAGATTGCCGCACGCAGCGTTTCCGCTGCGTAGGCCGCCGTATTAAGCGATAAGCCAATCATCGCCGCCGGAATAGGATCAAGCTCAATACCAAACTGCGGCAGACCGTAATAGATCATGAACAGCTGGGCAATCAACGGCGTTCCGCGAAAGATAGAGATATAAAAGCGCGCCAGCCAGCGCACAGGCAGCAGCGGCGACAGACGCATCAGCGCCAGGATAAACCCCAGCACGAGGCCAAAGAACATCCCACCGATACTCAGTTGCAGCGTAAACATTGCGCCCTTGAGCAGATACGGCAGAGAATCAATCACCAGTTGGATACTTTCATGCATTAGAGTTTTTCTACCTGGTCGTTACACGTGAGGGTGGTAGGCAAACAGCGCAGGCGCCCCACCAGTATGAATAAAGAGAATTGGCCCTTCATCTTTGAAGCGCTTCTGGCTAATGCCATCAATCAGACCCGCCATCGCCTTGCCGGTATACACCGGATCCAACAAAATGCCTTCCAGGCGCGCCAGCAGTTTTACCGCCTCCATGCCCTCTTCGTTTGGCGTACCGTAGCCCGGCGCATAATAATCGTCCCATAACTGGATTTCCGCTGAGGCCGTCAGTTCCAGCTCCCGGGCAATATCCTGCTGCAGTGCAACAACTTTGGGCTTTTGATCCGCCACGCTGCGTGAGACGGTCACGCCGATGAGTTCGACGTCTGGCATCAATTGCTCCAGGCCCACGGCCAGTCCGGCATGGGTTCCCGCACTGCCCGAGGCCACCACTACGGAAGAGAGCGAAACGGCCCCTTCACACTGTTGGGCAATTTCCAGCGCGCTTTCCACATAGCCCAGCGCACCCAGTGCATTGGACCCCCCAACCGGGATCACATACGGGCGGAACCCTTGCGCTTCAATCCGCGTCGCCAGCGCCTGCAGCTGTGCATTCGGGTCGGTCAGCGCATCGCACATTTCAATTTGCGTATTAAACAGGTCCAACAGCAGACGGTTGCCATTGGTGAGATAGTTTTCGGCAGTGGTGCCTATCGGATTTTCCAACAGCGCCACGCAGTGCAGGCCTAGCTTAGCGGCGACCGCCGCCGTCTGGCGAACATGGTTAGACTGAATAGCACCCGCGGTTATCAGCGTATCCGCGCCTTCACGCAGCGCGTCTGCGGCCAGAAACTCCAGCTTACGCAGCTTATTGCCGCCCATAGCCATCGGCGTGACGTCATCGCGTTTAATGAAAATATCGCGCCCGAGGTAATCTGAGAGGCGCGGAAGATATTCGAGTGGCGTTGGCGCGCCAATAAATTCCAGACGTGGAAAGCGCGTTAAATTATGCAGCGGCATACAGCCTCCGGTATTCGTTGTTGTGATGTTCTTTTATTATGCACGTTCAGGCGCAATGAAATAAAAAAAGGCGCTGTTAAAGGCGCCTTTTTTCATCAGATGACGATTATTTCGTCACATCTGCTCCAAACCATTTTTCAGACAGGGCTTTCAGCGAACCGTCTTTCTGCAT
This sequence comes from Citrobacter sp. XY323, assembly GCF_025106035.1. Classification (NCBI taxonomy): domain Bacteria; kingdom Pseudomonadati; phylum Pseudomonadota; class Gammaproteobacteria; order Enterobacterales; family Enterobacteriaceae; genus Citrobacter; species Citrobacter sp. XY323. Next base: position 162,792 of record NZ_JANYUK010000004.1, read on the forward strand.
TTCAGCAATGGCTGCATCCACCGCTTTCAGCAGATCTTCATTGCCTTTACGCAGCGCAACGCCGGACTCCTGGCGGGAGAATGCTTCACCGGTAACGGCCAGCGTATCCTTGGTTTTTTTCACCAGATCCAGCGCGGCCAGACGGTCAACCAGGATGGCGTCGATACGACCTACACGCAGATCCTGATATTTGGTCGGGTCATCATCATAGGTACGAATATCCACGCCCTGCACGTTCTGGCGCAGCCACTCTTCATAGTTGGTTCCCAGACCCACGCCGACTTTTTTACCTTTCAGATCGGCAGCAGTCTTAATAACGCCTTCATTGCCTTTCTTCACCAGCGCCTGGATACCAGAGACCGTATACGGGGTAGAGAAATCGTATTTTTTCTTACGATCATCAGAGATAGTCACCTGGTTGATGACCACGTCAATGCGTTTGGAATCAAGAGAAGCCAGCATACCGTCCCATTTGGTCGGCTTCAGCGTGGCTTTCACTCCAAGATGCTTGGCCAGTTCCTCGGCAAACTCCACTTCGAAACCGGTCAGCTTGCCGTCATCGCCCTGAAAACTAAACGGGGGATAGGTCCCTTCCAGGCCCACCAGCAGCGTGCCGCGCTCTTTAACTTTATTTAACAGACCTTCATCTGCATAAGTCTTCACACTCATTCCGGCGACAAGTGCAACAGCCATTACACCCATCAGAGCCTGACGTCCCAGAAGTGCTAATTTCATAGTTACCCCGAATATTGTCATTAGTGACTATCATTTATGACTACAGTGTAAAGCGTTTGCCGTGATCCACAAACACGACTCTGTTACACCTTATTCGTTTTTAATATATATCAGAACTGGCTGTCCAGGAGGATTTCTGCATATGTCCCATATGCGTATGGGCTTTAAACTGCTCATACTTACGCAAGGCGATGCGGTAATTGTTGGTGCTGGTTTCCGGTAGCCACGGGGCAAGGTTTTCGTCGAGAAACCCTTCCTGCAGCAGATCGTGAGAGATATTTTGTTCGGTCAGATGATTCCCGAGGCGACGCAGGCGCACAACGTATTCGCGTACCGTGCCGTGACTCATTTCGGTCTGCTCGAATAAAAATTGCTTGAAGCCGATAATGTCAAAAAAGTCGCTCTGCTCTTTGCAGTGCAAATCACCACAAAAACGACACAGCGCCACCCACTCTTTTTTCTCCTGTTCCCACTCTGCTTCATTCAGCAACGTGTCCAGTCGGGCGATGGCGATTTTATTCACAATTTGCCCGCGGCGAACCAGCGTGATCCTGTCGAGCAACTTAAAGCAATGGGCGCAATGCGTCTGGCTGTGTTTGAAATCTTTGAGGTAGCGGCTTAGAGGCCGTCTTTTTGATTGCTGCACCGTCATGAGAACTCCTGGTAGTCAATTCGTAATGCGGCATTGTTCAGGGGTAATGATGTACCCCTATAGCTTACCCAGCTTGGTGCGTAGACGTTTGATGGCCTGACTGTGCAACTGGCTAACCCGTGACTCCCCCACTTCCAGTACCGCGCCAATCTCTTTCAGATTCAGCTCTTCCTGGTAGTACAGCGTTAACACCAGCTTTTCGCGTTCCGGCAACGCTTCGATCGCGTCCATCACGCGCTGGCGGAGGTTACCCTCAAGTAGCTGCTGTAACGGGTTTTCCTGCTGATGCTCTTCCGTCACCAGCTCAATACTATCGCCATGCTCTTCCCGCCACTCGTCGTAGGAGAAGAGTTGGCTATTATTGGTATCAAGCAACATCTGACGATACTCTTGCACAGGAATAGCCAGACGCTCCGCCACTTCGGTTTCCGTCGCGTTACGCCCTAATTCCTGCTCCAGTTGCCCCATCGCCTGTGCCACTTCGCGAGCATTGCGCCGAACGCTACGCGGCACCCAATCCCGGCTACGTAGTTCGTCCAGCATCGCTCCACGAATACGCTGCACTGCGTAAGTGGTAAATGCCGTTCCTTGCAAAGCGTCATATCGGTCGACTGCATTCAATAACCCGATGCCGCCCGCTTGTAGCAGGTCATCCAGTTCTACGCTCGCCGGCAAACGCACCTGAAGGCGCAATGCTTCGTGACGCACCAACGGTACATAACGCTGCCACAGCGAGTGTTTATCCATTACACCTTCAGCGGTATACAGTGAATTCACGATAAACAGCCCTGCGTTAAATGAGTTATCGGCATGATTATCCGTTTCTGCAGGGGTTTTAATCGGGTGAATAGTGGGTGAAATGGGGGGTTATTTGGGGGTTACGGGTAAAGCTGAATGTAAAAAACCCCGCCGGAGCGGGGTTTGCGCGATAAGCGTAAATTAACGCAGCAGAGACAGTACGTTCTGCGTGGTCTGGTTAGCCTGCGCCAGAACAGAAGTACCCGCCTGTTGCAGAATGTTTGCACGAGACATGTTGGACACTTCGGTCGCGTAGTCAGCATCTTCGATACGGCTACGAGCTTCAGACAGGTTGTTTACGGTGTTACCCAGGTTGGTGATGGTAGAGTTGAAACGGTTCTGTACCGCACCCAAGTCGGAACGCAGGTCAGCAACCTGAGCCAGCGCCGCGTCGATTTTCGCCAGCGGGCTATCGGTTTTCGCGGTAGCGACTTCGTTCAGCGCTGCCCCAGATTTGAAATCGTGACCTTTAACGCTGGAGGCCAGGTATTGTTTGCCGTCAACTGTTGCAACTTCAGTTTTGCCGTTCACACCGCCAAACTGAACAGCGGCCTCTTTAGACACACCTTTATCATCAGTATAGGCAACAGTTTTCGCAGTGATAGTGTTAGACTTTTCATCATATTCTGCGGCATAAAACTTGCCATCGACTTTAAGTGCATAACCACCGTCGATCGCTTTGCCATTTTTATCTTCGAATGACATTTTAACCAGTGTAGTATTGTCTTTCGTTGCACCCGTAATACCGGCAGCCTTCAGGGCATCAGCCGCATCAGCCATTTCTGCTGGAGTAAATGGAGTTTTGGTTACCATTTCTACTTGGTTTTCAGTAACTTCAGTCAGACCCTGAATCTCAGTTTCTAACGTAGTATCTGTCACTTTTGTGCTGGAGGCAGGAATAGTTACTTTGCCAGTTGCTTCATCATAGTCTGCTTTGTAGACACCCTTGACCCCAGCCTTTGCACTGTCAACATCTAAATAGTATTGCCCATCTTTAAATTTAACTTCAGCACCTGTTACATCACCTGCTGTAGTACCTGTAATCGCACCGTCAAGCTCAGTGTTAGTTTGCTTGCTAAGTGTTTTTCCGCCATCGCCATAGGACTTAACATCTTTCGTTACTGCAGTATCAGCCTGTTTATAAGCATCCTGCACGCTCAGGCTATCCAGACCCAGCGTTTTGGAGTTGATTTCTTTCAGGTTGATATCGATGGTTTCACCATCGTTCGCACCGACCTGGATGGTCAGGGTGTTGTCTTTCGCCAGTACTTTCACGCCGTTGAACTGGGTCTGACCGGATACGCGGTCGATTTCGTTCAGACGCTGAGTGATTTCAGCCTGGATAGAGTCGAGGTCAGACTGGGAGTTGGTACCAGTAGAGGACTGAACCGCCAGCTCACGAACACGCTGCAGGTTGTTGTTGATTTCAGACAGAGAACCTTCAGTGGTCTGCGCGATGGAGATACCATCGTTGGCGTTACGGGACGCCTGAGTCAGACCTTTGATGTTAGAGGTGAAGCGGTTAGCAATCGCCTGACCAGCAGCATCATCTTTCGCGCTGTTGATACGCAGACCAGAGGACAGACGCTCGATAGCGGAGCTCAGGGAAGACTGAGATTTGTTCAGGTTGTTCTGGGTCAACAGCGACAGGCTGTTTGTATTGATGACTTGTGCCATGATCTTTTCCTTATCAATTACAACTTGATGTTATTGGGCTGTTGCCCACGGTTTCTCACCGTAACCCATGTATCGGCACCTTAATTTCGAACTTTAGAAAATTTTTACTTTCCGTCGTTTTTTTTCTTAGCCGCTGAAATACCCTCTATATGCACCACTATTCCGCGCATTATTTTTGCAAAACTATTATTAAACTTTGCGCGCAGATTGCCGATAAAGCGGTTAACTACTGTTTGCAATCACAAGGAATTAGGCATGCCTTCATTTACATCACTGGGCGTTGGTTCGAACTTACCGCTGGATACATTGCTGACAAACTTAACCACTGCTGAGAAAAAGCGTTTAACGCCGATTACTCAGCAGCAGAGCGCTAACACCTCGCGTCTGACCGCGTATGGCACGCTAAAAAGTGCATTAGAAAAATTTCAGACTGCGAATACCGCACTGAACAATGCCGATCTGTTTAAAAGCACCACTGCCACCAGCAGCACAGAAGATTTAAAAGTCAGCACCACCGCGGGCGCTGCTCCAGGGAAATACACCGTCAGCGTCACTCAACTGGCGCAGGCACAGTCATTATCGACTACGGCGAAAATTACCTCGACTAAAGAGCAGTTGGGCGATACCAGCGTCGATGAACGTACGATTACGATTTCGCAACCGGGCCGTAAAGAGCCACTGGAAATCAAATTAGGCAAAGGCGAAACTTCACTGGAAGATATTCGCGATGCCATAAATGATGCCGACAGCGGTATTTCCGCAAGTCTGGTGAAGGTTAAAGAAGACGACTACCAGTTGGTGTTAACCGCAGAAAGCGGCACTGAAAGTGAAATGACCATCTCGGTGTCCAACGACGCAAAACTGAGCGATTTACTGTCCTATGACAGCAAAGCCGGCAGCGGGAAAATGAAACAGCTGGTCGGGGCGCAAAATGCGCAATTGACGGTCAACGGCATTGATATTGAACGTCAAAGCAATACCGTAACTGACGCTCCACAGGGCATCACGCTCCAGCTGACCAAAGAAGTAAAAGATGCGTCTATCACGGTAACAAAAAGTGATGAAAAGGCCACTACGGCGATCAAGGCCTGGGTAGAAGCCTATAACTCACTGGTGGATACCTTTGGCACGCTGACGAAATATAAAGAAGTTGAACCGGGTGAAGCGGCCAGCGCCGATAACGGCGCGTTGCTGGGCGATAGCGTTCTCCGTACCATTCAAAACGGCATTCGTGCGCCATTTGCTAACAGCGGCAGCGAATCCCCGTTTAAAACCATGTCTGAGATTGGCATTACACAGGACGGTGGTACCGGCAAGTTAAAAATCGATGAAGAAAAGCTGGCTAAGGCACTGAAAGATAATACCGCTGCCACTCGCGAACTGCTGGTTGGCGATGGCAAAGAAACCGGTATTACCACTAAGATTGCCACCGAAGTAAAAAGCTATCTGGCCGATGACGGCATTATCGATAATGCGCAAGACAATATTAACGCCAACCTGAAGCTGCTGACTAAACAGTATCTGACCGTCAGCAACAGTATTGATGAAGTCGTTGCTCGTTATAAAGCCCAGTTTACCCAACTGGATTCCATGATGAGTAAGCTGAACAGCACCAGTACGTATTTGGGTCAACAATTTTCAGCGATGAATAATTCCTGATAACACGAGGTAAGCATGTATACCGCGAGCGGTACCAAAGCCTATGCACAGGTCAGCGTGGAAAGCGCCGTAATGAGCGCCAATCCACATCAGCTGATTGAAATGTTGTTTGATGGTGCGAACAGCGCCCTGGTGCGCGCTCGCCTGTTTATGCAGCAGGGTGATATCGTCGCCAAAGGTGAAGCGTTAAGTAAAGCCATCAATATTATTGATAATGGCCTGAAAGCCGGCCTGGACCACGAAAAAGGGGGAGAACTCGCCACCCATCTCTCTTCATTGTATGACTATATGGTTCGCCGCTTACTGCACGCTAATCTGAATAATGATTGTCAGGCCATTGAAGAAGTCGAAGGATTACTCGGCAACATTGCAGATGCCTGGAAACAGATCTCACCGAAAGCATCTTCCCAGGAGTCTCGTTAATGACCTCAGCCGTGGAGTTTATCAACCGTTGGCAGCGCATCGCGCTGCTCAGTCACTCACTGCTGGAACTGGCGCAGCGCGGTGAATGGGACCTTTTACTGGAACAGGAAGTTACCTATCTGCAAAGTATTGAAGTGGTCATGGAAGAGCAAACTCCACCAGGCATTACGCGAAGTATTCAGGATTTAGTGGCCGGGTACATTAAACAGACGCTGGATAACGAACAACTGCTCAAAACATTGTTGCAGCAGCGTCTGGATGAACTCAGCAATCTCATCGGTCAGTCGACGCGCCAAAAGACGCTAAATAACGCTTATGGCCGTCTTTCCGGCATGCTGTTAGTTCCCGACGCCCCCACTGCCCCACAATAATTTCCCGTCTCGTCTGAATAATCTTCCATACTCCAGAGGTCGGCCAAACGACTTCTGGAGCACGGAAGATGAAAAATCCCACGTTATTGCAGTATTTTCACTGGTATTACCCCGAGGGCGGTCAACTCTGGCCCGAACTTGCCGAACGCGCAGGTGGACTCAATGACATCGGCATCAATATGGTGTGGTTACCTCCCGCTTATAAAGGCGCATCCGGCGGCTATTCCGTTGGCTACGACTCCTACGATCTGTTTGATCTGGGCGAATTCGACCAAAAGGGAACCATCGCTACCAAATATGGCGATAAAAACCAGCTGCTGGCGGCGATAGACGCGCTAAAACACAATGATATTGCCGTACTGCTCGACGTGGTGGTTAACCACAAAATGGGCGCAGATGAGAAAGAGAATATTCGTGTCCAGCGGGTTAACGCCGAGGATCGCACGCAAATAGACGATGAGATCGTCGAATGCGAAGGCTGGACGCGCTACACCTTCCCTGCCCGCGCAGGCCAGTACTCGCAATTCATTTGGGACTTTAAATGCTTCAGCGGTATTGACCATATCGAAAACCCAACCGAAGACGGCATTTTTAAAATCGTGAACGACTACACCGGCGAAGGCTGGAACGATCAGGTTGATGATGAGTTGGGTAATTTTGATTATCTGATGGGCGAAAACATCGATTTTCGCAATCACGCCGTAACTGAGGAGATCAAATACTGGGCGCGTTGGGTGATGGAGCAAACCCAGTGTGACGGCTTTCGTTTAGATGCCGTGAAACATATTCCGGCATGGTTTTATAAAGAGTGGATTGAGCATGTGCAGGAAGTCGCCCCCAAGCCGCTGTTTATCGTCGCGGAATACTGGTCGCATGAAGTCGACAAGCTGCAAACCTACATTAATCAGGTGGAGGGGAAAACTATGCTATTCGACGCCCCTTTGCAGATGAAATTCCACGAAGCCTCTCGTCAGGGTCGCGATTACGATATGAGTCAGATTTTCACCGACACTCTGGTGGAAGCCGACCCGTTTCATGCCGTCACGCTGGTGGCCAACCACGACACTCAGCCCTTGCAGGCGCTGGAAGCCCCTGTCGAGCCATGGTTTAAGCCGCTGGCCTATGCGCTGATCCTGTTGCGCGAAAACGGCGTGCCGTCAGTGTTTTATCCTGACCTCTACGGGGCGCATTACGAAGACACCGGGGGAGATGGCGAAACCTATCCTATCGACATGCCGATCATTGAACAGCTTGATGAACTGATCCTCGCGCGCCAGCGCTTCGCGCACGGGGTACAGACGCTCTTTTTCGATCACCCTAACTGTATCGCTTTTAGCCGCAGCGGAACGGACGAGGATCCCGGCTGTGTGGTTGTTTTGTCTAACGGCGATGACGGGGAAAAGACCATCAATCTCGGTGCGAATTACGGGAATAAAACCTGGCGCGACTATCTGGGAAATCGCGAAGAAAGCGTAGTCACCGATGAGAACGGTGAAGCGACGTTTTATTGTAACGGCGGTAGCGTCAGCGTGTGGGTGATTGAAGACGTGTTATAAAACTCAACCCCGGTGGCCGGTGGCTACCGGGGCGTATAGCTTATGGCAGTGGCGTGGCCAGCGGCGTTTTCTTTAACGCGTCAGCACATTCCTGCGTCGGGCGGTCGACCCGCTGCAGCGTCATACCATCATATTCCAGCGTATTGCCTTCACGCTCAATCTCATACAGCTCACGTTTCACCGTCACGTTGGTGAGATCGCCAGAGATCATCGTCAGTTTCCCCGGCAGCGCGATCACTCGCTGCCACTGGCGACAATCCAGCGTGTCGCCCTCTTTTGTTACCACCAGGCTGGCAATCGCTTCCGGGCTCACCAGACTGCGTTGCGGACCTTTTGACTGCCAGTATCCTTCCAGACCGGCTGGCGCTGGCGTTTTCACCACGTCGTTATAATTTTCTACTTCGGCGCATCCGGTAAGCGCCAGAAATACAGCAACGATTGCTAATTTTTTCATCATTCATCCTGCATGCGAAGAAAATGGGATTGTGGCATTAAAGGCCTGATGTCGCCAGCCTTTCGGCAGGGTTGAGAAAGATTGATCCAGACGGTGTTACCTCTTATTACTCATAGTCAAAAATTCTGATCGGTGTAGTATCCACACTTCTTGTTACATACCTTCTGAGTTCAGAGGCACAACGCATGTCATGGCAACACTTCAAACAGGCCTGGTTAATTAAATTTTGGGCCCCCGCCCCTGCGGTCATCGCAGCGGGTATTCTCTCTACCTACTATTTCGGCATTACGGGAACCTTCTGGGCCGTTACCGGCGAATTCACTCGCTGGGGTGGTCAAATCCTGCAACTGTTTGGCGTTCACGCCGAAGAATGGGGATACTACAAGCTGATCCATCTCGAAGGCTCACCCCTGACCCGCATTGACGGCATGATGATCCTCGGTATGTTCGGTGGCTGTTTTGCTGCCGCGCTGTGGGCAAACAACGTCAAATTACGCATGCCGCGCAGTCGGGTGCGCATTATGCAGGCGATAGTCGGCGGAATGATTGCCGGATTCGGCGCCCGGCTGGCAATGGGCTGTAACCTGGCCGCATTCTTCACCGGTATTCCACAGTTCTCGCTACACGCCTGGTTTTTCGCGCTGGCAACGGCTATTGGCTCATGGTTTGGCGCACGCTTTACCCTGCTGCCGATGTTTCGTATTCCGGTCAAAATGCAGAAAGTCTCCGCCGCTTCTCCGTTAACGCAAAAGCCGGATCAGGCCCGTCGCCGTTTCCGCCTCGGCATGCTGGTGTTTATCGCCATGATCGGCTGGGCGCTCCTCACTGCGATGGATAAGCCCAAACTTGGTTTGGCCATGCTGTTTGGCGTCGGGTTCGGGCTGCTGATTGAACGGGCGCAAATCTGCTTCACCTCCGCCTTCCGCGATCTGTGGATTTCCGGTCGCACCCATATGGCGAAAGCGATCATCTTCGGGATGGCGGTCAGCGCCATCGGTATCTTTAGCTACGTGCAACTGGGCGTCGAGCCTAAAATCATGTGGGCAGGTCCGAATGCGGTGATCGGCGGCTTGCTGTTCGGCTTCGGCATTGTTCTGGCGGGCGGGTGTGAAACAGGCTGGATGTACCGCGCCGTTGAAGGCCAGGTGCATTACTGGTGGGTGGGTCTGGGCAACGTTATTGGCTCGACCATTCTGGCCTACTACTGGGATGATTTTGCTCCCGCGCTTGCCACCAATTGGGACAAAGTGAATCTGCTCAACACCTTCGGCCCGCTCGGTGGCCTGCTGGTAACCTATCTGCTGTTATTTACCGCGCTGATGCTCATCATCGGCTGGGAAAAACGCTTCTTCCGTCGCGCTGGGCTGACGCCTGCCAAGGAGTCTGTATGAAAAATATCGTGCCTGATTATCGCCTCGATATGGTCGGCGAGCCGTGTCCGTACCCGGCTGTCGCCACACTGGAAGCGATGCCACAATTGAAGAAAGGTGAAATTCTGGAAGTGGTGAGCGATTGCCCGCAGTCAATCAACAATATTCCACTGGATGCGCGTAATCACGGCTATACGGTGCTGGATATTCAGCAGGATGGTCCAACGATTCGTTATTTAATTCAGAAGTAATGCGATTCTCCCGTTGCCCGACGCAGCGGGAGAATGTTCGGCTTGCTACACCTGCATCGACATCACTTCCTGATACGCCGACACCAGTTTGTTGCGCACCTGGATCCCCATCTGCATCGATACCGACGCTTTTTGCATATCGGTCATCACATCGTTCAGCGCAATACCCGGTTCACCGAGGGTAAATTTCTCAGCCTGCACACGGGACGCGGTTTGTACATCGCTGATCCTGTCTAACGCCGCATGCAGTTGACCGGCAAAGCTCACGGTCGGTTGTGGCTGCATATCCTGCATTTTTGCTGACATCGCCGTGGTCTGTAGCTGGCTGATGACCCCTTCAATCCCCTGTATTGCCGACATTCTGATCCCCTGGATAATTTTTTACGTAGTTGAGATTACCAGTTAGTCAATAAGATAAAGGCGTTAAATAACGATAAAAAACCACGGTTTTTAACGCATAGAAAAATTCGAAACCGCAAATAATGAGACCGTCAATTTTTCGAGTTTGCTGACCCGGGAGTGAGTCTTGTTCCACTTTGCAAAAAACGCCGTCCACGATAAGCCACGAGGTGCGAGATGAGTGCGACAGCATCGACTGCAACCCAGCTTAAACCTCTCGAGTGGTTAAACCGCCTGCGCGCGAATCCCAGAATTCCTCTGATTGTGGCGGGAGCCGCTGCCGTCGCGATCATCGTGGCGATGGTCCTGTGGGCCAAAGCGCCTGACTACCGCACGCTGTTCAGCAATCTTTCCGATCAGGATGGTGGCGCGATAGTCACCCAACTGACGCAGATGAACGTTCCCTACCGTTTTACTGAGGGAAGCGGCGCCATTGAAGTTCCTGCCGATAAAGTCCACGAACTGCGTTTACGTCTGGCGCAGCAAGGTCTGCCCAAAGGCGGCGCGGTGGGTTTTGAACTGCTGGATCAGGAAAAATTTGGTATCAGCCAGTTTAGCGAGCAGGTCAACTACCAGCGCGCGCTGGAAGGTGAATTAGCCCGTACAATTGAAACGTTGGGACCGGTAAAACGCGCCCGCGTGCATCTGGCTATGCCAAAACCGTCGCTGTTTGTGCGTGAGCAAAAAGCGCCTTCAGCCTCCGTCACCGTCAATCTGGAACCGGGTCGCGCGCTGGATGAAGGTCAGATCAGTGCGGTCACGCATCTGGTTTCCAGCGCTGTTGCAGGCTTGCCGCCGGGCAACGTTACGCTGGTCGACCAGGCGGGTCATCTGTTAACCCAGTCAAATACCAGTAGCCGCGATCTTAACGATGCGCAGTTGAAATACGCCAGCGACGTCGAAGGCCGCGTTCAGCGCCGTATCGAATCAATTCTGTCGCCGATTGTCGGCAACGGTAACGTACATGCGCAGGTTACCGCGCAACTGGATTTTGCCAACAAAGAGCAAACCGAAGAACAGTACCGTCCAAACGGTGATGAGTCCCAGGCCGTGCTGCGTTCTCGTCAGTTGAACGTCAGTGAGCAGGTCGGTAGCGGAGCACCAGGCGGTGTCCCGGGCGCGTTGTCAAATCAGCCCGCTCCGGCAAATACTGCGCCAATCGCCAACCCACCCGCTAATCAGCAAAACGCGCAAAATACGCAAAACGCACAGACGGCGAATAACAGTAATAATGCCGGCCCGCGCAATACTCAGCGCAATGAAACCAGCAACTATGAAGTTGACCGCACCATTCGCCATACCAAAATGAACGTTGGCGATGTGCAGCGTCTCTCGGTGGCTGTCGTGGTCAATTACAAAACGTTACCAGACGGCAAACCGTTGCCGTTAACCGCCGAGCAGATGAAACAGATTGAGGATCTGACCCGCGAAGCGATGGGATTCTCCGACAAGCGTGGCGATACCCTGAACGTGGTGAACTCTCCCTTCACGGCGACCGACGATTCCATTGGCGAGCTACCGTTCTGGAAACAGCCGTTCTTTATTGATCAGTTAATGTCCGCAGGTCGTTGGTTGCTGGTTCTGTTGGTGGCGTGGATCCTGTGGCGGAAAGCCGTTCGTCCGCAGTTGGTCCGTCGCAGTGAAGAAGCGAAAGCCGTACAAGAACAAACGCGTGTCCGTCAGGAAACCGAAGAAGCGGTAGAAGTTCGCCTCAGCAAAGACGAACAAACCCAGCAGCGTCGTACTAATCAGCGTCTGGGAGCAGAAGTCATGAGTCAGCGTATTCGTGAAATGTCAGATAACGATCCGCGCGTCGTGGCGCTGGTCATTCGCCAGTGGATGAGTAACGATCATGAGTAATCTTACCGGTACCGATAAAAGCGTTATCCTGCTGATGACCATTGGCGAAGATCGCGCGGCGGAGGTGTTTAAGCACCTTTCCACGCGCGAAGTTCAGGCGCTCAGTACGGCGATGGCGAATGTACGCCAGATTTCCAACAAGCAGTTGACGGAAGTGCTGGCCGAATTTGAACAAGAAGCCGAACAGTTTGCCGCGCTGAATATCAACGCCAACGAATATCTGCGCTCCGTACTGGTGAAAGCGCTGGGCGAGGAACGTGCCTCCAGTCTGCTGGAAGATATTCTGGAAACCCGCGATACCACCAGCGGCATTGAAACGCTTAACTTTATGGAGCCGCAAAGCGCCGCCGACCTTATCCGCGACGAGCATCCGCAGATTATCGCCACCATTCTGGTGCACCTCAAGCGGGGCCAGGCTGCCGATATACTGGCGCTTTTCGACGAGCGTTTACGTCACGACGTGATGCTGCGTATCGCCACCTTTGGCGGCGTACAGCCTGCCGCGCTGGCAGAACTGACCGAGGTTCTCAACGGCCTGCTCGATGGCCAGAACCTCAAGCGCAGCAAAATGGGCGGCGTGAGAACGGCGGCAGAAATTATCAACCTGATGAAAACCCAGCAGGAAGAAGCGGTTATTACCGCCGTACGCGAATTCGACGGCGAGCTGGCGCAGAAAATTATCGACGAGATGTTCCTGTTCGAGAACCTGGTGGATGTCGACGATCGCAGTATCCAGCGCCTGCTGCAGGAAGTGGATTCCGAATCGTTGCTGATTGCCCTGAAAGGTGCCGAACAGCCGCTGCGCGAGAAGTTCCTGCGCAACATGTCGCAGCGTGCTGCCGATATTCTGCGCGACGACCTCGCCAACCGCGGTCCGGTGCGTTTGTCGCAGGTGGAAAACGAACAGAAAGCCATTCTGCTTATTGTGCGTCGTCTGGCGGAAACCGGCGAGATGGTGATAGGCAGCGGCGAGGATACCTATGTCTAACGAACTGCCGTGGAAAGTCTGGACCCCGGACGACCTCGCCCCACCGATGGCGGAGTTCGTACTGGCTGACCACAGCGAAACTCCGCAGTCAGAAGAAACAGCAGAACCAGAGCTTTCCGCAGAGCAACAGCTTGAACAGCAGCTCGCACAGCTGCAACTGCAGGCCCATGAGCAAGGTTATAACGCGGGTCTGGCGGAAGGTCGGCAAAAAGGCCACGAACAAGGTTATCAGGAAGGCCTGAGTCAGGGGCTGGAGCAAGGCCAGAACCAGGCGCGCGCTCAGCATGCGCCGATCCATGCCCGCATGCAGCAGCTGGTGAGCGAGTTTCAGAATACGCTGGACGCACTGGACAGCGTAATTGCCTCGCGTCTGATGCAAATGGCGCTGGAAGCTGCGCGTCAGGTTATTGGCCAGACGCCTATTGTGGATAACGCTGCGCTGATTAAACAAATCCAACAGCTGTTGCAGCAAGAACCGCTGTTTAGCGGTAAACCGCAGCTACGCGTACATCCGGACGATCTCCAGCGTGTAGAGGAGATGCTCGGTGCGACCCTCAGCCTGCACGGCTGGCGGCTGCGCGGCGATCCGACGCTGCATCACGGCGGCTGTAAAGTCTCAGCCGATGAAGGCGATCTGGATGCCAGCGTCGCTACGCGCTGGCAAGAACTCTGCCGTCTGGCAGCGCCGGGAGTCGTGTAATGACCACTCGCCTGACTCGCTGGCTCAACACGCTGGACAGCTTCGAAGAGAAAATGTCGCTACTGCCTGCGGTGCGCCGTTACGGTCGCCTGACCCGCGCCACTGGGCTGGTGCTGGAGGCCACGGGATTACAGTTGCCGCTGGGTGCCACCTGCGTTATTGAACGCCAGGACGGCAACGAAACCCAGGAGGTCGAAAGTGAAGTCGTGGGCTTTAACGGTCAGCGTCTGTTTCTGATGCCCCTCGAAGAGGTTGAAGGCGTTCTGCCCGGCGCGCGCGTTTACGCGAAGAACATTGCCGGAGAAGGTCTGCAAAGCGGGAAGCAATTACCGCTTGGCCCTGCATTGCTGGGTCGGGTGCTTGACGGTAGCGGCAAACCACTCGACGGTCTGCCCGCCCCGGATACCACCGAAACCGGGGCGCTGATTACGCCGCCGTTTAACCCGCTACAACGCACCGCGATTGAACACGTCCTGGATACCGGCGTACGCCCCATCAACGCGTTGTTAACCGTCGGTCGCGGTCAGCGTATGGGACTTTTCGCGGGCTCCGGTGTCGGTAAAAGCGTTCTGCTCGGCATGATGGCGCGCTATACCCAGGCCGATGTTATCGTCGTGGGTCTGATTGGCGAACGTGGTCGCGAAGTTAAAGATTTTATTGAAAATATTCTCGGTACCGACGGTCGTGCACGCTCGGTGGTGATTGCTGCTCCCGCAGATGTCTCGCCGCTGTTACGTATGCAAGGCGCGGCCTATGCCACGCGTATCGCCGAAGATTTTCGCGATCGTGGACAGCACGTATTGCTGATTATGGATTCCCTCACCCGCTATGCGATGGCGCAACGTGAAATAGCCCTGGCGATCGGAGAGCCGCCGGCAACGAAAGGTTATCCCCCCTCAGTATTCGCCAAATTACCGGCACTGGTCGAACGTGCCGGGAACGGTATTCACGGCGGCGGTTCCGTTACCGCTTTTTACACGGTACTGACCGAAGGTGACGACCAGCAGGACCCCATTGCGGATTCCGCGCGCGCGATTCTGGACGGCCACATTGTGCTGTCCCGTCATCTGGCCGAGGCGGGTCACTATCCGGCCATCGATATTGAAGCTTCGATCAGCCGCGCCATGACCGCGCTCATTAGTGAACAACACTATGAGCGGGTACGTAACTTTAAACAGCTGCTATCCAGCTTCCAGCGCAACCGCGATCTGGTCAGCGTGGGGGCGTATGCCAAAGGCAGCGATCCCATGCTGGATAAAGCCATCGCCCTATGGCCACAACTGGAAGCATTCTTACAGCAAGGCATTTTTGAACGAGCGGACTGGGAAGATTCTCTGCACGCGTTAGAACTGATTTTCCCTGGTGTGTGAGTAAGCAGGAGAGCATAGGTCATGGCACAACATGGTGCATTAGCCACACTGAAAGACCTGGCTGAAAAAGAGGTAGATGACGCCGCTGTCTTATTGGGAGAGATGCGTCGTGGCTGTCAGCAGGCGGAAGAGCAGTTGAAAATGCTGATCGATTATCAGCATGAGTATCGCAACAATCTGAACAGTGACATGGGTCAGGGTATTACCAGTAATCGCTGGATCAATTACCAACAATTTATTCAGACGCTGGAAAAAGCGATTGAGCAACACCGCCAACAGCTCAATCAGTGGACGCAGAAAGTAGACCAGGCATTGAACAGTTGGCGCGACAAAAAACAACGTTTACAGGCGTGGCAGACTCTGCAGGACAGACAAACCTCGGCGGCGTTACTGGCCGAAAACCGCCTGGATCAGAAAAAAATGGATGAATTTGCTCAGCGCGCAGCTATGAGGAAACCCGAATGATTACTTTACCCCAACTGATTACCACCGATACCGACGTAGCCGCAGGTCTTCAGTCAGGCAAAGCGGTTGATTCACCCGAGGATTTTTTAGCGCTGCTGGCGGGTGCATTAGGTGCGGACAACGCGCAGGGTAAAGACGCCCCGCTGTCGTTTGCCGACTTACAGGCGGCCGGTAGCAAACTGCAAAAAGGGTTATTGCAAAAAAATGGCGATTCAGCACCGTCGCTCAAGTTGACCGAACTACTGGCGCAAAAAGAGATGCACACTGATGCTTCTCTTGTCGACATGACAGACGCCCAGCAACTGTTGTCTGCCCTCACGCCCTCACTGAAAGTTAATGCCCTGACGACTCTGGGCAAAGTCGCTCAGCAGGATAAAAAAAACACCGCACTGAGCGATGAGGATCTCGCCAACCTGAGCGCGTTGTTCGCCATGCTGCCAGGACAACCGCAGACCACGCCGGCCGTCGACAGCGCGCCAGCCCCCGTTGATGCGACGCTTTCGGCGTTGTCACGAGGTTCGGTACACAGCGCTATCGCCGATAATGCTGGCGAATTGCTGCCAGGTGATGCCAAAAAAGGCAAAGCGGATATTGCAACGCCTGCCAGCAGCGTAGATCAGACAAACAATCCGACATTAACCCCGTTGACGGCAGCGGCGACGACCAGAGCGGAAATTGAAAGCGCCCCTTCGCCGACCAGCATTGGCATGGCGACGGCGCCGTTAAGTAGCCCGCAGCCCCACGCTCAGCCGTTACCGACCGCCGCACCAGTGCTAAGCGCGCCATTGGGTAGCCAGGAATGGCAGCAATCACTGAGCCAGCACGTCACTCTGTTTACTCGCCAGGGCCAGCAAAGCGCGGAACTGCGTCTGCATCCACAGGATCTGGGCCAGGTGCACATTTCCCTCAAGCTGGATGACAACCTCGCGCAGTTGCAAATGGTATCGCCACACAGTCACGTGCGCGCTGCGCTGGAAGCTGCATTACCGATGCTGCGTACGCAGTTGGCTGAAAGCGGTATCCAGCTTGGACAAAGCAGTATCAGTAGTGAAAGCTTTGCCGGTAATCAGCAGTCTTCCGGGCAGCAACAGCAGGCGGGTCGCGCTCAGGGACAAGACATTTTTGCCGCTGAAGATGACGCCGTACTGGCAGCGCCAGCCTCACTGCAAGCCGCAGCACGCGGTGATGGAGCAGTAGACATCTTCGCCTAACGCCAGAGGTAGCATGATTATCCGCGTCTTTTCCACGCTTTGTCGTGGACAGGACACGGGATAATCAGCCCATAAGCTGTACCGAAACAGGAAGCCCGTATCTGATGACTGACTCCGCGATTAACAAAAAAAGTAAACGCGCTATTTGGATCCCTCTGCTGGTATTGATTACCCTCGCCGCCTGCGCAACTGCGGGTTATAGCTACTGGCGCATGCAGCAGCAGCCGTCCGCCAGCGTCAAAGCGGAACCGGCTCCACCGCCAGCCCCGGTATTCTTTGCGCTGGATACCTTTACCGTCAATCTGGGTGATGCGGACCGTGTACTGTATATCGGTATCACGCTGCGCATGAAAGACGAGGCAACGCGTTCACGTCTTAACGAATATCTGCCGGAAGTGCGCAGCCGCTTGCTGCTGCTGTTCTCTCGTCAGAACGCGGCTACGCTCGCCACCGAAGAAGGTAAGCAACAGCTCATTGCCGCCATCAAAGAGACGCTCGCGACTCCGCTCGTTGTTGGGCAACCCAAACAGGTTGTCACCGACGTTCTTTATACAGCTTTTATTCTGCGGTAAAGACATGGGCGACAGTATTCTTTCTCAGGCTGAAATCGACGCATTGCTTAATGGCGATAGCGAAACTAAAGACGAACCCATTTCCGGTATCGCAAAAGAAAGCGATATTCGTCCTTACGATCCCAACACCCAGCGCCGCGTGGTACGTGAGCGTTTACAGGCGCTGGAGATCATTAACGAACGCTTCGCGCGCCAGTTCCGTATGGGGTTATTTAACCTGTTGCGCCGTAGCCCGGATATTACCGTGGGTGCGATCCGTATCCAGCCATACCACGAGTTTGCGCGCAACTTACCGGTTCCGACCAACCTGAACTTAATCCACCTGAAGCCGCTGCGCGGTACGGGTCTGGTGGTGTTCTCACCGAGTCTGGTATTTATCGCCGTCGATAACCTGTTCGGCGGTGATGGCCGCTTCCCGACGAAAGTGGAAGGCCGCGAATTTACCCATACCGAACAGCGCGTTATCAACCGCATGCTGAAGCTGGCGCTGGAAAGTTACAGCGACGCGTGGAAGGCCATCAATCCGCTGGAAGTGGAATACGTTCGTTCCGAGATGCAGGTGAAATTTACCAATATCACCACGTCTCCTAACGACATCGTGGTCAATACCCCATTCCACGTTGAAATTGGCAATCTGACCGGTGAATTTAACATCTGTCTGCCATTCAGCATGATTGAACCGTTGCGTGAGCTGCTGGTGAACCCGCCGCTGGAAAACTCGCGTAATGAAGATCAGAACTGGCGCAATAATCTGGTGCGTCAGGTTCAGCATTCTGAGCTGGAGTTGGTGGCAAACTTTGCTGACATTCCGCTGCGGCTATCCCAGATTTTAAAACTGAAACCCGGCGATGTACTGCCGATTGAAAAACCCGACCGCATTATTGCTCATGTGGACGGCGTGCCTGTACTGACCAGCCAGTATGGCACGGTGAACGGTCAGTATGCGTTACGCGTAGAACATCTGATAAACCCGATTTTGAATTCGCTGAATGAGGAACAGCCCAAATGAGTGATATGAATAATCCGTCCGATGAGAACACTGGTGCATTGGACGATCTGTGGGCTGACGCGTTAAACGAGCAAAAAACCACGCCCACCAAAAGTGCGGCCGATGCGGTATTCCAGCAGTTAGGTGGCGGCGACGTCAGCGGTGCCTTGCAGGACATCGACCTGATCATGGACATTCCGGTCAAACTGACCGTCGAATTGGGCCGAACCCGCATGACCATCAAAGAGCTGCTGCGTCTGACGCAGGGTTCGGTCGTCGCGTTGGATGGTCTGGCGGGCGAGCCGCTGGATATCCTGATCAACGGTTACCTGATTGCCCAGGGTGAAGTGGTGGTTGTCGCAGACAAATACGGCGTACGTATCACCGACATTATTACCCCATCTGAACGCATGCGCCGTCTGAGCCGTTAATCATGAATACCCAGGCTACAGTTTCTCAGCCAGCCGCCGTACCCGGCTCACCGCTGGTTCAGGTAAGCGGCGCGCTGCTTGGGATCATCGTATTGATCCTGGCTGCAGCCTGGGTGATTAAGCGTATGGGGTTTGCCCCCAAAAGCGCCGGTACGCGCGGACTGAAAGTTGCGGCAAGTACCTCACTGGGTCCACGTGAGCGCGTGGTGATTGTTGAGGTTGAAGATGCGCGCCTGGTACTGGGCGTCACGGCCTCGCAAATTAACGTGCTGCACACCCTGCCCCCGGCGCCTGCTGATGCAGAAGAAAAACCGGCCTCCCCCGCGGATTTCCAGGCCATGATGAAGAGTTTGCTTAAGCGTCCCGGGAGATCCTGATGCGCCGTTTGTTATCTATCACGCTGGCAGGCTTATGGCTTTTCAGCCCAGTAGCCCTCGCCCAGCTCCCGGGTCTGGTTAGCCAGCCGCTGCCTGGCGGCGGACAAAGCTGGTCTTTACCCGTGCAAACGCTGGTGTTTATCACCTCGCTGACGTTCCTGCCCGCCATTTTATTGATGATGACCAGCTTCACCCGCATCATCATCGTTTTCGGTCTGTTACGAAATGCGCTGGGAACCCCTTCGGCCCCCCCGAACCAGGTGCTACTGGGCCTGGCGCTATTTTTGACCTTTTTCATCATGTCGCCGGTAATCGACAAAATCTACGTTGACGCATATCAGCCATTCAGCGAAGAGAAAATCTCTATGCAGGAAGCCATGGAGAAAGGCGCACAGCCGCTGCGCGAGTTTATGTTGCGCCAGACCCGTGAAGCCGATCTGGCACTCTTCGCGCGCTTAGCAAACAGCGGTCCCCTACAGGGACCAGAAGCCGTACCGATGCGGATTTTGCTTCCAGCCTATGTCACCAGCGAGCTGAAAACGGCATTCCAGATAGGCTTTACCATTTTTATTCCGTTTCTGATTATCGACCTGGTCATCGCCAGCGTGCTGATGGCGCTCGGGATGATGATGGTCCCCCCGGCCACGATCGCGCTACCGTTCAAGCTGATGCTGTTTGTGTTGGTAGACGGTTGGCAGTTGCTTGTCGGCTCGCTAGCACAAAGCTTTTACAGTTAGAGGCGCGAAATGACACCTGAATCGGTCATGATGATGGGCACAGAGGCGATGAAAGTCGCCCTGGCCCTTGCCGCGCCTTTGCTGTTGGTCGCCCTCGTCACAGGTCTTATCATCAGTATTTTGCAGGCGGCGACCCAGATAAACGAAATGACGCTGTCCTTCATTCCCAAAATTGTCGCGGTTTTTATTGCCATCATTGTTGCCGGCCCGTGGATGCTTAACCTGCTGCTCGACTACGTGCGTACGCTGTTCAGCAATATCCCCTACATCATCGGATAGATGACATTATGCTGCAGGTGACCAGCGTTGAGTGGCTTCACTGGCTGAATCTTTACTTCTGGCCTTTGCTGCGCATCCTGGCGCTCATCTCAACGGCTCCAATTCTCAGCGAGCGCGCGATCCCCAAACGAGTAAAACTGGGGCTGGGGTTAATGATAACCGTCGTTATCGCTCCGTCGATTCCCCCGGTAGACGTCCCTATCTTTTCTATCGGGGCGCTATGGCAGGCAATGCAACAAATCCTGATCGGCATCGCTCTGGGCTTCACTATGCAGTTTGCCTTCGCGGCAGTACGTACCGCCGGGGAATTAATTGGTCTGCAAATGGGTCTCTCCTTCGCAACCTTCTTTGATCCCGGCAGCCGTCTGAATATGCCGGTACTGGCGAGACTGATCGACATGCTCGCCATGCTGTTATTCCTGACTTTTAACGGCCATTTGTGGCTTATTTCGCTGTTGGTGGATACATTTCATACCTTGCCAATCGGCGGCAATCCGGTGAACAGCAATGCGTTTCTCGCGCTGGCGCGGGCGGGTAGCCTGATTTTCCTCAACGGGCTAATGTTGGCCCTGCCGATAATGACGCTGCTACTCACCCTAAACCTCGCACTCGGTCTGTTGAATCGCATGGCTCCTCAACTGTCGATTTTCGTTATCGGTTTTCCACTCACCCTCGCCGTGGGTATTTCATTAATGGCGGCCCTGATGCCATTAATTGCGCCATTCTGCGAGCGATTATTCAGCGAAATTTTTAATTTGTTGGCTGATATTGTCAGCGAAATGCCCGGAAAATAATAACCCTTAATTTTTATCCTGTTTTACTAAGGATTGTCCTAAATTTAAAAAGCGACAACATCCACCAGGATATCTCTGTCGCGGTTTATTTATTATTGACTCACTCACATAACGCAACATTTACTTTACTTTAAGATGTTTCCTGGCAAATTATACGCAACTTTACGGGATAGTAATTTCGCCTGAAAAACAGCGAAAGCGTCATCTTGGGTCGTTATTATTCCGTTTAGTTGTGATGAAAATAATCAGGTAAGGGGAATTATCGTTACGCATTGAGTGAGGGTATGCCATGTCAACGATTATTATGGATTTGTGCAGTTACACCCGGCTAGGGTTGACCGGATATCTGGTAAGTCGGGGGGTGAAGAAAAGGGAAATCAACAACATTTCCAACGTTGAGGAGCTCAGTCTCGCCTGTGTCTCTCAACAGCCCGCTGTGGTGTTTATTAATGAGGACTGCTTTATCCACGATCCTGCTAATAGCCAGCAAATAAAGCAAATCATTAATCAGCATCCTGGCACATTATTTATTGTGTTTATGGCAATTGCCAACGTGCATTTTGATGAGTATCTATTAGTAAGAAAAAATTTACTGATCAGTTCTAAGTCGATTAAACCAGATTCACTGGATGAACTCCTTGGCGATATTCTGAAAAAAGAAGTAGATTTTGTCATTGATGTGAATCTGCCGACATTATCATTGAGCCGTACCGAGTCCAGCATGCTACGCATGTGGATGGAGGGTCAGGGAACAATACAGATATCCGACCAAATGAATATCAAGGCCAAGACCGTGTCATCCCATAAGGGGAATATAAAACGAAAGATAAAGACGCATAATAAGCAAGTTATCTATCACGTTGTGAGACTCACCGATAACGTTACCAATGGTATCTTTGTGAATACGCGCTAACACGTTCTGACTGGTGGCGAATCCACCAGTCAGGATCATGCAGCAAAACTCACCTTATTCTACTTTTTCCACGAAGATACCATCCTGATGACCTGACTCATTAAAGAACCAGATACCGAGCGGGTAGTCTTCCAGCGAAACCAGGTACATGGTGCCTTCACTAAACTCTTCGATAGCCAGTACCACGCCCGGTCGACGAGGACCGCCGTCCGTTTTGACTGTGACCCGATCATTCACCTTCATAGTTTTCCTCCTGTGGCTTTGTGCCAGTGTAGAACAATTTCCTTTTTCTGGCAGCGCCCGCCTCGCGCGATTGCGGGTTTTATCGACGGTCTATACTTAAGTTGTGCGTATCTGATGTTTGGATGCGCTCCCCCGGTATCCTTAACGGTTGAGAGGTATGAGGATGAAAACCGCGAAAGAGTACAGCGATACGGCCAAACGTGAAGTCAGCGTCGATGTGGACGCGCTACTGAAGGCAATCAACGAAATCTGCGAGAGTGAAATTCATCGCAGTCAGGATGACCCTGAACGCGTCAGCGTCGACGGACGTGATTACCACACGTGGCATGAACTGGCCGACGCGTTCGAGCTTGATATCCATGATTTTAGCGTGTCGGAGATCAATCGCTGACTGAGGGCGAAAAAAATCCCGGCCCTTATCGGGTCGGGATCAAGCTTGCTTATGCAAGAAGCACTTGAAAATTCGTTACACCAGGAAATCTGATGTGAAACAAACCTTATCTGCAATTTTTTTGCCTGACAAGTAAATAATTCTCACTAAAATGATAAATATAACTAATGATTGAAAGATCACCCGGTTACGCGCACCCCAGGTGTTCAGGCATCCTGGCAGAGCTTTCTTCGCTCGCCCGGCACCAGTTCATCTTCACGGAATGCTTCCCGTTTGACGCCAAAGCCGTCGTACCAGCGACACTCCACCATTCCGCTGGCATACCCGGTAACGATCATGCGTGGGCCACCCTCTTTGGAGGTGACTTCCTCACTGACAGAAAAGACCATACCTGCCTCCTGTATCAAGAGAAACCTTTACACCTTAGACGACAAAGAAGGGTTTTGCGTAATCAACCCTGCGACAATTAGTGCGAAACTCCGCGCACTCTGGCGACGGTTTTCACCAGCAGCACCACTATTGCGCCAATGATAAATCCGAGCACCAGATTCAGCAGGGTCGGAAGCATCAGCGCAATCAATGCACTTTGCTGTTGGGCAAAATGTTCAATCGCATGATGCAGCGGTGTTATTCCGTGCACCACAATTCCGCCGCCAACCAAAAACATCGCCAGCGTGCCGACCACGGAAAGTGTTTTCATAAGCCAGGGAGCAACGACCAGCAACCCTTTACCCAGCGACTGGGCCAGCGTACTGCGCTTTTCTGCCAACCAGTATCCGATATCATCGAGCTTAACGATAATCCCGACCAGGCCGTAGACTCCCACAGTCACCACTAACGCGATGCCAGATAACACCAACACCTGATTCAACAATGGCGCATCCGCTACGATCCCCAGCGTAATCGCGACAATCTCAGCAGATAAAATAAAGTCGGTACGTATCGCTCCTTTGATTTTATCTTTCTCAAAGGTGAGTGGATCCTGCGCTGCCAAAGATGTCAGACGCTGCTGACGCTCTTCCGGGGTTTCTTTGTGCTTACGCGCTTCCAGGGTATGGAGAACTTTTTCTACACCTTCAAAACAGAGGAACGCCCCGCCTACCATTAATAAGGGGGTGATCGCCCATGGAATGAAGGCGCTTATCAATAGCGCCAACGGCACAAGGATAACTTTGTTAACAAACGATCCTTTCGCGACGCTCCAGACCACCGGGAGTTCACGGTTCGCCCGCACACCCGACACCTGCTGCGCGTTAAGCGACAGATCATCTCCCAGCACACCCGCGGTTTTTTTCGCGGCCAGTTTTCCCATGACAGAGATATCATCCAGCAAAGTGGCGATATCATCGAGTAAGGTCAATAAGCTACTTCCTGCCAAAATTTTTACCCTCAATATTATTTTTTTGCAGTCATAAGTATGAAGTAAAACACGCAATGCTGAAACTGACC
Source organism: Citrobacter sp. XY323 (assembly GCF_025106035.1). NCBI lineage: Bacteria > Pseudomonadati > Pseudomonadota > Gammaproteobacteria > Enterobacterales > Enterobacteriaceae > Citrobacter > Citrobacter sp. XY323. The sequence continues at coordinate 186,905 of NZ_JANYUK010000004.1, forward strand.
TTTCTGGTCAACAAATTTTTAACATCGCCACGTAATTATAAATCTCGCCAGCAAGATAGTTTTGACGTTTACTATGTTGCACCTTTTTATTTCCACCGTGAGGGATTATGCGTTTCAGGCAATTGCTACCGCTTTTCAGTGCGCTTTTCGCGCTGTACATCATTTGGGGTTCCACGTACTTCGTTATTCGCATTGGCGTTGAAAGCTGGCCGCCGTTGATGATGGCTGGCGTTCGTTTTCTCTCTGCGGGGATTTTATTAACAGCATTCTTACTAATCCGCGGACATAAGCTGCCGCCTCTGCGCGTGCTCCTGAACGCCGCGTTAATTGGTATCCTGCTGCTGGCTGTCGGTAACGGACTGGTCACCGTCGCAGAACATCAAAACGTGCCTTCCGGTATTGCCGCCGTGGTGGTCGCCACCGTTCCGCTGTTTACGCTGTGTTTTAGCCACTTTTTTGGCATCAAAACGCGCAAACTTGAATGGATGGGGATCGCAATTGGACTCGCGGGGATCATCATGCTGAACAGCGGTGGTAATTTGAGTGGTAATCCATGGGGAGCAATTTTAATCCTGATAGGTTCGATAAGCTGGGCGTTTGGCTCAGTGTACGGCTCGCGCATAACGTTACCCGTTGGCATGATGGCCGGAGCCATTGAAATGTTAGCCGCCGGTATTGTGCTGATGTGCGCCTCGCTGATTTCCGGGGAAAAGTTGACCACTATGCCGACGTTTTCAGGCTTTATGGCGGTCGCCTATCTGGCCGTGTTTGGTTCTATTATTGCCATCAACGCGTATATGTACTTGATCCGCAACGTCAGCCCGGCATTAGCCACTAGCTATGCCTACGTTAATCCGGTTGTCGCCGTACTGTTAGGTACCGGCCTGGGAGGAGAAAGTCTGGCACCCATCGAATGGCTGGCGCTTGGCGTGATTGTATTTGCGGTGGTACTGGTCACACTCGGTAAATACTTATTTCCCATTAAAGCGGACGCCGTTGCGACCCCGTCGGAAAAGACGTTACAGTAAATGGATACCGAGGGGGTCGATCTGCGCACTGTCGCCACCGCCGCAGATCCACTCGATGACGCGTTCGGACAACGCGTCCTCCCCCAGCTTTTCGCGCCCACGCAGGGCGCACTCCCAGACAATCAGTACGCGCCAGCCCAAAGCCTGCAATTTTTCACAATCCCGCGCGTCACGCTGGACATTCTTGCCTATTTTTTCCAGCCAGAACGCTGTTCGTGTGGCGGGGACTTTGAATAGATAGCAGTTGTGATGATGCCAGAAACAGCCGTGGGTAAAAATCACACAACGATAATCATCCACCACGAAATCGGGACGACCGGGTAACGTCGCATCCTGCACGCGAAACGTTACCCCCTGCTCTGTCAGTACGCTGGCAAGGCGTTTTTCAATTGCGGTATCGCGGGTTGCTATCGCCCGCATATTTTTACTGCGCGTCGCTTTATCGTGAACGTCTGCCATGCAGTTTCTCTTTCTCGCGAATAGCAACCGCCTGTTTGATTTTTGGCTCCAGCAGTCTGGCTACCGCCGCAAATGCCGGGACGACCACCGAATTACCAAACTGACGATAAGCCTGTGTGTCCGACACCGGGATCCTGAACTGATAGCCCTGAGGTGATTCAAATCCCATCAGGCGCGCGCACTCTCTGGGCGTCAGCCTGCGCGGACGGTATCGCTGATTGTGCGGATCATCAAAATCCTTTTCACCCAGCGCCATATCCCAGCCGCGGTCGATCAAGATCTCGGCCCCATCTTTATAGTAACGCGCCGATAATGTGCGCGTTACGCAATCGGGATTGCCGGGATACACCATGCCATAGCCAAATCCATTGCCCCGTGCCTGATGCTTTTTCGCATAACGATACAGATATTTCCACAGCACCGGCGTGAGCACATATTTTGCGTCGACGGTCGGCTCAAGTAGCTCCGCCAGCGTCGTACGCCGCTGAGGATAGCGGGAGACAATATCGCGCAGCGTGAAGTCTGATTTCAGATCCAGATCGCGGCGAAAGCCGACGAGCACAATACGTTCGCGATGCTGGGGCAAAAAATGTTGCCCATCGATAATTTTCGGATCGTCCGGCCCGTTATCGTGTGCATCAGCCACGTCATAACCCAGCTCATCCAGCGTTTGCATAATGATGCGGAACGTTTTCCCCTGATCGTGACTCTTCAGGTTTTTGACGTTTTCGAGCACAAATATTGCCGGCCGACGCGCATCGATGATGCGCACCACGTCAAAAAAAAGTGTGCCTTGCGTATCGCAGGCGAAGCCATGAGCCCGCCCTAACGCGTTTTTCTTTGATACACCGGCCAGAGAGAATGGCTGACAAGGAAATCCCGCCAGCAGCACGTCATGCTGCGGAACATGCTGGCGGATATGTTCCGCCGCCTGCAGGTCGCTCACCCCATCATGATGACTGAGGGTGATATCGCGAATATCTTCATTAAAATGGTGCTGGTGAGGATCACAGTAGTGATTCGCTTTGTAGGTGCGCACCGCATGCTTGTTCCACTCACTGGTAAACACGCACTGCCCGCCAATCGCCTCAAAGCCGCGACGAATGCCGCCAATACCGGCAAAAAGATCGATAAAGCGAAAAGCATAATGTGGATGATGCGCAGGCGGCCTCGGCAGCAAGTCGTTCAGATGAGCCAACTCACCGTCGCTGAGGCGATGCCACGTTTCATTGGCAACCACTCGCTTGAAGATGGCCGGACTCCAGCGGTTCTCGCCAACACCATTCAGATGAGCAACCAGCGTTTTCACGTCATATATTTCAAGCAACTTAGCCAAAATCACCTGTGCGGCGGCCTCGTTATCATCTGTCATCGGGTTCATGGAACCTGCTACTGAAAAATTATCCTGCATACATTTAACCGGCCGAAATGGATAGCTGACAGGTTAACATAATTTAGCGCGGTTGACGTTGCGGCTGTACTGGCGACTAACGCAGCTTAAAGGGTTGAATCGCGTCAAGATCCAGCATTTCATATTCTCCTTTTAACTCCGCACTCAGCTTCGCCATGTACGTCAGTAAGAAGTCAGCATTATGTTGCGCCAAATGCCGACCGTGTTCAGTTTGCATCGTCAGCGGCAGCGTCAACAATTTGGTCTGGAAGTGATCGAGTGCGTACTGTTTATCATCAAGGCTACGCTGTCGGGCAAACGGATCTTCCGCATCAAACAGCGCCACGCCTAACGCGCCGGACACGGCAAATACCCGTGCTAAACCAATTGCGCCCAACGCCTCAAGCCGGTCAGCATCCTGCACGATTTTGGCTTCAAGGGTTTCTGGTACGATTTTGGCGCTGAAACTGTGCGCCTCAATAGCATGGCACACGGCAGGTAATCGTTGTTGTGGGAAATCAGGGAAATCACGCTTCAAAACGCGACGCGTTTCCTGGGCTGCCAGTACCGACGAACGATGACGATCGGGATGGTTCTTCGGCAAACTGACGAGATCGTGGAAGTAGCACGCCGTCAGCACCACCAGCCAGTCTACGGTCACATCCATGCTCAACTTTTGTGATGTCATCCAGACGCGACGAAAATGAAAGATGTCATGGGCAGCGTCGTGCCCGGAATGATTGTCACGTAACCAGGCTTCAAATTTCGACTGCCAGTACTGTAGTTCCATACTCTCGCTCTTCGCAGAAAGAAAACCACCTTAGCAACAATTCTTATGTCAGACTACCGTCGACGCTTTTTTATCATCAATACATATTATTCACTTAACAAGCATCACTATAATGGATATATAAATCCATTATTCAAAACAAGCAGTTCAATTATAATCTCGCATGCAAAATAAATAACAAATATCAATAATATACATTCAACAAGATAGAACAAAAGAAATCATAACTATATGATAAAAAATACATTTATATGAATTATATTAATTCAAATGACATGCAGTTTTAATTATATAAAAGCAACAATGAAACATCTTGAAATATCTTAAATACATTTGTTACATGTTATATTTAAAATTAAATGAACTTCATAGATAGTATTCAAATGTAGTCTTTCAGATAGCGCTACATATTCATTTTAATTATTATATAAAGGGAATACATAATGAAAAGAAAAGTACTGGCACTGCTTCTCCCTGCCTTATTAGCTGCAAGCGCAGCAAATGCGGCTGAAATTTATAATAAGAACGGCAATAAACTGGATCTGTACGGTAAAGTTGCTGCTCTGCGTTATTTCTCTGACGACGCAGGCAGCGACGGCGATCAGACCTATGCACGTCTGGGTTTCAAAGGCGAAACGCAAATCAACGATATCCTAACTGGCTATGGTCAGTGGGAATATAACATTCAAGCCAACGGCACCGATGGTGACAAAGGCGATTCATGGACTCGTCTGGCTTTCGCGGGCTTTGGATTTGGTGAGAACGGTACCTTTGATTACGGTCGTAACTATGGCGTCGTCTATGACGTAGAAGCCTGGACCGATATGCTGCCGGAATTTGGGGGTGATACTTATGCCCAGACCGACGTCTATATGACCGGTCGTACCAACGGTGTTGCTACCTACCGTAATAAAGGCTTCTTTGGTCAGGTTGATGGTCTGAACTTTGCCTTGCAGTACCAGGGTAACAACGAAGGTAGCAGCGCAAATCAAGAAGGTTCTGGTAATAGTAAAGGTAGAAAACTGGCGAAAGAAAATGGCGACGGTTTCGGTATGTCTACCTCCTATGACTTCGACTTCGGTTTGAGCCTGGGTGCCGCATACTCCAGCTCTGACCGTACCAATGACCAGGTTTCCCGTGGCCGTGGCGATAGTACTCATGTCAATAGCTACGCTGGCGGTGAAACAGCAGATGCCTGGACCGTTGGCGCTAAATATGATGCCTACAACGTTTACCTGGCAGCCATGTATTCTGAAACTCGCAATATGACCTATTACGGTTCAGGTGATGGATTTGCTGGCGGTATCGCTAACAAAACGCAAAACTTTGAAGCGACCGCTCAATATCAGTTTGATTTTGGTCTGCGCCCAGCAGTTTCTTTCCTGATGTCTAAAGGCGTTGATTTAGGTGGCTGGGAATACGACGGCAATGGCAATCCACGCTACACCAACAAAGATCTAGTTAAATATGTTGATGTGGGGATGACTTACTACTTCAATAAAAACATGTCCACCTATGTTGATTATAAAATCAACCTGCTGGACGAAGACGACAACTTCTATGAAAGCAATGGTATTGCGACAGATGACATCGTTGCCGTTGGTTTAGTCTATCAGTTCTAATTGATGCGCAAACAGGCAAGCCCGCTTTTTATAAAGCGGGCTTTTTCTTTATACGAAGCGTATTTTTTACCACACGAGCATTACAACGATAAACTTGTGAGGATACTCAAAGAAAAAGACATCCATGAGAACTGTCGTTGAAAGCAAGGCGTGCAAGTGCTTGAATAGTGGCGGAGAGAGGGGGATTTGAACCCCCGGTAGAGTTACCCCTACTCCGGTTTTCGAGACCGGTCCATTCAGCCGCTCTGGCATCTCTCCGTTTTGGCGGTTGCCATGATGCCAGGTAATTTGGCATTTTAACAGACCCAGTTCCGTCAATTTCGTTCAAGTGACGAGTTTGCGAGCAAAACGATGATTAAGTGGCCCTGGAAAGAACAAGAAGCAACCCGGAGTGACGATTGGCCGTGGGACAACGCCCTGGCTATTCCCCTTTTGGTGAATCTCACCGAGCAAGAACAAGCCAGACTTATTGCCCTGGCCGAGCGCTTTTTACAACAAAAAAGATTAGTCGCTCTTCAGGGGTTTGAGCTGGACCCACTAAAAAGTGCGCGCATAGCTCTGCTATTCTGTTTACCTGTTCTGGAAATGGGGATTGAGTGGCTCGACGGGTTTCATGAAGTTCTCATCTACCCTGCCCCATTTGTCGTAGACGATGAATGGGAAGACGATATTGGGCTGGTGCATAATCAACGCGTGGTACAGTCCGGGCAGAGTTGGCAACAAGGCCCGATAATCCTCAACTGGCTTGATATTCAGGATTCCTTTGATGCCTCCGGCTTTAATCTGATCATCCATGAAGTGGCGCACAAGCTTGATATGCGTAATGGCGATCGTGCCAGCGGTATTCCGGCGATTCCCCTGCGCGATATCGCCGGTTGGGAACACGACCTGCATGCTGCAATGAACAATATTCAGGATGAGATCGATCTGGTTGGAGAAACTGCGTGCAGTATAGATGCCTACGCAGCGACCGATCCTGCTGAATGCTTTGCCGTGCTATCGGAGTATTTTTTCAGTGCTCCTGAATTATTTGCTCCGCGTTTTCCTGCCTTATGGCAGCGTTTCATCCAGTTTTATCGCCAGAACCCCATGGAGCGGTTACGCGATACCCGGGGAGACGACGATTATCGCTCACCAAACACGCATTAACACTGAATTTGAAGATTAATTAACCAATTGAAATGACGCGCTAATTTTACTGTTGACACCTCATGATGAGGTCAGTAATATGCGCCTCGTTCACACGATTCCTCTGTAGTTCAGTCGGTAGAACGGCGGACTGTTAATCCGTATGTCACTGGTTCGAGTCCAGTCAGAGGAGCCATATTTAAGAAGCCCGCTTAAGGAAACTTAAGCGGGCTTTTTGCTTTTCACGTCTGTGTAAAAGCTGCCTCTATGAGCGCTCAGTCTGCCATAACTCCCCATTCCATGCCGCATCACATCGTTGATTAAAGTTGTGTAAATGTAAATCGTTTAAACTTTGCAATTATTGTAAGTGCTAGTGATTATCATTTATTGTACGCGAGCCAAAAGAACGAGTCCCGACTCGGTTCACTGTATGTTCCAATTACTCTGGGATAAAAACGATGAATGCTCTGACTCGCACCGGATTGCGCCGTAGCACGCTTGCCTCCGCCCTCCTCTTCTCTGTCAGCCTGCCGGCTTTCGCTCAGGAAACGTTAACGCTTTACACCACCCGTGAACCGGGCCTGATCCAGCCTTTACTTGATAGCTGGACTAAAACCAGCGGTATCAAAGTAAGTACGGTCTATATCAAAGACGGTATGCTTGAGCGTGTTAAGGCTGAAGGCAAAAACTCCCCTGCCGACCTGCTGATGACCGTCGATGCCGGAAATCTCATCGATTTAGTTGAAGCTGGCGTCACCCAGCCGGTAGAGTCAGAAGCGCTGAAAGCCGCCATTCCGGCGAATCTGCGCGGCGCGGATAATCAGTGGTTTGCGCTTTCTATGCGCGCCCGCGTACTGTATGCCGAGAAGTCGCTGCCAATCGATAACTGGCATTACGAACAGCTCGCCAGCCCAGAATACAAAGGTAAAGTTTGTATTCGTTCCGGTCAGCACCCCTACAACACGGCGCTGATCGCCGCGATGATTGCCCATCATGGTGAAGCTAAAACCGAAGAATGGCTGCGCGGCGTGAAGGCTAACCTGGCGCGTAAAGCCACCGGCGGCGACCGCGATGTTGCCCGCGATATCCTCGGCGGAATTTGTGATATTGGTCTGGCTAACTCCTATTACGTCGGTCATATGAAGAACGCCAAAGAAGGCAGCGATGCGCGTCAGTGGGGCGATGCCATAAAAGTCGTTAAACCCACCTTTGAAAATGGTGGTACGCACGTCAACATCAGCGGTGCAGCCGTTGCCCGCTATGCGCCGAATAAAGCCGATGCCGTTAAGCTGATGGAATATCTGGTTTCCGCGCCTGCCCAGCAGCAGTACGCGAAAGCGAACTTCGAATATCCGGTACTGAAAGGCGTAACGCTTGACCCGGTTATCAGCGCCACAATCGGTGAAATCGATGTCGATAAAACGCCGCTCACCGAAATCGTGAAGTATCGTAAACAAGCTAGCCTGCTGGTAGATAAAGTTGGATTCGATCAATAAATCTCTGCAGTTTCCGACGTTACGCGGCCTGGTTTCCGGGCCGCAGTCATTATTAACGCCGTTGCATCTTGGCGCGCTGTGCGTCGCACTTGGCGTCCTGACCCCCATCGTTGCGCTGATCTGGCAGGCCACTCAGGCTGATTTATCCCACTGGGATAATCTTATGACATATGTACTGCCTTCAGCGCTAAAAAACACCGTGCTGTTGCTAGCGGGTGTCGCGATAATGGTTGGCGTCATTGGCGTAGGCAGCGCATGGGCGGTAACGGCATGGGATTTCCCTGGGCGAAAAATTCTCAGTTGGGCGCTGCTGTTGCCGCTGGCAATGCCGACCTACATCGTTGCCTTTGCATGGCTCGATCTGCTGCATCCGATTGGCCCGTTGCAAACCTTTATCCGTTTTATACTGGGCTTTGACAACCCGCGACAGTTCCGCCTGCCCGATTTACGTTCCCTTTCCGGCGCAATAATCCTGCTCGGATTAGTACTTTATCCTTACGTGTACCTGACAACCCGCGCCATGTTTATCAGCCAGCCGGCCCATCTATTGGAAGCAGCGCGTACGCTGGGATGCAGCGCGACCGGGACCTTTTTTCGTGTTGCACTCCCCATGGCACGCCCGGCAATGGCCGTCGGGATCAGTCTGGCGTTGCTGGAGACGCTTAACGATATTGGCGCGTCGGAGTTTCTCGGGGTACAAACGTTAACCGTTACCGTATACACCACGTGGATCTCTCGCTCTGATTTATCTGCCGCAGCGCAAATCGCCTGCATGATGCTGATGTTTATATTCTTTATTCTGACGCTGGAATTTTATGGCCGCAGAAAACAGGGATTCAGCAGCCGTAGCCTGCGGGAAATTCAACCCACCCGCGTGCAAGGCTGGCGTGGCTGGCTACTCGGTGTCGTTATTTCGCTGCCGGTTGTGCTGGGCTTTCTGGCCCCGGTGCTGTTTTTAATCTGGGAAAGCGCCAAACGTATAGGTGACGAGAGCCCTATATCCTCCTCGTTACTGGCTGCATTACAAAATACGTTATCACTGGCCGCGGGAACCACGTTGGTGGTGGTTTGCGTCAGTATGTTGGTGGCCTGGAGCGCGCGGCATAGCGCCGCAGATAACGCGATGCCAGGATTTCGCCGTGGTGTAATGCGTCTGGCTTCTTTAGGCTACGCGGTTCCCGGTACAATTCTGGCGATTGGTTTTTTAACCCCCGCCATGGCAGTCGACCGCTGGCTGGCAGATTTACTGGATGTTCGCGGCCTGCCGCTGATGTCCGCCGGGATCCTGCTGGTAATTTGTTGTGCCATGCGTTTCCAGGCGATTGCTATCGGCGCACTGGATTCCGGCCTGGGCCGCATTCCGCCTTCGCTGGAGCAGGCTTCTCGTCTGTTGGGTGAGAATGGTGCCGGCACATTTGCACGAGTTCATTTCCCATTGCTGCGCCCGGCGTTAGTGAGTAGCGCCCTGCTGGTTTTTGCCGATGCTATGAAAGAACTGCCAACAACGTTGCTGTTGCGCCCGGTAAACTTCGAAACGCTGGCAACGTTGCTGTATGCAGAAGCCGCCCGTGGAACCTATGAAGAAGGTGCTATCGCCGCGCTAATGATTGTTTTAGCTGGCACGCTACCGGTTATTTTGTTGGTGCGTCACCAGATGACTCGCCGTGGTTAAGAGAGTAACAATGTCAGAAATTGCATTACGACTCCAGGATGTGCATGTTGCCTACGGCAACAGCCAGCAATCGGTGCTGAGCGGGTTTTCAATGTCGGTACGTAAAGGAGAGATCGCCTGTCTACTGGGCGCTTCAGGTTGCGGAAAAACCACCGTGTTACGCGCAGTTGCCGGATTTGAACGGCTGCGAAGCGGAGAGATCTATGTGTCGCAGCGCCGCGTTGCCGGTTCCGGTGTTCATCTGCCGCCGGAAAAACGGCATGTCGGCATGGTCTTTCAGGAATATGCGTTATTCCCTCACCTGACCGCGCAACAAAACGTGGCCTTTGGGTTACGACGTATGCCGCGTGAGCAGCAGCAGGTCCGGGTGGCGGAGCTGTTAAAAATGGTGGAGTTGCACAGTCATGCCGGCCGTTATCCGCATGAACTGTCCGGCGGTCAACAGCAGCGTATCGCTCTTGCGCGCGCGCTGGCGCCGCATCCGGAAATCCTGCTGCTCGATGAGCCTTTCTCCAGCCTTGATAAGCGCACGCGTGAGCGTCTTGGCAACGAGGTGCGGGATATTTTGCGTGCCGCCGGGCAAACGGCACTGCTGGTTACACACAGCGAACACGAGGCGCAGCTAATGGCAGACCATATTGGCGTGGTAAAAATGGGCCAGTATCAAATTAAAAAAGCGACCCACTCAGGCTAAGGGTCACAGGGTCGCCTTGAAAATTAGTAATGGGTCTGAGTCAGACTGATATTCACCGGCATGCCGGAGCGTCTTTCCAGTGCCTGATTTCCGCGACTCATATCCACGTCATTCCCGCTGATGAAGGTGCGCAGCGCGGGGGTGACTGGCAAGGGAACTTTTCTGTCAGACTCGTATTCCGACCGGTTTCGTGACAGTGGTTCATGCACTTCCACCCAGCGACTACCGTCAGGCTCTACGCTGTATTTCACCGGTCGGTCTATCAGTTGCACACGCGTCCCTACCGGTACGGTATCAAACAGATATTTAATGTCGTCATTACGCAAACGGATACACCCCTGACTTACCCGCAGACCAATACCGAAATTCGCATTTGTGCCATGAATGGCATAAAGCCTACCGATATAAATCGCATACAGTCCCATCGGGTTATCTGGCCCGGCAGGAACAAACGCCGGCAGGCTTTCCCCACGAGCTGCGTATTCGCGCCGGGTATTCGGCGTAGGCGTCCAGCTTGGTGCTTCCTGCTTACGTTCTACCGCCGTCACCCAGTTACGCGGCGTTTCTCTACCCGCCTGGCCAATGCCAATGGGTAAAACCTCAACCGTATTGCTGCCAGCGGGATAATAGTAAAGGCGCATTTCTGCGACGTTGATTACGATCCCCTCGCGTACAGTATCCGGTAATATCAGTTGCTGTGGCACAACCAGCGTAGAGCCAGACTTAGGCAGAAAAACATCCACGCCGGGATTGGCCTCCAGCATATTGCTCAACCCCTGTCCGTACTGCGCGGCAAAAGCTTCCAACGGCTGAGTGTTTCCTGAAGGTACCGTAATGGTCAAAGGGCTCCCCACCAGGCGACTGCCTTCAGGCGGGAGCGGATAACTCACCGCCTGCGCGCTCTGACTCACGAGCAGCATAATGAGTGAACAAAGCAGTTTTACACGACGCATTTTTTTCCTTTCCTTCGCCGCAGCAGATATCCGTTTATTATAGCTTTTATTATCTGTTTTAGTGGGTTACGCCTAAAATCCGCATAAAAAAACCCGCCATAAGGCGGGGTCAGGAACTCACGTAACTATGCTTCCTTACCATCCGGAAGCACAATGTTACTGGCGGCAAGCTGCCCCATGTTGTTGTACATTGCACAGGCGGCTTCAACAATCGGCATCGCCAGCGCGGCCCCGCTGCCTTCACCCAAACGCATCCCCATATTGAGATACGGCTCCAGTTCAAGATGCGCCAGCGCGGTGCGAGCCCCCTTCTCGGCGGAGAAATGTGACGGGATCAGGTAAGGTTTAATCTGCGGCGCAATCTGGCAGGCCGCCAGCGCAGCGGAATAAGAGAGAAAACCGTCCAGCACGACCGGCAGGCCGCAGGAGGCCGCCCCCAACATCACACCCGCCATGCCGACCAGATCAAACCCGCCTACCTTAGCCAGCACATCGATACCGTCATTGCGATCCGGTTGATTGACGGCAATTGCTCGCCGCACAACATCGACTTTATTGCCTACTCTTGAAAGCGGCAGGTTAGCGCCGATACCCACCACATCCTCGGCATCGCTGCCGGTCAGCACGCTGACGATTGCCGCCGCTGGTGTCGTATTTGCCATACCAAGTTCACCGACGCCAAACAGCGTTACGCCATCTTTGGCCAGCTCATGGGTATAGCGGATAACCTCCAGCAGCAGCTCCTCGGCCTGCGAACGACTCATTGCCGGGCCTTGTGCAATATTGCCGCAGCCGCGCGCCACACGCATATTCACCACGCCAGGGATAAGCTCAGCATCGATGCCGACATCAATCACATGTACCTTTGCCCCCGCCTGAGCGGCCAGCACACAAACGCCTGTCGTCCCACGCGTCATATTAGCAGCCTGAATAGCCGTGACGATTTTAGGCGAAACGGCAACCCCTTCATCCCATACACCGTGATCGGCGCACATCACCAGCATCGCTTTGCCATTCACATGCGGTACGCCCTTCAGACCCGGCATTCCGGCCAGTTGCACGGCGAGCGACTCGAGTCGACCAAGACTTCCTGGCGGTTTAAGCAAGCCATCGACATGCTGCTGTGCACGCAGCATCGCAGCACTATCAGGTGAAGGGATTGCGTGGAGTAAAGAGGTTAAAGTCTGCATAAGGGTTCCAGTATGTTGGCTGACTCAGAGCAGAGCCAGCAGGAAAATCAACTCGCCAAGTTCAATGGCTGCGCCCAGCGTATCGCCGGTCTGCCCACCCAACGTGCGTTTTAATAACTGCCCAAGAATAAAAATCGCCACTATCGTGATAACCAGCGCCGCCACGCCGCGCATGCCAGGAAGAAGCACGGCAGCCAGGATCGCCGCAAATCCCAACGTGACGCAGGTTTGACGCCCGGTGACTTTACCGATAAAGACATTGCCCAGCCCTTCTTCGCGGGCGTAGCGATGTCGATACATCAGTAAAACAGCGGTACCCCGCCCGGCGACACAAGCGGCTGCAAGCGCCGCCAGCATCGGCGTGCCCCGCAAAGCCAGTTCGCTCACCACCAGCACTTTCGCCAGCAACACGAAAATTAACGCCAGTCCACCGTGGGTCCCCAGGCGGCTGTCACGCATGATTTCCAGCATCCGCTCGCGTCGACGGGCCGAAAAAATACCGTCACAGGTATCCGCCAGACCGTCGAGATGGAATCCCCCGGTCAATAACGCCAGCGTGAGGACTGCAAACAGGGCCGCCAACGGCACCCCACACCAGGGCTGCAGCGCCATAAAGACCAGCCCCGTCAGCCCTCCCAGCACCACGCCAATTAGCGGGAACATCACAATGCCACGTGAATAGTGCTCGAAATCCAGTCCTTGCGACCAGCGAGCAGGAACGGGCAAGCGACTAATAAAAGAGAGCATTGCCCAGAACAACTTACTCATTTAATTTTGACTCCAATTCCTGATACCACCAGCCAGACCTCATCAGCCGCCGCCGCCAGTCGCTGGTTCACACGTCCTGCAATATCGCGAAAATGCCGTGCCAGACGGTTCTCCGGAACAATCCCCATTCCGACTTCGTTAGTGACCAGCACAACCTTCGCCGGACAACGCTGACAGGCCGCAATCAGCGAACGAATTTCATCCTCAATAGATTGCTCCATCGCCGCGTAATCCCAGCTATCCGGGTCGCTATCACCGCCCAGCGCAAACAACAGGTTGGTCACCATCGTGGTGATGCACTCCAGCAGAATGGCTTCTTGTGGATCGTTTGCTGCCGTAATCAGTTCATCGAGATGTTGCCAGCGTTCGGCTGTCCGCCAGTGCGCAGGACGTCCGTCACGATGATGCTGAATTCGCGCAGCCATCTCCTCATCAAAAATCTGCGAAGTCGCGATATACAAAACGTTTGGAGAGTCTGCGATCAGCGCTTCCGCATGCCGACTCTTGCCGCTTCGTGCGCCGCCAGTCACCAGAATCATCATACTGGCTCCCGGTGTTGCTGCATGATGGTATAAATTTTCTCAATATCGATGTGTTGCCGCATCGCATCCGCCAGCAGATCAAACTGCTGCGATTTATATTGCGCGTAATGGAAGGTGGAATCCAGCGGCGCTAACCCTTTACGTTCTCGCAGGCCATTAACCAGCGCACGGGTAAATTCATCGCTGTCGAACAGACCGTGAAGATAGGTGCCGAACGCCAGGCCATCGGCAGTGACCGCGCCATCAGCCACGTTGCCACCGTCTTTACGCAGCGTCATCACCGACCGGCATTCCTCGGTTAATGCCGTTTCGCCCATATGAATTTCATAACCGCGTACGGATAATCCCGCGGTACCCGCCAGCCAGTCCGGCAGCGAGGAGGACATTTGTCCCTCAACCAGGGTCGTGGTTTTGTGCTGGGCAAAATGCGTTACGGTATTGAGCAAGCCCAGACCCGGCAACGTACCGAGTCCTGACTCAACTTCATCAATGATGGTTTCGCCGAGCATTTGATAGCCACCGCAAATCCCCACCACGGGTACGTTATTACGATGTAATTGCACCACGCCATGCGCCATCCCGCTTTCACGCAGCCACACCAGATCGCCCAGGGTGTTTTTGCTGCCGGGCAGAATCACCAGATCGGCCCCCGCCAACTCTTCAGGCTGGCGAACATAGCGCACGCGCACATCCGGCTGTGCGGCAAGCGCATTGAAATCAGTAAAGTTAGAAATGTGTGGTATCTGAACAACGGCGATATCGATGTCGCGTTTGTCTGTGCGCAAATATTTGCCCTTTTGCAGCGCAACGCCATCTTCATCTTCCAGGTCAACGTCCAGCCATGGCATGACGCCCAGGACCGGAACGCCGGTCAGCGCTTCAATTTGCTCAATCCCGGAATACAGCAACGCCACATCACCGCGAAACTTATTGATGATCACCCCTTTTACCCTGGCGCGTTCATGGTCGTGCAGTAGCGCCAGCGTGCCGTAAATGGAGGCAAACACCCCGCCGCGGTCGATATCCGCCACCAGGACGACAGGGCACTGTGCCATTTCAGCCATCCCCATATTGACGATATCGCGATCGCGCAGGTTAATCTCAGCCGGGCTTCCCGCCCCTTCCAGTACCAGCACATCGAACTCCTGCGCCAGACTGTTATAAACAGACAGGATTTGATCCCGTAGTTTCGGTTTGTACTCGTGGTAGCTCACCGCATCCATATCGGTTGCCACTTTGCCCATCAGCACAACCTGCGCTTTACGATCGCTGGTCGGCTTAAGCAGCACCGGATTCATACGCACATCTGGCGTAATACCGGCGGCCTCAGCCTGAAAAATTTGCGCGCGGCCCATCTCTTTGCCCTCTGGCGTAATGCCAGAGTTCAGCGCCATGTTCTGCGATTTGAACGGTGCGGTACGCAGTCCATCCTGATAAAAAATTCGACACAGACCGGCGACCAACACGCTTTTACCTACATCAGATGCCGTTCCCTGCAACATTATTGCCTGCGTCATGACGCCTCCTTCAGTGCGTTCTCTCGCATACAGCTAAAAAATTCAGCCTCTGTTTTACACAGCGGGAAGCCCAGCTCGGTATGCAGCTTCACCAGCCAGGGCTGAGTTAATCCCGCTTGTTCAATAAGATCCGTCCGGGCAAACACATCACCCGGCGAGCCGTGCGTTAGCACTTCACCCCGGCGTAAAACGTACACTGCATCGCTGACTTCATAGATAAGATCGATATCATGGCTGGAGATAACCACGTGGTTTCCTTGCGCTACGATGCGTTTGATTATCTCAATCATCTGCGTGCGGCCTGATGGGTCAAGGCCCGCAGTAGGTTCATCCAGTAGCAAATACTGCGCCTGCAACACCAACGCCCCTGCAATCGCCACACGTTTTTTTTGCCCGTGGCTTAAACACTGAATAGGCTGATGGCGAAAATGCTGGGCATCAACCAGCGTGAGCGCATCATCCACCCGGCGGGAGATTTCAGTCTCATCCACCCCAAGGTTGCGCAGGCTGAAGGCAATATCGCTGTCGATATCGGTATAAAAAATTTGCTGGTCGGGATCCTGAAATACGGTTGCCACCTGCTGACGCAGCGCCAGCAGGCCGCGCTTGCTGTAATCCAGCGGTTTGCCTTGCCACATCACCGCGCCTTCCTGCGGGCGCAGTAAACCACTCAGGTTCATAAACAGCGTGGATTTCCCGCAGCCATTAGCACCGACCAGCCCGGTGACGGCATGCGTTGAAAAGTCCAGCGTTAGCCCTTTGAGGATCGGGTCATCCTGATAGCGAAACCAAAGCGCTGAAGTGGCAAGCATACTTTTCCTTACAGGTGAAAATCACCCTGATACAGTTTGATATCCAGTGTGGTGGTCATTTGCTGGTAGCGGATCAACACGCGGGTAAACAGCAATCCCACCAGCATCGCCAGCGAGCGATAGCCCAACGGCAAGCTACGATAACCAAAACGTAGCGTTTGTGCGCGATGAATAGCCAGCGCCTCGTCTAACAGGATAAAAATAAAGCGCCAGGTTAGCAGGATCTGCTCAGTGAGCAGGCGAGGAACGTGCGCGCGTTTGAGTAAGATAATCAATTGCGGAAACGGCAGATTCAGGACCAGCCAGAACGTCGCCGCCAGCGCAGCCAGGCTGCGCCAGAAGGTTTCATTGGCGGTGACAAGCCCTGGCGCGCTAACGCCTAACCAATAGCTTCCAACGGGGATGCTGGCCAGCAGCGTCTGCGGATCGCGGCTAAAACTAAACAGAATGGTCACGACGCCGACCGTCAGAAAACCAAACGGTAATGCCATCCAACGACACCAGCGCCAGAAGGAAATGCGCAGTAGCCAGCAGCTCAGCACGGCAATCAGTAACAGCTCAATACCCTGCCCCAACGGGGGCAGAGTAAACGCCAGAATCATCATCATCAGCCAGAGCAGAAATTTCCGCACGGGTGAGACATGAAACCAGCGGCTTTGATAGCTAAGCCTGTCAAGCCCGGTCATCACGGCGTTGCCTGCCCTTGGTGTAACCCAGAATGTAGAAAATCACGGCTGCGCCCAGCGATCCCTGAAGCGTAAACAGCAGGCTTTCAATCTCACCGCTTGCCGGTTCATACAACGGCTGGAACCACGGCTCATAATGTGGGGCAATTGCCTGAATCTGACTCTCCGCCTCACCGTCTGAGCCGCCGTACTCTCCACCATGGTTGATAAAGAACGGCAGGATCACCAGCGCCACTACCATCCCTAACAAAATCAGCGTCTTTTTCATCGTTAATGTCCTTGAGCGGTAATCAACTGCCGTTTGGTTAACTGGTCATAAATCATTACGGTGAGCAGACCTTCCGCTATCGCAATTGGGATCTGCGTCAGGCAGAAAATCCCCATGAACTTGATGATTGAACCCGTAGCACCGGCGGATGGGTCCGGGAACGCCACGCCCAGTTGCACCGAGGTCACGAAATAGGTGACGAGATCCGCTAGCATCGCGCACAGGAAGACGCAAACATCACGACGCAACCCCGCACGGCAGGCCATTTTCCACACCATGTAACCCACCACCGGGCCAATCACCGCCATCGACATGCCGTTAGCGCCAAGCGTTGTCAAACCACCGTGCGCCAGCAAAAGCGCCTGGAACAGCAGGACGATTGCCCCAAGGATTGCCACCACGCCCGGTCCAAACAGGATAACCGCCAGGCCTACCCCGGTAGGGTGCGAGCAACTTCCGGTAACAGAAGGAATTTTCAGCGCCGACAGCACAAAAATAAACGCGCCGCACAGAGCCAGTAACACTTTTTGGTGACTATCTTCCTGCACGATTTGGCGCAGCCGCACCAGCCCGTACCACAGGCACGGTAAAAACAGCAGCCACCAGGCCAGCGCCCACATCGGTGGCAAGAAACCTTCCATTATGTGCATGGCGAACGCTTGTTCAGGAACAACCATCAGTAATAACGCCGCAGCCAACCCGCTGAAAGACAGCTGTTTTAGCTGTTGTTCAAGCTTCATTGTGCATACTCCCACTGTTTATTGACCAGAATGGTCGAGAAATAAGGCAGCGGCTGATCGTCGCTCACCTCATCGAGATGACGCCAGCACTGTTCACCCGGCAGCGTGGCTTCAGACATCATCAATGCACAGCCCAACAAACCCTCTTGTTGCAGCAGCGCTTTGATGCGCGCAAAACGACCGTATACCTTCATCAGCACCAGACTGTCATGCTGCTTTAACGCCTGCTGGATTTCCGCTTCCGGCGCGGTACAGGAGACCACGGCCAGTGACTGTTGCTCCATGGCGAGCGGCGTTTTTGAACGCGCGGAAATCGCAGCGAAAGAGGTCACGCCCGGGACGATTTCTAACCAGTCAGGACAGCCAATACGCTGGAGTAAAAAAACCCAGGTGCTGAACAGCATGGCGTCGCCGAGAGTAATAAAGCCCACTTGCTTACCCGCTTCGACTTCCTGAACCAGTGCGGCCGCAACGTCATCCCATACCGCCTCTTTTTCGGCGCTGTCAGCACTCATAGGAAAATGGCAGCAGCGAACTTCGGTCTGCTCGCCGATATATTCACGTACGATCGACAGCGCCAGACTGTCGCCACCTTTGCGCCCGGCAGGCGCATAGAGAATATCCAGCGTACCCAGCGTGCGTGCGGCCCGCACGGTGATAAGATCGGAAGCGCCTGGCCCGGTGCTTAATGCGTACAGTTTTCCGCTCATGCTGCTTCCTCCAGCGCCACATTAAGCGCCTGTTGTAAATGCGCCACGAACATAGCGCGAACCGCAGGATTCTCACCCAGACCACTGAGCCACGGCGTAGCCGGTATCCCGGCCGCATTGAACAATGTTTTCCACGAATCCTCTTCGTCAGAGGCCATATCATTGATGGCATGATCGCCAGCAACTAACATCAGCGGCATCAGATGCACCGCCGTCACCCCTTCCTGAGACAAACTTTCAATTAACACATCGACTTCCGGGTAGCTTTCCACCGCCCCAACCCGCGCCGGGTAGCGCTGTGCCGTCATCATATGGTCGAGGCAGGCATAGGCGGCAAAGGCATGATGGCTGGCACCGTGTCCCATAAACACCACTTTTTCATTTTCGCCAAGCACCGGCATTTGCTGTTGCAGCGCCAGCATCAGCAGGGCGTAATCGTCATGGCTGCTCAGCAGCGGAACCCCCAGCGTCAGGCGAGAAAAAAGCGGGCGCATGCTTTGCACTTCGCGGACAATTTTTTCGTATTCATCACCGTTGATAATGTGCAGCGACTGAATAGCCACGTCCTGATACCCCTGCTCCGCCAGCTTTTGCAGCGCCTGCAGCGGCGTGTCGATCTCAATGCCGTCGCGCTGCTTGAGCTTGCGGATAATCATCCCGGAGGTAAACGCCCGAAACAGGTCGCGGTCAGGGCAACTGGCTGCGAGATCGCGCTCGCAAGCCACAATATTTTTCTCACAGGTGTCGTGATAGCTGGTGCCAAAGCTGACCACCAGAAGCGCCTTTTTCATCTCTAACTCCTTAAGCAGCGGCCAGCCAGCGCGTTAAACGCGCCCCAAAGGCGGCCTGACTTTCCAGTAACTCTTCTCCCGTCACCAACGGTGCCGGACGTGTAATCACGATGCAGGGGATACCAGCATCCAGACAGGGTTGAACTTTTTCCTGATAACCACCTTCCGCACCGGATGCCTTAGTGATCACCACATCAGCCTGACACTGGCGATAAAACGCAGCGTTGAACTCGGCGCTAAACGGCCCGCACAATGCAAAAATCTCACCGACGCCAAATCCCAGGTCCGCGCATTGCTGAATAACCTCGGGTACAGGCAGGACGCGCGCCAGCAGCGTTTTTTCAGGCAACCCTTCGCGCCAGATAGCCAGATCTTTACTGCCGGTCGTCAGCAGCACGCGGTCGCCGAAACGGCGCGCAACCTCGCAGGCTTGCTGAATACTCTGAACGGTATGAAGCTGCGGGTGAGTTAAACCGCTCAACTGCTCAGGACGTTGATAGCGGCTCAGCAGTACCCCCGCCGCTTCGCAGGCGTTCATGATGTTGCGGCTCACCACCTCGGCATACGGATGCGAGGCGTCTATCACCCAGCGCGTCCGATTTTCCTGTAGCCAGGCAATCATTTGTTCGCGCTCCAGACGCCCGCAGCGCACCTGACCTTTGATATCTCCCGCCAGCTGCTTCCCCGTTGGGGTCGCAACTGACAGGGTGTAGGCCACATTGGCTGCGTCCAGTTGCTGGCACAGCATGCGCGCATCGCTGGTACCGCCCATGACCAACACATCACCGTAATTCACAGCACATAACCTCGTGGCGTGATCATCAGGCCGTCCTGAACATAGGTTGTTTTGTTGCCAACGATCACAAGGCTGGTCATATCAACCGGTTCAAAGTCCATTTCACCCAGGGTGGTCAACCATTTTTCCTGTTTTTTACGTCCGGCTGACTTCACAATACCCACCGGCGTTTGCGCGCTCTTGCTGGCAGAAAGCAGCTCAAATGCGCGCGCCAGATGTCCTTCGCGACCCCGACTGCGCGGGTTGTAGAAACAGATAACAAAGTCTGCTTCGCCGGCAGCCACTATGCGTTTTTCGATAACTGGCCACGGAGTTAACAGATCGCTCAAGCTGATGTGGCAAAAGTCGTGCATCAACGGCGCGCCCAGCAAAGAGGCGGCGGCAATGCTGGCCGTCATTCCCGGGATCAGCCTGACCTCAACGTCCAGCTTTTGCTTGCTGACCAGCTCAAGCACCAGCCCGGCCATACCGTAAATCCCTGCATCACCGCTGCTGATCAGCGCCACATTGTGACCTGCCTGCGCCAGTTCGATCGCCGCCTGGCAGCGTTCAATCTCTTTGCACATCCCGGTTTTGATCACCTGCTTGTCGCCAGTGAACGCTTTTACCAGGTGGGTGTAGGTTTTATAGCCAACAATGATTTCCGCTGCCTGCAATGCTTCAACGGCTTCCATGGTCATCATTGCCTGCGAGCCAGGGCCAATTCCAATTACGCTTAACATCAGTGTGAAACTCCCAAAGTGATAGTGACGCCCTGTTCTCGCAGGGTCTCGCCTAACAGTTTTCCGTGGCTCAGCAGCCAGGCTGCAGGACCGGAAACGCTTCCTGTACCCACCGTTTTGCGAACAAACGATGAGGCCGGGAAACGGTGTTCATGCTCACGCAGCGCGTCAGCAGTAAAGGTTTCGAAAGGAACGCGACAGCACGAAGCCAGTTGGATAAGTCCCTGTTCATCTTTTTTCAGCGTGATACTGCCAATCGCTTTAAGCGCCAGCGGATCGAGCTGCTGGGCTTCGAGTTGCCTGGCAAGCAGCGCGGCCAGCAACGGGAACGGCGTGTCACGACGACAACCAATTCCGGCCACAACACGCTGCGGCACCAGCTTCCAGTGCGGAACAGGCAGATCGGGTAAGTTGGTGCGTAAGGTGATACACACCAGCGCATCCAGTTCAGGAAGCTGATTGAGATCGGTTACCGTGATAAATCCGCGCCGGTCGCAATGACTGACATCCTGCGTCAGTTCGTCATCCCACCACAGCCCCACCCGCTTATTACTGACCAGCATCTGATTAACGATCTTCACCGCCGAACGGAAATCACACATCCGGGCATTCAGTTGAAATGCCAGCGTATCCAGTGCCGCCATATCGTTGACATCCGTCGCAGTGGTGATCACCGGATCGGCGCCCAACATGCCCGCCAGATACCGCGCCAGCGCATTGGCACCGCCCGCGTGACCGGAGAGCAGGCTGATGACATGCTGGGCGCGTTCATCAATGACCACCACCGCCGGATCGCAAAATTTGTCGTTGACCAGCGGGGCCAGCACGCGCACCGCAATGCCGGTCGCACCGATAAAAATCAGCGCCGAGTAATTCGCAAACGCTTCGCGGGCGGTATTCGCAAAGCCGTTTTCGAAAGGAATGAATCCCTCCTCCAGCAGCTTTTCACTGGTAAAACAGGTGACCGGCAGCATGGCCGCCAGACGTTTTGCCAGCGTAACGCCTCCCGGGGTCAGGCAAAAAAGCGCAATTGACTCAGGCTTTACGGTATTCATGGCTAAAGTCCGCCGCATAGAGTTTGGAGTAGTGATACTCCGAGCCCAGGAAATTACCGACCAGAATAAGGGCCGTTTTACGGATGCCCGCATCACGAACCTTGTCGCCAATATCCACCAGGGTACCGCGCACAGTCTGGCTTTCCGGCCAGGTTGCCTTGTAGATCACCGCCACGGGCGTGGTCGCCGGATAACCGCCTTCAATCAAACGCTCGGCCACACGATGAATACGCTGAACGGACAGGTAAATCGCCATAGATGTCTGGTGACTGGCAAATGACTCCAGCTGTTCGCGCTCCGGCACCGGCGTGCGTCCTTCCAGGCGGGTAATGATCAGGCTCTGTGAGACCTCAGGCACGGTATACTCAACGCCCAACTCCGCCGCCGCGCCAAGGAATGCGCTGACGCCGGGCACCACCTGCCAGTCAATCCCGCGTTTGGTCAGTTCCTCGCCCTGCTCGCGCACGGAACCGTACAGCGAAACATCGCCGGTTTGCAGACGCACCACGGTCTTACCCGCTTTCACTCCGGCTTCCATCAGATCAAGGATCTGCTCCAGATGCAGTTCAGCGCTGTCGTGGCATTCAGCACCAGCAGGGCAATATTCCAGCAATTCCGTGTTAATCAGCGAGCCGGCGTAGATAACAACCTGCGCCTGCTGTAGCAACCGGTAACCTTTGAGGGTAATCAGCTCGCGATCGCCAGGACCTGCGCCAACAAACCACACGCTACGGGGATCAAAAATCTCAGACATGGTTTCCTTCCTTCTGACAGGCGATAACAAATACGGGGTTATTCGGTTTGAAATAGTGACCACTGCCAAGCGTGGTAAGCGAGGAAACCTGTAGCTGCAGGCAATCCACTCCCGGTACGCCAAGATGGTCCAGATGTGCCAGCGCGGTGTTGAGGTTTTCCTGGAGGATGAATGTCATCACCAGCCGCCCTGCGGGATGCAATTGACGCATTGACCAGTCAATCAGTTCAGTCAAATGGCCACCGCTGCCGCCCATGAAAATGGCATCGGCTTTTTCAGCGATGGTCATCGGCGCAACACCGGGAAAAATGTCGATGTTTGCACAGGCAAAATGCTGGCGGTTTTCATCCAGCAACCTGAGCGCCGCCGGGTTACGCTCGATTGCCGTCACGCGCAATCCAGGGTATTGCAGCGCGGCTTCTATCGACACGCTGCCGGTTCCCGCGCCAATATCAATCAGGTGACTGGCGCGGTGTAATTCAAGTTTTGAGAGGGCAAGTGCACGTACCGCTTCTTTGGTCATCGGCACTTTCTCTCCACGTAAAAACAGCTCATCTTTCATCAAGGATCACCACTGCATTCATGTCATAGTCGGCGTTAACTTCGTTCACAGGCAGGAAATGGATCCGCTCGTTTTCCATTGCCAGGTTTTCGCCAATCACCATCCAGCGATGTCCCTTGCCTCGTGCAATGAGCTGCTGCGCAATTTCACGCGGGCCACACTGCGCATCTGTCACCATCGCCACCTTGTTATGTCGCGCCAGTTCATCGAAACAGACGCTGCGACCATGGCTACTGGTCAGCCACATATCGTTCATATCAATACCGGACTGCGCACACAGGTACTGCACCGCGCTAATACCGGGAATAATGCGCACATTTTCAATACCAAAATGCGCCACCATGCGCGTCCCGATGCCGTAAAACAGCGGATCGCCAGATGCCAGCACCACAACGCGTTGCTCCTGGTGCGCGCAAATCCAGTTCAAAAGTTCGAGAATATTGGCGCCGAGAACAAACTGTTCACCGGTAAAATCCGGGAATTGCTGCAAATGCCGCTTTCCACCGACCAGAACATCAGCCGTTGCGACCGCTTCACGCGCCGCAGGCGTCATCAAATGCAAACCGGCTGGTCCCATCCCTACAACGGTTAACATTGCATCTCCTCAGCAATCTCTGCGACCGGGCGATTACTTCCAAGCACCTGATTATCAAAAGAGAACATGATGGCGTCACAGGTCGGGGGATTTTTGGTAAAGCGCAACGTTTGCAGGACGCGCATACAGATGCGCTTAGCCAGATGGTTGTAAATGTGCTGAAAACCGTATGCTTCTATGTGTTCCATCGCCGCCTCGGTGGTATCGCAGTCGCTGACCAGCGTGAGCAGTTCCAGCGGCGCACCCAGTAACGCGAGGTGGGCCACCAGCGTTTCCATGCGAGCATCGGCAATATGGCTGTGGGTATGAAAGATCCCCGCCGCAATTTTGACGAGCTTACCAGGGTGTCCCACCAACACAATTTGTCGGAACCCCAGACGTACGGCTTCTTCAATCATGTAGCCGACAAAATTGCTCATAGTGACCACAACCTGGGTGTCGATCCCCATCTGCTCACGCACAAAACGTTCGCCGTGGTTTCCTGGCACCAGTACGACACGCTCCAGCCCCGCCGCTCGCTTAATTTCCAGTTCCAGCGACAGTGAACGTTTCCAGCTTTCTTCTGACATCGGCGTGACGATCCCAGTCGTACCAATGATCGAAATGCCGCCCAGAATGCCAAGGCGAGAGTTGTAGGTTTTTTGCGCCCGCTCTTCGCCTTCCGGCGCGAAGATTTCAATTTGCGCCCCACGATTCGGACCAATCGCCTCACGAACCGCAGACTCAATGGTCTGGCGAGGTGTGCGATTAATCGCCGAACTGCCCACCGGCAGGCCGATCCCTTTGCGGGTTACCGTGCCAACGCCTTCCCCGCCCTGAAGGGTTATCTCTTTGCTATCGTTTAACGTCACGCGGGCAAAAATCAGCATGCCGTGGGTGGCATCCACATCATCGCCACCGTCTTTGCGGATGGCGGCTATCGCCTGCTGTCCTTCGATATGCGGTGACTCTACGTTCAGACACAGCGTCACACCTGATGGCGTCACGATAGAAACCTGATGGATCAGGTGCTGGCGCAATACCATCAGCGCCGCCACTTTTGCCGCCGCCGTCGCGCACGATCCCGTGGTATATCCTTTACGCAGCGCTTTACCGTTGTGCCACACCGGCGTATCGAAGGACTCGCTCATCGCGCCCCCTGCATGTGATAAAGCATGGCGTTGACGATCGCGGCGGCGACGTTACTTCCCCCTTTACGACCTAACGCAGCAATGGCGGGTAGATTGCTTTGGGTCAGTGCATCTTTCGACTCTTCTGCACCGACGAACCCAACCGGTACGCCAACGACGCCACTGACGGCCACATCATGCTCAAGCAGGCGGAACAGCGCTGTCGGCGCGTTGCCAAAAACAAACAGCTTTTCACCCTCTTCCTTCACCGCAATGTCAACGGCCGCCATTGACCGGGTAATGCCCTGCTCTTTTGCCGTCCGCACGACCCGCGGGTCGCTGATGTAGCAGCGGCATTCGCCACCGAATTTTGCCAGCAGCGTTTTATTAATCCCTGAAAGGGCCATAGTGGTGTCGGTATAAATCACGCTCGAACGGCTAAGCGCCGCACAGAACTGCTCCAGCACATCACTGGAAAACCACAGAATGTCCAGCCAGTCGAAATCCGCTGTCGTGTGAATAACCCGCTTGATAATGGCTTCATGTAACGGGCTGGCAAACTGATAGTCCGGGCGGGTTTCACGGATGATCTCGCCAATAATGTCGAAACTTTTGGCCTCAATCGACTGGGGTTGCTGGATATATTGCATTGTGTTGTCCTCAGGCTACACCGACCAGCAGCCACCGCAGCGCAATAAACAGCGCCAGTGCCAGCATCGATGCCACCCACATCAATCGAATCGTATGGGAAATGTCGTCTACCGAAATGTCGCGTTGTGCATCACCGATCCACGGTTTCTCAACGCGCTCGCCAAAGTAGTCATTAGGACCACCCAGACGAATTCCTAATGCCCCGGCAACGGACGCTTCTGACCACGCGCAGTTGGGGCTGCTGTGGTTGTAGCGATCGCGCCAGCCAATCTGCAAAGCACGCGCGCCGTCCTGGCGACATAAAAATGCCGCTGCGCCCAGCAGCAGCCAACTTAGTCTCGCGGGAATATAATTTGCGACATCGTCCAGACGAGCGCTGACCATACCGATAGCGCGGTATTTTTCATGTTTGTAGCCCACCATGGAGTCAAGGGTGTTTACCGCTTTGTAGGCCATCGCCAGAGGCGCACCGCCGAGGAGCAAGAAGAACAGCGGCGCGATGATGCCATCAACGGTGTTCTCAGCCACGGTTTCCACTACGCCGCGATTGATCTGCTGTGGCTGTAATTGCGAGGTATCACGTCCTACAATCCATGACAGCTTTTCCCGACTTGCAGCAAGGTTACCGGCACGTAGCGGACGCTCGACATCCTGCGCGGCATTTGCCAGGCAGCGCCCGGCCAGCACGGTAAAGATCATCCAGACCTCAACCACCCAACCAAGCCAGGGATGAATAGAGTGCGCCAGCGCCAGTACTCCCCAGGACACAGCCCAGGTCAGCCCCACCACCACAATCCACATCACCCCGCCACCGATGCGTAGCGCACGGTCGCTATGGCAGTAACGCCGAACAACCCGTTGCACCGCAGAAATCAGATTGCCAATCCAGCGCACCGGATGCGGCCAGTTCTGCGGATCGCCGATGATAAAATCAAGCAGCCAGGCAACACACCACGCGAGGATGGTCATAGTGCGCTCCTCGCGGCTGCCAGCCAGTGGTTAAGCATCTGCGGACGTTGAGCAAAATGAACGTGTAGATAGCTGGCAAAGGTATTTCCCACCTGCCAACCGCCGGACCAGGCTTGCAGCGTTTTGCCATCGCGCACTTTGCGACAGTTCATCACCGCGGAGGTTTCAGGGGTAAAATCGGAGTAGTGGAATTCATGTCCGCGCAGCACTTCGCCTTCTGCAGCTAACAACGTTTGCTGCGCGGCCTGCGCTTCGCAGTAGCCAAATCGGGTCAGACGTTTTCCCATTTTGCTATGACCGGGAATGATATCCGCCATCAGCCAGGTATCACCCTGGCTGTCTTCCAGCGAACTGCCGAGATACATCAGCCCCCCGCACTCGGCATAAATCGCGACACCCTGCCGGTGCGCCGCCCGCAGTTGGTTAAGCATCGCAATATTACGGGCCAACGCCGCAGCATGTAACTCAGGATAGCCACCCCCTAGCCAGATCATCTGACAGTCGGGTAAACAGGTGTCGTGCAACGGGCTAAAACGGACAATCTTAAGCCCCGTGCGCTCCAGTAGCGCAATGTTGTCCGGGTAGTAGAAGTTGAACGCTTCGTCATCGGCGATGGCAAGCGTTAGCCCTGCCCCGGCGTCTGCGGCGGGCAACGCTGGCCATTCACCCGCAGGAAGCGTGTCTAACTGGCTTAATCTCAGCAGCGCGTCAATATCAAGGGTTTGCTCCAGCGTCGCGGCAAACGCCTGCCACGGCTGCTGGTTGATAACCGACTCACGCGCGGTAACTAACCCCAGATGACGCTCAGGAAGCGCAACGCCTTCCATACGGGGAACGTAGCCTAAGACGGGTACAGCGCAGTAACGCTCAATCGCCACTTTCAGGAGCTGGTAATGCGTTTCGCTGTTAACCCGATTAACAATAACGCCGGCAATATTCAGGGTTGGATCAAAATGCTGAAACCCCATTACCGTCGCGGCGATCGAGGTGGAAACGGCTTTGCCATCAACCAGTAGGATAACCGGACAGCCTAACTGTTTGGCCATCGCGGCGGTGCTGCAGTAGTTTGGGTCGGTGCCATATCCGTCATACAACCCCATAACGCCTTCAATAACGGCGATATCCGCATGTTTCATGTGCTCGCGAAATAAAGCATTCAGGGTGGGGACGGGAAGCATGAAGCTATCAAGATTGCGGGAAGCAGTGCCGCATACCGCGGTATGCCAGCCAGTATCAAGGTAATCGGGGCCTACTTTGCAAGGCTGGACGCGTAAACCGCGTTTTTTCAACAAGCTCAACAAGCCCAGCGTCACCGTGGTTTTACCACAGCCGCTTCCGGTACCTGCAAGAACAAAAGCGTGAAAATTGGCCGCCATACCCTGATCCTGTTCAGGGTGGTAGGGGTGTAAAGATACCCAGTCTCTCGACTGTATGCATCTGAACCACCCACTTCCCACCGAAGTTGTTGGTAGTCACTGACAGGCAGGTCTTCTGGCTTAGCGTCATCCTCACCCGTCCTTCCCAATCTTGCGATCAGTGGTCAATACGGGGTCGTCAGCATCACAGCAGCGGGGGCTGCGGGGGATTCTCACCCCCTTCCCTACCACAAATGTGGCAAACCTGTCAGTTCAAGAGCCTGATTAATTAAGCTCTCTGTTATGAGGTAAATTCACGACCTCATGACAATAATTCAATTTAATATCTTGCCGGGTTCATTCAACCAATTACCTGGCATAAACCCACTTATTCATATGCTCGCATTCTGAATGAAAGTGCCAACAAAGAATAAAGAAAGTCATTCACAGAGACACTGTATCTCATCACAAAAATAAAAACTGGTGCAGTTTATCCCTCTAATACTAATATTTTGTTGCGCTATGACAATTTATTGACTGCTGTCGCTACTTTTCATTTTATAATGACTGGCATAGCGCCCTATATCAAAAATCGGCAATAGCAAAATATTGCCATTTAAGCGGATTCGCCACGTGAAATGACATTTATTTGCTGGCGAAATGCCTGCGGCGTGACCTGATACGTTTGACGAAAAACTTTGCAAAAATAACTGGTTTGCGAAAATCCTAAATTACGCGCAATGCTGGCTATGCTCCAGTCACTGTGGCAAAGCAGCTCTTTTGCACTGGCCATTCGCTGCTGGTTTACCCATGCGTTAAAACCGATCCCATGATATTTTTTGAACAATTTGCTGAAATAGTAAGGGCTAAGGTAAACATGAGAGGCGACATCCTCCAGACGCAATTCGTCTGATAAATGCGCATCAATATAGCGCAGTGCTTTTTTCATTTTGCTGTCATGAGGATTGGTGCTGCGGTTAGCGCGTACCGGCTCTGACTGCTGCGGGTTATCTTTGATAACCACAAAATTAAGTTGTTTCTTAAGGCAATTTTCTACGATGAGCTTCAGCAGATCAGCTGAGGCGATGACTCGCGAATAGTCCATTTCCGGTACATTACGAAACTCGTTGACCAGTTCGGGATCGGCTTGCCAGCGGTCATCTACATTCAGAATATCAACCAAACCAACATCGTTACTTAAGCGTACCTGGCCACAAAGCACAAACCCTACCAGGTGCCCCGCAATGACCAGCGGAATTGAGAAATCGGTAAGTCCGGCGTGACAGCGATAGATGCAGGGTTGATCGGATTTAGAGGCTTCCAGCCCTCCACAGCGATCGCTCATACGACAACGGGTACTGTGCTGAGGATGCTGGCGCATCAACTGGCAAAAAGGGGTGAAATTAAAAAGCTCAGAAATTTCATCACCGTGAATATTGACAACCACAACGGCCAGACTGGTGGCCTGCGCAAAATCCTGTGCGATTTTATTAATGAGTTCTGAGTTCAGGGCACTCGCAGAAATCATGATAAAACCTCTCAGTTAATTTATTGTTATAAATAAAACATATTATTCACATTCATTTTCACCCTGCCATCCTGAGCATTGATGAAAGTCGTAATTGAACATAACAAAAGTCTCCCATTCTTGGGAGACTTTTTGGGCAGTTCAGGATACCGGATCACGAAAACAGTTTTTACTTTTCAAAAATAAACTTCTTCTGTGAAGCTAGCTCTCATTTTCGTCCAGCTTACACGTATTACAGGGTAAATTTTTGCCAATCAAATAACGATAAATTGCTGCACCCGCGCACGCGCCGATGATAGGGGCCACAATCGGTACAATGAAATAAGGGATATCGCGCCCACCGGTCATCGCAACATCTCTCCACCCGGCCATCCAGGTAAACAATTTAGGGCCAAAATCACGCGCCGGATTCATCGCAAATCCGGTGAGCGGACCGGTGGATGCGCCGATAACAGCAACCAGAATACCAATCAGCAATGGTGCCAACGGACCTTTAGGTACGCCGTTACCGTCGTCAGTCAGCGCCATGATCATCCCCATAAGAATGGAGGTAATCACCACTTCGACCAACGCTGCCTGCCAGACGCTGAGCGCCGCCGCAGGATAGGTACTAAAAATACTGGCAAGGTGCAGGCTTTCCAGACTGCCGCGCACCATCTGGTGGGCCGACTCATACTCGGTAAACAGACTGCCGTAGAGCAAATAAGCCAGCAAAGCGCCACCAAAGGCCCCCGCGACCTGCGCCACAGTGTAAGGTAAAACTTTGCGCCCCGGAAAACAGGCAAACAGCCACAGTGCGATGGTGATAGCAGGGTTGAGATGCGCGCCAGAAATCCCGGCCGTCAGGTAGACTGCAAGCGAGATCCCCAGCCCCCAAATGATGCAGATTTCCCACAATCCCAGGCTGGCACCTGCGACTTTCAGAGCGCTCAGGCAGCCAATACCAAAAAACAAAAACAGCCCGGTACCCAAAAACTCAGCAATGCATTGCGCTTTTAGTGAATCGTTCATTGTGACACCTTCTAAGCAGAGTTCGTGTCTTTACCAGCGGACTCCTTACTGGCAAGTAGAATACTTCGAGGCTTACTATAAAAGGCCGTATCAGCAAATTGTTGGCATTCTGCGGATAGCCTGCCCTTTAAAATCGTGGTGCAATAGCAAATTCTTGCTACGCACTTTATTAAAACATTAGAGACAATCGGGATTACGCGTATTACACGGACATTTTCAAAACAATAAAATATTGCTATTAGCAGAAATCCGTTTTCAAACCACCATCACAATTTCATTTTTTTCGCATAGCAAATGATATTTATAATGTCACCAGAAAAAGTGTAAATGTGGAACTGACATAACTAAATAATCATATCAATAAAATTTAATATATCCATTAAAAACAATAAGTTAAAATGATTAATAGCAATTTTATATCACCTTACCTCTATTATTTTTTCACTCTCAATTTCAAGTCAGCCATTCTTTTTCCTCGCTTCTTTTTATAGTCATGAACATCGGGACAACCCAGGCGAGGTCTTTATGCAACAAGAAGCGTTAGGAATGGTAGAAACCAAAGGCTTGACTGCAGCCATAGAGGCCGCAGATGCAATGGTGAAGTCAGCCAATGTAATGCTGGTCGGCTACGAAAAAATTGGTTCGGGGCTGGTAACAGTCATTGTCCGCGGCGATGTTGGCGCAGTCAAAGCAGCAACAGATGCAGGTGCCGCCGCAGCACGTAATGTGGGAGAAGTGAAAGCCGTACACGTCATCCCACGCCCTCACACCGATGTAGAAAAAATCTTACCGAAGGGAATTAGCTAATGAGCAGCAATGAGCTGGTTGATCAGATCATGGCGCAGGTGATTGCTCGCGTGGCAACGCCGGAACAGCAGGCTATCCCTGAAAATAATCCTCCAACACGAGAAACGGCTATGGCAGAGAAAAGCTGCAGTTTAACGGAGTTTGTCGGTACTGCGATTGGCGACACCGTCGGTCTGGTAATCGCCAACGTGGACAGCGCCCTACTGGACGCAATGAAACTTGAAAAACGGTATCGCTCCATTGGCATCCTGGGCGCGCGTACTGGTGCAGGCCCGCACATCATGGCCGCAGATGAAGCGGTAAAAGCCACCAATACTGAAGTCGTCAGTATTGAGTTGCCACGTGATACCAAAGGCGGCGCGGGTCACGGTTCGCTGATTATTCTCGGCGGCAACGATGTTTCCGACGTGAAACGCGGAATTGAGGTTGCGCTGAAAGAACTGGATCGCACCTTTGGCGATGTGTATGCCAACGAAGCCGGTCACATCGAGATGCAATACACCGCACGCGCCAGCTACGCGCTGGAAAAAGCCTTTGGTGCACCGATTGGCCGTGCCTGTGGCGTGATCGTCGGCGCGCCGGCATCCGTTGGTGTCCTGATGGCTGATACTGCGCTGAAATCCGCCAACGTGGAAGTAGTGGCCTACAGCTCCCCAGCCCATGGCACCAGCTTCAGTAACGAAGCCATTCTGGTCATTTCAGGCGATTCCGGCGCTGTACGTCAGGCCGTTATCTCCGCCCGCGAAATCGGTAAAACCGTACTCGGGACCCTCGGCTCAGAACCGAAAAACGATCGTCCGTCCTACATCTGATATCAGTGAGGCTGATTCATGAGATCGAAAAGATTTGAAGCACTGGCGAAGCGCCCTGTGAATCAGGATGGCTTCGTTAAGGAGTGGATCGAAGAAGGCTTCATTGCGATGGAAAGCCCGAACGACCCTAAACCGTCGATTAAAATCGTCAACGGTACAGTCACAGAACTGGACGGCAAATCCGCCAGTGAATTTGACTTAATTGACCATTTCATTGCCCGCTATGGCATTAACCTGGCGCGCGCTGAAGAAGTCATGGCGATGGACTCAGTAAAACTTGCCAATATGCTTTGCGATCCTAACGTGAAGCGCAAAGACATTGTGCCGCTGACTACCGCAATGACCCCGGCAAAAATTGTCGAAGTGGTGTCCCATATGAACGTCGTTGAGATGATGATGGCCATGCAGAAAATGCGTGCTCGTCGTACACCGTCTCAGCAGGCACACGTCACTAACGTTAAAGATAATCCGGTGCAGATTGCCGCTGATGCGGCTGAAGGCGCCTGGCGCGGATTTGACGAACAGGAAACGACGGTTGCCGTTGCGCGTTATGCCCCCTTTAACGCCATTGCGCTGTTAGTCGGCTCACAGGTTGGGCGCCCTGGCGTATTAACCCAGTGCTCGCTGGAAGAGGCGACCGAACTTAAACTCGGTATGTTAGGCCACACCTGTTACGCGGAAACTATCTCCGTCTATGGTACTGAACCCGTCTTTACCGACGGCGATGACACGCCATGGTCGAAAGGCTTCCTCGCCTCTTCCTACGCCTCACGCGGTCTGAAAATGCGCTTTACTTCCGGCTCTGGCTCAGAAGTTCAGATGGGTTACGCCGAAGGTAAATCGATGCTTTACCTTGAAGCCCGCTGTATTTACATCACCAAAGCCGCTGGCGTACAGGGTTTACAAAATGGTTCAGTAAGCTGCATCGGCGTGCCTTCCGCTGTGCCGTCAGGCATTCGTGCGGTGTTAGCTGAAAACCTGATCTGTTCCTCCCTGGATCTGGAGTGTGCCTCCAGCAACGACCAAACCTTTACCCACTCGGATATGCGTCGTACTGCCCGCCTGCTGATGCAGTTCCTGCCGGGTACTGACTTCATCTCTTCCGGTTATTCCGCTGTACCGAACTACGACAACATGTTTGCGGGCTCGAACGAGGATGCCGAAGATTTTGACGACTACAACGTTCTCCAGCGAGACCTCAAGGTAGATGGGGGTCTGCGTCCGGTTCGTGAAGAAGACGTTATCGCCATTCGTAATAAAGCGGCACGTGCACTGCAGGCCGTCTTTGCCGGGATGGGATTACCGCCAATCACTGATGAAGAAGTGGAAGCGGCGACTTACGCCCACGGTTCGAAAGATATGCCGGAGCGAAACATCGTTGAAGATATCAAGTTTGCGCAAGAGATCATCAATAAAAACCGTAACGGTCTGGAAGTGGTGAAAGCCCTTGCTCAGGGCGGGTTTACCGATGTCGCTCAGGACATGCTCAACATCCAGAAAGCCAAGTTAACCGGGGATTATCTGCATACCTCCGCCATTATCGTTGGCGACGGACAGGTGCTATCCGCAGTAAATGACATCAATGACTATGCCGGTCCGGCAACAGGTTATCGCCTACAAGGCGAACGCTGGGAAGAGATCAAAAACATCCCTGGCGCACTTGATCCCAACGAACTTGGCTAAGGGGTGAAAAATGGAAATCAATGAAAAGCTGCTGCGCCAGATAATTGAAGACGTACTGTCTGAAATGCAAACCAGCGACAAACCCGTCTCATTCCGCGCATCGACTGCGGCTAGCGCGCCACAGGCTGCAGCGGCGCAGGGCGACAGCTTTCTGACCGAGATTGGCGAAGCCAAACAAGGCCAGCAGCAAGACGAAGTGATTATTGCCGTAGGTCCCGCGTTTGGACTGTCGCAAACCGTCAATATCGTAGGGATCCCGCATAAGAACATCTTGCGCGAAGTGATTGCGGGTATTGAAGAAGAAGGCATTAAAGCGCGCGTTATCCGCTGCTTTAAATCCTCCGATGTGGCATTTGTCGCCGTGGAAGGTAACCGTCTGAGCGGTTCCGGGATCTCTATCGGCATCCAGTCAAAAGGCACCACGGTAATCCACCAGCAGGGGTTACCGCCGCTTTCTAACCTGGAGTTGTTCCCTCAGGCACCACTTCTGACGCTGGAAACCTATCGTCAGATCGGTAAAAACGCCGCGCGTTATGCCAAGCGTGAATCTCCGCAACCGGTCCCTACTCTGAATGACCAGATGGCTCGTCCTAAGTACCAGGCGAAATCGGCCATTCTGCACATTAAAGAGACCAAATACGTCGTGACGGGCAAAAACCCGCAGGAACTGCGCGTGGCGCTTTGATAAAGGATAACTCCATGAATACCGAAGCAATTGAATCGATGGTTCGGGATGTGCTGAGCCGGATGAACAGCCTGCAAGGCGAGCCCGCGACGCCGGCCGCGGCGAGTTCATCAGCACATACCGCGAAAGTCACGGATTACCCTCTCGCGAATAAACATCCTGAGTGGGTAAAAACCGCAACCAACAAAACTCTGGATGACTTCACGCTCGAAAATGTTCTGAGCAACAAAGTGACGGCGCAGGACATGCGCATCACCCCTGAAACGCTGCGCCTTCAGGCGGAAATCGCCAAAGATGCCGGACGTGACAGACTGGCGATGAACTTCGAGCGCGCCGCTGAGCTAACCGCTGTACCTGACGATCGCATTCTTGAGATCTACAACGCACTACGCCCATACCGCTCAACGAAAGATGAGCTGATGGCCATCGCCGACGATCTCGAAAATCGTTATCAGGCAAAGATCTGTGCAGCTTTCGTTCGTGAAGCGGCAGCGCTGTACGTTGAGCGTAAAAAACTCAAAGGCGACGACTAACTCAGGGACAGGATCATGCGATATATAGCTGGCATTGACATAGGCAACTCATCAACGGAAGTCGCTCTGGCTACCCTCGATGAGTCTGGCGCACTGAGCATCACCGGCAGCGCGCTGGCAGAAACCACCGGAATTAAAGGCACATTACGTAATGTGTTTGGTATTCAGGAGGCACTTTCGCTGGCAGCAAAAAATGCCGGTATCAATGTCAGCGATATTTCGCTAATCCGTATTAACGAAGCCACCCCGGTCATTGGCGACGTAGCGATGGAAACGATAACCGAAACCATCATCACTGAATCCACCATGATCGGCCATAACCCTAAAACGCCGGGCGGCGTCGGATTAGGCGTTGGCGTCACTATTACGCCGGAAGACCTGCTCAGCCGTCCGGCGGATACGCCCTATATTCTGGTGGTTTCATCGGCCTTTGATTTCGCCGATGTCGCCACGATGATTAATGCCTCCGTCCGCGCCGGATACCAGTTTACTGGCGTTATTTTGCAGCAGGACGATGGCGTATTGGTCAGTAATCGTCTGACCCACCCCCTGCCTATCGTCGATGAAGTCCTTCATATCGACCGCATCCCGCTAGGTATGCTGGCTGCCATTGAGGTCGCAATTCCAGGAAAAGTCATTGAAACGCTTTCTAACCCTTACGGGATTGCGACCGTTTTTGGCCTCAACGCCGACGAGACTAAAAACATTGTCCCGATGGCGCGGGCGCTGATCGGCAACCGTTCTGCCGTGGTCGTGAAAACGCCATCAGGTGATGTGAAAGCACGAGCCATTCCTGCCGGAAATCTGGAGCTACAGTCGCAGGGTCGTACCGTACGGGTCGACGTTGCAGCTGGCGCTGAAGCGATTATGAAAGCGGTTGGTGAATGCCCGAAACTGGATAACGTCACCGGAGAGGCTGGCACCAATATTGGCGGCATGCTGGAGCATGTGCGCCAGACAATGGCTGAATTAACTAACAAACCCAGCCACGAAATTTTTATTCAGGACCTGCTGGCAGTCGATACCTCGGTTCCCGTCAGCGTGACCGGCGGGCTAGCCGGTGAGTTCTCGCTGGAACAAGCTGTCGGCATTGCTTCCATGGTGAAATCAGACCGCCTGCAAATGGCGATGATTGCTCAGGAAATCACGCAAAAGCTCAACATTGACGTCCAGGTTGGCGGCGCCGAAGCCGAAGCTGCCATTCTGGGGGCCTTAACCACCCCCGGCACGACGCGGCCACTGGCTATTCTGGACCTCGGAGCAGGATCGACCGATGCCTCCATCATCAACCCGAAAGGCGAAATTATTGCCACGCACCTGGCGGGTGCGGGCGATATGGTCACGATGATTATTGCCCGTGAACTGGGGCTGGAAGACCGTTATCTCGCTGAAGAGATCAAAAAGTACCCGCTGGCGAAAGTCGAGAGCTTGTTCCATCTTCGCCACGAAGATGGCAGCGTCCAGTTCTTCCCTACACCTCTCCCACCAACGGTTTTTGCCCGCGTATGCGTAGTAAAACCCGATGAACTGGTGCCACTGCCAGGCGAACTGGCGCTGGAGAAAGTCCGGGCCATTCGCCGCAGCGCTAAGGAACGCGTTTTCGTCACCAACGCACTCAGAGCGCTACGTCAGGTGAGTCCGACCGGGAACATTCGGGATATTCCTTTTGTGGTGCTGGTTGGCGGTTCATCCCTGGACTTTGAAGTTCCGCAACTGGTCACCGATGCGCTGGCACACTATCGCCTGGTTGCCGGGCGCGGCAACATTCGTGGCACCGAAGGTCCGCGCAACGCGGTCGCGACAGGGCTGATTCTCTCCTGGTACAAGGCATTCGCTCATGGAAAGTAATCTCACCACGCCAGCCATCGTTATCTTCGCCACTGCTGGATGCACTGACGTCTGGAGTGATGTGCTGCTGGGTATTGAAGAAGAAGGGATCCCCTTTGTGATTCAGGAGAGCCCGTCAACTGACGTTATCCACGACGCATGGCTGGCGGCTTGCCACTCGCCGCTGCTGGTTGGCATTGGCTGCAGTCGCGAAAAACTGGTCGTGCACTATAAAAACTTACCCACATCAGCGCCACTATTTACGCTGACGTATCAACAAGATAACCACGCCGGACGCAGCATTGGTAATAACGCTGCGCGGCTGGTTAAAGGCATTCCGTTTCGGGAATGCCACTCATAACCCACAGGAGAAAAGCAGTATGAATAACGCACTGGGACTGGTTGAAACAAAAGGGCTCGTCGGCGCTATTGAAGCCGCTGATGCCATGGTGAAATCCGCAAACGTGCAGTTGGTTGGTTACGAAAAAATCGGCTCAGGCCTTATCACCGTTATGGTTCGCGGCGATGTCGGCGCAGTGAAAGCTGCCGTAGATGCAGGAAGCGCTGCAGCAAGCGCCGTTGGCGAGGTGAAATCCTGCCACGTTATCCCACGTCCGCACAGCGACGTTGAAGCCATTTTACCTAAATCCGCATAAGTCGTTGCAACCAAGGAGCACAGCGTGAAGCAATCACTGGGATTACTTGAAGTTAGTGGTCTGGCATTAGCCATCAGTTGCGCGGACGTCATGGCGAAAGCCGCCTCCATCACGCTGGTGGGCCTCGAAAAAACCAACGGTTCAGGCTGGATGGTGATCAAGATAATCGGGGATGTGGCCTCCGTCCAGGCGGCCATTTCCACCGGTGTCAGTTTCGCTGACCAGCGAGATGGACTGGTGGCTCACAAAGTCATATCCAGACCAGGGGATGGCATTCTGTCACATAGCGTCACCCCGGAGTCTGAGCCAGCGCCCGCCCCGACACCGGTCGTACTACATGAAGAGATGACTGAGGACCATGCAGCGCCCGAAGTGCCGCAAGATGCAGAGTTGATTAGCTGCAATCTGTGTCTTGACCCTGCCTGCCCCCGTCAAAAAGGCGAGCCGCGCTCTCTTTGTCTGCACTCAGGCAAACGAGGTGAAGCGTGATGGATAAACAGCAACTGGAGACAACGGTCACCAAAGTTCTGGATGAAATGCGTGAGCGCCCTATTCCGCTAGGGATCTCTAATCGTCATATTCATCTATGCGCTGAAGATTACGACCGCTTGTTTCCCAATAACCCTATTAGTGAGAAAAAAGAGCTGCTGCAGCCCGGACAATATGCAGCAGACCAGACCGTCACGCTGGTGGGACCAAAAGGTCAGTTAAAAAATGTGCGCTTACTCGGCCCACTGCGTAGCACCAGTCAGGTCGAAATTTCTCGTACCGACGCTCGTACGTTGGGAATTGCTGCTCCACTACGGATGTCAGGCAGTATCGAGGGCACGCCAGGCGTTCGCCTTATCAGTCCATTTGCTGAACTGGACTTAGCATCCGGGGTAATCGTCGCCCAACGCCATATCCATATGTCGCCGCTCGATGCCCTAATCCTGCACGTTTCCCATGGCGATAAAGTCTCTGTTGCCATTAATGGCGATGAACGTCGACTGATTTTCGATAACGTCGCCGTACGCGTTTCGCCGGATATGCGCCTTGAGATGCATATCGATACCGACGAAGCCAATGCTGCGGGCGCTGATAATCCGCAGGCATTTGCCACACTGGTGAGCCCACGATGAACAACGAACTGCTGCAACGCATTATCGAGGAGGTTGTTTCCCGATTAAAAAAACGCGCGGAAAGCACGCTCTCGCTTAGCGTCGCGCAGTTACGGGAAATCGAACCACGGACATTGTGCTGCCAGTACTCGTCGCTCCACCTCCTGCAGGCGGACCTGCCATTGCTGGAGCAAATTGCCGAGGGCTGCGCGGACAACATGTCGGTGGTAACGATCCACGAAGCGCTGGCATGCGGAGTCCGCGTGAAAATTTCACTACAACACCGATTGTTACCCGCTATCCCCGTTAGAAAACTTGCGCGTCTGCCTCTGGAGTTCAGTGACGAGCTGGGGCGAATCATCGTTTTGCATCCTGACAAACTTCTCAGCTATGCCGACGTCGCCCAACTGAAGGGGGGCGTTCTGGTGCTACGTCGTCGATGTGTCGTGACGGCTCTGGCTCAGGACGCCGTCGGTACGCGAAATGTCCAATTAATTAAGCAGGAGTGAGCTATGCATCTGGCACGGGTTACAGGCGTTGTGGTTTCCACGCAAAAATCCCCATCACTGGTGGGGAAGAAACTGTTGCTGGTACGTCGGGTGAGTGCGGACGGAGAGCTTCCCGCGTCCCCTGTGAGCGGAGATGAAGTCGCGGTTGATTCTGTCGGCGCTGGAACTGGAGAACTGGTATTACTCAGCAGTGGCTCCAGCGCCAGACACGTTTTTTCCGGCCCTAATGAGGCCATCGATCTGGCTATCGTCGGCATTGTCGACACGCTTTCTCGTTAGGAGGAACTATGGCGATTTATACCCGCACTGGCGATGCCGGCACAACGGCCCTCTTTACCGGGCAACGCGTGAGCAAAACGCACCCGCGCGTCGAGGCTTACGGTACGCTGGACGAACTTAATGCGGCGCTTAGCCTGTGTGTATGCGCAGCGAAAAACCCGCAGCACCGCCAGTTACTCGAAAACATTCAGCTGCAGCTTTTTTGGTTCAGCGCCGAGCTGGCAAGCGAAAGCGAACAGCCAGCGCCAGAGCAGCGCTACATCAGCTCAGAAGAAATTGCCGCGCTGGAGGCCGCCATTGATACCGCGATGGGAAGAGTCCCCTCCCTACGCAGCTTTATTTTACCTGGCCGCAGCGAAGCCGCCAGCCGTCTGCACTTTGCCCGCACGCTGGCCCGCCGCGCAGAGAGGCGACTGGTCGAACTCTCCACCGAGATTTCCGTCAGACACGTGCTGATGCGTTATATCAATCGCCTGTCCGACTGCTTATATGCGCTTGCACGAGCAGAAGATCATGACGCCCATCAAAACAACATTATTCAGAAAGTGGCGGAGCGTTATCTCGCAGCCATCCGTACATCAGCTACCAGGGAGCCGGCTATGTCTCTGTCTTTTCAGGAACTCCACCAACTCACTCGCGCTGCGGTAACGAGAGCAGAAGAACTTCAGGTTCCGGTCGTCATCAGCATTGTTGATGCGAATGGGACCCAAACGGTGACCTGGCGCATGCCTGACGCATTACTCGTCAGTAGCGAACTGGCACCGAAAAAAGCCTGGACCGCCGTGGCAATGAAAACCGCCACGCATGAGCTGACATCGGCAGTGCAGCCAGGCGCCGCGCTTTACGGTCTGGAAAGCCATATGCAGGGAAAAGTCGTCACCTTCGGTGGCGGGTACGCATTATGGCGTGAGGGGTTACTCCTTGGGGGTCTTGGCATCAGCGGGGGAAGCGTTGAGCAGGATATGGACATTGCAGAAACGGCCATTGCGGCAATTAACGTGAGAACACATCAATGAACACTTCAGAACTTGAAACCCTTATTCGTAACATTTTGAGTGAGCAACTTGCACCGGCAAAAGCAGAAGTTAAGGGTAATGGAATTTTTCCGTCCGTTAGCGAAGCGATCGATGCCGCTCATCAGGCTTTTCTGCGTTATCAGCAATGTCCATTGAAAACCCGCAGCGCCATCATTAACGCCCTGCGAGAAGAACTGACGCCTCACCTTGCTTCATTGGCTGCTGAAAGCGCTGCCGAAACGGGAATGGGCAACAAAGAGGATAAGTTCCTTAAAAATAAAGCTGCGTTGGACAATACCCCGGGTATCGAAGATCTCACCACCACGGCGCTTACCGGCGACGGCGGCATGGTGTTATTCGAGTATTCACCCTTTGGGGTGATTGGTTCCGTCGCCCCCAGTACCAACCCGACGGAAACCATTATTAACAACAGCATCAGTATGCTGGCTGCGGGAAATAGCGTTTATTTTAGCCCACATCCAGGTGCAAAAGCGGTCTCACTGAAGCTGATTACCATGATTGAAGATATTGCTTTTCGCTGCTGCGGGATTCGGAATCTTGTCGTCACGGTCACAGAACCCACTTTTGAGGCTACCCAGCAGATGATGGCGCACCCTAAAATCGCAGTTCTGGCGATTACCGGTGGTCCAGGCATTGTTGCTATGGGCATGAAAAGCGGGAAAAAAGTCATTGGCGCAGGCGCAGGCAATCCTCCCTGCATTGTTGATGAAACAGCCGACCTGGTTAAGGCGGCGGAAGATATCATCAATGGCGCATCCTTTGATTACAACCTCCCCTGCATTGCTGAGAAGAGTCTGATTGTTGTTGATGCCGTTGCCGAACGACTGGTTCAACAAATGCAGTCTTTTGGCGCGATGCGACTCAATAGCGAAGAGATAGACAAACTGCGCGCAGTTTGTCTGCCAGAAGGAATAGCCAATAAACAACTGGTAGGGAAAAGCCCGGCAACCTTACTGGAAGCCGCGGGAATACCGGTTCCGGCAAAAGCTCCTCGATTACTGATAGGTATCGTCAAGGCTGACGACCCATGGGTTACCAGCGAGCAACTGATGCCAATGCTCCCCATCGTAACGGTGAGCGATTTTGACAGCGCGTTAACGTTGGCCCTGAAGGTTGAAGAGGGATTGCATCACACCGCCATTATGCATTCGCAAAATGTGTCACGTCTGAACCTTGCCGCGCGCACGCTTCAGACCTCCATTTTTGTGAAAAATGGCCCCTCTTATGCTGGGATTGGCGTTGGTGGTGAAGGCTTTACCACCTTCACCATCGCAACGCCGACCGGCGAAGGAACGACATCTGCGCGCACTTTCGCACGCTCTCGTCGTTGCGTGCTGACAAACGGTTTTTCTATTCGCTAATGGGGCCGTTATGAAAAGCTTTTCACTGCAAACTCGATTGTACAGCGGCCAGGGAAGCCTGGATGTGCTTAAGCGCTTCACGAATAAGCATATCTGGATTATCTGCGATGGTTTTCTCGCGCGTTCTCCCCTGATTGAAAAGCTGCGCGACGCGCTGCCAGCGGATAACCGCATCAGCATTTTCAGCGATATCACCCCCGATCCCACCATTAGCACGGTAGTACAAGGGATTGCGCAAATGCAGTCCCTACGACCGGACGTCGTCATTGGTTTTGGCGGTGGATCTGCACTGGACGCCGCAAAAGCCATCGTCTGGTTCAGCCGACAGTTCGGTATTGAGATTGAAACCTGCGTTGCAATTCCCACCACCAGCGGCACGGGCTCGGAGGTGACCAGCGCCTGCGTGATTAGCGATCCGGGTAAAGGCATTAAGTATCCATTATTTAATAATGCGCTTTATCCGGACATGGCCATCCTTGATCCGACGCTGGTCGTCAGCGTTCCGCCAGCCATAACCGCGAATACCGGCATGGACGTATTAACGCATGCGCTGGAGGCTTACGTATCCACGAAAGCCAGCGACTTCACTGATGCGCTGGCTGAAAAAGCGGCACAAATTGTCTTCCAGTACCTGCCTGTCGCCGTCAGCAAAGGCGACTGCCTGGCAACCAGAGGAAAAATGCACAACGCGTCAACGCTCGCGGGAATGGCATTCAGTCAGGCTGGTCTGGGTATCAATCATGCGATTGCCCATCAGTTGGGCGGCCAGTTTCATCTGCCCCACGGACTTGCCAATGCGCTGCTGCTGACCCATGTCATTCATTTTAATGCCCGCGATCCGCGGGCTGCGAAGCGCTATGCCCGTTTCGCTAAAGCCTGCCACCTATGCCCGGATAACGCGAACGATACGGCGGCACTGAATGCGCTAATTCGTCATATAGAGCTACTCAAAAAACAGTGTGCGTTACCTTCTTTTGCTGACGCGCTTAAAGACGGAAAGCAAGTCTGGTCACAACGTATACCGTCGATGGTTCAGGCCGCGCTGGCTGATGTCACGCTGCAAACCAATCCTCGTGTTGCCGACGCCAGCGCCATGCAGGAACTGCTTGAGGAATTATTATGAAGACAGCCATGACGGCAGAGTCCACGCTTTATGATGCACAGACAATTCGCGAACGCGTTCGCGCAGCGGGTGTTGTCGGGGCCGGAGGCGCAGGCTTTCCTGCTCACGTAAAATTACAGGCGCAGGTCGATACGTTTCTGGTCAATGCGGCAGAATGTGAGCCGATGCTGAAAGTTGACCAGCAATTGATGGCCGTTCAGGCTGAGCGACTTATCCGTGGCGTTCAATATGCCATGACGGCTACCGGGGCCAGGGCCGGTATTATTGCGCTCAAAGAGAAATATCAAAAGGCTATCAATGCGTTAACGCCCCTTCTGCCTGCCGGGATCCGCTTACATATTTTGCCTGATGTCTACCCGGCTGGTGACGAGGTTTTGACCATCTGGATGGCAACGGGCCGGAGAGTTCCGCCTGCCGCGCTGCCGGTCAGCGTCGGCGTGGTGGTCAATAACGTCCAGACTGTACTCAACATCGCCAGAGCCGTTGAGCAGCAATACCCGGTTACGCGTCGTACCCTGACCGTTAACGGCGCGGTCGCCAGACCAATCACTCTTACCGTCCCTATCGGAATGTCTTTACGTGAGGTTCTGGCGCTGGCCGGTGGTGCTACCGTTGACGATCCCGGTTTTATTAACGGTGGTCCGATGATGGGCGGCCTGATTACCTCACTGGATACCCCAGTCAGCAAGACCACCGGGGGACTGCTGGTTTTACCAAAGTCTCATGCGTTGATTCAGCGGCGGATGCAGGATGAACGCACCGTGCTTTCCGTCGCAAAAACCGTTTGCGAGCAGTGTCGGTTGTGTACGGATTTGTGCCCAAGACATTTGATCGGCCATGAATTATCGCCGCACCTGCTGGTTCGCGCGGTAAATTATCAGCAGGCGGCCACACCGCAGTTACTGCTCACGGCCCTGACCTGTTCAGAATGCAATGTATGTGAAAGCGTAGCCTGTCCGGTTGGGATTTCACCGATGCGAATTAACCGCATGCTTAAACGCGAGCTACGGGCGCTCAACCATCGTTATGAAGGGCCGTTAAATCCTGAGGATGAAATGGCGAAGTATCGGCTTATTCCGGTGAAGCGCCTTATTACCAAACTGGGCCTTAGCGACTGGTATCACGATGCGCCACTGGCTGAGACTGATTATCCCACGGATAAAACGACGCTGTTGCTACGCCAGCATATTGGTGCCAGCGCCATCCCATGTGTACAGCAGGGCGAACACGTTGTTCGCGGTCAATGCGTTGCCGATGTGCCGTCCGGTGCATTAG
This sequence comes from Citrobacter sp. XY323, assembly GCF_025106035.1. NCBI lineage: Bacteria > Pseudomonadati > Pseudomonadota > Gammaproteobacteria > Enterobacterales > Enterobacteriaceae > Citrobacter > Citrobacter sp. XY323. The sequence continues at coordinate 230,955 of NZ_JANYUK010000004.1, forward strand.
GCGCACCTGTCCACGCCAGTATTGACGGTATTGTCAGCGAAATTACTGAGCAATCCATCACGGTAATAAGAGGTTAATCATGTCTCAGGCTATAGGGATTTTAGAACTCACCAGCATTGCCAAAGGAATGGAAGCTGGCGATGCCATGTTAAAAAGCGCGAATGTGAATTTACTGGTCAGCAAGACCATCTGCCCGGGTAAATTTCTGCTCATGCTCGGTGGTGACGTAGGCGCAGTACAACAGGCGATCGCCACCGGAACTTCTCTTGCTGGCGATATGCTCGTTGATAGTCTGGTACTACCCAACATTCACGCCAGCGTACTCCCTGCGATCAGTGGACTTAACAGCGTGGATAAGCGTCAGGCCGTTGGCATTGTTGAAACATGGAGCGTTGCGGCCTGCATCTGCGCCGCCGACCGTGCGGTTAAAGCCTCCAATGTCACGCTGGTACGCGTCCATATGGCATTTGGTATCGGTGGCAAGTGCTACATGGTTGTCGCTGGCGATGTGTCTGATGTGAATAACGCAGTGACAGTTGCCAGTGAAAGTGCGGGTGAAAAAGGTCTGTTGGTTTACCGTTCGGTCATCCCTCGTCCGCATGAAAGCATGTGGCGACAGATGGTGGAGGGATAATGGAAAGACAACCCACCACGGATCGTATGATTCAGGAATATGTTCCTGGCAAGCAGGTTACGCTGGCGCATCTTATCGCTAATCCGGGTAAGGATTTGTTCAAGAAACTGGGATTACCAGAGTCGGTCTCCGCAATCGGTATTCTGACGATTACCCCCAGCGAAGCCTCAATCATCGCCTGTGATATCGCCACGAAATCCGGGGCGGTAGAGATTGGTTTTCTCGACCGTTTTACCGGCGCTGTGGTACTGACGGGCGATGTTTCCGCCGTAGAGTACGCGCTGAAACAGGTAACCCGGACGCTGGGCGAAATGATGCGTTTTACCGCCTGTCCCATCACCCGGACATAATCTCATGAAACGCATAATGCTAATTGGCCCCAGCCAGTGCGGTAAAACGTCACTCACGCAGTGCATGCGGGGAGAGGCGCTTCACTATCAGAAGACCCAGGCCATTGTCTGGTCTCCCACAACGATAGACACACCGGGTGAATATCTCGAAAACCGCTGCCTGTACAGCGCGCTGCTGGCCAGCGCCTGTGAAGCAGACATCATCGCGCTGGTTCTCAATGCTGACGCGCCGTGGTCACCTTTTTCTCCAGGTTTTACTGGCCCGATGAACCGACCCGTTATCGGCCTCGTCACCAAAGCCGATTTAGCCAGCCCGCAGCGTATTTCTCTCGTGGAGAGTTGGTTAGTTCAGGCTGGCGCGCAAAAAGTATTTGTCACCAGCGCGCTGGAGAATACCGGGGTCGATGAGATGTTCATTTTTCTGAATGCAAAGGAACCTTCATGTCTCACAAAATAATGGCCATTAATGCAGGTAGTTCCTCGCTTAAGTTTCAGCTCCTGGCGATGCCGCAGGGTGAAATGATTTGCCAGGGACTGATCGAACGTATCGGTATGTCTGATGCGCAGGTCACCCTAAAAACACCAGCGCAAAAATGGCAGGAGACTTTGCCCGTAGCCGATCACCGTGAAGCAGTAACGCTGCTACTGGAAAAACTGCTCAGTCACAATATTATCAGCAGTCTGGAAGAGATCGACGGCGTAGGCCATCGCGTCGCACACGGTGGAGAATCCTTCAAAGATTCCGCACTGGTAACCGATGAAACACTGGCGGAAATCGAACGCCTTGCGGAACTGGCACCGCTTCATAACCCGGTTAATGCGTTGGGGATTGCGATATTTCGCCAGCTACTGCCGAAAACGCCAGCCGTTGCGGTTTTTGACACGGCTTTTCATCAGACCCTTGATGAGCCTTCTTTCATCTATCCCCTGCCCTGGCGCTACTACTCAGAGCTCGGTATTCGTCGTTATGGTTTTCATGGTACCAGCCACAAGTATGTCAGCGCTCAGCTTGCTGAAAAGCTGGGCGTGCCGCTCAGTGCCCTGCGGGTTGTTTGTTGTCATCTGGGCAACGGTAGCAGCATCTGCGCTATCAAAGGCGGACACTCGGTGAATACCTCCATGGGCTTTACGCCGCAGTCTGGCGTAATGATGGGCACGCGAAGTGGCGATATTGATCCATCCATTCTGCCGTGGATTGCCCTGCGTGAAGGCAAAACCCCGCAGCAGCTCAACCAATTGCTCAACAATGAGTCCGGATTACTCGGAGTTTCTGGTGTTTCACCCGACTACCGGGATGTTGAACATGCCGCAGATACGGGCAATCACCAGGCAGCACTGGCATTGACGCTTTTTGCCGAGCGGATTCGCGCCACTATTGGCAGCTATATTATGCAGATGGGCGGTCTGGATGCGCTGGTGTTTACCGGGGGAATTGGTGAAAATTCAGCGCGTGCTCGCGCCGCGATTTGCCACAACCTGAATTTCTTAGGTCTGGCCGTTGATGAAGAAAAAAATCAGCGTAACGCCACCTTTATTCAGACGGAAAATGCGGTGGTTAAAGTGGCGGTGATTAATACCAATGAAGAGCTGATGATAGCCCAGGACGTTATGCGTTTAGCGATATCAGAAACTGTGACATTGGGCATTCCCGCCTGATATTGCCGCACCGCAAATTGCGGCAAATCATGGTAATAGCGCGATCGCCATGACACTATGCGCCGAGGATTGCTGAACACAAAGGTGAAGACGTGGCTGTTGCGCAATGTCCCGCATCGTGCGGAGAACTTATCCAGGGCTGGATTCTGGGCAGTGAGAAACTGGTCTCCTGCCCAGTCGAATGGTATAGCACCGTTGAGGTCACTTCAGGCTCACCGCTGACAGATGAACGTCCGCTTTCTCGGGCAATGGTTGACAGGTTATTACAGCACTGGCAGTACCCGGCGCATCTCAGTCAGGATATCCGGATAGATGTTCAGTCAACCATTCCCATCGCGAAAGGAATGGCCAGCAGCACTGCGGATATTGCCGCCACGGCCATCGCCGCGGCGCATTATCTGGGGCATCAACTGGACGAGCCAACACTGGCACAGCTTTGTGTTTCGCTGGAGCCGACCGACAGCACCGTTTTTCGTAAGCTTACTCTTTTCGATCATAACAACGCCTCCACGCAAATTGGTTGTGAAGCTCAGCCTCAACTCGATCTGCTGGTTCTCGAAAGCCCTGAAACATTGCGTACCGCGGATTATCACCGTATTCCACGTCAGTCCGGCTTGCAGGCGGGAGCTGCGGCCCTCCAACGGGCATGGGAAAAAGTACAGGAAGCCTGTATTAGTCAAAATCCTTACCGGTTGGGAGAAGCGGCTACGCTTAGCGCTATCGCCAGCCAATTGCTGTTACCAAAGCCGGATTTTGATTCACTATTAGCACTGGTGGAAGAATGTGATTTATACGGCGTCAACGTCGCGCACAGCGGCAGCGTAGTCGGACTGATGCTGGACAGAAATCGTCATGATGTGGATTACATTAAATGGATGCTGACGCAGAAAAAACTTACGATTCACTGGCCAGAACAGCATTTGTTACGCATGGTGACGGGCGGGGTCGAACTGCAATAAGGGTCGCCGCACGGCAGCGACCCGGACAAGCATAAAATCGTTACTCGGCTTTCGCTTCGCCGTTTTTCACTTCGCCCATGGCTTTCAGCTTTTTAGAGATATCGCGGCGTTCTTTAGAGATCTCGGCGTTTTTGATGATGTAGTCATCAACACGATCTTCATAATCGCTTTTCATGCTGGCAATGATGCCCTGAATCGCTTCCACGCTCATACCAGGCTTGATGTAGTCGCTCAGGTTGTCCAACAGCAGAACGCGTTTCTGGTTGTCACGGATCTTTTTCTCAACGTCCTGGATTTCACGTTGCAGTTTGTTTTTACGACGGAACAGACGAACAAATTCCAGCACGTCCTGAAAAGAAGGCTTGGTAGTTTCCATTTTTACACCCCTGATAATGTGAGATTCGGATTCGTTAAAACAACGGCTAAAGTGGGTCAACATTACTTTCATGCCCGCCATACTTCAAGTTGCATCTGCATCGACAATGCATGGTTGAAACCTGAGTTATCGAGGGTAAAGCCATTGCAGTTACCAATGGTTTTAGCCTTTTTCAGTATCATACCTCTAATCTTTGCTGAATCGAAGCAGCAGTAGAACCAATCCCCTCATCTGCTCTTTATTTGCGCAGTGCGCGACAGATTAAATGTGACAGTAACTCCAGCTGTCGAGCCATCTCCATGTTCAACCAAACGTAGCCGTGAATGGGCGTTTCTGCGACATTATCGCCTTTATGCTCAGCAATAAGCTGACGCAGCTCTGCCACGGTGTCATTGAGCTTTTCCGTATTGGCAAGCACCGGCTGCGGATTACCTTCATACAAGGCGTGGGTTATTGTCAGTAGTGCCTGCTGGGTCCTGAGCTGAGTTTCACGCAGCGTATGCGCATTCAACATGACAAAGTGGCTGGTACGGCTGGCCCACAGCGCATTAATTTGCAGCTCGAGCATGCAGACCAGATTGCGATTCACCGTCTGAATAGCCTCAAAGATCGACTTTTGAATGCGGGTTTCCTTGCTGGCAGGAGCGATGAGCCCACGCATTTTGACAACGTCGCTCAACAGTTGTTGTAAATGCTTCTCCAGCCGCGGTTGCTCGAGCAGATTGGGGGATAGCGCGGCCTGATACACCCGATTGTACCCCGTGACGCAATGCGCCAGTTGGATACGCCAGTGTATAAATGCTCGCTGCGGCCAGATGCCGGTAAACAGCATCGCCAGTAACGACCCCAGAATAACATCACCACCGCGCCATAACGCGGTATTCATATCTCCGGCAGGCGCACCCACGACCACGGCAAGCGTTATGCCAATCAGTAGCGCCTGATACGGCCTTTTCCCCAGCGCCAGCCAGCCGCAGAGAAACATCGCTACCGCGCACCATATCAGCATTAACGGCAGCGAGAAGAGTTCCAGACGCAGGGCAACCAGTCCCAGGACCGAGCCCAGGATCGTGCCACCTATACGTTCAAAGGCCCTGGGAACAACGTTACCCCAAAAAGATATTGGCCCCATGATCACCACCAGCGTGATCAGAGGCCATGTACCTTCGGGAATGTTTAACAGGCGCACCAACAGAAAAGTAAGGAGAAACGCCAGCGCAATGCGAATACCATGCACCACACGATAATGACGATACAAACGAATTTCAAAAGGACTCAGCGATTTGTCTGCACGCACTCATGCACTCCGTCAGGGAATAGCAAAGAAGCGAATTGTACCTGTTTTTAGCGTGAAAAGATCATCCTGATTTACACCCCAAACAGTTACTTCGTCTGCACTGGCACGTACATTTCAATGTCCCAGTAACCGTCCTCCATGCCATTGTTCATATAAACTTCAAAGCAGGGTTTAGCGGCTATGGTATAAGTTGTATCCTGCAACAGGCGATCGAGGAACTGATACCAAGGCGTCGCAAAATCGTGATTCTCAACGCGCGCAACGGCGACAGCATAGTCGCCACCCGCCAGTTCGGTGAGGATCACCCCTTCGCTGTTTTCCGGGATTTCAAAACCTTCAGGCACAGAAACCACGGTATCACAGCGCAGTTTTTCCGCAGGAACAACATCAGGGTTGTCGTAATAAACAGCAATCCATTCCAACGGCACAATCTGTTTACCGTCGACCCACTTCATTAATTGCTCAAACCCCTGCTTCACCGTTTGTTCCCACGGTCCAACCATATGGAAACCGGCAATCATGCGTTTTTCGACCAGCTTTATCTCGTACTCCATACAACCTCCACTGTTACACTGTATTTATATACAGTGTAATTTCAGGCTATGTCGGCCACAAGGAAATAGTGATTATTATGTGAGCAGATTCGCACTCTTGCCAGTCAGACGCATCAGGAAAAACTACGCCTTGTGGTGGAAATAGTCGCTCAGGCGCGAGAAAACGCCGCCTTCGCCGACGGATTCCAGCGTAACCAGAGGCCAATGTGCCACCAGTTTATCCCGATCGTAGAGTTCAATTTCCCCCACACGTTGATGCGCAGCGATGGGAGCAACCAGCTCTTTCTTATCAAGGACATATTTTGCTTTGATGTTAGGGACTTCTGCTTTAGGCAGGGCCATCCAGAAATCCTGCTCGGTTCCGAGGCTGATTTTTTCTTTATCGCCATACCAGATGCGTTCAGTGCCAACCTGCTTACCACTACGCAAAACCTGCACTGTATCGAAGTTGTGTTGCCCCCATTGCAGCAGTTTACGCGCCTGATCTTCGCGCCCTTTCGCACTCTCCGCGCCCATCACCACCGCAATCAGGCGGCGCTGACCATCGACGGCGGAAGCAATCAGGTTAAACCCGGCACCGGACGTATGCCCTGTCTTCAGGCCATCTACGTTCATGGTTTTATCCCACAACAAACCGTTACGGTTTTGCTGTGTGATGCCGTTCCAGGTAAGGCTTTTCTCACTGTACATATGGTAGAAATCCGGTTCCCCGTGGATGATAGCGCGGGACAGCACGGCCAGGTCGTACGCCGAGCTATGCTGACCCGGCGCATCCAGACCATGTACCGTTTCAAAATGGGTGTCCTGCAGGTTCAGTTTTTGCGCATAGTTGTTCATCATCGCGACAAACTGCGGCTGCCCTCCGGCGATGTAATCCGCCAGTGCCACGCAGGCATCATTACCGGAATCAACAATTAACCCACGGCTGAGGTCACGTACCGAAACGCGATCCCCTTCTTTCAGGAACATCAAGGATGAACCGACAAATACCGGATTATCTTTTGCCCATGCATCGCGCCCGACGGTCACAATATCTGTCGGACTAATACGCTTGCTGTCAATTGCGCGATCGACAACATAGCCAGTCATCAGTTTCGTCAGGCTGGCAGGATTGCGCTGCTGGTGTTCATTACCGGCTGTCAGGATTTGGCCCGTGGTGTAATCCATTAACACCCATGCCCCGGCAGTAATCGCAGGAGGTTGTGGGGCGAAGCTCACGGCATCGCTCGCCCAGGCGGGCGAAAAACTCATCGTTAATAGTGAAGCGGCAATAAACAAACGGCGTTTCAACAGCATGTCCTCAGGAAAGGGAGAAATAGCCGTTCTTTTTACGGAAGTTCTGTCGAAGAAACATGGATAAATTGCAAGAAAATGTGACATAAGGCACATTTTCTTGCTATCAGGAAAGGGTTTCAGAGACAAATCTCGCCGGAACTACCCTTTACGCGGCGCGGTCTCTGCGTGATGACTGCGATGGCGGTGATAACCATCGATCATACTGCGAAAAATTTGCCCTGGCGTGTCACCCAGCGTGCACAGGTAAATATGCGCGCAGATGAACAGTAAGCCCACAATCGCTAACGCCATATGCAGCACCAGCATCACCGGCCCCGCCCCTACCACCTGCGGGTAGAGACATAGCAACCCGGTGATGATCAGTAGTGGAACCAGTGCGTACATGATGGCCAGGTAGGCCAGCTGTTGCAGCGGGTTAAATTTATCCTCTGCCGTTGCGGCAAACGGGTGCGGCTCACCTTTCATAATGCCATACAGATAAAAGCGTGTTTGCAGCAAGCAGCGTGATATCAACCCGCTAAATTTCACGCGATAATGGCAGCCGTTGCCGCTGGTTGCGTTTATTAACACAAAGCCAATCCAGAAGGCCAGCAATGCGAAGCCACACCAGGTATGTACCTGCACCATTAAGGCCACCGGTCCGACAGAAAAGTGGCCAAACAGGCCGCTCAGCAGAAGCAGGATAAAGAGCAGCGCATTACCCCAGTGCCAGCGGCGGACCGCCAGCGAATAGAGGTAGTCCCGATGCTCTTCCCCGGTTGCCGTTTTGGGCGCCAGCATCCGACGTAACAGCGCGTGCGTTACCAGGCCCGCAATCATCAGCACAATAATAACGCCTGCATAAATGAGCCACAGCGGCCAGTAGTCCGGCGCATAGTTAAGCTCTGCTCCCCAGATAGAATTCATACATTACCCTCCTGATGGATCTCTTTACGCCGATAGACACTTACCGGGCCGCTACGCGTATCCTGCTGGCGATAAACCTCTTTTTGATTAATCCAGTGCTGAATTTCAGGGTCATCGCGACGACCAAATTTCAGCGCATCCGTCGGACAAACGGAAACGCAGGCTGGCGATTGTCCGACCTCCAGGCGAGTATCAGCGCAGAAGTTACATTTGTCGGCAATCCCCGTTTGTGGGTTGAGGTAGCGGACATGGAACGGGCAAGCGGCAACACAGTAGTCACAACCAATACAGCGAGACTTATCCACTTGCACAATGCCATTTTCGTCACGAAATGAAGCGCCAGTAGGACAGACGCTGACGCACGGCGCATCTTCACAATGCTGACAGGAAACGCGAACAAACTGGAAGTGGGACAGCACTTCGGGTTCATGTTCGGGTGAACGGATCTGCACTTGTAGGCGACTAAATCCCTCCGGCACGTCATTCAGTACCTTGCAGGCAACCGTACACGCCTGACAGCCAATACAGCGTTTCTCGTCATGCAGCATGACATAAGGGTTTGTTGATTGATTCATGATGTTCTCCTTTCTCATGCCCGACGAAGCGTGACGCCAGCGGTGTGCACCACCGTACCGGAAACCGGACTGGTAACATGCGGAAGCAAATTACCGCAGTGAATACCGTGCGTCGTCGCCGCGGTTTTAGCTCCCGCCTTGGCGCCAAATCCCATATAAACGAACAGCGTATCGGGTCGTATTCCGGCAGTAACCAGCGCTTTGCCTTTTTCCTTACCGGTCGCATTTTCCAGCCAAATCTCATCGCCGTTTTTGATGCCTTTTTCACGGGCCGTTTGCGGGTGGATCCACACCGCGTTATCCCACATCAGCTCACTCAGCAGTGGTACATATTGCGTCGCGCCGTTGGTATGCACCGCCACTTTTCCCTGAATAAAATAGAGTTCATTGTCGCCTTTGAGGGCAAAATTGCGGGCGCGCGGAATACCGTAGCCAGGCAAAAGAGCTTCCAGCTCTTCAGAGTAGAGTTCAATTTTTCCAGACGGGGATTTAAAGCGCAGTTGCTCGCCATAGGTACCGTCGCCATCAACCGCCACTGCGCCCGGATAACGCGCCACAAACTGACGCACTGCTTCAGGTTCCCGCAGCAGCAGCGGAACACCCCACTCCCGATATCCTTTCTGACGCAGTTCAGCGGAAAGCGCATGATCGCCATTAAGCTGGTACAGCTGCCGTGTCTGCATATCCTGCCAGGGGTAGAACTGCCCAAGGCCTAACTGCACGGCCAGTTCTTTCCAGATTTGCCAGCTCGGACGCGCATCCCCAATCGGCTCTACAACCTGCTGGCGCAGGGCATAGGCCGGATTCAGGCCCGACATGTCAGAGACTTCTTCATCGCGTTCAAGGTAGGTGCATTCGGGTAACAGATAATCGGCATATGCCGCGCTTTCGCTTAAATAGACATCGCAACTGACCACCAGATCGAGTTGTTCGACGGTTTTGACCAGATCAGGCCGACAGGTCACGGTTTGGAAAGGATTGTGGCGGGACATGATCCATCCCTTCACCGGATAGGGTGTCTGGTTTAACACGGCATCGATGATACTTTGCACCACGCCGCCGCCCGCCGCGATGTACTTGAATTGTGGGGCAACCAAATCGATGCGCTGCGCCGTTGGCTTGGGCAATTTGGCATCAGGTTTTGCCAGCACCGGAGCGACCTTCTCTCCGGCCAGCTTATTGTAGGTCGCCGCGGCTTTTTTCTGGTACAAGCCCCCTTCACGCTCAATATTTCCCAGCAGCGCATTGAGGGTGAAAATCATACGCCGCATATCAATTTCTTCTTGCGAAAACGTCGCGCGATGGCCAGGGCTGACGATAGCATGAGGCGCACAGGCGGCCATTTCGCGGGTGACCCGAACAATAACATCAGCAGGCACATCAGCTTGATTTTGCGCCCATTCCGGCGTGGTCTCTTGTACCGCTTCGGCCAGTTGGTCAAACCCTGTGGTGTAGCGCGCAACGAAGTCCGCGTCATACAGATGTTCATTAATCATGACGTGACACATGGCCATTAACACCGGCAAGTCGCCGCCCGGCTTGAGCGCATGCCATTCATCCGCCTTGCTGGAGAAAACTGACAAACGGGGATCGAAGCTGACCATTTTTGCGCCCTTTTCCTGCGCGGTCATCAGTTCATGCGTTTCGGCAACCTCAATACCTTCATAGAGATTGTGGCCAAAAGAGACCATATAACGGGTATTGGCGATATCCATAGCCAAATCGCCGCCCATCATCACTTTGGCGGCAATCGATTTTCCGGCAGGGCATGTCGACGCATGCGTAAAGGTGTTTGGCGATCCAAACGCCGTTGCCAGCTGAAATAAATGACCCGAAAGCGAACCGGATTTGGAAGAGAATACGACCCCCTGAGGACCATGCTGCGCTTTTATTGCCGTCATTTTTTCGGCAATTTCTTTGTAAGCCTGTTCCCAACTAATAACCTGCCATTCTCCGCTGCCGCGAGGCCCTGTGCGTTTCATGGGTTTGACAATACGGTGCGGGTCGTTGACCAGGCTAACACCACTGCCTCCGCGCGCGCAGACACGCGTGCCTTGTTGAGGCGCATTAGGGTTCCCCTGAATAAAAACCGTCTTGTTATTAATTACCTGTGCCTGTATTGGACAACGATAAGAACACATTTCGCACAAGCTTGGCGTCAGAGATGTTTTCCCCTTAATGCTCTCTGGAGAATTTCGCGCCAGTGCGCCTGGCGGAAAACTGCCTATCGCACAGGCTGAGCAACCGATACCCACTCCTCGCAAAAAATTACGCCGACTAATGCTCATATAACCTCCTGTTATTAGATATATCCAATTATTATATGGTGTTTAAATTATTAATTTTTAACCTCACTCACATTTCATTAGAATATAGAGCAGCTAACCGCCAAAATAAAAACCCATTGTTTATAAAAGAATTTTAAAATTTCCAGAACACAACAAATCAGCACCAAATAACAATAATGGTTCTCATTTATATTATTTATCAGCTCATAGATTTCAGACAATTTATTCCAGTAATTTCCCTTAACAGTGCAAAATTTATTAATCAATTCTATTTAAGCCTGTTCATCTCAATTTTATTGCGTACATCATTCAGCATTGATAATCGCTTTGCTGATTACCTCGCTATTTTTTGGTATTCTTGGACGAGCGCTAAATTGATCCCGGACATAACTGAACAATGAATGACGGCAAGCAGCAACCTGGTTTTCTCTTTCACGATTACGAGACCTTTGGTACCCATCCGGCGCTGGACAGACCCGCGCAATTTGCGGCTATCCGCACAGATAGCGATTTCAACATTATCGGTGAACCTGAAGTCTTTTATTGCAAACCCGCAGACGACTATCTGCCGCAGCCTGAGGCGGTGCTGATAACCGGTATCACACCGCAGGAAGCGCGTGAAAAAGGAGAAAATGAAGCCGCCTTTGCTGCTCGCATCCACGCCCTGTTCACCGTGCCGAAAACCTGTATCCTGGGCTATAACAACGTGCGCTTCGATGATGAAGTGACGCGCAACATCCTGTATCGCAATTTCTACGATCCCTACGCCTGGAGCTGGCAGAACGATAATTCACGCTGGGATCTGCTGGATGTGATGCGCGCCTGCTATGCCCTGCGTCCTGAAGGAATTAACTGGCCGGAAAACGACGACGGCTTACCCAGCTTTCGCCTGGAGCATTTGACCAAAGCCAACGGTATTGAACATGCCAATGCCCACGATGCGATGGCCGATGTATACGCCACAATTGCGATGGCGCAATTAGTGAAGTCGCGCCAGCCGCGCCTGTTTGATTATCTCTACAGCCATCGCAATAAGCACAAGCTGGCCGCACTGATTGATGTCCCGCAAATGAAGCCGCTGGTCCATGTTTCAGGGATGTTCGGCGCATGGCGCGGCAACACCAGTTGGGTGGCGCCATTGGCCTGGCATCCTGAGAATCGCAACGCGGTGATTATGGTCGACTTAGCCGGTGATATTTCACCGCTGCTTGAACTGGACAGCGACGCGCTGCGTGAGCGGCTCTACACTGCTAAAGCTGATCTGGGAGATAACCCAGCCGTGCCGGTCAAACTGGTGCACATCAACAAATGCCCGGTACTGGCACAGGCGAATACCTTGCGCCCGGAAGATGCCGATCGCCTTGGCATTAACCGCCAGCATTGTCTGGATAATCTCAAAATACTGCGCGAAAACCCGCAGGTTCGCGACAAAGTGGTGGCCATCTTCGCCGATGCGGAACCCTTTACGCCATCAGATAACGTAGACGCACAGTTATACAATGGTTTTTTCAGCGATGCCGACCGTGCCGCGATGAAAATCGTTCTGGAAACTGAGCCGCGCAATTTACCGGCGCTGGATATCTCCTTTGTCGATAAGCGCATTGAAAAGCTGCTGTTTAACTACCGCGCACGTAACTTCCCCGGAACGCTGGATGAAGCCGAACAGCAGCGCTGGCTGGACCATCGTCGTCAAATATTCACGCCGGAGTTTTTGCAAAATTACGCCAATGAATTGCAGATGCTGAGCCAGCAATATGCAGATAACAAAGAGAAACTGATGCTGCTGAAGTCACTCTGGCAGTATGCGCAAGAGATTGTATAACTCCCACGTATAAAAAAACCGGAGAACATGTCTCCGGTTTTTTTTATCTAAATACAGCTATTACGCGATATCTTCGTCGTACTGTGGCACCGGGTTACGGAAGCTTTTGGTCACGCAAGCCAGGTAAATCAGACCAATAGCGGCCCAGATCAGACCCAGAACCATTGAGCTCTCTTCCAGGTTCACCCACAGCGCACCAACGGTCAGCGCACCGCACATTGGCAGGAACAGATACTGGAAGTGGTCTTTCAGCGTCTTGTTACGCTTCTCACGGATCCAGAACTGGGAGATAACCGACAGGTTAACGAAGGTAAACGCCACCAGCGCACCGAAGTTAATCAGCGCCGTCGCCATCACCAGGTCGAAGTTAATTGCCAGCAGAGCAATCGCACCAACCAGAATGATGTTCATGGACGGAGTACGCCATTTCGGGTGGACATAACCGAAGAAACTTTTCGGGAACACACCGTCACGTCCCATCACATACATCAGACGCGCTACGCCTGCATGCGCCGCCATACCTGACGCCAGTACGGTAATGGTAGAGAAAATCAGCGCGCCAACCTGGAAGAACTTACCAGCGACATACAGCATGATTTCCGGCTGAGAAGCGTCCGGATCCTTGAAGCGTGAGATATCCGGGAAGTACAGCTGCAACAGATAGGTGGAGACGATAAAGATCAGGCCACCAATCAGCGCGGTCAGGAAAATCGCCCGCGGGATCACTCGTTCAGCGTCTTTGGTTTCTTCAGACAGGTTGCTGATACCGTCAAAACCGGTGAACGAGAAGCACAGGATAGTCGCTCCCGTGATCATCGGGATCACATGCGCATCACCTGACCAGAACGGACGGCTGCTCGCCAGCGTACCGGCACCTTCCCCTTCGAACACGCCATAAACGACCATGCCGAGGATCACTGCAATCAGCACCACCTGCAACAACACGATGACGGTGTTGAAATTCGCAACAGATTTCAGGCTGCGCAGGTTAAAGGCGGTCATAAAGGCCACCAGCGCCACCACGAATATCCATGACGGTATCGACGGCACCAGAGCTTCAAAATAAATTTTCGCCAACAGAATGTTGATCATCGGTGCGAACAGGTAGTCCAGCAGTGATGACCAACCCACCATAAAGCCAACGGTCGGGCTAATGGATTTCTGGGCATAAGTGTAGGCAGAGCCTGCAGACGGATAGCGACGCACCAGTTTACCGTAGCTCAGTGCGGTAAAGAGGATGGCGATCAGTGCAAAGGCGTAAGCTGTCGGGACGTGACCATCGGTCATTCCTGATACGATACCGAATGTATCGAACAGCGTCATCGGCTGCATATAGGCAAGGCCCATCATGACAACCGGAACCAGCGTAAGCGTTTTACGTAATTCCACGCGAGAGGTGTTTGGAGTAGCGTTATGCGACATGGTTATCCCCCATTACGGCGAAAACCGTCGCGTAAGCAAAAAATTGCCCCATTTTTTGTTAATCCTCAGCGACAACAACTGTCGATTTTTAAGTAAGTATCTATCCGGTACGAAGCCCGGCCTCTTTTATGAATGATTGGTTTGATGCAAAAAAATAACCGACGCGTATTAAAACGTCGGTTAATGTCATTTTTTGCAAGCGGCGTATTTTGCACTAATTTGGAGAGAAATAACAAGAGATTGAAGCTACTACAAAAGAATATTTTTTCTTAACTGATTGATTTATCAGCAGCCGTTTTAACATACACCCCCGCAATAGCACTATTTGCTAAAATCTCATCCCGCCACCAGGCGCTGGCCAACCCGGCAGTCTGTTCATTCCAACCTATCCACACGGGTTCAAAGATAATTTGTGCGACCACCTTTTTCTCAATCAGAGCGCCGCTCTCCAGAAATCGCTGCGCCAGATAGCGTGGAATATAGCCGCATCCCAGACCACTGATTTGCAGTTCCAGCTTGGTTTTGAAGTCAAAAACGGTGATGGCTTCCTGATCGTCAAGCACCTGGGAGCCGGAGACGTTGGCATGCTGTGCATTGTCGCCCACCACAATCGCGCGAAAACGCCGAATAGTGCGACGATTTAACGGCTCCTGTTCCTGCGCCAGCGGATGATGCGACGCAACCACAAACACCTGCTCCAGAACCCCTAGCTGCGCAAAGCCAAATTCGCTCGCGGCAGGCGGCTCATGCGTGGCGCCGACAATAATATCCGCCCGCCCCTGAGTGAGAGCATCCCAGGAGCCGCCCAGCACGCCATTGATAAATTTCAGGCGCGTCACACTGTGGTGTTGATAGAAAGATTCGATGAGTGGGGCCAGCAGCGAAAAGGGAAACGTATCATCTACGCCAATAACCAGTTCATTCTCCCAGCCTTCGTGAAGTTTAATCGCCTGCTTTTCGAGTTCGCGGACGGTGTGCAACACCTCCCGCCCCTTTTCCAGCAGCATCTGTCCGGTACGGGTAAACTTAGCCCGATGGCCGCTGCGATCGAGTAGCTGAATATTAAGATCGCTTTCCAGCTTATGGACGGTGTAGCTAAGCGCAGACGGCGTCTTAAACAATTTTGCCGACGCCGCTGCGAAACTGCCCTCTTTTTCCAACGCATCGAGGATGATAAGAACGTCCAGCAGTGGTTTCATACTCGCCTCCTGGCGGTATCAGCGGCACTCTGCTGGTCTGTCACTCCATCGGCATCACCAGCGGGTCAGGATACTGGTACTCAAACCCAAGCTCGTTACAAATACGGTTGCCATCAATGACTTTACCTTTACCGTTATCCTCATTGCCAAGAAATTCCGGCGGCTCCATCCCCAACTGGCGGGCCATCTGTGGATAGAACACATTGCGCGCCGGATGCATAGGCGCACATATATTATAGATGTGTCCCCCTTTTGGCGCTTGCAGCAGCAAAGAGATGGCGGAAACCACATCATCCAGATGCACCAGATTGACGCCATGGTGTCCATCTGGCGCTGTCTTGCCAGCGAAAAAACGACCGGGATGTCTTCCCGGGCCGACAAGTCCGGCCAGGCGCAAAATATCCACCGAAGTGCCGGGTAAATTGTGCAACCAGTCTTCAAGTTCTTTCAAAACGCGACCACTTGCCGTAACCGGGTTACGCGGAGTCCCTTCTTTCACGATGCCTTGTGCATCGCCATAGACCGACGTCGAACTGGTAAAAATAATCCGCGGGATACGGTACGCCAGCGCACTGTCGACCAGCTCCTGCATAGCCTGCAGGTAAAATGTCTCCCCCGGACCGCTACGGCGCGCAGGTAGCGTAATAACCAGCGCGTCGGCGTCCATCAGTGCGTCGAGATCGTCTGTCTCACAGACCAGTTCAGGCTCCAGGCGCAGCGAGTAGCTCTCTATACCACTCATGCGGGCCGCTTCCACCCCATCCAATGTGGTTTTGCTGCCGGTAACCTGCCAGCCTCTCGCCGCCAGCGACATAGCTAACGGCATGCCTAACCAACCTAAACCGACAATTGCGACCTTTTTCATGCCTTCTCTCCTGACTTTTGGCCTATAACGCAAGGCTACGCTAGCCCACAGTGGCTGACAATTCATAGTATCAATATGAAATGAATTAATGATCAAAAAAAGCCCTTGCTTTCCGTAGCTAAAGTGGTTTAGGTTAAAAGACATCAAATGAATAAACATTCATCGAGAAAATTTATGACACGCGCTCAATTCAAACACCATCATCACCATCATCCTGACTAGTCTTTCAGGCGATGTGTGCTGGGAGACATTTAAATCTTCCAGCGGTGCATGAGCGTATGAGAAAGCCCCCGGAAGATTTCTTCCGGGGGCTTTTTTTTGTGCGTGACCCAAACTGATTCAGACAGGATAACGAGGAATAAAGAATGTTAGATAACACCCGTTTACGCATAGCTATGCAGAAATCAGGTCGTTTAAGCGATGATTCACGCGAATTGCTGGCCCGTTGCGGCATTAAAATTAATCTTCACACCCAGCGCCTGATCGCGATGGCTGAGAATATGCCGATCGATATTCTGCGCGTGCGTGATGACGATATCCCGGGTCTGGTGATGGACGGCGTCGTTGATCTCGGCATCATCGGGGAAAACGTTCTCGAAGAGGAATTGCTCAACCGCCGGGCACAGGGTGAAGATCCACGCTATTTTACCCTGCGTCGTCTGGACTTCGGCGGTTGCCGTCTTTCGCTGGCTACCCCGGTTGATGAAGCCTGGGATGGCCCGGCAGCGCTGAACGGTAAGCGTATCGCTACCTCTTACCCACACCTGCTTAAACGTTATCTTGATCAAAAAGGGGTGTCGTTTAAATCCTGTCTGTTAAACGGCTCTGTAGAAGTCGCTCCCCGCGCAGGTCTGGCTGATGCGATTTGCGATCTGGTGTCAACCGGAGCCACGCTTGAAGCCAACGGTCTGCGTGAAGTGGAAGTGATTTACCGCTCTAAAGCCTGCCTGATTCAGCGCGACGGCGAAATGGCCGAAGCCAAGCAACAACTGATCGACAAACTGCTGACCCGTATTCAGGGGGTTATTCAGGCTCGTGAATCAAAATACATCATGATGCACGCGCCGAGCGAACGTCTGGACGAAGTCATCGCCCTGCTGCCAGGCGCTGAGCGCCCTACCATTCTGCCACTGGCGGGTGACCAGCAGCGCGTAGCCATGCACATGGTCAGCAGCGAAACCCTGTTCTGGGAAACGATGGAAAAACTGAAAGCGCTCGGCGCCAGCTCCATTCTGGTGCTGCCGATTGAGAAGATGATGGAGTGATAGCCATGAGCTTCAATACCCTGATCGACTGGAATAGCTGTAGCCCCGAGCAGCAGCGCGAACTGCTGATGCGCCCGG
Organism: Citrobacter sp. XY323; assembly: GCF_025106035.1. Taxonomy (NCBI): domain Bacteria; kingdom Pseudomonadati; phylum Pseudomonadota; class Gammaproteobacteria; order Enterobacterales; family Enterobacteriaceae; genus Citrobacter; species Citrobacter sp. XY323. The sequence continues at coordinate 248,497 of NZ_JANYUK010000004.1, forward strand.
CGATATCCGCCTCTGAAAGCATCAGCCGCACGGTGGCTGAGATTCTTGAGAACGTCAAAAATAACGGCGACCGGGCGCTGCGTGAATACAGTGCGAAGTTTGACAAAACCGAGGTCGGCGCGCTGCGCGTCACCGAAGAAGAAATTCAGCAAGCCAGTAGCCGCCTGAGCGACGAGCTGAAACAAGCCATGCGGGCGGCGGTACGTAATATTGATACGTTCCACACCGCGCAAATCCTGCCGCCGGTGGATATTGAAACTCAGCCTGGCGTGCGCTGCCAGCAGGTTACTCGCCCTATCGCCTCCGTGGGGCTGTATATTCCTGGAGGATCGGCACCGCTCTTCTCGACCGTATTAATGCTGGCGACCCCGGCGCGTATCGCTGGCTGCAAAAAAGTGGTGCTCTGCTCACCGCCGCCGATTGCCGATGAAATCCTCTACGCCGCGCAACTGTGTGGCGTAAAAGAGGTGTTCAACGTGGGCGGCGCGCAGGCCATTGCCGCGCTGGCGCTGGGTACCGAATCTATTCCTAAGGTCGATAAAATCTTCGGGCCAGGCAATGCGTATGTGACCGAAGCCAAACGTCAGGTCAGCCAACGTCTTGACGGCGCGGCTATCGACATGCCTGCGGGCCCGTCTGAAGTGCTGGTTATTGCCGACAGCGGCGCGACGCCTGACTTTGTTGCTTCCGACCTGCTTTCTCAGGCCGAACACGGCCCCGACTCGCAGGTTATCCTGCTGACGCCAGACGCTACGCTTGCCGAAGGCGTGGCCAAAGCCGTTGAACGCCAGCTTGCCGAGCTTTCCCGCGCCGACACCGCACGTCAGGCGCTCGCCGCCAGCCGACTGATCGTCGCCAGAGATCTGGAGCAATGCGTGGCCATATCTAACGCCTACGGCCCGGAGCATCTGATTATTCAGACCCGTAACGCGCGTGAACTGGTTGACGATATCACCAGCGCTGGTTCGGTATTCCTGGGTGACTGGTCTCCTGAGTCGGCTGGCGACTATGCTTCCGGCACCAACCACGTTCTTCCGACCTACGGCTATACCGCAACCTGCTCAAGCCTTGGGCTGGCTGATTTCCAGAAACGGATGACGGTACAGGAATTAACTCCCCAAGGTTTCTCTACCCTGGCCTCCACCATTGAAACACTGGCCGCGGCTGAACGACTGACTGCCCACAAAAATGCCGTCACCCTGCGCGTTAACGCCCTGAAGGAGCAAGCATGAGCACTGACAACTTTCTCAGCGTCACTGATTTAGCCCGTAAGAATGTTCGCGAGTTAACGCCCTATCAGTCTGCCCGTCGTCTTGGCGGTAACGGGGACGTCTGGCTCAACGCGAATGAGTACCCAACCGCCGTTGAGTTCCAGCTACGCCAGCAGACGCTGAACCGCTATCCAGAGTGTCAGCCGAAAACCGTAATTGAGAATTACGCGCAGTATGCTGGCGTCAAACCAGAGCAGGTGCTGGTCAGCCGCGGTGCAGATGAAGGGATCGAACTGCTGGTGCGCGCTTTTTGCGAACCCGGTAAAGATGCAATTCTCTACTGTCCGCCGACTTACGGCATGTACAGCGTCAGCGCCGAAACGATTGGCGTTGAATGCCGCACCGTCCCGACCCTGGATAACTGGCAGCTGGATTTACAAGGCATCGCGGACAAGCTTGATGGCGTGAAAGTGGTCTACGTATGCAGCCCCAATAACCCAACCGGCCAGCTGATAAATCCGCAGGACCTACGTTCACTGCTCGAAATGACGCAGGGTAAAGCCATCGTGGTCGCTGATGAGGCCTATATTGAGTTTTGTCCGCAGGCTACGCTGGCAGGCTGGCTGTCTGAGTATCCGCATCTGGCAGTATTACGCACGCTGTCCAAAGCGTTTGCTCTCGCCGGTTTACGCTGCGGATTTACGCTGGCGAATGGAGAGGTTATCAATCTGCTGTTAAAGGTGATTGCTCCCTACCCGCTTTCTACCCCGGTAGCGGATATTGCCGCCCAGGCGCTGACGCCACAAGGGATTTCCGCCATGCGCCAACGCGTAGAGCAGATCCTGCAAGAGCGTCAGTATCTGGTGGAGAATCTGAAAACCATTCGCTGTGTAGAGCAGGTTTTCGACTCTGAAACCAACTATGTTCTGGCGCGCTTCACCGCATCAAGCAGCGTATTTAAATCTTTGTGGGATCAGGGCATTATCTTACGAGATCAGAATAAACAACCTTCGTTAAGCGGCTGCCTGCGAATTACTGTCGGAACCCGCGAAGAGAGCCAGCGCGTCATTGACGCCTTACGTGCGGAGCAAGTATGAGCCAGAAGTATCTTTTTATTGACCGTGATGGAACCCTGATTTCAGAACCGCCAAGTGACTTTCAGGTCGATCGCTTTGACAAACTCGCCTTCGAGCCGGACGTCGTTCCCGTTTTGCTGAAGCTGCAAAAAGCCGGCTTTAAGCTGGTGATGATTACTAACCAGGATGGACTCGGTACGCAGAGCTTCCCGCAGGCCGATTTTGACGGTCCGCATAACCTGATGATGCAAATATTCACCTCTCAGGGCGTAGCATTCGATGAGGTGCTGATCTGCCCGCACCTGCCAGCGGACGCGTGTGATTGCCGTAAGCCAAAAGTGAAACTGGTTGAGCAGTATCTGGTTGAACAGGCCATGGATGTGGCAAACAGCTACGTCATTGGTGACCGGGCGACCGATATTCAGCTCGCAGAAAACATGGGCATTAGCGGATTACGCTACCACCGTGACACCCTGAACTGGGCGATGATCGGCGAGCAGTTGACCAAAAGAGACCGCTACGCGCACGTTGAGCGTAATACCAAAGAGACGCAGATTGACGTCAAAGTCTGGCTGGACCGCGAAGGCCGTAGCAAAATCAATACCGGCGTTGGCTTCTTTGACCACATGCTGGATCAAATCGCCACCCACGGCGGTTTTCGCATGGAAATAGCCGTCAAAGGCGATCTGTATATTGACGATCACCACACCGTTGAAGATACCGGTCTGGCGCTGGGTGAAGCCTTAAAGCTGGCATTAGGCGATAAACGCGGTATCAACCGTTTTGGTTTTGTGCTGCCGATGGACGAGTGCCTGGCACGTTGCGCGCTGGATATCTCGGGGCGTCCGCACCTGGAATACCGCGCGGAGTTTACCTACCAGCGCGTTGGCGATCTGAGCACAGAGATGATTGAACACTTCTTCCGTTCACTCTCTTACACCATGGGTGTCACCTTGCACCTGAAAACCAAAGGGAAAAATGACCACCACCGTGTGGAGAGCCTGTTTAAAGCCTTTGGTCGTACGCTGCGTCAGGCTATTCGCGTAGAAGGCGATACGCTGCCCTCCTCAAAAGGAGTGCTGTAATGAACGTGGTGATCCTTGATACCGGCTGCGCCAATCTGCACTCGGTGAAATCCGCCGTCGCACGCCATGGATACGACCCTGTTGTCAGCCGTGACCCGGACGTGGTGCTACGTGCCGATAAACTGTTTCTGCCGGGCGTCGGTACCGCCCAGGCGGCTATGGACCAGTTGCACGAGCGTGAACTGATTGAACTGATTAAAGCCTGTACGCAACCGGTACTGGGGATCTGCTTAGGCATGCAACTGTTGGGCCGCCGCAGCGAAGAGAGTAACGGTGTCTCTCTGCTGGGCATTATTGAGCAGGACGTTCCGAAGATGACCGATTTCGGTCTGCCGCTGCCGCATATGGGCTGGAATCGCGTCTATCCGCAGGCGGGAAATCGTCTGTTCCAGGGCATTGAAGATGGCGCGTATTTCTACTTTGTACACAGCTATGCTATGCCGGTGAACCCGTGGACCATCGCCCAGTGCCATTACGGCGAACCATTTACCGCGGCAGTACAAAAGGACAATTTCTTTGGCGTGCAGTTTCACCCTGAACGCTCAGGCGCGGCTGGGGCGCAGTTGCTGAAAAACTTTCTGGAGATGTAATGATTATTCCGGCATTAGATTTAATCGACGGCACGGTGGTGCGTCTTCATCAGGGCGATTACGCAACGCAACGTGATTATGGCAATGATCCTCTCCCCCGTTTACAGGATTACGCAGCTCAGGGTGCCGAAGTACTGCACCTGGTTGATTTAACCGGCGCGAAAGACCCGGCGCAGCGGCAGATCCCGCTGATTAAAACGCTGGTCGCTGGAGTCAATGTTCCGGTACAGGTTGGCGGTGGCGTGCGGACTGAAGCGGACGTTGCGGCGCTGCTTGACGCAGGCGTGGCGCGCGTGGTGGTAGGTTCGACGGCAGTAAAATCCCCCGAGGTAGTCAAGAGCTGGTTTGCCCGTTTTGGCGCCGACGCGCTGGTACTGGCGCTGGACTTGCGTATTGACGAGCGCGGTAATAAACAGGTAGCGGTTAGCGGCTGGCAGGAAGATTCCGGGGTTTCTCTGGAAGAACTGGTTGAGACCTATTTACCCGTCGGCCTGAAGCACGTGCTGTGCACCGATATCTCCCGCGACGGCACGCTGGCTGGCTCAAACGTCGCGCTTTATGAAGAAGTGTGCGCCAAATATCCGCAGGTAGCATTCCAGTCATCTGGCGGCATTGGCGGGATCGAGGACGTAGCAGCCCTGCGTGGAACCGGCGTACGCGGCGTGATCGTCGGACGCGCCCTGCTGGAAGGTAAGTTCACCGTTGAGGAGGCCATTCAATGCTGGCAAAACGCATAATTCCTTGTCTGGACGTTCGTGATGGGCAGGTGGTAAAAGGCGTCCAGTTTCGCAATCACGAGATTATTGGCGACATTGTCCCGCTGGCAAAACGCTATGCCGATGAAGGCGCAGATGAACTGGTGTTCTACGATATCACCGCCTCCAGCGATGGCCGCGTAGTGGATAAAAGCTGGGTATCTCGCGTGGCGGAAGTGATCGATATTCCGTTCTGCGTTGCCGGTGGCATTAAATCCATCGACGATGCGGCGCGCATCCTCTCCTTCGGGGCGGATAAAATCTCTATCAACTCCCCGGCGCTGGCCGAACCGGAGCTTATCACCCGCCTGGCGGACCGCTTCGGCGTGCAGTGCATCGTGGTGGGTATTGATACCTGGTATGACGCTGAAACCGGCAAATATCATGTTAATCAATATACCGGGGATGAAAGCCGTACCCGCGTCACGCAGTGGGAAACGCTGGACTGGGTGCAGGAAGTACAGAAGCGCGGCGCGGGTGAAATCGTCCTGAACATGATGAACCAGGACGGCGTGCGTAACGGTTATGACCTGGAGCAACTGAAAAAAGTGCGCGACGTTTGCCATGTACCGCTGATTGCCTCCGGCGGCGCGGGCACCATGGAACACTTCCTTGAAGCATTCCGGGACGCCGACGTTGACGGCGCGCTTGCCGCTTCCGTCTTTCACAAGCAAATTATTAATATTGGCGAATTAAAAGCGTACCTGGCAACACAGGGCGTGGAGATCAGGATATGTTAACGAAGCAACAATGCCGCGAGCTGGACTGGGAAAAAACCGACGGACTGATGCCAGTCATCGTGCAGCATGCGGTTTCCGGTGAGGTACTAATGCTGGGTTATATGAACCCGGAAGCACTGGATAAAACGCTTGAAAGCGGCAAAGTGACCTTTTTCTCGCGGACCAAGCAGCGTCTGTGGACCAAAGGAGAAACCTCCGGTCACTTCCTGAACGTGGTGAGCATCGCGCCCGACTGCGACAACGACACCCTGCTGGTGCTGGTTAACCCGATTGGCCCGACCTGCCATAACGGCACTTCAAGCTGCTTTGGCGATGCCAGCCACCAGTGGCTGTTCCTGTATCAACTCGAGCAACTACTGGCCGAACGTAAAACCGCTGACCCGGCAAGCTCCTACACTGCGAAGCTGTATGCCAGCGGCACCAAACGCATTGCGCAAAAAGTGGGTGAAGAAGGCGTAGAGACCGCGCTGGCCGCAACCGTGAACGATCGTTTCGAGCTGACCAATGAAGCCTCTGATCTGATGTATCACCTGCTGGTTCTGCTGCAGGACCAGGACCTCGACCTGACGACGGTGATTGAGAATTTACGTAAAAGACATCAGTAATCTGTAGACGTAAAAAAACCGGGCTCGCCCGGTTTTTTGTTGTCAGAATAAAACTGCTTTAGGATTGCTGTGCTTTGGCTTTGTAACCGCGCAGCGCATTTTGCCCCAGCACGATCCCGGCACCAATCATCCCGCCGAGCAGAACCGCCAGCACCAGGGTGATTGCTTTTTTCGGACTGTCACGACGAATCGGTAACGTTGGTTTCAACACATAGCGGTAGGAGTGCAGTTTTGCCTTTTCAAGATTTAACGCCTCAATGTCCAGTAGGTTTTGCTTGGTCTGGTAGTAATTACCAGAGAAGATCAAGGGACGAGTCGCTTCGTGTTCAATCATTGATTTCAGTGCATCACTGCCCAGCAGTAGCATACTGTCCTGCGTGACATCCTGAGTTTGCTGAATTTGTGGCTTCACCACCCCAGCCTGTTCTGCATAACGCAAAGCTTCCTGGATTTGCTTGATACGCAAATCCTTTTGCTCCTGAGCAATAACCTCTTGGGTTTTCAGCGAGTCTGTAAGCGCTGTTGTTCGTAATTGAATATTATCTGCCAGATCAACAACCATCTCTTTGGCGACTTTGTCATCAATTTGTTGGATGTATTCAGAAAGCTGGCGCTGCGCCCTTTCCGCGGAATCCCCTACATAAGAGACGACCAATGGTAATTGCTGGCCTTTTACTGACTGCTCAATAGTCAGTTTTTCCGATTTTTCTTGATTGTCCAATGTTTCAACTAATGCAGAAAAAGCGGTACTAAAACGCCCAATCACATTCATTTGAAGCGATGCTGGCGCACTTGCACCATACAATACATTCAAGGCATTGTTGTAAGCGGCTATCTGCCCAACATCCGGTTGCGTGATAATTGCATTCGATGTCCATTTCTCTTTCGCAACGGCCAGGTATCCCACGGCCAACACAATCGCGACAACCACACAGACAATTATCGTTACTTTACCACGCCATAATTGCATTACTAAATCAATAAGATCAATCTGATCCGGATCGTTGCTGCGTCCAGATATTTTGTTATCACCTACAGACATAAATACCCTAAACTCTGAATGAGGAAAGACTTAAACTCGAATTAGTTTAGCTATAATTTGAGGCAATGCCATAGGATTAATGATAAAAAAATCAAATTGTTTGAGGGAATTTGATTGGTATTTCAATCACTACTGAAGAAGGGAAGAGATAAAACAGCAGTGTCAATACACAAGTCTCCTCCTGAGTAAATTATTTCACTCAACGGGTCCCATGTCAGACAGTCGATATAGTCTACTTTTCATTGTCATTGTATTAAATTCAAGCAATGAATACTTGCATTCTAATGAGTAAAACGACAAGAGTAAAAAGAGATAACGATTAGCTTTTTAGCCATCTATCGGTTTCATTCCACTTTTAGCAGTATTCGTTGGTACCTGGCTATTATTTAGCCAAAAAGAGGAATAAACATATAATACCTGGTTACGGGGGCCGCTGGTTTCATCGGCTTCCACGTTAGCAAACGCCTCCTTGAGGCTGGCCATCAAGTAGTCGGTATTGATAACCTGAACGATTACTACGACGTAAGCCTTAAGCAGGCCCGTCTGGAATTACTGGCACAGCCCAACTTCCATTTTCATAAAATGGATTTGGCCGACCGCGAAAGTATCTCCGAACTCTTCGTATCTGGGCATTTTGATAGTGTGATTCATCTTGCAGCACAGGCGGGTGTTCGTTATTCACTCGAAAATCCGCATGCTTACGCGGACTCTAACCTCACCGGTTTTTTGAACATACTGGAAGGTTGTCGGCACAATAAAATTCAGCATTTGCTCTATGCCTCCTCCAGTTCGGCATACGGATTGAATCAGAAAATGCCTTTCTCAACAGATGATTCTGTTGATCACCCCGTGTCACTGTATGCGGCAACAAAAAAAGCCAACGAACTGATGGCCCATACCTATTCTCATCTGTACGGATTGCCAACAACCGGCCTGCGTTTTTTCACCGTGTATGGTCCATGGGGTCGCCCGGATATGGCGCTGTTCAAGTTCACCAAAGCGATGCTTGAAGGGAAAAGTATTGATGTTTATAACTACGGCAAAACGAAGCGCGATTTCACCTATATTGATAATATCGCAGAAGCAATCATTCGCCTGCAGGATGCCATTCCGCAAGCAGATGCCCAGTGGACCGTTGAAACAGGAACACCAGTGACCAGTATCGCCCCGTATCGCGTCTAGAATATCGGCAATAGTTCACCGGTTGAGATAATGGACTATATCAAAGCCCTTGAAGAAGCTCTTGGCATCGACGCTTCAAAAAATATGCTACCGCTACAGCCCGGTGACGTGCTGGAAACCAGCGCAGAGACCAAAGCGCTATAAGATGTAATCGGTTTTAAACCAGATACGACGGTTAGGGATGGAGTGCGTAACTTTGTCGACTGGAACCGTGACTTCTACAAAGTTTAATTACTGACCTGTTTAAAATAATAAATATCCTCCGGCATAGCCGGAGGTTTTTCGGATGCACCTATAAGGCTCTGTTACCAGCCGCGCCCTAACAGGCGCATACGATCTGACATTTGCATCAGACTTCGTTACTTACGGCCCGTAAACGGGCTACCCGGATAAGCGATCGATAACTGCTCACCCATTTTATCTTCTGCAAGCTGGTGCTTTATGCATTCCTGTATCTTCACCGTGTTCTTACCCGCCGTATCTACGTAGTATCCCCGGCACCAGAACTCTCTATTCCTGTACTTGAATTTCATATCCCCAAACTGTTCATACAGCATCAGACTGCTTTTCCCTTTCAGATACCCCATAAAGCCGGATACGCTCATTTTGGGTGGGATTTCCACAAGCATATGAATATGATCTGCACAGCATTCCGCTTCCAGGATCCGCACGTTTTTCCACTCACACAGCTTTCTTAAGATGCTGCCTATCGCCCTGCGTTTCTCACCGTAGAATGCTTGTCTTCGGTATTTGGGCGCAAAAACTATGTGATATTTACAGTTCCATCGGGTGTGCGCTAAGCTCTTTTCGTCCCCCATTGGGACCCCCTTTTGATTTCTTGTTAAACATTTGCAGTTGCCAGACCGCAATGTGTTTTAACAAATCAAAAGGGGTTTTAATAACTGGCCCAAAGCTGAAAGCTTTCCGGAACCCCCAGCCTAGCTGGGGGTTTTCTGTGCACAATAAAAAGGCCTTTTTAAAGGCCTTTTTTGTAGAGAGGAATATTAATCGCTACCAAACAAATCGCGGGTATACACCTTATCGACAACGTCAACTAATTCTGGAGTCATACGGTTAGAAATAATAATATCCGCCTCACTTTTAAACGCATCCAGATCACGGACAACCCGAGAGTGGAAAAATTCATCCTTTTCCATTACGGGCTCATAAATAATAACCGGTACGCCTTTAGCTTTGATGCGCTTCATGATTCCCTGTATAGAGGATGCCCTGAAATTATCAGAGCCACTTTTCATGATCAAACGGTATACGCCTACGACTTTGGGTTTTCGTGCCAGGATTGAATCTGCAATAAAATCTTTACGTGTACGGTTGGCATCCACAATTGCAGAAATAAGATTATTCGGTACAGTCTGATAGTTTGCCAGCAGCTGTTTAGTATCTTTTGGTAAGCAATAACCACCGTAGCCGAATGACGGATTATTGTAATGGTGGCCAATACGTGGATCCAGACAAACACCTTCAATAATTTGTCGAGCATTTAGACCTAAGCTTTCAGCGTAGCTATCCAATTCGTTAAAATATGCCACACGCATAGCAAGATAAGTATTTGCAAACAGTTTAATCGCTTCAGCTTCAGTAGAGTCAGTAAATAGCGTTGGAATGTTTTGTTTTACTGCGCCTTCCTGCAATAACTCTGCGAATCGAGTAGCACGTGGCGAACACTCCCCAATCACAATACGTGAGGGATGAAGATTATCATAAAGCGCTTTTCCTTCTCGCAAAAACTCAGGCGAGAAAATAATATTATCTGTGCCTAAACGTTCTTTAATTGACTGGGTAAAACCTACCGGGATGGTTGATTTAATAATCATCACTGCCAGTGGATTCACTTCCAACACATCGCGGATGACTGATTCAACGCTGGAGGTATTAAAATAGTTGGTTTTAGGATCGTAATCAGTCGGAGTAGCTATAATAACATAATCGGCATTTTTGTAAGCATCTTGCTTGTCGGTTGTTGCGCGAAAATTAAGATTTTTCGTTAACAGATACTCTTCTATCTCTTTATCTACAATGGGGGATTGCTTCATGTTAAGCATATCCACTTTAGCCTGCACAATGTCCAGCGCGACTACTTCGTGATTTTGGGCAATCAAAATACCGTTTGAAAGACCAACATAACCTGTTCCTGAAATAGTTATTTTCATTTGCTCTGACTTCTTTTGGTTAAACGTTTTAAGAGAATACATTTCCCAACAACCGAAACAACTGTTAGGTTTTTACCCCTGACATCGCTGAACTGTCAAGACGAGACAGTAAGCTGGAATACCTATATTATATCGCTATTCCGCTCAATCCCCTGCACTTACTCCTCCGTAGCATACTGTTTTGCTCAATAAAAAAAGCCCGGAGGAGCGCTCCGGGCCTGGATTTTCATGTTAGGCTAAATCAGATTAATCCAGCCATTCGGTATGGAACACACCTTCTTTATCAGTGCGTTTATAAGTATGCGCGCCAAAGTAGTCACGCTGGGCCTGGATCAGGTTAGCCGGCAGTACCGCAGAACGGTAGCTGTCGTAGTAGGCTACCGCTGCAGAGAAGGTCGGTACCGGAATACCGTTCTGAACAGCGTAAGCCACAACATCACGCAGCGCTTGCTGATATTCATCAGCGATATTTTTGAAGTACGGTGCCAACAGCAGGTTTGCGATGCCTTTGTTTTCAGCATAGGCGTCGGTGATTTTCTGCAGGAACTGCGCGCGAATGATACAGCCTGCGCGGAAGATCTTGGCGATTTCGCCGTAGTTCAGCTCCCAGTTGTATTCGTCAGATGCGGCACGCAGTTGAGAGAAGCCCTGTGCATAGGAGACGATTTTGCCAAGGTACAGCGCACGGCGCACTTTCTCAACGAACTCAGCTTTATCGCCAGCCAGCTTAGCCTGCGGACCAGAAAGTACTTTAGATGCCGCAACACGCTGGTCTTTCAGAGAAGAGATGTAGCGGGCGAATACGGATTCGGTGATCAGCGACAGCGGTTCGCCCAGATCCAGAGAGCTCTGGCTGGTCCATTTACCGGTACCTTTGTTCGCCGCTTCGTCCAGGATCACATCAACCAGGTATTTACCCTCTTCATCCTTTTTGGTGAAGATATCTTTGGTGATGTCAATCAGGTAGCTGCTCAGCTCGCCTTCGTTCCACTCGGTGAAGGTAGTGGCTAGCTCGTCGTTAGACAGGTTCAGGCCGCCTTTCAGCAGAGAATAGGCTTCAGCAATCAACTGCATATCGCCATATTCGATACCGTTGTGCACCATCTTCACGTAGTGACCTGCACCGTCAGCACCAATATAGGTTACGCACGGTTCACCATCTTCAGCTACTGCAGCAATCTTAGTAAGGATCGGTGCAACCAACTCATACGCTTCTTTCTGGCCGCCAGGCATGATAGAAGGACCTTTCAAGGCACCCTCTTCACCGCCGGAAACACCAGTACCGATGAAGTTAAAGCCTTCGGCGGACAGTTCACGGTTACGACGGATAGTGTCCTGGAAGAAGGTGTTACCGCCATCAATGATGATGTCGCCTTTATCCAGATACGGCTTCAGGGAGTCAATAGCAGCATCAGTGCCTGCACCTGCTTTCACCATTAACAGGATACGACGTGGGGTTTCAAGAGACTCGACGAACTCCTTCACCGTGTAGTGCGGAACCAGCTTCTTACCTGGATTCTCGGCTACAACTTCTTCGGTTTTTTCACGGGAGCGGTTGAAGATGGAGACAGTATAACCGCGGCTTTCGATGTTGAGCGCCAGGTTGCGCCCCATCACTGCCATACCGACGACGCCGATCTGTTGCTTGGACATTACATACTCCTGTCAGGTGTGGTCACCGCGCGACATATGCGCGGCTTGAATGTGACTTAGATGTTAACTCAACTCAGATATAAAATGATAGAAGCAAACTAAATACTATACTTAGTAAGTATTAAGTACTCTGTCCCAACACATCATGTTTTTTCACATATGATTTATTTACTTTAAGAAACTTCGACTCAACAAAATGCCATGAAAGGAACCCAAAAAAAATTGACACAATGATACTAACAAACATTCCGAAATAAAATTCAAACTGCAGTTTATTTATAATAAACTGTTGCACCGGGAAAGAATATATATATATACCATATGAATAATCAAATCGACCAGATATTATCTGATCTTTAAATGAACAGCCAACAACTATTGTGATAATTGATAATAAAATATAACCCAACACATTAATTTCATTTTTATAAGCGACAGATAAAAGAATAAAAAACGATATCATAAATATATATTTCTTTATTTTTTTATCATTCCAATAACTTATCGTGAGAGCCATTACAGCTCCTGTTAAAAAGGATAAAGCCCTCACCGGAAGTGCCTGTAAAACCACTCCAAAAAACACTATTGATGTTTTATTAAACAGTAAATAAATAGAAATAATAAAAAGTACCACGAAAGAAATTAACATTGCTTTTAAAGCATTTTTAAATAAAAAAAACACTACACCCAAAAGAAGATAACATAAAAACTCAAGTGGTAACGTCCATAAACTATCATTGAGAGAGTATGGGTGAATAAAACCATCAAATATCCCGGAGTGAGGCGGTGCGCCCTGGATGGTTACGACGCTAATAATATTTTTCAGAATTGATATATTAATATAAGAAGATAAATCCCCCCACCTCAAGTACACGCCCAACACTAGATACATAAAAATTGCGCATGGCAACAACGCAGGGAATATTCTCCTTGCACGTTTTGATATATATGAGATGAACCCTTGACTTCTCATGCAAGATTTAGTAATCAAGAATCCCGAGATAGCAAAAAAAACAATAACCGCTACCCCCCCGTAAGTACTCATACCAAGAAAAATTGGCTCAGACAGTCCAGAAAGAGAGTACTGATGGGAGATAATGACGGTTATTGCCGCAAACAATCTAATTATGTCAAAACAGTTATCCCGATGTTCCATATTTTTCATTTAATAATCTTCATTTTATAAATATTCATATCCACCGCACATTTAGCGATGTCTTTTATAAGCATAGCGAATCAAAAACAAAGGTAACACATGAAAAAAGAATTTAATAATCAGAATAATACACCTCTTAAAACTAGCCTCTTTTAGCTTAAACATATACTTGAAGCGAACTGAAAACTCACTTATTGCTTTTCCAATCCCCCTTCTTCTGGAAAAAGTGCTATCATTAAGCCTATAGTCCAGCAAGACCTCGGGGATATTATGAAAACGATATCCTTTTTCAAGGAGAAAGAACCACAACGCCATATCCTCAGTAAATTGTGTATCTAAAGGATAACGAATCCCATCTTTGAAAACTGAACTTCTAAACATCACTGTTGGGTGTATAAATGGGCAACGGATTATACTGTATTTTTTAAGATCATCATGTTCGAGCGGAACTTTCTTTAATTCAAGTGCGTACTCACTACCAAATTCATGGCAATATCCGCCTAGTACGTCAATCTCCGGTCTATCTTCCATGAACCTAAACTGTTTTTCAATACGGTTTAAACGTGACACATCATCCGTATCCATCCTTGCAATGTATCGATAACCTCTACTTAAAGCCACATCGATAAGTGTATTCAGAGCAAAGGCCAGACCTTTATTTTTCTCTCCTCGCACAACATAGAAATTAGGTTCAGCTTCAAAACTCTCAATCACACTTTCCAAGGACTTATTAATTTCCCCATCAATATAAAGGTAAATATCTGCTTTCATAGTTTGAGAAAAAAGGCTAGAAAGACTTTGATGCAGATAATCTGGTTTTTCTGAATTATAAACACTCAGAATTATTGCTATGCTATGATTCATCCTAAGAAATAATCCATCTGATGAAACCTTAAAAAGAAAATAAAGGCTATGCTTTCGACACAGCCTTATACTTAAACATTAATTTAAAATTCTGAGTATTTCTTCTGTTTTACTTCTCATAAGTTGCTCATCTCCGCGCGATTCCACGTTCAGGCGCACCACCGGTTCGGTATTGGAAGAGCGTAAATTGAAGCGCCAGTCGACAAACGCCATGCTGATACCGTCCGTTCTGTCCACCGTCAGCGCCTCACTGGAAAAGTGCTGCTCCACACGCGCAATCGCTGCCGCCGGCTCTGCCAGCGTGCTGTTGATTTCCCCACTCGCCGGATAGGCCACCATCCGGTCACGGACCAGTTCACCCAGCGACTGTCCTTTCAGACTCAGCAGTTCCGCCACCAGCAGCCACGGGATCATTCCGCTGTCGCAGTAAGCAAAATCACGGAAATAGTGATGCGCGCTCATTTCACCGCCATAAATGGCATCTTCATGGCGCATGCGCTCTTTGATAAACGCGTGCCCGGTTTTTGACATCACCGGTTTACCGCCTGCCGCCGTCACCACGTCCACGGTATTCCAGGACAGGCGCGGGTCGTGGATAATTTTCGCCCCCGGATTCTTCTCCAGAAACGCTTCTGCCAGCAGGCCGACAATGTAGTAGCCCTCAATGAACTGACCTTTTTCATCGAACAGGAAGCAGCGGTCAAAATCACCGTCGAAGGCAATCCCCATATCCGCACCGTGTTCAATCACCGCATTGCGCGTGTCGGCCCGGCATTCCGGCAGCAGAGGGTTGGGGATACCGTTGGGAAAATTGCCATCCGGCGTATTGTGAATTTTGATGAACTCGACCGGCACCCCCAGCGCCTTAAAACGGGCTTCAATGACGTCAACCACCGGACCTGCCGCACCGTTGCCGGAGTTGAGCACCAGCTTCATCGGTTTCAGACTGCCGGGATTGATGTAACCCAGCAGGTGGTCGATGTAGGCATCGCGGGTAGTAATACGCTGATAGTGGCCACGTTTTGTCACATCAACCGCCGGGAAGTCGTTGGCTTCCGCCAGGCGCTGCACGTCGCGCAGACCGGTATCACCGCTGATGGGCCGCGCCCCTTCCCGCACCAGCTTCATGCCGTTGTAATCCATCGGATTATGGCTGGCGGTCACTTCAATACCGCCGTCAATGCCAAGGTGGAAGGTGGCGAAGTAAATCTCTTCGGTGCCCGACATGCCAATATCCAGCACATTCACCCCCGCATCCTGCAGCCCTTTCGCCAGCGCCAGCTTCAGCGTCTCGCTGGTCAGACGCACATCGCCGCCCAGAACAATAGATTTTGGCTTCAGGAACTCGCCGTAAGCGCGGCCAATGCGCCACGCAATCTCTTCATTCAGCTCTTCGCCCAGCCTGCCGCGAATATCGTAGGCTTTGAAACAGGTTAATTTTTTCATACCCTAATCATCTTTTCTATAACGTTCTTTTTGTCGAACGATGTCATCCTCTCCCAAATAATCTCCTGAACTAACTTCAATGAGATTAAGGGGGATAATCCCTGGATTCTCAAGACTATACGTGGCCCCAAGAGGAATATAAATCGATTCATTTGCAGTAACCAACATCGTTTTATCATTGAGAGTAACTTTCGCCGTACCAGAAAGCACAATCCAATGTTCAGACCGATGATGATGCATACGTAAAGAAAGCCCTTCACCCGGTTTCACTATGATTTTCTTAACTTTATATCGCTCGCCTTGATCAATCGCATCAAATTTACCCCAGGGACGAAATACTTCACGATGTGCGATGTACTCTGACCGTTCTTGTGACTTGAGCATTTCAACAATCTTTTTGACATCCTGAACGTCAGATTTCTTAGAAACAAGTATTGCATCTTTCGTCTGAACTATAACGACATCCTCAACACCAACAGCAGCAACCAGTGCGGACTCTGAATAAATATAATTATTCTTGGTGTTATATGTCAGGACATCTCCTTTGCAAACATCGCCAGTATGTGTTTTTTCACTAATATCCCATAATGATTGCCATGAGCCAACATCACTCCAACCGATATCAACAGGACAAACAACACAACGATCCGTTTTTTCCATAACGGCAAAATCAATAGATTCGGCAGGGCAATCCTTGAAGATTTCTTCTGGTAAACGTATAAAATCAAGATCACGATAAGAGGAAGAGACTACCTGCTCACAGATACTGTAGATATCTGGCCTATACTTCTTTAACTCTTCTAAATAAGCCGTTGCTTTAAACATAAACATACCGCTATTCCAAAAAAAATTTCCAGATGAAATATATTTTTCAGCGGTTAGGCGATCAGGTTTTTCAACAAAATTCTTAACACGATAAAACTCACCTTCAGCAACATTGGAAAGAGATAGTGCATCAGTTTCTCTTTCTATATAGCCATAACCAGTTTCAGCATATTCCGGCACAATACCGAAGGTCACGATACTTCCATTTTCCGCAATTGGTATTGCTTTCTGAATTGCATCACAAAAGATTTTTTCTTTACTGATAATGTGGTCAGCAGCAAGTACCAATAGTAATGGATCCTCTTGCTCATTACGCTTCAGCGCAGAAAAAGCTGAAAGCGCAATTGCTGGTGCAGTATTGCGTCCACACGGTTCCAGAATAATATTATCGCGTAACTGATCTATCTGTCTTAGCTGCTCTGCAACAATAAAGCGATGCTGTTCATTCGTGATGACTAATGGCGTTTCACATGAAAGATTCGACAGCCGAAGCAAGGTTGTCTGTAACAGAGAGTGTTCACCCGAAAGTTGTAAAAATTGTTTCGGGTAAAGCTCCCTAGATAGAGGCCAAAGACGACTCCCCGTACCACCAGCCATTACGACAGCGATTAACGGTACATCAGACATATTTGACATCCTTCGTTTCTAAGCCAATAACATAATTGGCATCATTCTGAAAATAGGCACGACTATTTTCATGAACGTTTTCGCTACCCAACAATACCGCAGGCGCCAGCCAGCGGTATGCTTCGTGCTGCGCGTCGGGCAAACACAGGTCTTTTTCCTGTACTCGCAGACGAAAACCGAGCACCACGTAATGGGTCGAGAACGCCTCATTGGCGAAATTGTCGTTATAGAAGTGTTGCCAGACGCCATAAAACTCGCCAGCGGACAACGGTAATCGCAACCCCAACTCGCCTTCAGTTAGCCGTTCAAAGGCCGCACTCAATGGCTCATCTTTCTGTACTCGGCCACCTGGCACAAACCAATAGCCTTGCGCGGGACGGTTCAGCCGTTTACCTAAAAGAAATTCGCCTTGCGTGTTTTCCACAATCAAATCGATGGAGACAAGCGGAGTAGAACGCACAACAGTGACAAAATCGTCCTGAGATAAAAACATACTTACCCCCGGAATCGATGTTGATTATCAAGGAACCAATGATATGTGCTGGCCAGGCCATCTTCGAGTGAAATACCGAACTGCCAGCCCAATTTTTTTAGTCTCGAGACGTCAAGTAATTTGCGCGGAGTGCCGTCTGGTTTGCTCGCATCAAATACCACCTGCCCTCTGTAGCCCACCACTCGTGCGATAGTTTGAGCTAGCTCACGGATGGTACAGTCCACACCTGTACCAACGTTAATGTGAGAGAGCATTGGCTGGGTGTTTTCCTGCCAAACTTCGCCATCCAACTCCATAACGTGGATACTGGCTGCCGCCATATCATCAACATGCAAAAACTCTCGCATTGGCGTGCCACTTCCCCACACAATCACCTCAGATGTATTTTGCATCGTCGCTTCATGAAAACGACGCAACAGCGCCGGGATAACATGCGAATTACTCGGGTGGAAGTTGTCGTGAGGCCCGTATAGGTTTGTCGGCATCACCGAGCGATAATCACGACCGTATTGGCGGTTATAGGACTCACACAGCTTTATTCCGGCGATCTTAGCAATAGCATATGGTTCATTAGTTGGTTCGAGC
Organism: Citrobacter sp. XY323; assembly: GCF_025106035.1. Taxonomy (NCBI): domain Bacteria; kingdom Pseudomonadati; phylum Pseudomonadota; class Gammaproteobacteria; order Enterobacterales; family Enterobacteriaceae; genus Citrobacter; species Citrobacter sp. XY323. Next base: position 266,603 of record NZ_JANYUK010000004.1, read on the forward strand.
GAGCCCTGCAGCAGTTCACTCTCCGCCATTGGCTGTTTCGCCATCTTAGGGTAAATACAGGAAGAGCCGAGAAATAACAATTTGTTCACGTCGTGCAGATGCGCCGCATGAATAATGTTGCTCTCTATCATCATATTTTCGAAAATGAAATCGGCTGGGTAAGTGTTGTTGGCAACAATGCCTCCCACCTTAGCCGCCGCCAGATAGACCTGATCTATACGCTCGGCGGCAAAAAAGTCTAAAACAGCCTTACTGTCGAGCAAATTCAGTTCATCTCGGCTACGCAGCACCAGATCCACATCACCGCGTTGTTCTAACTGGCGAACAATCGCGGAACCCACCATTCCTCGATGACCAGCAATAAAAATACGTTGTCTGTTCATCGATTATTCCTGAGATAAACTGACATTAAATCCGTGAGACTTTAACAGAGAGTGTTTCTTCGCTGCCTCCAGATCTTTCGCAACCATTTCAGATACCATCTCCGAAAGTGTGATTTCCGGTTTCCAACCTAGTTTTTCGTGTGCTTTGCTCGGATCACCCAGCAGAGTTTCTACTTCTGCAGGACGGAAATAGCGCGGATCTACAGCAATAATTACATCTCCCACCTTCACGCCGGGAGCATCATCGCCGGTAACTGAAACCACGATCCCCTTCTCCTCGACACCTTTACCTTCAAAACGTAGTTCGATTCCCAACTGGGCAGCGGCCATTTCAACAAACTGACGTACGGAGTACTGCACACCAGTAGCAATAACAAAGTCTTCCGGTTCATCCTGTTGCAGCATCATCCACTGCATCTTTACGTAGTCCTTCGCATGTCCCCAGTCGCGCAGAGAATCCATGTTGCCAAGATACAAGCAGGACTCTAGACCTTGTGCGATGTTAGCAATAGCACGGGTAATTTTGCGGGTCACAAAGGTTTCGCCACGACGCGGCGACTCGTGGTTGAATAAAATACCGTTACAGGCATAAATACCATATGATTCGCGGTAATTCACTGTAATCCAGTAGGCGTACAGTTTAGCAACAGCATACGGAGAACGCGGGTAGAACGGGGTGGTCTCTTTTTGCGGAATTTCTTGCACCAGCCCGTAAAGTTCAGAAGTGGATGCTTGATAGAAACGGGTTTTCTTTTCCAGACCAAGGAAACGAATGGCTTCCAATAGACGCAATGTACCCATAGCATCTACATCAGCAGTGTATTCCGGGGACTCAAAGGAAACTGCTACGTGGCTCATTGCTCCAAGGTTATAGACTTCATCCGGCTGAACCTCCTTCAGAATACGAGTCAGGTTAGAAGAATCTGTCAAATCACCGTAGTGCAGATGAAATTTCGGGTTGCTAGAATGTGGATCTTGATAAATGTGATCCACGCGTTCAGTATTAAATGAAGATGCACGACGCTTAATGCCATGAACTTCATAACCTTTTTCCAGCAAAAGTTCCGCCAAATATGAACCATCCTGCCCAGTCACGCCAGTAATTAAAGCAACTTTCATTTTTAAATAACTCCTTATATTATTAACTTAACTCACCAGGAAGAATGAAATTTCTAGAGTCCTGAACTGTTAACTTCTTGGGGGCAAAAACGATGCACCCAGGTTGATAGCCTAAAGCTGATGCCCAAATAGAAAACGTACTATTAGATAATATCTTAGTTTGAGATTGCGCTAGCAATAAAAAGTCATCTAGCATATTGCCTTCGGAAAATGAATATCTTATAGCCATTTTATTCGCTATTTCAGAGGCATATTTTTTATCGTCTGTTACGATAACAAATCGCTCTGCGACATTCAACTCTTTGACTTTAGCCAACTGATCAAGATAATAATTTACATCAGCAATCCCACTGTATTTATCAGTTAAAAAATCACCACCACGTATATGAACTGCACAAATATTTTTTTTAATTTCAAGCTCGGTGTACCGATAGTCTTTTTTCAGAACTTCAATCATTTCATCGAAAAGATTTTGGTCAAGACAACTTTGAAAATAACCATCTAAGTAATAGTTTTGTGCGGGAATTTTTTTATTGGCCACCCGATTAAAATTATAGTCACCGACAAATCTATCGCTGTATTTTGTAATTGCTTTCATTCGGGGTAAACGCAACTTGAGTATACTATGATTCTTTATGGTTGAACCAGTCAATTTAAAATAAGTTGGCAGTTCATTTTTTCTTACTGCTTTGTATTTTTTCAAATCAGAATCGTCGAGAGCAATCAATGGAACCGTACTTTTTTTTCTAATAAGAAGTGAAGCGCCGTATTGAAAGATCTGATTGCCTAGCCCACCCGCTAATCTGCAACATACTTTAGACATTGACACTCCATTTATTTATTTAATATCTTTTTTAAAGAAACAAGTAATAACATGTAAAACAGAATAGCACTCGTCAATAATAAAACATCAAACCTTAACACAAAAAAATACAGCATCAAAATAATAATACATGCAACTGCGTAATATATTACTTTGTACTTATTTTCTTGCCCAATCACGAATTGCATTACTGTAAATGTCTTGGCTGAATATATAAAAAATGCTGGAATTGTATATATAAAAAGTGATAACAATGTAAATCCAATCTTTTCTGGAACTATATAAGATGAAAAGATCATCAGTGGAAAAATAAATCGTGATGAGGATAACAATAAGAAAGTAAATACTTTCATCGCATTTCGCGTTTTGTTATGAAAGAAATAAACCACACTTGTTGCAATAGAATAAAAAACAACTTTTACGATGACATCGTCAATAGTAAAAAAAGACAAAAGGTAAAGTGATAATGCATAGAACAAAATTCTGATGATGATAATTTTGTTATAATTACCGTCTATATAATTATACAATTCACCGACAATTCTTAATGTTGGGTTTATTTCTTTTTTTACTGTTTTAATATCATTTTCTATATATCCATTCTCATAAAAAATATACAAAATGGAGTACACAAAAATAAAAACAATCCCTAAGTATAAGGTTCTTTCCTCAACATCTAACAATCCAAAATAAAAGAACAAAAAACAAGGTAATGGTATTGTGAGTAAAAAACTAATAAACTTAGAAATAGTTTTAATGCGAGATAAGAAAGTATATCCGAATGGGAAATATATAATATATTTATTCATTAAGCATCCTTCTTAATAAAATCAACTTTGCGAGCATTTGCTTTAAGACATCTATTCCATTTCTCTATATCTCTATCATTGTGTACAATAATATGAGAGTGATCGCTCACTAAAACTAATTCTATATCTGTATAGTTATCAGTAACGACTATTGTAGTTTCTGCCGTTTTTAATAAAGGCAATAAAGTGTCTTTCTTTAATAATAACAGGTCCTTCTTAATTTCTCCTGTGCACTTATTATTTAAAAAACCAATTTTTGAAGAATAATACTCAACACCTAATTTATGAGCTATTGCCCTTGCTACAGGTTCGATAGTGGCACTTGCTATAACTATTTTATACCCTTGTTTTTTATATTCCCCCATTAAAATATTAGTGCTATATATACGACTCTCTTCTAGTTCATCAACGAATTCGCTTGCCCATTTATTGATGTCCTCGAGTGAAAAATCAGATAATTGTTTTACCTGTAAAATTCTATAAATATCCTTCCCGCTGAAGGATGAATATATTACATTGAGCGCACGTAATATATATGGGGCATTCATTATATTTTTATTATACTTTATTATGTTTTTTTTAGAAAGCCAACGCAAAAATGAATATGTAGTGTTATCATAGTATAACGTACCGCATATATCAAAAACAGCCAATTTCAAAATATCACCCTCCTAAAACTTTCGAGAAAAAGGACCTTAGTTTATTTTCCTTCATCTCCATGAATACATTATATTTATTTATAATTGTCACTTTATCAAAATTCAGCAGATTTGCTTCTCTAATTAGAGAGTTGAGTTTTGCAGGATCATCATTTTCATATGTGAATAATTCATCCGCGAAATATTTTTCCAATTCAGGTTGAGAAATACCACTCGAAATAACAACACATCCATATTCCAGGTACTGGAGTACTTTTGATGGAAATGAATAAAAAGAGAATTTACATTGTGACCTAAGTGGGTTAATGCTTATTTTCGCATCTGTCAATAATAATTGATAATCTGATTCATTAAGAAATCCTCTATAAGAAATCCCTAACTCATTTGTACAATTAACTACATGTTCTTTTAAGCCACCATTGCCAGTAATTACTAATTTATTTTTTATATCCGCAGGTAAATCAATCAGGGCCTGTAACAGCACTTCTATACCACCAACGAAATCTAACCTTCCAGTATAAATAATATGTCCTGATTTTGAGTCAGATTTAATTTCATCACCACTTCTAGAATTATAACCATAGTCAACTATTGAATTTGCATCTTTTCTCTTAATGAGATTTCTGACATTTTCATTAACGACAATGAAATTGAGTCCTTTTTTGAAAACAAAATTTTCCGAAAACTGCGTCAAAAATCGCTTAAACAATGAAAAATCATAGACACTGTATATCTCCTCAACCTGAAATATTGTTTTCTTCAATACCCAAGGAAAAATACATGAAGGTAATATATAAAAAAGAATATTGGCAGGTAACAAATTGTATATTAGGAGATATTTCCCTCTACCCATTAGTTTAAATATTAGATAGATCATTAAAAAAATCGAAATAAGCCCTTTTAATATCGCACCTAGAAAATTAGAGGCAACGCAATACGTTATACACTGTTGCGTATTTGAGATATTATGTTTTTCCCGTTTTACGATTGGCACATTTCCAGATTTAACAATTGAATATATCTTAAGTTCACTTCCATGTGGAAGACAACGGCAAACTCTATCTACTCTATGCCGCACTGAACTCGCAGCGGAACTCCCTTCAATACCCAACGGATAATAATCATTTACTCTATAATATACTTCCACTTTTATTATGCCTCCCTGTCTGAATATGCATAGTCGTAAATAGAGCATAACAGATCAGTAACATCATATTACCCTCAAGAACCACATCCTGGCACATCACTATTAGTGTTAAAATCGACAAAAAGAAATACGGATTTTTAACTTTCCTATTTTGTTTTTTGTATTTTAAATAACTAAATAAGAGAATGAAGTTAGAAAAAAGAAACATAATTAAAGGTATAAATCCGGCGACTCTAGCGCTATCTAAATAAATATTATGATACCAGTTTCCAGAATACTCACTTGCGTACGGTGTAAAACCGCCCATAGGTTGCATCAGAAATTTTGTAATTCCATCTTGTATAAGTTCAAATCTAGCTGATTTCAGCCCTTCACTTCCAAATCGTTCAAACACCAAATTGAAATATTTGTCAAAAACTGGTAAGTCTTTAAATATTAGAGAAAACGTAATTAAGGCACCAACACTTATTAAACAAAGCCAAATAGTTGCTTTCAGATTTATATTTCTGTTGTATTGATAAAGCAAACTAATAATTGCAATAATAAAAAATGTACGTCCTCCAAGAAATATCGATGATAATAAAAGAAGAGGATATAATAATGTCAGAAAAATCCTTTTGTTAAACGTGTTAGCTTTAAACGCAACCACCAAATACATAAACACAATAGCTAGTGAGTTACTTATTCCGGGTGAGTTAATTTCCTCATGACTAAATGGATCCAGCAATTTACCGTATCCATAAACTCCGGAAGGTTCAAGAAAACTATAAATAACAACAAACTCCGCCCTCATAAATATACCGAGAATGAAAAAAAGCAACATTCCCTTAGCATTCTCAATATTATTTACTAATAACAACGTTAAACACACAATCATAAAGATAATATACATTGCATACTTTATGGGTGAGTCAAGATATAACTTTGAGAATCCAATAAAAAACACACACAACACAAATAAAACAATGAATAATATATTAAAACTTGTTGCAACACTTCCTAAGTATAATGATTTATTTTTATAGCCTGATAGGAATAATGACAAAATTAGTAAAGGTATAAATACAGAATATAAGCTAAAACCAGAGAAGAAAAAACTTAATAAAAGCATGCTTTTATATACATCATTACTTTTAAAACGCATTCAATTATGTTCCTTTAGTTTTTCACTTACTCTAATTAATTCAATTATATTATCTTCAATCTTCCCCTGGAATATATATGAATGATCTTTTAAAACAGTTTCAGGCCAATTCCACCATTCTATATCCTTTAACACATCCACATGCTGTGTTGAACAGCGTAATCGTTTAACAACAGCAGGAACACCAGCAACAATCGCATAAGGCAACACATCTTTTGTTACAACAGCACCTGCGGCTATGATTGCGCCATCACCTATTTTAACACCATCCATAATGATGGCATTTGCGCCAACCCATACATCATTACCTAATATTGTTGTTTTTTCTTCTACAAATTTATCTTCGCTTGTAAACGAGGCACCACATTGTTTTCTTGTAGAATAAAAAATTGGATGTGTTGATATCAAAGACGTGGGGTGAGCACCAAGCCCTCCAATTTTTGAACCCATAGCAATACTACAAAATCTTCCTACCGTGGCATTTCCAATACTGGCCCCAACGGCATAAGAGTATTTCCCAATATGTGAGTTATAAATTGAGGATTTTCCAGTTATTCTATTATAACCTTCAAATGTAGAATGCTCATCAGTATAAGATAGCAGATCTATATAGACCCCCATACCATTTTTATTTATGTCTCTCTTTATCAGGTATGATTTAAATCTATTCAAAAATCCCATTTCAGGCCCCTTTTATTTTTCTTTTTATATAAGAAATAATTTTGGCTAGCAGGCTTTTTTTGTTTCTTTTGAAATAGTCTATATGTGCCAAGTAATAATCTTTACTTTCAATTAGAGCATCCTTTCGGATCAACTCTAGTGGATTGTTAGCAATAGCAGTATTTTTATAAATATCATCACCGTTACAGTTTTCCCCCGAACCATCATGACCTATATTCTTCGCCATTACCGTTGTTGGAAAAAGAGCTAACCACTTATTTGATGCTAGAGTTATATACCAGAAGATAAACCATGTATTAAGTTTACCATCAGCATTAAGTGTAGCTTGTTCAAAAAAGTCAAATGCCCCATCAAAATTTATGTAATTTATGATTTCCTTATCAGTTGATTTAACTGCATTAATGTCTTTCTTAAAGCTGTGCCATCGATCTGCCCATGTAGCCCATCCCCAGCACAGAGGAATTCTTAGTAGGTAAGTTGATTCATTGTTATTGACCATCTTGACAGGATAGCTGCTACCAGAAACAGAGCCTACGTCTTTTACTTCCGCGTACATATCTAGTGCGTCATTCATATATTTCAAGAAATAAGGCGATGTCTCTATATCATCCTCAAGAACAATAACACGTCCATATTTATTTATTGTTTCCGTTACGCCCTGAATTATGCTTTGAGCAAGTCCAATGTTTTTATCTTGCTTAACTATAGTTACACTATTGAATCCTGTGATAGTATCAATATATTCTCTAACAGCCTGGACTCCAGCATCATCTTTGGGGGCTTTTGCACCATCTGAATAGATAATAAGATCAGTATATTCTGCGAGACTATTATTGCTTAATGCCGACAACATTTTTTTTGTATGCTCAGGTCGTGAATAGACAAAAGCGATTACAGGAGAATATTTTTTCACTTTTTGTTCCTGTTTATTATCTTAAAAAAAATAAACTTTTGAGTTGCATCAAGAAAATTCTTTTAGCAAAAAACAGATTAAATAATATAGATGCTGAAAACTGAGACATTACTGCAGATATCGCGGCACCTTTAATTCCATAGTATGGAATTAAAGTAAAGTTTGCTATTCCACAAACAACAAGGCCTGTAAGCGACTTATATAGAGTAAATGTACCTTTCCTTTCATTAACAATCCATAAGCTTTGAGCTACCCCTAAGCATATGAATAAGTTGGTCACTACATGGATAGCAAGCACTCCAATTCCGTTGGTATAATTTGTTCCTAGCATAATTTCTATAATAAATGGTGACATTACTGAAATTATTAAAGTTATTCCCCAGCCAATGGCGGAAAACATCAGGAAAACATTACCGATAGCTTTATAATATTCATATTCCCCCTCTCTCTTCTTTCTGGCAATATATGGAGCCAAACTCACTGATAATGTTACCGGAACAAAATTCCATAATGTCGAAAATTGTAATGCTGCCGCATAAATACCTAAAGATGCCTCACCTAATAAATTTTTTATCATGACCTGATCTATTCTCATATATAATATGATCGAGAGACCACTAACTAAATAAGGCCAAGATTCACTAAGTAGTAATTTGCTTTTTTCTATAGTTGCAGACCACTTATGCTTAGTTCTAAATTTTCTATACGCAAAGGTCAGTGCTAACGCAGATAGTAATGCATCCATGCTAAGTAGTAACGCGAAAGTCCATAGTGGACTGTGACACAATATTAGAACAATTCTCATTATATTTGTAATAGTGTATGCGCATAATTTTGCTATAACAGTTCTTTTACTCTGACTTTGACTTTGAAACCAAATATCAATTGTATCAACGCATTGAAATACTAATCCACCGCCAGCCAATAATGTTAGTAATGCAAAATGGGCGCCATTAAAAAAAGCCACCCCACTCACAGCCACTATTAAACATAAAAAACCAACACAGAAACGCAAAATGAGCGCGGTTCCTAAATCTTGATGTGCCTTATCTATATTATGAGCAATATCGCGTACTAAAATCGTATCCATTCCAAGTAAAGCGATTACTTGAAAAAAACTAATGAGCGTTATTACATATGCTAGCTGACCATATGTTTCTGGACCCAAATAACGAGCTACCCATACCCCTACAAGCAGTCCAAACATTAATCGGACGAATTTATCAAATAAAAGCCAACCTGCATTTGAAATTATTTTCTTAATTTCAAAATTAATATTTATTTTTTTGGTAAGTTTAGACAGCATTGAAAACACCTGCGAAATTTTGCAATCCAAGTAATAAACCTACTCAATATTTATAGATTTATAAGTTTTCTGATTCGAATAGACATGCTACCGCCCCTGGCTCAACAGCTACCAGTGCACTGCTTAAATTCCAGAGGTTCGATCACCCTCGCAAAGCTCTGAAATTTTTATGCCTAATTGTCTTACCAAATGCTACCCGAAACAAGAAAAAATCAGCCCAATCCTGGATTAAACTTAGTAGGTTAACTCTTTGTTATTGGGTGTTTTTCATGAAAAAACGACAGCAACACCCCACAGCATAAAGCACAGATACAGGGATGTTAGCTGCCGCTATTTTTCTGGCGTACCGTCACAAAGCTCTGTAAATCTACTCGCTCAGTAGCTTCTCTATGCTCTTACGGAACTTCGGCCCTTCCTTCAGGTTACGCAGTCCGTACTTAACGAATGCCTGCATATAACCCATTTTTTTACCGCAGTCGTAGCTATCGCCTGTCATCAGCATGGCATCAACAGACTGTTTTTTCGCCAGCTCAGCAATAGCATCCGTCAACTGAATACGTCCCCAGGCGCCAGGTTGTGTATGCTCTAATTCAGCCCAGATATCAGCAGAAAGCACGTAGCGTCCTACAGCCATCAGATCGGAATCCAGCGTTTGCGGCTGATCCGGTTTTTCAATGAACTCGACGATCCGGCTAATGTTACCTTCGTTATTTAAAGGCTCTTTGGTCTGAATAACAGAGTACTCAGACAGATCGCCTTCCATACGCTTAGCCAGCACCTGACTACGCCCGGTTTCATTAAAACGAGCAACCATGGCAGCCAGGTTGTAGCGCAGCGGATCCGCGCTCGCTATATCAAGAACGACGTCAGGTAATACGACGACAAAAGGGTTATCCCCAACAATTGGGCGAGCACAAAGAATTGAATGGCCCAGGCCCAGTAACTGAGCCTGACGAACGTTCATAATAGTCACGCCTGGAGGACAGATAGACTGCACCTCGGCTAATAGCTGGCGCTTAACACGCTGCTCAAGCAACGATTCGAGTTCGTAAGAGGTGTCGAAGTGGTTCTCAACCGCGTTCTTAGACGCATGAGTCACCAGCACGATTTCTTTGATACCTGCAGCTACAATTTCGTCGACAATGTATTGAATCATCGGCTTGTCTACGATCGGTAGCATCTCTTTAGGGATTGCCTTCGTGGCAGGCAACATGTGCATCCCCAGACCTGCTACCGGAATAACTGCTTTCAAATTAATCATTAAGTCATTCACCTATTCAATTGTTGCTGAATTATAGCTTTTTAGCTTGTTTTAGCCAGTATGAATTACATTACTCCGATGCAGCGTATGTTACGCCGCTTAACTTCGCAATGCAGTAATCTTAATCCCATGGAGGTGTCACTTTAGCCAGGAATGGTCGCAAAGTTACAGCTCCCGTCCCGGGAGTCGAAAATTCACCGCTTCGACATTCACCACCTGATGGTTTACCCGGTCGATGTCAACTGAGCTTTGCCCGGTTTCGTTTACCGCATGGACATTCGCCAGCGAGAGTAATGTGTCCTGTTTTGCCATAAACTTGCCGCGCACATCCTGACGGAGATCGAAGTGCATCTTAAGTGCGGGTCCCGTCGCGGATTGCTGCATAACCCTGATGTTACGTAAAAAAAGGTGCTGTGGTTGGTTATGCAACTCAAGCGTGGCACGTTTCATCTCCACATTGGTGATCGCCACAAATGAAGTCGCATTACCAGAGGAGATCTGAATACCGCGCAATTTGTATTCACGTTTCGTATTATCCAGATGGATATTATTTAACTTAAAGTTTTGTGGAATGGATAAATAACGCCCTTTGATTACGCCGTAACCAATGAGCATACCTGCGCTATTCTCCATATTGATATTATCAATTACGAAATTATCACATCCGTAAATAGCGACTGTCGCATTATCAATACCCGCTTTCTTACTATAATCCGGGGTGATATTTCGCGCGGTAATATTACGAATAATAAAGTGTTTGCCGTTCTCCACATGGACTAACTGTCGGCAGTCGCTACCGGTGATGTTCGCTACCACGAAGTTTTTTACCGCCAGTTCATCGGGATAGGTATTGTCATAGGTACTGCCCGCCAGCCCGATGCCAATGCCCCAGTTCACGTTGCCGTTGGTACAGTTGATACGTTCAATGACATGGTCAGAAATGAGGATGTTGCTGTCATTTATCGCTACATTCCACTCGATAGCATCACCCTGTAAATCGCTAAAACGGCTGTTCGTGATCTTTACGCCGTCCATTCGATTATGAAAACCCTGACGCAAAATGCCATAGTTAGCGCGCGTGACGGTAATATCATCGATAGTCAGATTACGCATCAGCCTCGAGGTTTTACCGCCGATATAGATTTGCGTCACCGGACCGAAACCGCTCATGGCAATCCCTTTTATCACACAGTCCGACCCCCGCACATCGAGGGTAACGTTCCTCAGGCTCCCGCCCTGCTCGCCCATCACCTTGCATCCATCCTGCAGAACAAAGCGCCCACGGCCATTGCCACTTATTCGCCCTTGCAGGAATAGCGTTTTGCCTGGTGGGATAACGATGGCGGTATTGAGATCCTTACATTCCAGCCCTGTTGGTACGACGACCGTTTGTCCTTCTTTGAACGCCTGCCTGAAAGAGGCCACCCAATCCTGTGGGTTGTAATCCTGAATGTTGACGCTGCCCGGTGATTCTAACGCCCGAACAACGGGAGAATGCAGCACGACAAGCGCAGAACTTGCCGTCAGAAAAGTACGGCGTGAGAGCTTTTTCTCTGACATACAACCTCGATTTACATCGTTTGCAGCAGACTGGCTAACTGTTTATTGATCGCTAACTGATTAAATTCAGTTGTAATTTTTTCTCGCGCGCACTGCACAATCGGCTGCACCTGCTCACTGTCGAGCAGGCTAAATGCCGCTAACCGCTCGGCCAGCGCCTGCGCATCGTTTTCCGGTGCCAGCCAACCAGACTTGCCCGACTCGACCAGTTCAGGGATCCCACTATGGACGGTGGAAATCACCGGGATGCCCACCGCCATCGCCTCCATCAGCGCCACCGGGATCCCCTCCATATCGCCATCCCTTCCGGTAATTGAGGGCAGCAAAAAGACATCGGCCTGCTCAAGCATTTCCTTCACCTGATGACTGGGTTTAAAGCCAGGCATCTCAATCACATCATCAAGTTGATATTGCTCGATTAGCGTACGAAGACGACGCTCCCAGGGGCCAATGCCAAGGATGCGATAACGGAATGCAACGCCCTGCTCTTTCAACTGACGACAGGCTTCGATGGCGACGTGCAGTCCTTTTTTCTCAGTTAACCGGGCGACAGAGATAATCTCCAGCGGTGCGGCTGGCGATTTCAACTGGCGTGGCGTAAAGCGCGTCATATCGATTCCCATGCGCGAGACCGCGATTTTCTGCGGCGGGCACCCCATATTTTTTAAACGTCCGGCCCAGAGGTTGCTGATGGGTAACATCAAATCCCCACGTTCAAACAGTTGCTGATATTCAGGGGTGTAGTGGGCAAGCACATCCCGATGCGAAACATCAATGCCGTGAAATACCGTGGCGATTTTGCCGCGGATCATCCCTAGCTCACGCAGTTTGGCGGCCGTTACGCCTGCGGGTCCAAAATGAGCGATAAACACATCCGCTTCAAACGCCCGCGGGTTCGCGCCACAAATGGCCGCCAAAATCAGATTGCGCGCCTCATCGCCATAGCGTGAAACATTCAGCGCTTTCCAGGTGGCTGAGCGGGTAATACCGCGCAGGGCCGCCACTGCCCTATACTTAAGCTTCGCCAGTTTGCTGTTCGGCTCATTCAGTAACCAGCGCGTTTTTTCACCCAGACGGTAGGTATTAAATGAAGCATGGGTATTTTCAAGATCGCCCTTGTGCAACGCGACAATTTCCACGTCGTAGCCCATGTCGATAAATGCGGTAATCTGATTGAGTACAAAGGTCTCGGAGGAGAGCGGAAATTTAAGCAGGAAAAAGCCAACCTTCATTTTTCCCCCTCAATACGCGTTAAAACCGATTGCACCATGTTCACCCCACGTTCACGCTCACGCTTAACCGCGTCGCCGAGACGTATGTTCAGCTCAGGTAGCTGTCCGAGAGCATCGGCGACCTTTCCTTCCAGGCTGCCATCGAGCAGATGGCGAATATCGACGGCCATCTCTGCTAACCCCAGTTGTTGCATGATCCCTGCCGATTTATGCTCATAATTAATGGCGATGGCTGGCGTCATAAAATTCATCGAGATGATGGCCGAGTGTAAACGAGTCCCCACCGTCAGATCGCATGCAGCCAAAATTTTCCCCATCTCCAGGTCGTTGAGTTCATCCATCACCACGTGATAACGGCCCGGATCGTTAATATACTGGCGCAGGTTCAACGCCACCATGCGGTCATCTTTGTTGTAACTATCAATACCGGTACAGGTTGACAGCGCTATCACCTGGTAACCTTCATCAAGGATGCGGTTCACTACCCCAGCAAAAGCTTGCTCATAGGCCTGCTGCGTTGTCCCCAGACGCTTATCAAAAGGAGCCAGCTCACGCAGAGTAATGGCAACAGTCTTCTGTTTTGCCGCCATGTGTAACCAGTGCTGTACGGCATAACCAGGCTCATAATCCTCATCATGGTTATTTACCAGCCAGGCGGTATCTACCCCGGTTTCGACTTTATCCGTGTTTATTGCACTGCGCTTCATCAGATCCAGACTGACGGATTCACGCAAAATCAACGCATTACAGTGTCCAAAAACGTAGTTCGCCAGTTGATTAAACTGTTCATCCTGGAATGGCCCCACGCTGTGGCCAATCATGTACAGCGGTTTTTTCGCCATAAACGTACACAGGGCATGTTCAAACTGCGGTACGCCATACAAATCGACAAAAAACGATCCGCCGACCTGGATAATGGCGTCGTAGCGCGACAGCAGACGAACAAAATCGGTAAACCCCTGGGCGATCGCGATATTGCGCAGATTACCGGAATCGGTGACACGCGAGAGCAGCACCTGATGCTGATAGCGACGACGCAGCACTTTCTTCACGCGTCCCATAACGCCCGCGGCGTTATTGTGTTGCTTCATCTGCGAATACAGCGGATCGCCCATCACCGGGCGGTTCAGCAACCACGAAGAACTCACCGGATAACGGCTCATAACATCCACTTCAGTCTCAGGACGCAACGCGTTAATGGCATCCAGCAAACCGCGCAGAATCGCGCTATCCCCACGGTTCCCACAGGTATGGTTGCCTAAAATTAATAGTTTCATTATGACCTCTTAAAGCGTTGTTCTTATCCTGCACGAAGCAAGGTTTTCATTTTTTCACTGCGGCAGAGCTGGCGTTTTATTTCCACCACTAACGGATGGCGCGACACCACAATCATCGCCGCGAACGCCAGTGCTCCTGCCGCTACCTGGATCCCCAGCAACGCGCCTGGCGACAGTTGGCTGCGCAGCATTACGTCCAGCGCATAGCTCACCACAAGGGTAGGTAAAGAGAGATATAACGGCAGCCACAGACTGAGCATGTACTGGCGGTAGCTGGAGCCAAGAACAGGTTTGATCATCACGAAGTAACTGAGGATCGTGTTAATCACCTGGACCAGCAAAAAGCCCAGCGTCACGCCAATCGCCCCGGCCTGATGACCACCGATGAAAATGGCGGGAATAAACAGAAAGGTTTTGAACACATTGAATTTGAAGCTGATGTCGACCCGTGCTTTCGCCATCAGCAGTGAACCGATCGGATTCCCCACAGAGCGCAGCAGTCCAACAATGCACAGCAGTTGCAAGACGGGAATAATACCGTTCCACTTCTCGCCAAATACCAGCGGCACCACATTGTTCGACACCACCATCAATCCCAGGAGTACCGGGAAGTTGATGATCCCGACCACCGACAGCAGCTTGTAAAAATTCACCCGTAGCTTTTCACTGTCGTCCTGAATTTTGGCAAACGCCGGAAACAGGACACGGGTAATAATCGGGTTCAGTTTGATCGGGGGAACAACCGCCACGTTCCAGGCGAGATTGAATCCGCCCGCCACACCTGCGCCCAACGTTCTGGCTAAAACCAACGTGGAAAGGTTGGTATTGAGGTAATTGATAATGCTGTCTGCCGTCAGCCACGCACCAAAACGCAGGTTCGACGAAACGGATGCCAGCGAAAAATACAGCCCCGGACGGTAAATCCGGCGACCAAAATAGCCGAACAGCAGCGTTCGTAGCGTACTGTTCACCAGATACCCGAGAATGGCCGTCAGCGCGAGCGGCCAGAAATGGGCGCTGACCACGGTAAAGGTAAAACCGGCCAACACCGAACTGGTTTCAATCATGCCAATTTTGTTGAAGGCCAGCTCTTTTTGCATCAGCGCGCGAAACTGCTGCCCGTGCGGTATCACCACAAACGCCAGCGATAAGGTTTTGATGAGTGGCGCCAGTTCGGGATTATTGAGCACGCTGGCAATCGTCCCGCTAAGCAGAAACATCACCACACATACCACCATACCCAGCCCAACGTTGAGCCAGTACAGCGTCGTCAGCTCAAGATAACCGATGTCTTTGCGCTGAATAATTGAATTGGCAATACCGAAATCCGACAACGTATCGGCCAGCGCAATGATCACCAGCGACACGGTTAACAACCCAAACTGGTGGTTATCAATAATCCGCGCCAGGACGGTCATCTGGATAAGTCCCAGACCAATAATGATCACCGTAGCAATCGCCGACCACTTTGCGCCATTAAGCGTTTTTTCTCGTAAGCTCATGTTAATACGCCGCTTTGTTCACAAAGCCTTTGAATACCGTCAGAAAAACAATTTTGATATCGAACCACATGCTCCACTCGCGAATGTATTCGAGGTCAAACTCCACACGTTTTTCCATTTTTTCCAGCGTATCGGTTTCACCGCGCCAGCCGTTGATTTGCGCCCAGCCGGTAATGCCCGGTTTCACCTTATGGCGTAACATGTACCCCTCGATCAGTTGGCGGTACTGTTCGTTATGCGCCACCGCATGCGGACGTGGGCCGACGATAGACATCCCCCCGGTCAGGACGTTAATAAACTGCGGCAGTTCATCGAGCGATGTCCGGCGCAGGAAATTTCCCACAGGGGTAACGCGCGGATCGTTTTGCGTCGCCTGCGTCACCACCGCGTCGTTCTCCATCACTTTCATCGAGCGAAACTTCCAGACTTTGATCGGCTTCCCGTCCATACCATAGCGGGTCTGGCGGAAAATCACCGGACCTTTGGAGGTCAGTTTTACCAGCAGCGCAATACCACACAGCACCGGGGAAATAAGCAGCAGGATCAGTGAAGCCAGCACGATATCTTCCGCGCGCTTTAACAGGCGATTAATCCCCGAGAGCGGCGTGTCATACAGCGGCACAACCGGAACGCCGTTCATCTCTTCAATCCGTGAATGCAGAATATTGAAGGTAAAGACATCAGGAATGAGGATCACCGAGCAGGTAGTGTCGGCCAACTCACGCACCAGTTTTTTTACGCTGGCGCCATCGCTCATCGACATGGCGATATAAACGTTATGAATGCGTGAAGCTTTGGCGTCGTCCACCAGTTGCTGCAGATTACCGGCCCAGTCGCGGGAGTTTTTTCCAGGGATTGGGTCGTGATAGACCCCCGCCACTTCAAATCCCAGCCACGGTTCATGGCGAAAACTGTCCAGCAGCATTTGTCCGGCGGGCAGGTCGCCAGCCACCGCCACCCGGCGGGTGTTGTAACCACGATTACGCAACCACCCCGCACCGTAGCGAATAAACGAACGACTCAACACCAGGCCGACGCTTGAAAGCAGATACCATGCCAGCCAGACGGCGAGACGGTTATCGAAATCGTTATTAAAGGCGATCAGACCTGCGCTAAAAATCAGACTCAGCGTCCAGTTTTGTAGTAACAGCACCAGCTCAGTGGAAATTTTGACGCCGCGCCAGGAGCGATAAAAATCCGTTATGCCACCGAGCATCTGAAAAACGACCAGCGTGATCAGCGCCACCAGCAGGTGCATATACAGGAAAGGCAAACCGCTTAATTCGCAGATCACCCACAACCCGCCAAACATGATGGTGATATCTGAAAAGCGTTGCACCATCGAAATTAACGACGCATTGGTTTTGGCGCGTTCGCGCTTTTTTAGATGTGTCATCGTGGTTCCTGTTAGTCACCCTTTGCCCATAAGCGGGCAAAGGAAGCACCGGCATTACTGATTCAGTAACGCCAGAAGAGTGCGCGTTCGCGCTTCCATCAACGGAATATTTCCGCGCGATTCCACGTTCAGGCGCACCACCGGTTCGGTATTGGAAGAGCGTAAATTGAAGCGCCAGTCGACAAACGCCATGCTGATACCGTCCGTTCTGTCCACCGTCAGCGCCTCACTGGAAAAGTGCTGCTCCACACGCGCAATCGCTGCCGCCGGCTCTGCCAGCGTGCTGTTGATTTCCCCACTCGCCGGATAGGCCACCATCCGGTCACGGACCAGTTCACCCAGCGACTGTCCTTTCAGACTCAGCAGTTCCGCCACCAGCAGCCACGGGATCATTCCGCTGTCGCAGTAAGCAAAATCACGGAAATAGTGATGCGCGCTCATTTCACCGCCATAAATGGCATCTTCATGGCGCATGCGCTCTTTGATAAACGCGTGCCCGGTTTTTGACATCACCGGTTTACCGCCTGCCGCCGTCACCACGTCCACGGTATTCCAGGACAGGCGCGGGTCGTGGATAATTTTCGCCCCCGGATTCTTCTCCAGAAACGCTTCTGCCAGCAGGCCGACAATGTAGTAGCCCTCAATGAACTGACCTTTTTCATCGAACAGGAAGCAGCGGTCAAAATCACCGTCGAAGGCAATCCCCATATCCGCACCGTGTTCAATCACCGCATTGCGCGTGTCGGCCCGGCATTCCGGCAGCAGAGGGTTGGGGATACCGTTGGGAAAATTGCCATCCGGCGTATTGTGAATTTTGATGAACTCGACCGGCACCCCCAGCGCCTTAAAACGGGCTTCAATGACGTCAACCACCGGACCTGCCGCACCGTTGCCGGAGTTGAGCACCAGCTTCATCGGTTTCAGACTGCCGGGATTGATGTAACCCAGCAGGTGGTCGATGTAGGCATCGCGGGTAGTAATACGCTGATAGTGGCCACGTTTTGTCACATCAACCGCCGGGAAGTCGTTGGCTTCCGCCAGGCGCTGCACGTCGCGCAGACCGGTATCACCGCTGATGGGCCGCGCCCCTTCCCGCACCAGCTTCATGCCGTTGTAATCCATCGGATTATGGCTGGCGGTCACTTCAATACCGCCGTCAATGCCAAGGTGGAAGGTGGCGAAGTAAATCTCTTCGGTGCCCGACATGCCAATATCCAGCACATTCACCCCCGCATCCTGCAGCCCTTTCGCCAGCGCCAGCTTCAGCGTCTCGCTGGTCAGACGCACATCGCCGCCCAGAACAATAGATTTTGGCTTCAGGAACTCGCCGTAAGCGCGGCCAATGCGCCACGCGATCTCTTCATTCAGCTCTTCGCCCAGCCTGCCGCGAATATCGTAGGCTTTGAAACAGGTTAATTTCGTCATGATTTCCCCTTCTTCAGGCAACAGTTAGCCCTCTCCTGACTGGAGATATTTTTCACAAAATGACTAGCCGTTAGTTTTTAGGCCGGATAAGGTGTTCACGCCGCCATCCGGCAACGATGATGTTGTGTTACGCGCGCCCGTAGCGATCCGCAAACCGCACCACATCATCCTCATCGAGGTAAGATCCGGAGCGCACTTCAATCAGATCGAGCGGGATTTTCCCAGGGTTCTCCAGACAATGGGTCGCCCCCAGCGGAATATAGACAGACTCGTTTTCAGCAAGCAGCTTGATATCATCATTGATTGTCACCTTCGCGGTACCGGCAACCACAACCCAGTGTTCAGCCCGGTGATGATGCATCTGCACAGACAATCCCTCACCAGGCTTGACGGTAATTCGCTTCACCTGGTAACGCTCTCCGGCATCAATTGAGTCGTACTTGCCCCACGGACGATAAACTTCGCGGTGAATATGATGCTCATGACGCCCGTCAGCCTTAATTTGCTCTACCACTTTTTTGACGTCCTGCACCGCGTTGCGATCGGCTATCAGCACCGCGTCTTTGGTCTGCACCACCACCAGATCTTTCACCCCGACGGTCGTCACCAGGCCGGATTCGGCATACACGTAACTGTTTTCCGTTTTGTGGCTTATGACATCGCCGTGATGCACATTGCCTTCAGCGGTATGGGCACTGATTTCCCACAGCGATGACCAGGAGCCAACATCGCTCCAGCCTGCATTCATTGGCATCACCACCGCATCGGCGGTACGTTCCATTACCGCATAGTCCACAGACTCTTCCGGGCAGGCGAGAAACGCCTGTTCATCAACGCGGATAAAATCGAGATCGGGGTCGACCGTACTCATGGCGTTCTCACAGGCTTCAAGAATGTCGGGACGATACTTTTTCAGTTCTTCCAGGTAACGTCCGGCCCGGAACAAGAACATGCCGCTGTTCCAGTAGTAGTCGCCGCTCGTCACGTAAGCCTGCGCGGTTTCCAGATTGGGCTTTTCAACAAACTGTGCCACTTCAAAAGCCACAGCGTCGGTATTCGTCGGCGAGACTTCCACCCGGCGGATATAGCCATAGCCGGTTTCCGGCTGGTCCGGCACGATACCGAACGTCACCAGCTTACCCGCTCCGGCATAGGGCATCGCATTGCGAACCGCCTCGCGGAATGCCTCTTCGTCGGCAATCATGTGATCGGCCGCCAAGACCAGCAGCAGCGGATCCTCACCCGGACTTTGACGTTTTGCCGCCAGCGCGGCCAGCGCTATCGCCGGTGCCGTGTTACGCCCGGCAGGTTCGAGAATGATGTTCTCAGTCAGCTTGTGCAGTTGTCGTAGCTGTTCCGCTACGATAAAACGGTGTTGTTCATTACAGATAACCACCGGGCTTTCGCACTCCACGCCGTTCAGACGGCAAATCGTCGTCTGCAGCATGGTGAGATCGCCTTTCAGGCACAGGAACTGCTTTGGGTACAGCACGCGGGACAGTGGCCATAAACGGCTCCCTGAGCCACCGGCCATCACCACCGGAAAGAGTTTGCTTTGACTCATCATGTACCCCGTATATCTGCAAGAAATTGACTCAGCACGTTTTCTTTATCCAGCGTGCGTTCGGCATAATCACGTGCCACCGTGTTTACTTTTGGCATCATCAATGCCCGTTTAATACCGCAAACCAGCGCGTTTACCGACTCCGGCTCCACGCACACCGCAATGCCAGGGTGAGCGTCACAAAGCTGACCCAGCTCGGTTTCAGGTTCGGCAGTAATAACTGCGTTACCACCAACAGCGAGGATATTGGTCAATTTGGAGGGCAGTACGGCATCAGCCGCACCACGCTTTTGCACGACCAGATGACAATCCGCAATCTTGAGCAACGCTGGCAGCGCGTCATATGATTGCAGCGGAAAGAACATCACGTTATTCAGGCCGCGTTCGCAGGCCATGCTCTCCAGCCGCGCTTTACCACCGCCCTGCCCGACAATCACAAACAGCCAGGGGTATTCGCTCAACTCGACCGCTGCGTCTATCACGCTCTCCAGCCCCTGCTTTTCACCGATATTGCCTGAGTAAAGAACGATCTTTTGATCGGCAGGCAATCCCAGTTGCTGGGACAACGCCTGGGCATCGGCGTCGCTCACATCACGAAAGCGCGTCACTTCTGACCAGTTCGGAAAGAAAATAACCTTGTGCGGCGCAACGCCTTTTTCCATGGCGCTGTGCATCATGGAACGGGAAATCGTCGAAATATGGTCCATATTCAACAGCCCACTGCGCTCAAAGGCGCTGGCCAGTTTTGCCACCATACCGCGCGTGCCTTTGCCCACCATTCCTAGCCCCAACATGGCATCGACTTCGTAATCCTGAACGTGCAATAGCGTACGTGCGCCACAAAGCTTTGCCAGCAGGCGCATGCCTGGCGTGCAAAACAGCGTCGGCACCACGCCGATAATGCGATCTGGCTTCCAGCGACGTTGCGCCAGTAGCGGGAAAAAACTGCTCAGGGCGAAACTGCCTAAATGCAGCAGGCGCTTGAGCGTTGAGGGTTGCTCAGGCACATACAGCGGACAACGCCAGACGAGGGCGTCGCCCTCTTCGCGACGGTAGCGCCAGGATGAATAACTGCCGTTTACCTTCCACTGGGGATAATAAGGCGGCGCGGTGATCACCCGAACGTCATGCCCCTGCTGCGCCATCCACTCCACCATTTCACCGGTGTATTTGCCGATACCGGTCAACTCCGGCGAATAGTTGATGCCATACACGAGGATCTTCATAGCCCGGGTACTCCGGCCTGACTTGTTTTACAGAAGTAAGCCCGACTGTTGTCGTGCACGTGGTCACTGACCAGAATCTGTGTAGCCGCCATCCATCGGTACGCATCATGTTGGACATTGGGCAGTTGCAAGTCGTTTTCCGACACCCGCAGACGAAATCCCAGCACGATGTAATGCGTTGAGAAATCATCCCCAGAAAAGTTGTCGTCATAGAAGTGCTGCCAGACACCGTAAAACTCCGCAGCGGACAGCGGTAAACGTAATCCCAGCTCCGCTTCAGTAAGCCGCTCAAAGGCCACGTGCAGCGGTTCATCTTTTTGCACCCGACCGCCGGGCACGAACCAGTAACCCTGCGCCGGACGATTGAGACGCTTACCGAGCAGAAATTCACCGTGGGTGTTTTCCACGATCAAATCGATGGAAATCAGCGGAGTTGAACGTACTACGGTGGCAAAATCCTCATGACGTAAAAACATGCTTACCCCCGGTAGCGCTGCTGGTTTTCAAGGAACCACTGCCAGGTACTGGCAAGCCCCGCTTCCAGTGATATCTCGTGATACCAGCCCAACTGATGTAGACGCGTAACATCGAGCAATTTGCGCGGCGTTCCATCCGGTTTGCTGGCGTCGAACACCACGCGCCCCTTGTAACCCACGACCTGCGCGATGGTTTGCGCCAGTTCGCGGATGGTGCAGTCCACGCCGGTGCCCACGTTGATATGCGACAGCATCGGCTGGGTATATTCCTGCAAGACTTCCTGAGCCAGTTCCATCACGTGGATACTGGCCGCTGCCATATCGTCAACATGCAGAAATTCACGCATTGGCGTCCCGCTTCCCCACACCACCACATCCGGCGTATTGTGCTCGCGAGCGTCATGAAAGCGGCGCAGCAGCGCCGGGATCACATGCGAATTACTCGGGTGGAAGTTGTCATGCGGCCCATACAGATTGGTCGGCATCACCGAGCGATAATCGCGGCCATACTGGCGGTTATACGATTCGCACAGCTTGATCCCGGCAATTTTGGCAATCGCATACGGCTCATTGGTCGGTTCCAGCTGCCCCTGCAACAGCTCGCTTTCAGCTATTGGCTGGGTGGCTTGCTTTGGATAAATACAGGATGATCCGAGGAACAGCAGTTTATTCACGTTATGCAAATGCGCAGCATGAATAATGTTGCTCTCAATCATCATGTTTTCATAAATAAAATCAGCAGGATAAGTAGTATTCGCCACGATCCCGCCGACTTTTGCCGCCGCCAGATAAACCTGGTCAATACGTTCAGTGGCAAAGAACGCCTGCACCGCACTGGCGTCCAGCAGGTTAAGTTGGTCGCGGCTACGCAGCACCAGCTCGACATTATCTCGCTGCGACAATTGTCTGACGATGGCGGACCCCACCATCCCGCGATGGCCCGCCACAAAAATACGTTGTGTCTTCATCCTCAGTACTCCAGCGCGATGGCTACCTCGTAACCGTGCGACTTCAGCAGGGAATGCTTCTTCGCTGCTTCAAGATCGTTGGCAACCATTTCCGAGATCATCTGGCGCAGCGTGATTTCCGGCTTCCAGCCCAGTTTTTCATGCGCTTTGGCCGGATCGCCCAATAGCGTTTCCACCTCTGCCGGACGGAAATAGCGCGGATCGACGGCAATCATGACATCCCCAGGTTTCACACCCGGCGCGTCGTGTCCGGTTACGGAAACCACGATGCCTTTCTCATTCACGCCCTCGCCTTCAAAGCGCAATTTAATCCCCAACTGAGCGGCGGCCATTTCCACAAACTGGCGCACGGAATACTGCACGCCGGTGGCAATCACGAAATCTTCCGGCTTGTCCTGCTGCAGCATCATCCACTGCATCCTGACGTAATCTTTGGCATGCCCCCAGTCACGCAGCGAATCCATATTGCCCAGGTACAGGCAAGACTCCAGCCCCTGCGCGATGTTGGCGATCGCACGCGTAATTTTGCGCGTGACAAAGGTTTCGCCGCGGCGCGGAGATTCGTGGTTAAACAGAATGCCGTTACAGGCATACATACCGTAAGATTCGCGGTAGTTGACGGTTATCCAGTAGGCGTACAGCTTAGCAACGGCATACGGCGAGCGCGGGTAGAACGGCGTGCTCTCTTTCTGCGGGATTTCCTGTACCAGACCGTACAGTTCAGAGGTGGAAGCCTGATAAAAACGGGTCTTCTTTTCCAGCCCGAGGAAGCGGATAGCTTCCAGCAAACGCAAGGTGCCGATAGCATCGACATCCGCGGTGTATTCCGGTGAATCAAACGACACCGCGACATGACTCATGGCGCCGAGGTTATAGACCTCATCCGGTTGCACTTCCTGTAAAATACGGGTCAGGTTGGAGGAGTCCGTCAAATCGCCATAGTGCAGATGGAATTTGGGATTGCCCGAATGCGGATCCTGATAGATGTGGTCCACACGTTCGGTGTTGAATGATGAAGCGCGGCGCTTAATACCGTGTACTTCATACCCTTTTTCCAGCAGGAACTCTGCCAGGTAAGAACCATCCTGCCCGGTTACGCCAGTGATGAGAGCGACTTTTGACATGTTATTACCTCTTAAATGATCCCCTCAGGGAGTAACTTTCTCGACGCGTTCGCGTGTGACTATTGCGGGATTTCCCCGACAAACGACATTGGCTGGCAGCGATTTAAATACACTGCTGCGTGCTCCGACGACGGTGCCATCGCCAATCGTCACGCCAGGCGCGACAAAGACATCTGTCGCCAGCCAGCATTTATCACCAACTACAATTGGTGTGGCGTTAATATCAAAATGTTGACTGGCATAATCATGACTCCCGGTGCATAAATAACTTTTTTGCGAAATAACCGTGTGCGCACCAATCGTAATATCACCCAGCGTATATAAAACCGCGTCATCACCCACCCAGGAATAATCTCCCAGGGTTAATTTCCACGGATAAGTAATTTTTACTGAAGGTCGAATAACTACGTTTTTTCCTATTTTTGCGCCAAACATTCGCAATAAAAACGCACGCCAGCGATACATTACCTGTGGGGACCAGCGAAATAATGTGGCTTGCACTGCCCACCATAATTGCACTTTAATGGCACCGCCGCCGCGAAAACCTCCCGGCACGTTGAAGCCGCTTAAATCCTGCATAATGTACCCTTACGCTTTTCCATATAAGGTTTTTGTTTTACCGGTTGTGCGCAGACGTAAATATTCTGACAACCCGGTCCAAAACCCTGGCATGTGTAATATCTGGCGCTGTACCTTTTTTGCATCCCGGCACAATTCCAGATTATTCGTCGTTGACACCCCACCCATGGAAAACTCTGACACCAGCCCGCTCAGCTTTTTAAACGCGTAACCTGACTTGTATAATTTGGCTGCCAGTGCGTAATCAGACGATATCTTATATTGCAAATCATAGCGCCAGACATTCAGTCCAGAGAGAGGAAAGAAGATGGCCTGATGGCTGGCGGGAAGGCTGTGATAAATATACCAACCCGGCTTGGCCCGCCGCTTAATTTTGTTACCATTACCGAAATCCAGCAACGCATCGCCAATGACCATCGCTTTATCGCTCTGCGTTTTTAGCTGGCGGATAAAATGAGCCGCATCTGCATGCAGAATATCCCCGGAGTTGAGGA
Organism: Citrobacter sp. XY323; assembly: GCF_025106035.1. Classification (NCBI taxonomy): domain Bacteria; kingdom Pseudomonadati; phylum Pseudomonadota; class Gammaproteobacteria; order Enterobacterales; family Enterobacteriaceae; genus Citrobacter; species Citrobacter sp. XY323. The sequence goes on from NZ_JANYUK010000004.1 coordinate 291,671, forward strand.
ACAGCGCAAACCGCCCGCGCGCCATAGCGATACCTTTGTTCATTGCATCATAGATGCCCTTATCCGGCTCGCTGACAAACCGTAACCGGTGCTCTCCACTGAGCCCTTCAAGAAAGGCCGAGGTACCGTCAGAGGAGCCGCCATCAACAACAATCCACTCAAAACTGATATCACCCGCCTGCGCCAGATGAGCTAACGACGCGTGAGTTTTGACGATCCCTTCCAGATTACGAAAGGCGACGGTAATAATACTGAGCAGCATGCGTTCTACCTCGCTATATTCAGCGCCTTGCGCAAAATAAACGGACATACAATTAAAAATGCGTATTCCGGACTAAATACTGAACCTGTAAAAAACAGCGACAGCGGCGTAAAAAGATAAAGCTGCACCCGATAATTCTGATTATCACCAAACGCATTGATCATCATCTTCATGACTTTCCCCATGTACCACAGGGCTAATATCACCGCGAACCATGAGAAATAAATAATCAGCAGATACAAGCCATTGTCTATCGTTTTACCAACATCTGCACCGTTAAAAATTCCGAATGACGCAACATATTCATAAAGTGAGCCGAATCTCACTACCCCATCAACGTTAAGTAACGAATAACCGACCATTACTAATGGTCCCACGATACGATAATACGATGATGAGCCTTCAGTTCCTAAATCTCCAAGCCGTGTCGCGATGTACGGAAACGCAAATATCACACCAACGACGAACACGCTTAATGAGATTATCGCCAGCGGCAACTTCTTTTTTATCGCATCTTTATTCAGATACTGGAACGCCCACTCCAGGAGGTAAAACAAAATAAATGTCATTACCCCTGAAAACGATCCTGATAATATTATCCCTGCCAGAATCATAGCATCGGACTTAGGCGTTTTGATACCAAACTGTTTGATACTGAGCCAAATTGAGATTAACGCCAGAGCGAAGAATGCCGGTTCGAAATAGAGTGCAGTGGTGCGCTTCCCGCCAAACTTAATAAAGTTCAGAACATAGCTATTACTGTAAATAAGATATTTCGAAATAACTTCCATTAAACTGCTGCCGCCACTAAGAATTATCTGCGCCATTTCCACCGCAGCTAACCCCACCACCAGGCCCACAACCAGCCAGAAAAAACGCAAGATCTTAATGTAGTTATGCGGCGAAATGGTTTTGAAGCGAATACTCCACACCATACCGATAATCACCACGGTATAGACAAACAGCATTGCGGACGTCACGTACTTGCTGGCATCCAGTGATTGTCCGAACAGATAGTTAAACGCCGTCAGTCCGCCCCCCACGCCCAGCGCAATCATTAATTTTTTAATATTGATGCGCTCGACAAACAGCAACAGCAGAACGGGCAAAAACGTGACGATAGTTATCGGGAAGCTCTCGCCAAGCTGGGCGAGTTTGACGTTAACCAGCAGATAAAGCAGCGGTAGCACCAGATAGCTACAGATTCTGATAGAACGAGACATACTCCTCCAGCATCTGTTGTCCACTGTATGCCACCCGGCTGCGCTGGCTGAACGCGGCAAGCGACGTGTCAAATACCGCCTGCGCAATGTCTGATCTTTTCAGTTGCACCAGGTGCAAAACGTCCGATTCGCTGAACGTTTTGCCGCCCGATTTCGCCAGCACTTCCTGCGCGGCATCGCTATGCGTAGCAATAACCGGTACGCCGATGGAAAGCGCTTCACACAGAATCAGCGGGTAGTTATCAACGCGCGAGCTGAACACCAGCCCATCCATCTCGTTAAGCGCGCTCATCAACGCGCGCTTATCGCTCTCAAACCCGTGATTGATGACGTTATCCCCGACAAACGGAGAAAATTTGCCGAAGGTATGCAGCTCAATTTTGTCTCCGAGCGCAATCATCGCTCGCACCAGTTGCTGACTGGTTTTTCCGTCATAGCGCAGGTCATGGGCCACCACGGCGATTTTCGGTCTGCCGCTTTCCTCATGCTTAACGGGAAGTTCGGCAAGAATGGCTTCCGTTGCCACATCGATGCCGTTGTTAATAATGCGGCAACGACCGGCGCCATACAGACTGTTGAATGCGTCGGCCACATGCTGACTGGGCGAGATGAACTGGCAGCCCAGCGCCAGCATGGCGCGAAACATCTGCCGTTTACCCGGCAACTGTTGATGGGCTTTATCGATTTTTACCGGCGGATAGTTACTGAGCGTTGGACATTTCTGACAGCCCGTTTTCCAGCTTTCGCAGCCATCGGTAAAGGCACAGCGCCCGGTCACGCTCCAGTGATCGTGCAGCGTCCAGACGAAGGTGATATCCGGTTTATGCGCCTTCACTTTTTGGCAAAAGGTGACCACTTCTTCCAGATTCAACCAGTAGCTGTGCAACACATGAAAATGCAGTACCAGCGGGCCGGAAGTGCGGGTTACCGTACGGTACAACTTGTCGAGATTGCCAAACATGTCGCGGTTCGCGAAACGAAACAGCGCAATATTCGCCGCCGACGTCAGACGTGGCGTATGTTTGATAACCTGCGGGTAATTCGCATGGCTGACGCTTTTCTTACCGCCTTTGCCATAGCCGTAGACAAAATGCGACGATAGCCCTTTCTCCAGCGCCCTCAGATGCAAATCTAACGCTACGCCTGCCGCCCCGCCTTCTGCGAGCCGCACATTAAACTGTAATATCTTCATTTTGTTACCTTCACCCGTGCCTTCTCGCCCACGACCAGCGTATTGTCCGGGATGCTATCCACTACGACGCTCCCGGCGCCAATCGTCACGTTATCGCCAATGGCAACGCCGCCAAGCAGAGTGACATTGGCCCCCAGCTCAACGCCGTTACCGATGACCGGACAGGACAGATCGTTGCCGCCAAGATTGCCGATGGTGACGCCATGGCGCAGGGTGAAATCATCCCCCGCCACCACGTGTTTATTGATCACCACCCCATAGCCATGATGGATGGTGAAACGACGACCAATAGATGCAGCGGCCTGGATTTCATAGCCAAACACGCATTCAGTGATAAGGCGATACATCACCAGCACCGGCGCCGCCCACAGGTTGTTCAAGACATTTTTTTTACGCCAGACGGAGCAAAAATGGGCAATCCGATAGGCCACCACCATGCAGCAGGGTCGCAGACTCCAGCCGTTCGCGCGTAAATCTTCCAGCATACTTAGCGTCCTCGCAGTCCGTCGGCCAGGCGCTTACTATTGCGAACAGAAAGCAGCGTCAGCAACGTGCGCCAGTTCATCCGTTTATTGCGGATCTGGTAGAGGGTAAACAGCTGATATTTCTTGCTGGCCCGGTCAAATTTGCCTTTGTGCTTACGGTAGAACTGAAAGTAGCCGGAGAATTTATGCGGGGATGAGGTAATACGCATTTCACCGTGATTCACATGCAGGATCTGCGTTGCCTCTTTTACCTTCCACGGTTTGCCATACGCCACCACCATGCGCAGGAAAATGTCATAATCCTGCGCCGCTTTCAGCGTGGTATCGAACAGGCATGCTTTAAACCGCCAGGCCCAGGTAAACACCTGATTACCAATAATATTGCGCTTATAAAATTTACGGCGTGAATAAACGGCCTTCGGATAGAGCGGCAAACTGGTCGGCTGCGAATATACTTCGCCTTCACAGACATAGTCATTGGCATACAGAAACGCCCGCGTCACCAGATGATGGCGATAATTGAGAAATACGCTCAGGCGGTTCGGCGTCCATTCATCATCATCATCAATACCCGTAATATATTGCCCACTGGCCTGCATGATGGCCTGATTACGCACCGCACAGGCTCCGGAGTTAGTGGGATTACGCGTATACGACACACGCGGATCGTTGAGCTCTTCAACAAATTGCTGCAGTTGCTCATACGAGGAAGAGCAATCATCCACAATGATCATCTCCCAGTGAGGATAGTCCTGGCGCAGTACCGATTTAATCGCCCGGATGGCCAGTTGCTGACGGTTCCAGGTGGGCATATAAATTGAAATTAGCGGGTTGTCTGTCGTCATTTTCGTTTCCCAGATATCCCCGTCATACTTCAAGTTGCATCTGCGTTGGCTTTCCTGCAACCCGAATTATTTAGGGTATAAATATGTTTTTGTGGGCCGCTATCCGGCAATGTTCGTAATCTATTTCGAATCCGAGGTGTACTCGTATTCGTAATAACCGTAATCCTGATACCCGCTGGCACGGCGGAAGATCGAGTTCAGGATCACCCCTTTCACCTGAATGCCGTTTTGCTCGAAGCGACTCAGGCTGGTTTCCACCTCTTTCAGCGTGTTGACCGCGTAACGCGCCACCATCAGCGTGGTTCCAACGTGACGCCCCACGATAGCCGCGTCGGTCACCGCCAGTATTGGCGGGGTATCGATCAGCACCAGGTCATAGTGCGAGCTGGCCCATGCAATCAGTTCGCCAAAGCGTTCACTCATCAGCAACTCGGAGGGGTTGGGGGGAATTTGTCCGCGAGGGATCAGATCAAAATGTGGAATCGATGTCGGTTTCGCGCTGGATGAGATATCCCCCTTGCCGATGAGGATCTCAGACAGACCGTTAACGTTATTGGTCCCCAGCAGCTCGTGGGTATAGCCTTTGCGCATGTCGCAGTCGATCAACAGCACGCGTTTGTTGGTCTGACTAACGACCGCCGCCAGGTTGGCGCAGACAAACGTTTTACCAATCGACGGGCTGACGCCGGTCAGCATCAAGACGTTGTTGCGCGCCTGCATCATGGCAAAGTGCAGGCTGGTACGCAGGCTGCGGACCGCTTCTATCGCAAGATCCGTCGGATTCCCCACCGCCAGCAACTGGCTTTGCTTGTAGCGTTTCACGCCTTTAATGGTCTGCACGTTATCGCGTGCTTTTTGCCATTCTGATAGCGGAATGCTGGCATACACGCTGATGCCATGCTCTTCCAGCGCCTGTGGGCTTTCAATGCCGCGATTAAACAGGGAACGCAGCAGTACGCCCACCACTGAAAGCATCAAACCAAGAATGATGCTGCCGAGAATAATCAGCGTCGTTTTCGGCTTCAGTACGCCTGGCTGGGCAATCGCGGGATCGACGATGCGCACATCTCCGACCGTACTGGCCTCGGTAATCTTCAGCTCCTGTTGCTTGTTCAGCAGCTGCATATAGACCTGCTGGCCGGACTCCACGTCACGCGTCAGACGGACAATTTCCTGCTGCGTTTTCGGCATCGCCGTTACGCGCCCGTTCAGCTTGCTTTTCTCATCTTCCAGCGCCTGGCGTTTTTCCAGCAAGGTGCGGTACGCAGGGTGCGCTTTGGTGAACAGCTTGGAAATCTCCGCTTCTTTGAAGGTCAGCTCATTAAGCTGCGCATCAATATTCACCATGGAATCCAGCACCGCTTTGGCTTCCAGCGGCAAATCCACGGAGTCTTTGTCCTGACGAAAGGCATTCAGCTTGTTTTCGGCAACGTCCAGTCGGTTACGCACCTCGGGCAACTGCTTTGCCAGAAACGCCAGACTTTTGGCGGCCTCTTCAGATTTACGCTCCACGTTTTGTTGCAGATAGTTGCGGGTAATACTGTCAAGGATCTGGCGGATTTGCTCGCGGTCTTCGCCGGTAAAGGTTAGGCTCAGTACGCCAGTGTCTTTGCCGGTTTCCGTCACCATCAGATTATTTTGCAAGGTGTTGATCATGCCCAGCGTGGAGAATTTGCTGACGGTAAATTGGCTCTCAGGGCTGGCATGGATCGCCTCGACCAGCATCGTCACGCCGTCATGTTTCAGCACCTGCCCAACCTGCCCCTGGGCGCTAAAACCCCCGTCACTCACCAGCTGATAACGTTTGTCATTCAGCACGCTTAGCGTGAAGGTCTGTTCATTCATTGCCTTTGGCAGCGTGAAAGTCGTAACGTTAACCGTTTCGTTCTGGCGACCCATCAACCGATCCCAACCCGCGCCAAAAATGGGGAACGTATCTTTGGTAACCGCGATATCCAGGTTGAGATCGTCTACCGTTTTCCCCAATACCAGCCGTGACTGGATGAGCTGAATTTCCGCTTCAGAGGCCGGAGGTTTGTTCGACAACGCCGAGCCAATATCCTGCACCAGTGAATTTCCGGTATTTTGCTCAATTTGCACCAGCGCGTCCGCACTGTAGATCGGAGTGGCAAACAGCGTGTAGACCGCTGCGCATAATGCAAATGCCGCAGTAATACCAAGCACCCACCAGCGGGCTTCCACCACCGTTGCCACCAGACGACCAATATCGATTTCATCATTGCCCGTTACCGGCGCAGCAGACTGTTTTACTTTTTCTGTCATTGTTTTCCCTGCTCTGCGTTCAATGCCTGAGCCCATTGGCGGGCAGACCGTTCAAGTAATGCGTACACCGCGTCAAACGCATCACGGCTTTTACGATACGGATCGGGAATTTCGCGCTCGCTGTCCCAGTGACCAAACAGCATCACTTTGCCGCGCATCTCCGGCACCATTTCACACAGGGCAGAGATATGGCGTTTTTCCATGGTCAGGATCAGGTCATACTCCCGACACATTCGTCCCGAGATCTGCCGGGCACAATGATTCTCCAGTGACAGGTTGTGCGCCTGCGCCACGCTGATGGCGCACGGGTCCGCGCCTTTGCCTACCAACGCCCCGAGGCCGGCAGAAGAGACCGTCAGCGCCGGGTGAAATTGCCTTAACAAGCGCTCTGCCGTCGGAGAGCGGCAAATGTTCCCCACACAGACAACTAAGATTTTGTTAAACATGACGATTACCAGTTGTGAAGGTCGCTGGCCGTGTCCGTCATATAGCGAACACCGCTAATAGTCGGCAGCAACTGATTGATCAAACGGTTCCAGCGAGCAACCGGCGCGGTTGTGACGTACACCACATCGTATGGCTGGAGTCGGAATGACGTCGCCATCACCAGCGATGTCGCATCGGACATATCAAGCTGATAGATATTGGCAATCTTGCCGTTGTTCCCGCCCTCGCCTTTCAATGGACGAATAACGAAAATGCCGCTGGCGTTGGAGGTGGTCAGGTCGATACCTTCCGCGTTGCCGAGCGCTTCGGTGAGCGTCATGCCGCTGAAGTCCATTTTGAGGGTGCTCTGTTTTTTCACTTCCCCCATTACGAAGACTTTCAAATCGTCATTACGCGGAACAAACAGGATGTCGCCAGGATAGAGCAGACGGTTCTGGCTCAGGTCGCCATTTTGCATTAGCGCTTGCAGTGAAATACGTTGCTCCTGCCCTTTATGAGTCAGTACAACGTTGCGCCAGTCTGCCGCCTCGGTGAGACCGCCTGCGGCGTTAATGGCATCGAGAACGGTAAGCGGCACGTTGGTGATGGCCTGCTGGCCGGATTTGTTCACCTGCCCGGAGACATAGGCCTTCTGCGAACGGAAAGCGGCGATATTAACGTCCACCTGCGGGTCAGCAATGTACTTCGCTAAGCGCCCGGTAATATCACTACGAATTTCGGCCAACGTTTTCCCTGACACGCTAACTTTGCCGATGTAGGGGTAAAACATGGTGCCATCAGGCTGCACCCAGTTGCCGGCATCACTTGAGCTACGATACTGTCCGGCCGGCGTGGTGAGTTCAGGATGATCCCAGACGGTGACATTCAGGACATCGCCCGGGCCGACCCGGTACTGATACCCGGCAATCTCCTGGTCGAGAGACATATTAGGCTGCGCAACATTTGGTCGGGGACGTAATTGTTCGACCAGTCGTGGGGTGAGTGGATAAACATTCACCATGCGATCGATATCAAAATCAGCGTCCTGCTGTTTAATCACATCTTTGCCCATCGTAGACATATTGCTGCCCGGAAGCACGGTACAACCGTTTATCAAGATTACCGATACCAATACAGGCATCAATTTAAGTTTGGATTTCATCATTGATTATTTATCACTTTGGCAGAGTAATTATCACGTGCGATCTAAATAGCGACTTCGCCTGTACGCATTTACCTTGCCGTTAATTGAAAAAGAATTTAACTGGCATCTGTCCTAAAAAAAATGAATTCATCTGCGGTCTCTTGACAGAATAATTTAGGCTCGTCTCAGGCGACCAGACACGCTACCGCCCCTGGCTTCATTAGCTACCAATGCACTGATTAATTTAAATTTTTATCTTCCCCTTTATTTTCATCACATTCACAACGGGAACGCATCAGGAATAGCGCCGCTGGTTGATAAGGAAATATTTATCTTTTGATTATTACCGGAGGAATTGTTGCAGCTAAGCGAATATCAGGCAAGGTAACAAGTTACCGACAACTTGCTTTTAAGATTAATATTAAGCGTTGAATTTGTATATTTTTAGGATTTTATTGATATTGACAACATTAATATAAAAATATCCCACCTGCGATATTTCTTAAAGAGCTTTGGATTAATAATATTATTTCCTGTAGTTACATTAAGGCTAATATCCCGTACCTGGTTGTAATAGGCTACAGAGAAATCCCTCCTCGCCATTGCATTTTTCGCCAGTTTTACCCATGATCGAATTGTGACAATTGTCATACAACTATGGGTATAGCATTTACTATGGAATGGATTGCCGATCCGTCAATCTGGGCCGGACTCGTCACGCTAATCGTGATCGAACTTGTTCTTGGCATTGATAATCTTGTTTTTATTGCCATCCTCGCGGAGAAACTGCCTCCTGCCCAGCGGGATAAGGCGCGTATTACCGGGCTACTGCTGGCGATGGTCATGCGCCTGCTGCTGTTGGCATCAATATCATGGCTGGTAACGCTGACCACGCCGCTGTTCAGCATTCGCGGCCTGAGCTTCAGCGCGCGCGATCTGATCATGCTGTTCGGCGGTTTCTTCCTGCTGTTTAAAGCCACCATGGAGCTAAACGAACGGCTGGAAGGCAAAGACAGCGAGAACCCGACCCAGCGTAAAGGCGCTAAGTTCTGGGGCGTCGTCGCGCAAATAGTCGTGCTGGACGCCATCTTCTCCCTGGATTCCGTCATTACCGCCGTGGGTATGGTCGATCACCTGGCGGTAATGATGGCTGCGGTGATTATTGCCATCAGCCTGATGGTGCTTGCCAGCAAGTCGCTGACGCGCTTTGTCAACAGCCATCCCACTATCGTCATTCTGTGCCTGAGCTTCTTGCTGATGATTGGTTTCAGCCTGGTCGCCGATGGGTTTGGTTTCCATATTCCGAAAGGTTACCTGTACGCCGCCATCGGCTTCTCGGTCATGATAGAAGCATTGAACCAGTTGGCTATCTTTAACCGCCGTCGCTTCCTGTCAGCCAACCATACCCTGCGCCAGCGCACCGCCGAGGCGGTAATGCGACTGCTGAGCGGGCAAAAAGAAGACGCCGAACTGGATGCCGAAACCGCGGCAATGCTGGCAGACCATCATGAAGGCCAAATTTTTGCCCCTCAGGAACGGCGGATGATTGAACGTGTGCTGAACCTTAATCAGCGTACGGTCAGCAGCATCATGACCTCGCGCCATGATATTGAGCACATCGACCTCAATGCGCCGGAAACAGAAATCCGCGCTTTGCTGGAAAAAAACCAGCATACGCGTCTGGTGGTCACCGGCGAAGATGAGCAGGAAGACTTGCTGGGCGTGGTGCATGTCATCGACCTGCTGCAGCAATCTCTTCGCGGCGAGCCGCTCGACTTACGCGTCTTGATTCGCCAGCCGTTGGTGTTCCCGGAAACTCTGCCGCTGCTTCCGGCGCTTGAGCAGTTCCGTAACGCCCGGACGCACTTCGCTTTTGTGGCCGATGAATTTGGGTCAGTTGAAGGGATTGTAACGCTCAGTGACGTGATGGAAACCATCGCCGGTAACCTGCCAAATGAGGTAGAGGAGATTGACGCCCGCCATGACATTCAGAAAAACGCGGATGGTTCATGGACCGCAAACGGACACATGCCGCTGGAAGATCTGGTGCAGTACGTGCCTATCCCGTTAGATGATAAGCGTGAATATCACACCATTGCCGGACTGTTAATGGAGTATTTGCAGCGCATCCCGAAAACCGGGGAGGAAGTTCAGGTTGGCGACTATCGACTAAAAACCCTGCAGGTGGAAAATCATCGCGTGCAAAAAGTCCAACTGATACCGCTGCACAGTGAAGAAGATATGGATTACGAGGTGTAAATCACGAGCCGGAGGCGGCATCAACCGCCATCCGGCAATATGAATCAGAGTTTATCCAGCAACTTTTTAACATCTTTACCGTTGCGGGAGTCTTTATTGCGATCGGCCCAATCGTTAAGGCGACGTTTCGCTTCATCCTGCAAATGCTTACGCAAAATCTGGTCGACTTGCAGACTGTAGTTTAGCGCCTGCCACTGACCGTAGACTCTGAGAGGAACCGGGGTAGCCTTCAGGAAGTTAATCAGCTTACTTTCGCCATCCCAGCCGCCCAGCACGCGAATGTTAAACAGCGTGTCGCAATTCAGCTTCACCAGATCCAGCGTTCCCTTGCCGGTCAGCGCCAGCATCGCCGACTCACCCGCCATGTTATCCAGCGTAACCTCGCCGTCATCCAGCGTCATATCGGTTACGAAATGATCCAACCGGGTCACGTTATCCAGGTTTTGCTGAGCTTTAACATCCCCACCGCTACGTTCGACGGCCTGTTGTATCATCTGCTGGAAGTTCATTCCTTCCATTCGCGTATCGCTCATTTCGACATGGGCCTGCCCTTGCCAGCTATGACGAAACGCCTGGGCATCAATATCTGAGCCAGAGAAATCCCCTGCTAGTGACAGCTTACCGGTGAGGGCGATGGGGTAATTGAAGGCTTTCAGAATAGTACCAATTTCTACGCCTTCCAGGCGCGGATGGAAGACCGCTCGCGGCTGTCCTTTTCTGGCATCCAGCATACCAGGAAGCGACACCAGCCCGCCGTCACTTTTCCCCTGCAACTGCGTAACGTTCAACAAGCCGAACTGGTTGTCAATTTTTGCCGAGACATTGTCAAACGCCATTTTCCGCCACAGCACTTTGTCAGCTTGCAACGCGATGTCTGCCGAAAATCCCTTCAGTCCCTGATACGAAACGGCATCAACTTGAGAAGCAATAACGGGGCGCGCCAGCGTTGACTGACTCTGACCTTGCTGAACCTCACCGTTCGTCGTCACAGCCTCACGTTGTACGAGCAGATTGTCCAGATTGAGCTGACCAAACTTCAGGTCGACGGCCCATTCTGGTTTATCCAACAATGTCACATGAGCTTGCCCGGCGAGAGAGCTGTCGTTAGCGGTCAAATGAATCTGGCTAAACGCGAGCTGTTTTTTCTCTTCCAGCCACTGCGCCTGAAACTGTCCCTGACCTTTGATCCCCTGCGCCGGTAGATCGGCCCCCTGCAGTTGCCAGCTTAGCTGCTCAATATTCGCGGATAAGTTATGCGGATAGTCGGAGGCATCAACGCTGCCGTTGAAGGATAACGCGAGGTCACGCTGATCGCGGTTAACGCGCCCGGAGAAATCAAACGTGCCGCGGTGCTGGTTATCCTGTTCCATGTCCAGACGAATATCGCGAACCGTGACCTGTTCATCGTCTTCATGCTGGAATACCAGAACGCTATCGGCAACACGCAGGCGGGCAATATCAAACGACCATCCTCTGTCTTCAGCCAGGTCGGGCAACGTATTGTCTTTTGGGGCAACGGGCGCATCTTTGCCGCGCACCGCTTCAGTTTGCGGGGTCAGTTGAATCACCGCGCCTTTGAGCATCACCTGCTTCACGCTGAGCTGGTGACTCAACAGCGGCCACAACGCGACGTCAAGACGCATATTGTCGGCACGAATCAGGGGTTCGCTGGCGCCTTCAGCCGTTAACACCATGCGCCCCGAGAGGATACTCAGCTGAGGCCATACGTGCCAACGCAGAGGGCCATCCAACTGCAGCTGATATCCGCTACGCGCAGCAACCTGCTTGACCATATATGCGCGGAAATCATTCGGATTAACCAACAGTACTAACGCAGAAAAACCGGCCACCAGCACGACCAGTAGAATCATCAGCGTCGTCAGAAATCGTCTCATGCTATCCCCAATGGACTGAAAATACTCAGTCTTTATCGATCCGGCTGGCAACGGCGCCCTGCTGATCGCGATACTTTGCATCCTGACGACGGTTGTAAGGTCGCGCCGCCGGACCGGAAAGCGGTTCGAAGCTTAATGCGCCAATCGGCATGCCAGGACGCAGGGCCAGCGGTAGTTTTCCGGAGTTGTAAAACTCCAGTACGATGCAGCCAGACCAGCCCGGATCGATACGGTGTGCGGTGACGTGTACCATCAGTCCCAGACGCGCCAGCGAAGAACGGCCATCTAACCAACCCACAAGATCGGAAGGCAGCGTCACGGATTCGAACGTCACTGCCAGCGCCAGTTCGCCCGGATGCAGGAAAAATGCCTCGCCGTCTTTGAGGACGATTTCATCACTCATCACGCGATCCAGCGCGGCGCTGACTTCATCTTTCGGTCCGCTCAGATCGATATACGCCGCCGTATGCCCGCGGAACGTACGGAATTTGTTGCCAAGGCGCACATCTACCGTGGCGCCGTTGATTCGCTCGACAGGAGGGCGTGGATTGATCGACAGACGACCTTGATCCAACCAGGCTTCAATATCTCGGTCACATAAACGCATGGCACTTTCTCCTTTCGTGCTTCAACCCCTTAATGCCAGGTGCATTAAGGGTGAACCAGGTTATCACTGAACGGTACACAATTCGCTGAACTTATTCAAAGAACTGACTGATTTTAGCCTTCAGAATATCGATGGCGATGCGGTTTTTACCCCCGCGCGGCACAATGATGTCGGCGTATTGTTTTGAAGGCTCAATAAATTGCAGGAACATCGGACGGACGGTTTTCTGATATTGCGCCATCACTGAATCCATTGAACGACCACGTTCGTTCACATCGCGCTTGATACGGCGCATCAGGCAAATATCCAGCGGGGTATCAACAAAAATAGAGAAGTTCATCTCATCACGCAAACGCGCATCCGTCAGCAGCAAAATGCCTTCCAGGATGATGACTTTCTTGGGTTCGATATGAATAGTGTCTTGCGTGCGCGTGTGCTCAACGTAGCTGTACACTGGCAGCTCAATGGCACTACCGCGTTTCAGCGTTTGCAGATGTTGGAACAGCAGGCTGTGATCCATCGCGTTCGGATGGTCGTAGTTGGTTTTTACACGCTCTTCCATCGATAGATGGCTTTGATCTTTGTAATAGCTGTCTTCGGGAATAACGCCAATATGTTCGTCACCGACTTGTTCACGCAATTCGCGATAAAGAGTACTGGCAATAAGACTCTTGCCGGAAGCCGATGCGCCGGCAATGCCGATAATGACGCACTGATGGGACTGATCAGTCATAAATTTAGCGACCTGATTAACCTGGATGTTAGGAAGGGCGGCGCCGAAACGCCAAACGCGGCAATTATAGGGATTTCAGCGGCGCGACGCCAGCCCAGGCTGCACCAATGCCTTCCCTGTCGCAAATTAAAACGGTCATATTTAAAGCATGCGCTACATTTATTCGCCAGCCTTAGTAATTAATAGCTTGAGAGTGTTAATTTATGAGCAGCTGGCGTATAAATTGTAAATTATTTGTACTAGCATAAACCCAGATTAAATGTGATGCGTCCGGCATCTCTACTGGGCGACAACGGCTATTTGGGTAGAGTGGTAATGAGTAAACAATCCCAACATGTTTTAGTTACCTTACCTCATCCTCTACTGCGCCTGGCCAGTTTAGGTCTGGTGGCTTTCATCTTTACGCTGTTCTCGCTGGAACTGTCTCGTTTCGGGGCGCAGCTGGCGCCGCTGTGGTTTCCGACCTCAATCATGATGGTGGCTTTTTACCGTCATGCGGGAAAAATGTGGCCGGGGATCGCGCTGGCGTGCTCATTGGGTAACATCGCGGGTTCTTTGCTCTTCTTCCCCGGAGAGTCGCTTAGCTTTACCTACACGGCCATCAACATTATTGAGGCTGTCGTGGGGGCAATGTTATTGCGCAAACTGCTGCCCTGGTACAATCCTTTACAAAATCTCAACGACTGGGCGCGCCTGGCATTCGGCAGCGCAGTGGTCCCTCCGCTGCTGGGCGGCGTATTACTCTGGTTATTATTACCGCAAGAAACGTCGTTAAATACCTTCCTCATTTGGGTGCTGTCAGAATCCATCGGCGCGCTGGCGCTGGTACCATTAGGTTTACTGTTTAAGCCACATTATCTGCTGCGCCACCGCAATCCGCGATTACTGCTTGAAACCCTGATTACGCTTCTGGTGACGTTAACGTTCAGTTGGCTGTCGATGATGTTCATTCCATGGCCGTTTACCTGCGTTATTGTCCTGTTGATGTGGAGCGCTGTCCGTCTGCCGCGTATGGAGGCGTTTTTAATTTTCCTCAGCACCGTGATGATGGTTTCGCTGATGTTGGCCGCTGACCCTTCGCTGCTCTACACCCCCAAACAGAACATGATGACCAGCATACCGTGGCTGCCGTTTTTGATGATCCTGTTGCCAGCCAATATGATGACCATGGTGATGTACGCGTTTCGGGCAGAACGCAAGCACATCTCAGAAAGCGAAGCGCGCTTTCGCAATGCTATGGAATATTCCGCAATTGGCATGGCGCTGGTCGGGACTGAGGGGCAATGGCTACAGGCCAATAAAGCCTTGTGCCAGTTTCTGGGCTATAGCCAGGAGGAGCTACGTTCGCTCACCTTCCAGCAATTAACCTGGCCGGAAGATTTGAACAATGACCTCGAACAGTTAAACATGCTGGCGCGCGGGGAAATTAATAGCTATTCCATGGAGAAACGCTATTACACGCGCGCAGGCGAGGTGGTATGGGCCTTGCTGGCCGTTTCGCTGGTGCGCCATAGCGACACCACCCCACTCTACTTTATTGCGCAGATTGAGGATATTAACGATCTGAAGCATACCGAGTGGATGAACAAACGGCTGATGGAGCGCATTACGCTCGCTAATGAAGCCGGGGGGATCGGCATTTGGGAATGGGAACTGCAGCCTGATGTGATCAGCTGGGATAAGCGTATGTTCGATCTCTACGAAGTCCCGGCACATATCAAGCCCAGCTGGCAAGTCTGGTATGAATGCGTTGTGCCTGAAGATCGCGAACACGCCGAAAATGTGATTCGCGATTCGCTGGCCGCACGAGCCCCGTTTAAGCTTGAGTTTCGTATCGCAGTAAAAGGTGGCATACGGCATATCCGCTCGTTGGCCAACCGGGTACTGAATAAAGACGGTGAAGTTGAACGCTTACTTGGCATCAATATGGATATGACCGAGGTGAAGCAGCTCAACGAAGCGCTGTTTCAAGAAAAAGAGCGTTTGCATATTACACTGGACTCCATCGGCGAGGCGGTGATTTGTATTGATGTCGACATGAATGTGACCTTTATGAATCCGGTCGCTGAGAAAATGAGCGGCTGGCAACAGGAAAACGCAATTGGCATTCCGCTCCTGACAGTACTGCGTATTACTTTCGGCGATAACGGTCCGCTGATGGAAAATATCTACAGTGCCGACATGTCGCGTAAGGCAATGGAACAAGAAGTCGTCCTGCATTGTCGCAACGGCAACAGTTATGACATTCAGTACAGCATCACGCCCCTCAGCACCCTTGATGGCGGCAGCATTGGCTCGGTGCTGGTCATTCAGGATGTCACCGAGTCACGTAAGATGCTGCGCCAGCTTAGCTACAGCGCTTCGCATGACGACCTGACGCAGTTGGCCAATCGGGTCAGCTTTGAAAACCATCTCAAACAGTTGCTGCATACGGTGCACGACGCGCACCAGAGTCATGTGCTGGTTTTTATCGATCTTGATCGTTTTAAAGCGGTGAACGATAGCGCAGGTCATGCTGCAGGCGATGCCCTGCTGCGCGAACTCTCTTCACTGATGCTAAGCATGCTGCGGTCCAGCGATATGCTGGCGCGCCTTGGCGGCGACGAGTTTGGTCTGTTGCTGCCGGATTGTAATATCGAAAGCGCCCGCTTCATCTCAGGTCGCATCATCAGTGCTATTAACGATTACCACTTCATGTGGGATGGCCGCTTGCACCGCATTGGCGCCAGTGCGGGAATTACGCTGATTGATGACAAAAATCATATCGCGACTGACGTCATGTCTCAGGCGGATATCGCCTGCTACGCGGCGAAAAACAGCGGACGTGGGCGTGTCTGCGTCTATGAACCCCAGCAAAGCCAGGCGCATGCCGCGCGTAGCCAACTGTCATTGGACGAACAAAAGCATACCATTATGCACAGCCCGATGCTGATGATCGCCAGAGGCGTGGCTTCTCCACGTATACCTGAGACGTTTAGCTTCTGGCTTATATCGCTACGCTTAGGGACCGCTGAAGGCGAAGTGATTGAAGAGCAAACATTCCGTACCGGGCTGGTCGATCCCACATTGAATCAAGCGCTCGACCGTCGGGTATTCAGCGAATTCTTCCAGAATGCTGCCCCGGCAGTCGCCAGCAAGGGCCTCAGTGTTGCGCTCCCCCTTTCCGCCGCCGGGCTGCTCAATTCAGAACTTGTTGATGAGCTGCTGGAACAATTGCAACATAGCCCGTTACCGCCACGGCTGCTGCACCTGACCGTTCCGGCCAGCGTCATCAAAACGAATCCAACGCAGGCGATATCCGCCCTGCATCGGCTACGTCAGTTCGGTTGTCGAATTGTGTTAAGTCAGGTCGGTCGTGATTTAGAGCTTTTTGACAATCTGAAATACCACATTGTCGATTACCTTTTGCTCGACAGCGAGCTAAGCGCCAGCGCTCACGGAGACCTGATTGACGAGATGTGGGTGTCCATTATCCAGGGCCATGCCCAGCGCCTGGACATTAAAAGCATCGCCGGTCCGGTGCAGTTGCCGCTTATCATGGATGCGCTTTCTGGCATCGGTATTGACATGATTTATGGCGACATTATTGCCAGCGCCCAACCGTTGGATCTGCTACTGAATACCAGTAATTTCGCCATCAACTGACGGCTGCCAGCCATCCGTGTACCAGATATGCAAGAGTGCATAGGAGCGCCAGGGTTTCCAACGCTCTGCATACCGCCGGATCTGGGCTGGCGTCATGCCGGGAAAACGCTGTTTAATCAGATAATCATCCGGCAGAAAAACATCCTTCGCCTGCCAACCACGCAGCGCAAAATAGTTGGCGGTCCAGCGCCCTATTCCGGGAAACGTTTGTAGTTGCTTAACGCCTTGCTCAATATCGTCAGGCGCTACTGTCGCAAGCGTTCCTTCAAGCGTTGCACGCGCCAGGTGAATCAACGCTTCAGCGCGTTTGAGCGGCATCCCTAACGCTTTCAGGTGCAGCGGTTCGGCGTCAGCAAGCGCTTCAGGCATGGGAAAACAAACATAACCTGGCGCATCCTCCAGCGTGTCGCCATAAGCATGGGCGACTTTCGCCGTCAGTTTTGCCGCCATAGCCACGCTGACTAACTGCCCTAAAATCGCCCGTACCCCTTGCTCAAAAGCATCGACACATCCCGGCAGGCGCAGTCCCGGACGCGCCGCACCAAGGCTTCCCAGCGCGCTGACTATTTGCTGCGGGCAACAGGTAAGATCAAACAAGCGGGTTATTTTCGCCAGGCACTCGGGGGCGGCGGGTTGTAATCCCGAACTTAACGTCACGTGTAGCACATTGGCGTGCAAATCCGGTACGACGCGCACCAGACCCCGATGCTCCCCTACGGACAGGCTTCTGGTATAACTCAGTTCCTCCACCGTTTCGACACCGTCAACCGCACGGGCGGCAAGAAATCCCAGCATCCAGGGCCAGTCATAAGGCGGTTGCCAGCTCAGCGTGAACATTCAGTTTTCCTTTTTATGCAAACCTACAGCATAAACGGTATTCAATCGATGCGCCTTGCTTTCACATTCCAGTTGTCGGAGCGTCAACATTTCGTTAAAGTCACGCCCCTTCTTCACTGGCATGGGGATTTTTACGGTGTTTATTGGTTTTGACTACGGTACGGCAAACTGTTCAGTGGCCGTTATGCGTGACGGGCAGCCTCACCTGCTCAAAATGGAAAATAACAGCACGCTTCTGCCTTCAATGCTGTGCGCGCCAACGCGCGAAGCGGTCAGCGAGTGGCTGTATCGCCATCACGACATCCCAACCACGGACGACGAAACGCAGGCGCTGCTTCGCCGCGCGATGCGCTATAACCGCGAAGAAGACATCGACGTTAACGCCAACAGCGTGCAGTTCGGTCTGGCATCGCTGGGTCAATATATTGAAGACCCGGAAGAGGTGTACTTCGTTAAATCGCCAAAATCATTTTTGGGTGCCAGCGGTCTGAAGCCGCAGCAGGTTGCGCTGTTTGAAGATCTGGTCTGCGCGATGATGCTGCACATACGCAACCAGGCACAAAATCAGTTGCCGGAAGCCATCAGCCAGGCCGTTATTGGTCGTCCCATCAACTTCCAGGGGTTAGGGGGCGATGATGCCAACGCCCAGGCGCAGGGTATTCTTGAACGTGCGGCCAAACGCGCCGGTTTTCAGGATGTCGTCTTCCAGTACGAGCCGGTAGCGGCTGGTCTGGATTACGAAGCCACGCTGCAGGAAGAAAAACGCGTGCTGGTAGTGGATATTGGCGGGGGTACAACCGACTGTTCACTGCTGCTGATGGGGCCGCAATGGCATCAGCGCGCCGATCGCGAAAACAGCCTGCTGGGGCACAGCGGCTGCCGCGTTGGCGGGAACGATCTGGATATTGCGCTGGCGTTTAAACATCTGATGCCGCTGCTCGGTATGGGGGGAGAAACGGAAAAAGGGATCGCCTTACCTATTCTGCCCTGGTGGAACGCGGTCGCGATCAACGATGTTCCCGCGCAAAGTGACTTCTACAGTAGCGCCAACGGTCGCTTGCTCAACGATCTTGTCCGTGACGCGAAAGAAGCCGATAAAGTCGCCCTACTGCTTAAAGTCTGGCGCGAGCGTCTGAGCTATCGCCTGGTGCGCAGCGCAGAAGAGAGCAAAATCGCGCTCTCCGATCAGACCATTGTGACGGCGGCGATACCGTTTATCAGCAACACGCTGGCAACCGATATCAGTCAACACGGGCTGGAAGCTGCGCTCAATCAGCCCCTGGCGCGCATTCTGGAGCAGGTTCAACTGGCGCTGGAAAACGCGCAGGAAAAACCGGACGTGATTTACCTGACCGGCGGTAGCGCGCGTTCGCCGCTGATTAAAAAAGCCCTCGCCCAGCAACTTCCCGGGATTCCGATCGCGGGGGGCGATGATTTCGGTTCCGTTACTGCCGGACTGGCCCGCTGGGCTGACGTTGTTTTCCGCTAAGCGGCTCGCATGCTGAAAAGTACGCGTATTGACATCACCATTGCTGTGGCTTAATTTCAGGAGTGAGGGTTAGGGAGAGCTTCTCCTCCCCCTGGTGTCTTAGTAAGCCGGTAAGCTAATCACTAAGAGTATCACCAGGATGATGACCTGCTTCATCATAACCCTTTCCCTATTTTGGCCCCTTCCTCGGGAGGGGCTTTTCCGTTCCAGCGTCCCGCTGAAATCTCTGGCTCTCCTCCTTTTAGCCTTATCAGCACTCTAACGCACAATCACGTATTCGCTATCTTCACCACCGATTGTTGCGTAACGCTTCGCAAAGCCGCATCAGCATTCAGACGAATCCCGACAGTGTTTCATAATTCCTCCATTTTTCTCCCTTGTTCGCTGGCTAAACTAGTATCATTCCGCGAATCGTTTCAGGATGAGAAACTTATAACAATGAAAGGCAGTAAAAAATCCCGCTGGGTGATAGCAATCGCGATCGTTGTGGCCACCGTCGCCGCCATCTGGTTCTGGCAAAGCCGTAACGACGCCCAGGAAAACGCACCGGGCGCGACCAAACCAGCGCAGCACACGCCAGGTTCGGGACGGCGTGGAATGCGCTCCGGGCCGTTGGCTCCCGTTCAGGCTGCCACCGCCGCCATGGAAGCCGTTCCGCGTTACCTGACAGGACTGGGTACCATTACTGCCGCAAATACCGCCACGGTACGTAGCCGGGTGGATGGTCAGCTCATTGCCTTACACTTCGAGGAAGGACAGCAGGTAAAAGCCGGCGACCTGCTGGCAGAGATAGATCCCAGCCAGTTCAAAGTTGCTCTGGCTCAGGCGCAGGGCCAACTGGCAAAAGATAAAGCCACGCTGGCAAATGCCCGTCGCGATCTTGCCCGCTATCAACAGCTGGTGAAAACTAATCTGGTCTCTCGCCAGGAGCTGGATGCCCAGCAGGCGCTGGTAAATGAAACGTTAGGGACAATCAAAGCCGATGAAGCCAGCGTCGCCAGCGCCCAATTGCAGCTTGACTGGAGCCGGATAACCGCGCCTGTAGAGGGGCGTGTCGGTCTGAAGCAGGTCGACGTCGGTAACCAAATTTCCAGCGGCGATACCACCGGAATCGTCGTCATTACGCAAACCCATCCTATCGACCTGATATTCACCTTGCCTGAAAACGACATTGCCACCGTGATGCGGGCGCAAAAATCGGGGACTCCGTTAAAGGTTGAAGCCTGGGACCGAACCAATTCGCAAAAACTGAGCGAAGGCGTCCTGCTCAGTCTGGACAATCAGATTGATGCCACGACCGGAACCATCAAAGTTAAAGCCCGTTTTAACAATCAGGATGATGCTTTATTCCCTAACCAGTTCGTTAACGCCCGCATGCTGGTCGACACGGAACAAAATGCCGTGGTGATCCCAACGGCCGCCCTGCAGATGGGCAATGAGGGCCATTTTGTCTGGGTGCTGAACAGCGAGAATAAAGTGAGCAAACATCTGGTTAAACCAGGTATTCAGGATAGCCAAAAAGTAGTGATCGCCGCCGGGTTGTCCGCAGGTGATCGGGTCGTAACCGACGGTATTGACCGCCTGACGGAAGGCGCAAAAGTAGAAGTTGTACAGGCGCATGACGCCTCAGCTCAGGACGAGAAAACTGCGCCCCGCGGATACGGCAAAAAAGGAGCTAACTCCTGATGCAGGTGTTACCTCCGCACAACACAGGCGGGCCATCACGCCTGTTTATTCTGCGACCTGTCGCCACCACGCTGCTGATGGTCGCGATTTTGCTTGCCGGTATTATCGGTTATCGTTTCCTGCCGATCGCCGCCTTACCGGAAGTCGATTACCCCACGATTCAGGTCGTTACGCTGTACCCGGGCGCCAGCCCGGACGTCATGACCTCGGCGGTAACCGCACCGCTTGAGCGTCAGTTCGGACAGATGTCCGGCTTAAAACAGATGTCCTCGCAAAGTTCCGGCGGCGCATCGGTCGTCACGTTGCAGTTTCAACTGACACTCCCGCTGGATGTTGCCGAGCAGGAAGTTCAGGCGGCGATTAACGCCGCCACCAATTTATTACCGGGCGATCTGCCCAATCCGCCGGTCTACAGCAAGGTAAACCCGGCAGATCCACCGATCATGACGCTGGCGGTCACGTCCAGCGCCATGCCGATGACGCAGGTGGAAGATATGGTCGAAACCCGCGTCGCGCAGAAAATCTCTCAGGTTTCCGGTGTCGGTCTGGTAACACTTTCCGGCGGGCAACGACCGGCGGTCCGCGTGAAGCTTAACGCACAGGCTATTGCCGCACTCGGTCTGACCAGCGAAACCATCCGTACAGCCATTACCGGGGCTAACGTCAATTCGGCAAAAGGGAGTCTTGATGGCCCAACGCGTGCTGTCACCCTTTCCGCCAACGACCAGATGCAGTCCGCAGACGAATATCGCCAGCTCATCGTGGCCTATAAAAACGGTGCGCCGGTTCGTCTGGGCGATGTCGCCACCGTCGAACAAGGGGCAGAAAATAGCTGGCTGGGCGCATGGGCCAATAAGCAACAAGCCATTGTAATGAATGTTCAGCGCCAGCCTGGGGCGAACATCATCTCCACGGCAGACAGTATCCGTCAAATGCTGCCGCAGCTCACCGAAAGCCTGCCCAAATCAGTTAAGGTCAGCGTGCTTTCGGATCGTACGACCAATATTCGTGCCTCCGTTGCAGACACCCAGTTTGAGCTAATGCTGGCGATTGCGCTGGTGGTGATGATCATCTACCTGTTCCTGCGCAATATTCCGGCGACGATTATTCCTGCGGTCGCCGTTCCATTGTCGCTCATCGGTACTTTCGCGGTGATGGTATTTCTTGATTTCTCCATCAATAACCTGACCCTAATGGCGCTAACCATCGCGACAGGATTCGTAGTGGATGACGCTATCGTGGTTATCGAGAATATTTCTCGCTATATCGAAAAAGGCGAAAAACCGCTGACTGCCGCCCTGAAGGGGGCTGGTGAGATTGGTTTTACCATCATCTCTCTGACATTTTCGCTAATCGCCGTGCTGATCCCGCTGTTGTTTATGGGTGATATCGTTGGCCGATTATTCCGCGAGTTTGCCGTTACGCTGGCCGTGGCAATTCTGATTTCCGCCGTCGTCTCGCTCACCCTCACGCCGATGATGTGCGCGCGCATGCTTAATCAGGCCTCGTTGCGTAAGCAGAACCGCTTCTCCCGGGCCTCGGAGCGTATGTTCGATCGCGTCATTGCCGGGTACGGTCACTGGCTGGCAAAAGTGCTGAACCATCCGTGGCTCACGCTGGGCGTGGCGCTCGGCACGCTGGCACTGAGCGTTATGTTATGGGTCTTTATCCCCAAAGGATTCTTCCCGATCCAGGACAACGGCATCATCCAGGGTACGCTGCAGGCGCCGCAGTCCAGTTCATTTGCCAGCATGGCCCAGCGCCAGCGCCAGGTTTCCGATGTCATCCTTCGAGATCCGGCGGTAGAGAGCCTGACCGCTTTTGTCGGCGTGGATGGTACTAATCCGGCATTAAACAGCGCGCGTCTGCAAATCAACCTTAAGCCGCTGGACGATCGCGACGATCGCGTGCAGAAAGTGATCGCACGCCTACAGGACGCGGTTGACAGAGTACCCGGCGTTGATCTCTATCTTCAGCCCACCCAGGACCTGACGATTGATACCCAGGTCAGCCGGACGCAATATCAGTTTACGCTGCAAGCAACGTCCCTTGATGCCCTCAGCACCTGGGTTCCACAGCTGTTAGAAAAACTACACCAGCTACCGCAACTGTCCGATGTCAGTAGCGACTGGCAGGACAAAGGGCTGGTGGCGTATGTGAACGTCAATCGCGATAGCGCCAGCCGTTTAGGCATCAGCATGGCGGATGTCGATAACGCCCTGTACAACGCCTTCGGCCAGCGACTGATTTCAACCATCTACACCCAGGCCAACCAGTATCGCGTCGTGTTGGAACATGACACCAATAGTACGCCGGGGCTTGCTGCACTGGACACTATCCGTCTGACCAGCAGCGACGGCGGCGTGGTTCCGCTTAGCGCAATCGCCAGCATTGAACAGCGTTTCGCTCCGCTGTCGATTAACCACCTCGATCAGTTCCCGGTCACCACCATCTCGTTCAACGTACCGGACGGTCATTCGCTGGGCGATGCGGTGCAGGCAATTCTGGATGCCGAAAAAACGCTCAATCTGCCAGCAAATATTACCACCCAGTTCCAGGGCAGTACGCTCGCTTTCCAGGCCGCGCTGGGTAATACCATTTGGTTGATTGTGGCTGCGGTTGTCGCGATGTATATCGTTCTCGGCGTGCTGTATGAAAGCTATATTCACCCGATTACCATTCTCTCCACGCTACCCACGGCGGGCGTTGGCGCCCTCCTGGCGTTAATGATTGCCGGCAGTGAACTGGACGTCATCGCGATTATCGGCATTATTTTGCTCATCGGTATCGTCAAGAAAAACGCCATCATGATGATCGACTTCGCCCTTGCCGCGGAGCGCGAACAGGGCATGACCCCACACGACGCTATTTTCCAGGCCTGTCTGCTGCGTTTTCGCCCGATTCTGATGACTACGTTGGCGGCACTGCTCGGCGCGTTGCCGCTGATGTTAAGTACCGGCGTGGGGGCCGAATTACGTCGTCCATTAGGAATTGGTATGGTCGGCGGTCTGCTGGTAAGCCAGGTATTAACCCTGTTTACCACCCCGGTGATTTATCTGCTGTTTGACCGCCTGTCGCTGTACGTGAAAAGCCGCTTCCCGCGTCAGGAAGAGGAAGCGTAAATGAAATTTTTCGCGCTTTTCATTCATCGTCCGGTGGCGACCATTCTCATTTCGGTGGCCATCACCCTGTGCGGGATACTGGGCTTTCGTCTGCTGCCGGTAGCTCCGCTGCCGCAGGTGGATTTCCCGGTGATCATGGTCAGCGCATCATTACCCGGCGCTTCCCCTGAAACGATGGCGTCTTCGGTAGCCACCCCGCTGGAGCGCTCACTGGGGCGCATCGCGGGCGTGAACGAAATGACCTCGAGCAGTTCCCTTGGCAGTACGCGCATTATTCTTGAATTCAAATTCGACCGTGACATCAATGGCGCGGCGCGGGATGTTCAGGCCGCGATTAACGCAGCGCAAAGCCTGCTACCCAGCGGCATGCCAAGCCGCCCCACGTACCGCAAAGCCAACCCTTCCGATGCGCCAATCATGATCCTGACGCTCACGTCGGACACTTACTCGCAGGGTGAACTGTACGATTTCGCATCAACCCAATTAGCACAGACCATCGCGCAAATCGACGGCGTGGGTGACGTCGACGTTGGGGGCAGCTCTCTGCCTGCCGTGCGCGTAGGGCTTAATCCGCAAGCGCTGTTTAATCAGGGCGTGTCGCTGGACGACGTGCGTAGCGCGATTGCTAACGCCAATGTGCGTAAGCCGCAGGGAGCTATCGAGAATGATACCCATCGCTGGCAGGTACAAACCAACGATGAGCTGAAAACCGCCGCCGAGTACCAGCCGATCATCATCCACTACAATAACGGCGCTGCGGTGCGGCTGGGCGATGTTGCGTCTGTGAGCGACTCGGTGCAGGACGTACGTAACGCGGGGATGACCAACGCTAAACCGGCTATCCTGCTGATGATCCGCAAGCTGCCAGAAGCCAATATTATTCAGACGGTAGACAGCATTCGGGCCAAATTACCGGAGTTACAAACGCTGGTCCCGGCCGCCATCGATCTGCAAATTGCCCAGGACCGTTCACCGACCATTCGCGCCTCGCTGGAGGAAGTCGAACAGACGCTGATTATCTCCGTTGCGCTGGTTATTCTGGTGGTCTTTGTTTTCCTGCGCTCCGGGCGCGCGACCCTGATCCCTGCGGTAGCGGTTCCGGTCTCGCTGATCGGTACCTTTGCCGCCATGTATCTGTGCGGATTCAGCCTGAACAACCTGTCATTAATGGCGTTGACCATTGCCACGGGATTTGTCGTTGATGACGCGATCGTGGTGCTGGAAAATATTGCCCGCCACCTGGAAGCGGGAATGAAGCCACTGCAGGCGGCGCTACAAGGTACGCGCGAAGTGGGATTCACGGTGCTCTCAATGAGCCTGTCGCTGGTAGCGGTGTTCCTCCCGCTGCTGTTAATGGGCGGATTGCCTGGGCGCTTGCTGCGCGAATTTGCCGTCACGCTGTCAGTTGCTATCGGTATCTCGCTGCTGGTGTCGCTGACATTAACGCCAATGATGTGTGGCTGGATGCTCAAATCCAGCGCCCCGCGTGAACAGTCTCGTAAACGAGGTTTTGGTCGTGTGCTGGTGGCACTGCAACAGAGTTACGGCACTTCGCTTAAGTGGGTGCTGCGCCATACGCGACTGGTGGGCGTGGTGTTACTTGGCACCATTGCGCTGAATATCTGGCTTTATATTTCCATCCCCAAAACCTTCTTCCCGGAGCAGGATACGGGCGTGTTGATGGGGGGGATTCAGGCCGACCAGAGCATCTCTTTCCAGGCGATGCGCGGCAAACTGCAGGACTTTATGAAGATCATCCGCGACGACCCGGCGGTGAATAACGTCACCGGATTTACCGGCGGTTCCCGGGTTAACAGCGGGATGATGTTTATCACCCTCAAGCCACGCGATGAGCGCGGTGAAACCGCTCAGCAGGTGATCGACCGCCTGCGCGTCGCGCTTGCAAAAGAGCCTGGCGCGAATCTGTTTCTGATGGCGGTGCAGGATATTCGCGTCGGCGGTCGCCAGGCCAATGCCAGCTATCAATACACATTGCTTTCCGACGATCTGGCGGCACTGCGCGAGTGGGAACCGAAGATCCGTAAGGCGCTTGCCGCCCTGCCCCAACTGGCGGATGTCAACTCCGATCAGCAGGACAATGGCGCGGAAATGAACCTGGTCTACGATCGCGACACCATGTCTCGTCTGGGGATCGACGTTGCAGCCGCTAACAGCCTGTTGAACAACGCTTTTGGACAACGGCAAATTTCAACTATTTATCAACCGATGAACCAGTACAAAGTGGTGATGGAGGTCGATCGACGTTACACCCAGGATATCAGTGCGCTGGATAAAATGTTCGTCATCAACAATGACGGTAAGGCAATCCCGCTATCGTACTTTGCCAAATGGCAACCGGCGAATGCCCCGCTGTCGGTAAACCATCAGGGCTTGTCCGCTGCCTCAACCGTGTCGTTTAACCTGCCAACAGGTTCTTCACTGTCTGAGGCGACAGAGGCTATCAACAGAACCATGACCCAGCTCGGCGTGCCCTCCACGGTTCGCGGTAGCTTTGCCGGCACGGCACAGGTATTTCAGGACACCATGAACTCACAGGTGATCCTGATTATCGCCGCCATTGCCACGGTCTACATCGTTCTGGGGATGCTGTATGAAAGCTATGTTCATCCCCTGACCATTCTCTCCACGCTACCTTCAGCTGGCGTCGGGGCTTTGCTGGCGCTGGAGCTGTTCAATGCCCCGTTCAGCCTAATCGCCCTGATAGGGATAATGCTATTAATTGGCATTGTGAAGAAAAATGCCATCATGATGGTCGATTTTGCGCTGGAAGCGCAGAGAAACGGCAAGCTACAGCCAGAAGAAGCCATTTTCCAGGCCTGCCTGCTGCGCTTTCGCCCAATCATGATGACCACGCTGGCGGCGTTGTTTGGCGCGCTGCCGCTGGTGTTATCCGCCGGGGATGGCTCTGAACTACGTCAACCTTTGGGGATAACCATTGTCGGCGGGCTGGTCGTGAGTCAACTCCTGACGCTGTACACCACGCCTGTGGTCTATCTCTTTTTCGACCGTCTGCGTCTGCGTTTTTCGCGTAAAAACAGCAAACCGGTAGCAGAGTTATGACAGAACTTCCCGACAGCACCCGCTGGCAGCTTTGGATTGTGGCATTCGGCTTTTTTATGCAGTCGCTGGATACCACCATCGTGAATACTGCGCTTCCCTCGATGGCGGCAAGCCTCGGGGAAAGCCCGTTACACATGCATATGGTCATTGTGTCATATGTTTTAACCGTTGCCGTGATGCTGCCCGCCAGCGGATGGCTGGCGGACAAAGTTGGCGTGCGTAATATCTTCTTCACCGCCATCATCCTGTTTACGCTTGGCTCGCTGTTTTGCGCCGGGTCCAGCACACTCAACGAACTGGTGATGGCGCGCGTCTTACAAGGCGTTGGCGGTGCGATGATGGTGCCGGTCGGCAGGCTAACGGTGATGAAAATCGTCCCGCGTGAGCAATATATGGCGGCGATGACGTTTGTCACATTGCCCGGTCAGATTGGCCCGCTACTGGGACCGGCATTAGGCGGTATTCTGGTTGAGTACGCCTCCTGGCACTGGATATTTTTGATTAACATTCCGGTTGGTATTGTCGGCGCGATAGCGACGTTAATGCTGATGCCCAACTACACCATGCAAACCCGACGCTTCGATCTCTCCGGATTTGCGATGCTGGCAGTCGGCATGGCGGTACTGACGCTGGCGCTTGATGGCAGTAAAGGAACCGGCATCTCCAGTATCTCGCTGGCAGCGTTGGTTATCTGCGGAGTGCTGGTTATTGCGCTGTATCTGAAACACGCCCATCGTAATCCACGCGCGCTGTTCAGCCTGAGTCTGTTTCGCACACCGACCTTCTCGCTGGGTCTTTTCGGCAGTTTTGCCGGACGCATCGGTAGCGGTATGCTGCCGTTTATGACGCCGGTGTTTTTACAAATAGGCCTCGGTTTTTCCCCCTTTCATGCCGGGCTGATGATGATCCCGATGGTGCTCGGCAGTATGGGCATGAAGCGCATTGTGGTGCAGGTCGTTAACCGCTTTGGCTACCGTCGCGTACTGGTCGCTACAACGCTTGGCCTGTCGCTGGTCAGTCTGCTGCTGATGACCACCGCGCTGCTCGGCTGGTATTACGCCCTGCCCTTCGTACTGTTCTTACAGGGAATGGTCAACTCAACGCGCTTTTCATCCATGAACACCCTGACGTTAAAAGACCTGCCTGACGATCTCGCCAGCAGTGGTAACAGCCTGCTGTCAATGATCATGCAGCTGTCGATGAGTATCGGGGTGACCATCGCGGGACTGCTGCTAGGTATGTTCGGTCAGCAGCATAGCGTCATCGACAGCGGAAGTACGCATACCGTCTTTATGTATACCTGGCTGTGCATCGCATTCATTATCGCGCTGCCTGCCATTATTTTTGCCCGCGTGCCGAACGACACGCAAACCAACGCGGTGATTTCACGGCGCAAAAGGAGCACCTGATGAAGTTCTGGCGGCCCGGTATCACCGGCAAACTGTTTCTGGCGATTTTCGCCACCTGCATCGTGTTGCTGATCAGCATGCACTGGGCCGTACGCATAAGCTTCGAACGCGGTTTTATTGACTATATCAAGCACGGTAACGAACAGCGGCTGCAAATGCTCAGCGACGCATTAAGCGAGCAGTATGAACAGCACGGCAACTGGCGATTCTTACGCAATAACGATCGGTTTGTTTTTCAGATCCTGCGCTCTTTTGAACACGACAACGACGATGATAAACCCGGCCCCGGCATGCCGCCGCACGGCTGGCGTACGCAGTTTTGGGTTGTCGACCAAAATGCCCGCGTGCTGGTCGGTCCGCGTGCTCCGGTCCCCCGTGACGGTATGCGCCATCCGATCCGCGTCAACGGTAGCGAAGTCGGTGCCGTGATTGCCTCTCCCGTGGAACGCTTAACGCGCAATACGGATATCAATTTCGACATGCAGCAAAGACGTTCCAGTTGGCTCATCGTCGCGCTCTCCACGATCCTGGCGGCGCTGGCAACGTTTACGCTGGCGCGCAGCCTGCTGGCCCCGGTCAAGCGGTTAGTGGAAGGCACGCACAAACTGGCGGCTGGCGATTTCACCACTCGCGTTGCGCCGACCAGTACGGATGAGCTGGGCAAGCTGGCGCAGGACTTCAACCAGCTTGCCAGTACGCTGGAAAAAAACCAGCAGATGCGTCGTGACTTTATGGCCGATATTTCTCACGAACTGCGTACGCCGTTAGCGGTGTTGCGCGGTGAACTGGAGGCCATTCAGGATGGCGTACGCCAGTTCACCCCTGACTCCGTTGCCTCTTTGCAAGCTGAAGTGGGTACGCTCACCAAGCTGGTGGACGATCTGCATCAGCTCTCCATGTCCGATGAAGGCGCGCTGGCCTACCAGAAAACATCGCTGGATCTCATCCCCCTGTTGGAAGTGGCAAGTGGCGCATTTCGTGAACGCTTTGCCAGCCGTGGACTGACGATACAACTTTCACTCCCGGACAGCATGACGGTATTTGGCGACAGGGATCGTCTGATGCAGTTGTTCAACAATCTGTTGGAAAACAGTCTGCGCTACACCGACAGCGGCGGCGGACTGCACATCAGCGCCGAACAACGCGAGCGTATGGTTTTATTAACCTTCGCTGATTCCGCTCCCGGCGTAAGTGACGACCAGTTACAGAAGCTGTTTGAACGATTTTATCGCACCGAAGGCTCGCGTAACCGTGCCAGCGGTGGTTCCGGGCTGGGGCTGGCAATTTGCGTCAATATCGTACAGGCGCATAATGGTCTGATTCGCGCCGCCCATTCGCCTTTTGGCGGGGTTAGCATTACAGTAACATTACCGCTGGAACGCGATTTACAGAGAGATGTATGACTGAGTTACCCATTGATGAAAACACGCCGCGTATTCTGATCGTGGAAGACGAGCCCAAGCTGGGGCAACTGCTTATCGACTATCTGCGCGCGGCAAGCTACGCTCCTACGCTCATCAGCCACGGCGATCTGGTTCTTCCTTACGTGCGTCAGACGCCGCCCGATCTGATCTTGTTGGATCTGATGCTGCCTGGTACCGACGGCCTGACTCTGTGCCGGGAAATCCGCCGATTCTCTGAAGTCCCCATCATGATGGTAACCGCCAAGATAGAAGAAATTGATCGCCTGCTGGGGCTGGAGATCGGTGCGGATGATTATATTTGCAAACCCTACAGCCCGCGTGAAGTTGTTGCTCGCGTGAAGACGATTCTGCGCCGTTGCAAGCCGCAGCGCGAACTGCAACAGATGGATGCTGACAGCCCGTTGATCGTCGATGAAGGTCGTTTTCAGGCGTCCTGGCGTGGGAAAATGCTCGACTTAACGCCTGCTGAATTTCGCTTACTCAAAACGCTGTCGCATGAACCGGGAAAAGTGTTCTCCCGTGAACAGTTGCTCAATCATCTCTATGACGATTACCGAGTCGTTACCGACCGAACCATCGACAGCCATATTAAGAACCTGCGACGCAAGCTGGAATCGCTGGATGCGGAGCAGTCATTTATCCGCGCGGTCTATGGCGTAGGGTATCGCTGGGAAGCCGACGCCTGTCGGATTGCGTAAACACTCCCGTCAGGACTCCGCGGCTTCGTGGAGTCCTGTTGACTAGCAACTCTCCAAATATCGCTCATACTCTTTGTGGCAACACTGTCGTCAATAACTGTTTGATATAAAACTTTAATCAAGGAGTTCATATGGCTGGTTGGTTTGAATTAAGCAAGAGTAGCGATGATCAGTACCGCTTTGTTCTTAAGGCTGGAAACGGGGAAACTATCCTTACCAGTGAGCTTTACACGACAAAAGGCGCGGCAGAAAAAGGGATCGCATCTGTCCAGGCTAACAGCCCTCTAGCCGAGCGTTATGAGAAAAAAACGGCAGCTAATGGCAAATTGCATTTCAATCTGAAAGCAGCAAACCACCAGATTATTGGTAGCAGTCAACTGTATGCGAATGAACAGTCGCGCGAGACCGGTATTGCTTCAGTTAAGACCAATGGTGTAAGTCAGACGATAAAAGATAAAACCTGATAATGACTCGCTCAGCCGGGTAACGCCACGCTGTCGCCCGGCGTTTTTCTTTACCTGTCTTCCCCACAGCGCTACAATGCCCGCCCTTAATATGGGGGCGCTCCCCTAACCGTCTCATTGAGTGAGGCGAGTCTGACCTGTCATCAGAACGAGATAATTATGTTTAAACCGGAACTCCTTTCCCCGGCGGGAACGCTGAAAAACATGCGTTACGCTTTCGCCTATGGCGCAGACGCTGTATATGCGGGCCAGCCGCGTTACTCACTGCGCGTACGCAACAACGAATTCAATCACGAAAACCTGCAGCTAGGCATTAATGAAGCCCATGAACTGGGTAAAAAATTCTATGTGGTGGTTAATATTGCCCCGCATAACGCCAAGCTGAAGACCTTCATTCGTGACCTGAAACCGGTGGTGGAAATGGGGCCGGATGCACTGATCATGTCCGACCCCGGTCTGATTATGCTGGTGCGCGAAAACTTCCCTGACATGGACATTCACCTTTCAGTACAGGCTAACGCCGTAAACTGGGCGACGGTGAAATTCTGGAAGCAGATGGGATTGACTCGAGTGATCCTGTCCCGCGAACTGTCGTTGGAAGAAATTGAAGAGATCCGCACCCAGGTGCCGGATATGGAAATTGAGATCTTTGTTCACGGCGCGCTGTGCATGGCTTACTCCGGCCGCTGCCTGCTCTCTGGCTACATCAACAAACGTGACCCAAATCAGGGTACCTGTACCAATGCCTGCCGCTGGGAATACAACGTGCAGGAAGGCAAAGAGGACGTGGTGGGCAATATCGTGCATAAGTACGAGCCTATCCCGGTACAAAATGTTGAGCCGACGCTGGGTATTGGCGCGCCGACTGACAAAGTCTTTATGATCGAAGAAGCCCAGCGTCCGGGTGAGTACATGACCGCGTTTGAAGACGAACACGGCACTTACATCATGAACTCGAAGGATTTGCGTGCCATTGCCCACGTTGAGCGCCTGACTCAGATGGGCGTGCATTCGCTGAAAATTGAAGGCCGTACTAAATCATACTATTACTGTGCACGTACCGCGCAGGTTTATCGCAAGGCCATTGATGATGCCGCTGCCGGGAAACCGTTCGACCCGCAACTGCTGGAAACGCTGGAAGGTCTGGCGCATCGCGGTTACACCGAGGGGTTCCTGCGCCGCCATACACATGACGACTATCAGAACTACGAATACGGCTTCTCTGTTTCCGAGCGTCAGCAGTTTGTCGGCGAATTCACTGGCGAACGTAAAGGTGAACTGGCGGCTGTGCTGGTGAAAAATAAATTCACCGTCGGCGACAGCCTGGAGCTGATGACCCCACAGGGCAACATCAACTTTACCCTCGAACAGATGGAAAACGCGAAAGGCGAAGCGATGCCGGTTGCGCCGGGCGATGGTTACACCGTGTGGATGCCTGTCCCGGAGGATATCGATCTGAATTATGCATTGTTGATGCGTAATTTTGCCGGTGAGTCCACGCGCAACCCACATGCTAAGTAGTTAATTACGGTTATTTTTCAGCGTTCGGAAGATTCTTAGAAATCGATCACATACCGCTTCGTTCATTAAGGGTATTATCTCATCCGCTGAAAAACATAACCCATAAATGCTAGCTGTACCAGGAACCACCTCCTTAGCCTGCGTAATCTCCCTTACGCAGGCTTATTTTTTGCCTTCCGTTTAATCCCCCCTATTCAAATCACGACTTTCAGACGAAAAAAAACCGGGCATTACGCCCGGCTCATTAGGTGGTTAGATATTAATGTGCTGCTTCTGGCTTGTGCTTTTGCGCACTCTGGAAACCATAGGTCAGCTCATTTTTCTCTTTATCCAGCGCAACGGTCACCTGACCGCCATCCACAAGCGAGCCGAACAGCAGTTCGTTAGCCAATGGTTTTTTCAGGTTATCCTGGACAACGCGCGTCATCGGGCGTGCGCCCATTGCGCGGTCGTAGCCCTTCTCAGCCAGCCAGTCGCGGGCTTCCTGACTCACTTCCAGAGAGACACCTTTCTGATCCAACTGAACCTGAAGTTCGACGATAAACTTATCAACAACCTGATGAATCACCTCAGTAGAGAGATGATCGAACCAGATAATGTTGTCGAGACGGTTACGGAATTCCGGCGTAAACACTTTTTTGATTTCGCCCATCGCATCAGTACTGTTGTCCTGATGAATCAGCCCAATCGATTTACGCTCGGTTTCACGCACGCCGGCGTTGGTGGTCATGACCAGCACCACGTTGCGGAAATCCGCTTTACGCCCGTTATTGTCGGTCAGCGTACCGTTATCCATCACCTGCAGCAGCAGGTTAAAGACGTCTGGATGCGCTTTTTCGATTTCATCCAGCAGCAGTACCGCATGCGGATGCTTAATGACAGCATCTGTCAGCAAACCGCCCTGGTCGAAACCGACATATCCCGGAGGCGCACCAATCAGGCGGCTGACGGTGTGACGTTCCATATACTCGGACATATCAAACCGCAGCAGCTCAATACCCAGCGCTTTGGACAACTGCACCGTGACTTCGGTCTTACCAACGCCAGTCGGTCCGGCAAACAGGAACGAACCGACAGGTTTATGCTCGTGTCCCAGACCAGCACGGCTCATTTTGATCGCTTCAGTCAGCGCCTCAATGGCTTTATCCTGTCCGAATACCAGCATTTTCAGACGGTTGCCCAGGTTTTTCAGCGTATCGCGATCGCTCTGAGAAACGCTCTTCTCCGGGATCCGCGCAATGCGGGCCACGACGGACTCGATATCCGCCACGTTGACGGTTTTCTTGCGCTTGCTGACCGGCATCAGACGCGCCCGCGCGCCCGCCTCATCGATCACGTCAATCGCTTTGTCCGGCAGATGACGATCGTTAATGTATTTCACCGCCAGTTCGACCGCTGCACGCACCGCTTTGGCGGTGTAGCGAACGTCATGGTGCGCTTCGTATTTCGGCTTCAGACCGTTGATGATCTGCACGGTCTCTTCAACCGACGGCTCAGTGATATCGATTTTCTGGAAACGGCGTGCTAGCGCGCGGTCCTTTTCAAAGATATTGCTGAATTCCTGATAGGTTGTGGAGCCTATTACACGGATTTTACCGCTGGAGAGCAACGGTTTGATCAGGTTAGCCGCATCCACCTGGCCGCCCGATGCCGCACCCGCGCCGATAATGGTGTGGATCTCATCGATAAACAGAATGCTGTTAGTATCCTGTTCCAGTTGTTTCAGCAGCGCCTTAAAGCGTTTTTCAAAATCGCCACGGTATTTGGTACCCGCCAGCAGCGAGCCGATATCCAGAGAGTAAAGGGTACAATCAGCCATCACTTCCGGCACGTCGCCCTGGACGATACGCCAGGCGAGGCCTTCCGCAATAGCGGTTTTACCGACGCCAGACTCACCCACCAGCAGCGGGTTGTTTTTTCGACGACGGCACAGTACCTGAATGGCGCGTTCCAGCTCTTTGTCCCGGCCAATGAGCGGATCAATTCCGCCCACACGGGCAAGCTGGTTAAGGTTAGTCGTGAAGTTCTCCATACGGTCCTCCCCGCCAGCTTGCTCTTCGTTATTCGGCTGATTACCAGAGTCAGAGGACTGACTTGGTTCGTCTTTGCGCGTGCCATGAGAAATAAAATTCACCACATCAAGGCGACTCACTTCATGCTTACGCAGCAGATAAGCCGCCTGAGATTCCTGCTCGCTGAAGATGGCGACCAGCACATTAGCACCGGTAACTTCATTGCGCCCGGAGGACTGAACATGAAAGACCGCGCGTTGCAACACACGCTGAAAACTCAACGTGGGCTGCGTGTCGCGCTCTTCTTCACTGGCAGGCAATACGGGTGTGGTTTGTTCAATGAAGGCTTCGAGTTCCTGACGCAGCGCCACCAGATCCACAGAACACGCTTCCAGCGCTTCGCGGGCCGATGGGTTACTGAGCAATGCCAGTAGCAAGTGCTCGACGGTCATAAACTCATGTCGGTGCTCGCGCGCTCTGGCGAAAGCCATGTTTAAACTGAGCTCCAGTTCTTGATTGAGCATAGGCACCTCCCCCAATATTTATGCCTGCATTTAGGCTTTTTCTAGCGTACACAGCAACGGATGCTCGTTCTCCCTCGCATACTTGTTCACCATCGCAACTTTGGTTTCAGCCACTTCGGCAGTGAATACGCCGCAAATCGCTTTACCTTGATAGTGAACGGCAAGCATCAGTTGCGTTGCACGTTCTACATCATAAGAAAAGAATTTTTGTAACACGTCAATAACAAACTCCATCGGAGTGTAATCATCATTGACTAATATCACTTTATACATAGATGGCGGTTTTAGCGCGTCGCGCAATTTATCTTCCGCCAGCAGATCGAAATCCAGCCAGTCGTTAGTCTTACCCATTGTCAGTCGTCATCTTCAGTTACGGTTTCCGGCAGAAAATCTTGCCGCTGACAAGCAGCCTATGCGCACAATCAATCTACCTCAAGTATTAGATAACTATCATCTATTAGTGCCATCCGCGACATCTGTCACATAACCGACAATAGCGTTAACTGCTTCAAATTTTGATGCATTTTTACCCTATTCCGTCAGCCTGGCGCTTGACGCCTCGCCTGATTTCTCTAAATTGTAGTTTCGAGAGTTGGCGAGGTTTTGAACAGCCCCCACTCCGCCACCGGTTCATTCCATCTTACTTATATAAGATTTACGAAGGATGTCGAAGCATGGAAACGGGTACTGTTAAGTGGTTCAACAACGCCAAAGGGTTTGGTTTCATCTGCCCCGAAGGCGGCGGCGAAGATATTTTCGCCCATTACTCCACCATTCAGATGGATGGTTACAGAACGCTAAAAGCCGGGCAGTCTGTCCAGTTTGATGTCCACCAGGGGCCAAAAGGCAATCATGCCAGTGTCATCGTGCCTGTCATTGAAGCAGAAGCTGTCGCATAGCTCTTCTGTTTCATTGTGTACATCCCGCAGTCAAAATGCCAGCCTTTGCGGCTGGCATTTTTATCTCGATGGTATTATTCCCGCGCCAGAGCATCTACCGGATCCAGCCGCGCCGCATTTCGCGCCGGTAGCCAGCCAAACAAAATCCCGGTCGCAGTCGAACACAGAAACGCCGTCAATAAGGCTACGGGTGAGAAACCTATTTCCCAGCCAGGCAGGAATAGCTGAAGCGTAAAGGCGATCAGCATCGACAAGCTAATGCCCAACGCGCCGCCAACCAGACACACCAACACCGCTTCAATTAAGAACTGCTGCAGCACGTCACTGGCGCGGGCGCCAACCGCCATACGAATGCCAATCTCGCGCGTTCGTTCGGTTACCGAAACCAGCATAATATTCATCACACCAATCCCACCGACCACCAGCGAAATCACGGCCACCAGCGTCAGGAAGAGTTGTAATGTACGTGTGGTCTTTTCGGCGGTTTTCAAGACACCGTCCATATTCCAGGTGAAGAAATCCTTCTTACCGTGGCGTAACGTCAGTAGTCGGGTGAGCTGCTGCTCGGCCTGGGCACTATCAAAACCGTCTTTCACCCGCACGGTGATCGAGTTCAGCCACGACTGCCCCATAATTCGCCCGGACATGGTGCTGTAAGGCAGCCAGACCCGCAGGATCTTGCTACTGCCAAACATCGACTGTTTCTCTTCTGCAACACCAATCACCGTGGCAGGCATATTCCCCACCAGCACGACTTCGCCGACAACTTTCGCTTTGTTGGGGAACAATTGACGACGGGTATTGCTGTCGAGCACCACCACCTGAGCGCGCCCCGCCAGTTGTTCAGCGTTAAAAGTGGTCCCTTCGCTAAACGTCATGCCATAGACGTTGAAATAGTCGCCGCTAACGCCATTAGCACTGGCTGCCACGTCGATATTGCCATAGCGTAGCCGCAGGTTTTTCGACACCGCAGGCGTCACCGAACTGACCCAGGGCTGCTTCTGTAACGCCGTTAAATCGTCATACTTCAGCGCCTGTTGATATTGTGGGTCGTCGTCGCCGAAATCTTTGCCAGGATAGATATCGATGGTATTGGTGCCGATAGCGCGAATATCTGCCAGCACCAGCTGTTTAGCCGCATCGCCTACCACCACAATCGACACCACTGAAGCAATACCGATGATGATCCCAAGCATGGTCAGTAGCGTTCGCATTTTATTCGCAGCCATTGCCAGCCAGGCCATAGTGAGCGCTTCGCGAAAACCGCTGGCAAACTGCCCCCAACCGGACGCCGTTTTCACCGTCGGCTCCGCGATATCGCGCCCGGTAGAGGGTTTGTGCGACGGCGGATTGCGCACAATCTCGCCGTCACGAATTTCAATGACGCGTTCGGCCTGTGCGGCGACCTGGCTGTCGTGAGTGACGATAATCACCGTATGCCCGCGATCGCGCAGCTGATGCAAAATCGCCATCACCTCTTCGCCTGAATGGCTGTCCAGCGCGCCGGTGGGTTCGTCGGCGAGGATGACCTGTCCCCCGTTCATCAGCGCACGCGCAATACTGACCCGCTGCTGCTGACCACCGGAAAGCTGGGAAGGCTGATAGTCAACTCTGTCGCCCAGGCCCAGTCGCTGCAGGAGTTCTTGGGCACGGGCCAGGCGCTGCTTACGTTCGGTACCAGCGTAGACTGCAGGCACCTCAACGTTTTGCGCGGCGGTTAAATGCGACAACAAATGATAACGCTGGAAGATAAAACCGAAATGTTCGCGACGCAGCTGGGCTAACGCATCGCTATCCAGCGTGGAGACATCGCGCCCGGCAACCCGATACGTACCGCTGGTGGGTTTGTCCAGACAGCCGAGAATATTCATCAGCGTCGATTTCCCCGAGCCAGACGCCCCGACAATCGCCACCATTTCCCCGGCCTGAATGCTCAAGGATACGTCCTTCAATACCTCGACCTGGCCTTCGCCTGATGGATAGCTGCGGCGGATATTGCTCAGTTCAAGCAATACCGTCATTTTGGCGCTCCAGCGTTGCCCTCACCGGTGATGACTTCATCCCCCTCTTCCAGCCCTTTCACGATCTCCACATCAGTGTCATTACGCGCGCCGATAACCACTTCGCGTTCACGGGTTTCGCCGTTACGCAGCAGCCTGACGTTATAACGATTGTTGCCAATAGGATCGCCCAGCGCCGACAGCGGGATCGTCAGGACATTTTTCACATCGGTGAGCTGGATATGGACCTGCGCGGTCATATCCAGACGCAGGATCCCTTTCGGGTTGGGAACTTCGAAGCGAGCATAGTAGAAAATTGCATCATTCACTTTCTCTGGCGTCGGAAGAACATCTTTGAGCTTACCTTCGTAGCGCGTCTGAGGATCGCCCAGTACGGTAAACCAGGCCTTTTGCCCGGGATGCAGGTGAATCACATCCGCCTCGGAAACCTGCGCTTTCACCAGCATGGTGCTCATATCTGCCAATGTCAGAATGTTAGGCGCCTGCTGGGCAGCAATAACGGTTTGCCCCTGAAGGGTAGTAATTTGCGTGACTTCGCCTGCCATTGGCGCGACGATGCGGGTGTAATCAAGGTTGGTTTTTGCCGTATCGAGAGAGGCCTGATTACGCTTAATTTGCGCATCAATTGTGCCGATTTGCGCCTGTTTGACCGCCATCTGAGTAGCCGCCGTGTCGAGATCCTGCTGCGAGACAGCCTGGGTTTTCGCCAGCTGTTGCTGACGGGAAAGCGTTACCCGCGCCAGTTTCCACTCGGCTTCAGCCTGTAAACGCTGAGCGCGTAATTCCATCAGCGTCGCTTCAACCTCTTTAATCTGGTTTTGCGCCTGTTCAGGATCGATAACGCCAAGCAGTTGATCTTTTTTTACTTTGTCGCCAATCGCGACCGACAGCGTTTTTAACTGCCCGCTTACCTGCGCCCCGACGTCAACTTTACGCAACGCATCCAGTTTGCCGGTTGCCAGTACGCTTTGCTGCAGATCGCCCGGACGCACAATTAACGTTTGATACTGAGGTAAAGGCGCATTAAGCGTTCGCCAAAGTGCAATTATCGCCACAATAATGATGATGGCGAAGAGAAAATAGCGCTTTTTGATTTTTCCCTTGAGCTTCATAAATGTCCCAATTTCCCCCAATACGTCCACCAGAGTGGAGTGGTAAACATCAACGTTAAATAAATAGCCGTTGAAAAACGCAAGAATAACAGAGTTATTGATGAATGGTTAAGATCCGCTGTGTTGAAATTAGTACCAGAGTATCCATCGGATTGTTATTATGAGCCAGCTAACTGACAGCACTTTTCATTCTTCAAAACCCGCCACAAGTTTTAGCCTCTTTTGTAGCCTGATGACCGGACATTGGCGCCCTGGAAAATTTTGGCATCAGCGTAGCTTCCGTCGTAAGTTTTTGTTGCGCTCAGCGCTTATGCCACGATTAATGCATGAATGGATGACTGAACTGGCGCAATGGCCTGATCTCGATAGCGTACTGGCACGCCAGCCTCGTCTGCCGGTTCGCCTACATCGCGCCTATCTCGCACAAAACCTTGATCGGAAAATGAAACTGGATGCTGTGCGTTTTCATTACAATGCTATCCGCAGCTCTTTTTCAGCCACGGAATATAAAGCTTATTTAAGTGCGGATGGATTACAACTGGCACAAATTGAAGGCAAAAATAGCGAAATATTTAGCGTAATACTGGGCTCATTTATCTCACTGGATAAAGAAGGTGAAAGTACCATTCTGGTACGCAATAGCGCTGGCGAGACTTTAGCGGAAATGACGTTTACGCTGTGCAATTATCAAGGAAGCAGCACACTGTTTATTGGCGGGTTACAGGGAGGCAGTCGATTACTGCCACATGAAGAAATTCAAAAAGCGACCAAATCATGCTACGGGATTTTCCCTAAACGTATTGTGATGGAAGCCATTTGCTGTTTTGCAGAACAATTGAATATCAAACAAATTCTGGCTGTCAGTAATGAACAGCATATCTTTCGCAGCCCGCGTTACCACGATAAAAACAAGGTGATACTTTCTGACTACAACGCATTTTGGGAGTCGGTTGGCGGTGAGTGCGACAGTCACGGCTATTACCATATCCCACGCACAATGGCGCGAAAAAGCGAAGCGGACATTGCCAGCAAAAAACGCGCGGAATACCGCCGTCGCTACCAGCTACTGGACAGCATCCACTCGCAGCTGTCGTCGATGTTTCGCAACTAATCCGCTCTGCCGCGTGCCAACCACAGCACGCGGGAAAACATTTTTCGCAGCAGCGTTGGCACCGCGTCAACGCCGCGCCGCCCGGCTTCCATCGCCACCTCAATGGCTAAATCTGGTTTTGACGACCGGTGAATCGCCTTCGAGATAATTTTGCGCATATTCATGGGCACGTTTTCGGGGATTTGCGCCACCCTGTGGAATACGTCAGCGAACCCCTGGCGATACATAAAATGTTCCATGTCCAGCGCGGGAAGCATGGTTAAATGATCGCGCTCTTCTTCTCTGTCGTTATTCAACAAACTCCGCACCGTAGCGGCATACTTTTTCCCGGCTTCATCACCATCAACCAGCACATGCCACTCGATACCCATCCGGCGGGCGAACTTAACCAGCGGCTTAAGGCCGGACTGGGCAAATTCAATGACTTTGATACCTTCCGCATCAAAGTGGTGCCCACACTGGCGGGCCAGTTCGTTAATGACCCAGGTTTCCGTTTCGCCTTCCACCAGCAGCCAACAGCGGGCAAACAACGACGATGCACGGTTAAAACGAATATGAAAGGCAATACGCCGACCATCTTCTGCGCTGATCCCACCTGGCCCAAGCCGCCAGGCGGCGACGCGGGAGGACTCACGCACCAGGCGGACAACGTGTTCCACGGGGGTGAGGGACAGTAACTCACCTGAGTTGGTGGTCGCCACCCGTTGCAGCGGAAGCAAATTCAGCAGGTGCCAGGCAACCGACAGCATAATCGGATGTAAACGCGTTTCAGGATCTTCTACCAACAGTAACGGCCGGGCGTCTTTATCCAGCCTCAGCGTGCCTTTGGCCTGTAACAGCGTCGAAAACAGTCCCAACAGGATCACGCGGTGCGTGCGTCCGCCCGGTCTATCAATCATACGGTTGATAATATCCAGATAGCGCCAGCTACGTTGTTCGTTATTGGAACGTCGACGCATCAGACGATAGCGGGACTGACTGGAACCCTGCTCAGAAAAATAGTGTTCCAACAGCTGTACCATGGCCGATAACCCCTGACGTATCTGCCCATCTGTCAGGTTTTGCGGTCGGGTAGCCAGTTCACGTGCCAGAAAATCCAGTTGCCGCGCGGTCACTTCGACATCCGCCGAATCCGGCACCGTACCGTTACGGATCCGTCGCATAAAACGCGCGTCACGCAGGCGCAGTACTGGCATCAAACGCACGAGGTGCCGCGCCTGATCGTTAATGTCGTCGAGGGGAAGCTGATGGCCCTCGCCATCCAGAAAACTGCGTAACGTCAGAACGCTACCGTCGTCCGCACATTCACCTTCCAGTCGATAGAAAATGCGGTGATAGCCATCCTGACACAGCGTCCAGCTGGCTTCCAGAGGACGATACCTGCGCACGCGGTGGCGACCCGGTTGAGACTCACGAAACGTCAGGATGATATGCAGATGATGTTCCCGGCCTTGAATATCGCCCGGCGGGAACCAGAAATCTTCGCGGTCAAAGTGGTACAAATCAGTTTCCGGCGACAGCAACAGGGTTAAAGCATCCAGCAGACTGGACTTACCCCACGCATTCTCCCCAATCAGCACGTTGCTTTGCTCCAGCATCAACGACAGACGGTTAATACCACGAAATCCAACAATCTCAACGCGTTCGAGAATCATATAGCCTCCGGAAATGCTAACTTTTTCCTTCAAGTTATCAGGAGTATAACGGCAAGCGGGCGCTCAGGACACCCGATATGATCAGGAGGTTAGTCGCAGAAATCAAAAAATATAAGAATATTCTTCTTATGTTTTCCCCGGAATATTATTTCAGAACTCAATCATCGCCGTTTTGCTAATTGAACTATGCTTCATTCATCCAATATTCAAAAAGGAATCACAACATATTGCCTTAAATCAAATTTTTTCATCAATTTAACTGGCGAAGGGATGATGTTTTTTTCTAAAATACCGGCTCTTTCATCATCGTCCCTTTTAGCGATGAATTACCGGGTAAGGAACACGAACCCGGAACTTTTAATTGAGGTGGTTATGTTCAGGAAATTAGCAGCCGAATTCTTCGGTACGTTTTGGCTCGTCTTTGGTGGGTGCGGTAGCGCAGTTCTGGCCGCAGCATTCCCGGAGTTGGGTATTGGATTTGCCGGTGTCGCGCTGGCGTTTGGTTTGACCGTATTAACCATGGCATTCGCCGTAGGTCATATTTCCGGCGGACACTTTAACCCGGCGGTGACCTTCGGTTTATGGGCGGGCGGTCGCTTCCCGGCAAAAGACGTTATTGGTTATGTTATCGCTCAGGTTGTGGGCGGTATTGTTGCAGCAGCGGCACTGTATCTTATTGCCAGCGGTAAAGCTGGTTTTGACGCAACTGCCAGTGGTTTTGCCTCGAACGGCTTTGGTGAACATTCACCTGGCGGCTATTCAATGCTTTCTGCCGTCGTAATTGAAATTATTTTGACCGCTGGTTTCTTATTAGTGATCCACGGTGCGACCGATAAACATGCTCCGGCAGGTTTTGCACCTATTGCGATTGGTCTGGCGTTAACCCTGATCCACTTGATCAGTATTCCGGTTACCAACACCTCCGTTAACCCGGCACGTAGTACCGCTGTAGCCATCTTCCAGGGCGGCTGGGCATTACAGCAATTGTGGTTCTTCTGGGTTATGCCGATTATCGGTGGGGTCCTCGGCGGTCTTATTTACCGCACTTTGCTGGAAAAACGCGATTAATCGATAACAAAAAAGGCCTGGCGCAAGTCAGGTCTTTTTTTCCCCGCTATATTTCCTTTTATTTGCAACTTTACTCCCTTCTTTGCATTGAGTAGTGTGTGCTGGCGCATTTCGTCTTACTCTCAGCAAGGATCTGGTTTTCATGTTTTCAGGGCTGTTAATCATTCTGGTTCCCCTTATTGTGGGCTACCTTATTCCGCTTCGGCACAGGGCTGCATTAAAACTCATCAATCGCCTGTTGAGCTGGATCGTCTACCTTATTCTCTTTTTTATGGGTATCAGCCTGGCGTTTCTGGATAATCTCGCCAGCAACCTGTTAGCCATTCTTCATTATTCTGCGGTCAGCGTGACGGTCATTTTGCTGTGTAATATCGCGGCGCTGTTCTGGCTGGAGCGTTCACTGCCCTGGCGACATAACCACAAGCAAGAAAAGCTACCCTCGCGAATTGCGATGGCGCTTGAGTCGCTCCAGCTTTGTGGCGTCGTCGTCGTGGGTTTTCTGCTCGGCCTCACCGGTCTTCCTATTCTGCAGCACGCCACCGAAGCCAGCGAATATACGTTAATCTTTTTACTGTTCCTGGTCGGGATTCAACTGCGCAACAGCGGTATGACCTTAAAGCAAATTGTGCTGAATCGCCGGGGGATGATTGTTGCGGTGGTCGTCGTCGCCAGTTCGATGCTGGCGGGGGTTATCAATGCGTTGATCCTCGGCCTGCCGCTGAAAACCGCGCTGGCGATGGCATCAGGTTTTGGCTGGTATTCCCTGTCCGGTATTCTGTTAACCGAATCGTTCGGGCCGGTGATTGGTAGCGCCGCCTTCTTTAATGACCTGGCCCGCGAACTGATTGCCATTATGTTGATTCCTGGAATGGTGGGCCGCAGCCGCTCAACCGCGCTGGGGCTATGTGGCGCGACATCAATGGATTTCACCTTACCGGTGCTCCAACGCAGCGGCGGTCTGGAGATGGTTCCGGCAGCCATCGTCCACGGCTTTATTCTGAGTCTGTTAGT
The DNA here is from genome assembly GCF_025106035.1 of Citrobacter sp. XY323. NCBI lineage: Bacteria > Pseudomonadati > Pseudomonadota > Gammaproteobacteria > Enterobacterales > Enterobacteriaceae > Citrobacter > Citrobacter sp. XY323. The sequence goes on from NZ_JANYUK010000004.1 coordinate 335,814, forward strand.
GCCTTTGCTGATGGCGTTTTTCTCCGCCTGAAGTCAGGACAAATACCTCTCTGGCGGTAGTCATCTACCGCCAAAATTGCGCTAAATCAATCTCCCTGCAAGTTGTAGCAGAAATCCCTTTTATCCCTTCGCGCACAGGCATAACCTTAAACATGTATATTAAATATAACTTTAAAAGGTGTGACCATGTTTTGTGTGCAATGTGAACAAACCATCCGTACTCCGGCAGGAAACGGCTGCTCTTACGCGCAGGGTATGTGCGGTAAAACGGCTGAAACCTCCGATTTGCAGGATCTGCTGATTGCTTCCCTACAAGGTCTGTCTGCATGGGCTGTTAAGGCACGTGAATACGGCATCATCGACCATGAGGTTGATAACTTTGCGCCGCGTGCATTCTTCTCCACGCTGACCAACGTTAACTTCGATTCTCCGCGTATTGTTGGCTATGCCCGTGAAGCTATCGCCATGCGCGACGCCCTGAAAGCGCAATGCCTGAACATCGACGCGAACGCAGCGGTCGCTAACCCGATGGCCGATCTGCAACTGGTCAGCGACGATCTGGGCGACCTGCAACGTCAGGCCGCTGAATTTACCCCGAACAAAGACAAAGCAGCCATCGGCGAGAACATTCTCGGCCTGCGTCTGCTGTGCCTGTACGGCCTGAAAGGTGCGGCAGCTTACATGGAGCACGCGCACGTTCTCGGTCAGTACGACAACGACATCTACGCTCAGTACCACAAAATCATGGCATGGCTGGGAACCTGGCCTTCCGATATGAACGCTCTGCTGGAGTGCTCAATGGAAATCGGCCAGATGAACTTCAAAGTGATGAGCATTCTGGATGCTGGCGAAACCACTAAATACGGCCACCCGACGCCAACTCAGGTCAACGTCAAAGCAACCGAAGGTAAGTGCATCCTGATCTCCGGTCACGACCTGAAAGATCTGTACAACCTGCTGGAGCAGACCGAAGGTACCGGCGTTAACGTCTATACCCACGGTGAAATGCTGCCAGCGCACGGCTACCCGGAACTGCGTAAGTTCAAACACCTGATCGGTAACTACGGCAGCGGCTGGCAGAATCAGCAGGTTGAATTTGCCCGCTTCCCGGGCCCAATCGTAATGACCTCTAACTGCATCATCGACCCAACCGTTGGCGCCTACGATGACCGTATCTGGACTCGTAGCATCGTCGGTTGGCCGGGTGTAAGCCACCTCGAAGGCGACAACTTCGCTCCGGTAATTGCTCAGGCTCAGCAGATGGCGGGCTTCCCGTACAGCGAAATTCCGCACCTGATCACCGTTGGTTTCGGTCGTCAGACTCTGCTGGGCGCGGCTGATACCCTGATCGACCTGGTAAGCCGCGAAAAACTGCGTCACATCTTCCTGGTTGGCGGTTGTGATGGCGCGCGTGGCGAACGTAACTACTTCACCGACTTCGCCACCAGCGTGCCGGACGACTGCCTGATCCTGACTCTGGCGTGCGGTAAATACCGTTTCAACAAACTGGAGTTCGGCGATATCGAAGGTCTGCCGCGTCTGGTCGATGCAGGTCAGTGTAACGATGCATACTCTGCCATCATCCTGGCAGTAACCCTGGCTGAGAAACTGGGCTGTGGCGTGAACGATCTGCCGCTGTCTCTGGTGCTCTCCTGGTTCGAACAGAAAGCGATTGTCATTCTGCTGACCCTGCTGTCTCTGGGTGTGAAAAACATCGTCACTGGCCCGACTGCGCCTGGCTTCTTCACGCCGGACCTGCTGGCAGTTCTCAACGAGAAGTTCGGTCTGCGCTCCGTGACCACCGTTGAAGAAGATATGAAGCAACTGCTGAGCGCGTAAGGAGTAAAGAATGACAATGCCAACTCATCAGTGCCCATGGCGGATGCAGGTTCATCACATCCATCAGGAAACGCCGGATGTATGGACGATTTCGTTGCTGTGCCACGACTATTATCCGTACCGCGCCGGGCAGTATGCACTGGTCAGCGTACGTAATTCAGCGGACACGCTGCGTGCTTACACCCTCTCTTCAACGCCGGGCGTTAGCGAATTCATCACGCTGACCATCCGCCGCATTGACGATGGCTCAGGCTCACAGTGGTTAACCCGCGACGTGAAGCGCGGCGACTATATCTGGCTGTCCGATGCAATGGGTGAATTCACCTGTGAAGATAAAGCGGAAGACAGGTTCCTGATGCTGGCCGCTGGCTGTGGCGTCACGCCAATCATGTCAATGCGTCGCTGGTTGGCAAAATACCGCCCACAGGCAGATGTGCAGGTGATCTTTAACGTTCGTTCACCGCAAGATGTCATTTTTGCCGACGAATGGCGCGAGTATCCGGTGACCTTAGTTGCTGAAAACAATGCCACTGACGGTTTTGTTTCCGGCCGACTGACCACCGAACTGCTGCAAAGCGTACCGGACCTGGCTTCGCGCACCGTGATGACCTGCGGCCCGGCGCCGTATATGGATCTGGTCGAGAAAGAAGTCAACGCGCTGGGCGTGACACGCTTCTTTAAAGAGCAGTTCTTCACCCCGGTAGCTGAAGCCGCCACCAGCGGTCTGAAGTTCACCAAACTGCAGCCGGCAAAAGAGTTTTATGCGCCGGTAGGCAGTACGCTGCTGGAAGCGCTGGAAAGCAATAAAGTGCCGGTTGTCGCCGCATGCCGTGCGGGCGTTTGCGGCTGCTGCAAAACCAAAGTGGTTGACGGTAACTACACGGTCAGTAGCACCATGACGCTGACCGACGCAGAAATTGCTGAAGGTTATGTGCTGGCTTGCTCCTGTCATCCGCAGGGTGATTTAGTGCTGGCGTAATTGGCCGATATCTGATGTACAAAAGGCTACCCGGTTATATCGGGTGGCCTTTTTTTATGTTGTCAGACGCTGCAAAATTCCGATTTTTTCACCCTCCCAGGCAAAATACCGTCCTCCTCCTGCGAATTATCGACCACACTTACCTGGCACAGGTTAAGCAAAACCCCGACTACCGCGTCGAACTTTCTACAAAGGATCCCCATGAAAAAAGTGGCCATCGTCGGCGTAGGTCCCACCGGAATTTATACGTTTCATGCCCTCGTTGAGCGCGGTGAACCGCTGGAGATACAGCTTTATGAGCAAGCTGAGGAAGCTGGCGTAGGCATGCCTTATAACAGCGACAACAACGCAGACCACATGCTGGCCAATATAGCCAGCATTGAGATCCCGCCGATTTATATCAGTTATCTGACGTGGCTACAGAATCAAAGCGATGAATACCTGGCGCAGTTTCGGCTTGAACGTACATCGTTGCATGAGCGGCAATTTTTGCCCCGGGTGATCCTCGGCGACTATTATCGCGATCGTTTTTTAGCCATTGTCGATAAAGCGCAAAGATCCGGGTTCACAATTCGCGTATATGAATCAAGTAAAGTCACCGACCTGCAAGCAAACCCGACTGGGGTCTCCCTGTGGATCAATCACGCGTCACAGCCCGTCGAAGTGGATTTCGCCGCTATCGCCAGCGGCCATCTGTGGCCAGAAACTGATGCTCAAGCACGCAAGTTTTTCCCCAGTCCGTGGACCGGCCTGATGGAGGCGCAGATTAGCGCTTGCAGGGTGGGTATTCTGGGCACCTCGCTAAGCGCTATCGACGCGGCGATGGCCGTGGTCAGTCAGCATGGTACCTTCACCACCAATACCGACCGTTCACTGCAGTTCACGCGTAAACCCGACAGCCAAAACCTGAAGCTGACCCTGATGTCGCGCAGCGGTGTGCTGCCTGAGGCGGATTTTTACTGCCCTCTTCCCTATGAACCGCTGAATATCGCGACGCAAGAAGCGATTGAAAACGCCATTGCCGAGGGCCAAAACGGATTACTGGACCGCATCTTCCGGCTTATTGTGCAACAACTGCAAGACGCGGCGCCAGGGTGGTGCCAACAGGTAGCACTTGCAACGCTTAACGCCGACACATTCCCCGAGGTCTATTTTGCCGACAGGCTCAAGCATGACCCTTTTGACTGGGCGAGGCGTAACCTGGTGGAGGTTGAACGCAACAAGCAGGAACAACATACCGTCGCCTGGCGCTATACCTTATTGCGCCTACACGAGGTTATTGAAGAGATCGTTCCTCATCTTGATGCTCACGACGAAAAAAGTTTCAGGCACGGACTGGCGCGCGTCTTTATTGATAACTATGCGGCAATCCCGTCTGAATCTATCCGCCGATTGCTGGCTCTGCACGATGCCGGGCTGATTGAGATCCTCGCACTCGGCAAGGATTATGAGCGTACGAATGAGCAGGAAAGGACGGTCATTTACCACCACGGTCAGCGCAGTGAATTTGATGTATTTATTGACGCCCGAGGACAACGGGCATTGCAGAGCAAAGATATTCCGTTCCCAACGCTACGCGATCAACTGCTGGCCTGTGGCGATGAGATCCCGGATATCGGCGAAGATTACACGCTGCAAGCGCCGGAAAACGCCCGCAACCGCATCGCCTTTGGCGGACTGCCGTGGTTGATGCACGACCGTCCCTTTATTCAGGGGTTGGTGGTTAGCGCTGAAATAGGCACCGCGATGGCAAAGGCATTGACGCAACGTGCACTGAGACGTCGGCACAAACTGTGGAGCAGTGTCGACATGGATTAGCGGCCAGATTTAATGGCGAGGCGGAGATAGGTTAACGCATTCCCGCCTCTGTATTGATTCTCGGATGGCAAACTATCGCCAGGCCGAGTTTCCGGCAACGGAGAATCGCCCCGCGCCCAAAAATGCCACGGCCAGAGCGCCGATGAAGAAATACACCAGACTTTCAATTGCCCATGCGCCGGTTTTATCCAGTGACCAGGTTTCACCCATCCCGACCATCAGCCATGCCACCACCATCGTAAACGCCAGCCCCAACGCCGCCGGACGCGTCAGGATCCCAAGAATAATCAGACACGGTGCCACAACCTCTCCCAGCAGAACGCCATACGCAATAAAGCCGGGGAAACCTTTCGCTATCAGCATGCCACCGATGCCATCAATACCCGCGAACAGTTTATGCAGCCCATGAAACAGCATTAATCCCCCCACGGCAATACGTAACAAAAACTTGCCAAAATCTTCATGAGTCAGTACCCGGTTAACTGTATTTAATAGTTTTATAACCATTTGAATTTATTCCTTGTTTCACCATGTCCAATAACAAACTACGCTTAATACAGGCTTAATGAAACCTGCCGGAAATAAGAGGTAATGATAAGCATAACTATTATCTTCATCTAAACTTGTAACCGGTATCACATTAAAGGAGAAGGAAAACCATGAAACAAACGGTTGCCGCTTTTATTGCTAAAACACTTGAACAAGCTGGCGTTAAACGCATTTGGGGTGTGACGGGTGACTCGCTAAATGGCCTTAGTGACAGTCTGAATCGTATGGGAACGATTGACTGGATGCCAACCCGTCATGAAGAGGTTGCGGCCTTCGCCGCGGGCGCTGAAGCGCAGTTGACGGGAGAACTGGCCGTCTGCGCTGGCTCGTGTGGACCAGGCAACCTGCACCTGATTAACGGCCTGTTTGATTGCCACCGCAACCACGTCCCGGTACTGGCAATTGCCGCACACATTCCATCCAGTGAGATAGGCAGCGGTTATTTTCAGGAGACCCACCCGCAAGAGTTGTTTCGCGAATGTAGCCACTATTGCGAGCTGGTTTCCAGCCCTGAACAGATCCCACAGGTGCTGGCAATTGCCATGCGTAAAGCGGTGCTCAACCGCGGCGTCTCCGTGGTGGTATTACCCGGCGACGTCGCGCTGAAGCCAGCACCTGAAAGCGCCAGCACTCACTGGTATCATGCGCCGCTCCCGGTGGTCACTCCGGAAGAAGAAGAGCTCAGAAAACTAGCGCAACTGCTACGCTACTCCAGTAATATCGCCCTGATGTGTGGCAGTGGCTGCGCCGGTGCGCATAAAGAACTGGTTGAGTTTGCAGCTAAAATAAAAGCGCCGATTGTGCACGCCCTGCGTGGTAAAGAGCATGTTGAGTACGACAACCCTTACGACGTGGGCATGACCGGGCTGATCGGCTTTTCATCCGGCTTCCATACCATGATGAATGCCGACACGCTGATCCTGCTAGGTACCCAGTTCCCCTATCGCCCGTTCTACCCCACCGACGCCAAGATTATTCAGATCGATATCAATCCGGCGAGCATTGGCGCGCACAGTAAAGTTGATATGGCGCTGGTAGGCGATATTAAATCCACACTCCGCACCCTGCTGCCGCTGGTGGAAGAAAAAACCGATCGGCAGTTCCTGGATAAAGCGCTGGAACACTATCGTGAGGCGCGTAAAGGGCTGGATGATTTAGCCAAACCCAGCGATAAAGCCATTCATCCGCAGTATCTGGCGCAGCAGATCAGCCATTTTGCCGCTGACGACGCCATCTTCACCTGCGACGTTGGCACGCCAACGGTGTGGGCGGCACGTTATCTGAAAATGAACGGTAAACGCCGTCTGATCGGTTCGTTTAACCACGGGTCGATGGCCAATGCCATGCCGCAGGCGCTCGGCGCGCAAGCGACCGAACCGGGACGTCAGGTTGTCGCAATGTGCGGTGACGGCGGTTTTAGCATGCTGATGGGCGACTTTCTGTCGGTTGTGCAAATGAAGCTGCCAGTGAAGATTATTGTCTTCAACAACAGCGTGTTGGGGTTTGTGGCGATGGAGATGAAAGCTGGCGGTTATCTGACCGACGGCACCGAACTGCACGATACAAATTTCGCACGGATTGCCGAGGCTTGCGGCATTACGGGCATTCGCGTGGAGAAATCCTCAGAGGTTGATGAAGCGCTGCAAAGGGCGATGTCGATTGACGGTCCGGTGCTGGTCGATGTGGTCGTCGCGAAAGAAGAATTGGCGATCCCGCCGCAGATCAAACTCGAACAAGCTAAAGGTTTTAGCCTGTATATGCTGCGCGCAATCATCAGCGGGCGCGGTGATGAAGTGATCGAACTGGCGAAAACTAACTGGCTCAGGTAAAACAGAGGGCATTACCTCACTTAAAAAGGAATGCCCGTGATTGATTTACGCAGTGATACCGTCACCCGGCCAAGTCGCGCCATGCTCGAAGAGATGATGGCTGCCCCGGTCGGGGACGACGTCTACGGTGATGACCCTACCGTTAATGCCCTCCAGCAATACGCAGCCGAGCTTTCTGGCAAAGAAGCCGCAATTTTCTTACCCACAGGCACTCAGGCGAACCTGGTGGCTCTCCTCAGCCATTGTCAGCGCGGAGAAGAGTATATCGCCGGTCAGGGCGCACATAACTATCTCTACGAAGCGGGTGGCGCAGCGGTGCTCGGCAGCATTCAACCGCAACCTATCGACGCCATGCCGGATGGCTCTTTGCCGCTGGACAAAGTGGCGGCAAAAATCAAAGCGGACGATATCCATTTTGCCCGCACGCGTTTGCTCAGCCTGGAAAACACCCACAACGGCAAAGTGCTACCACGCGAGTATCTGAAAGAGGCCTGGGAATTCACCCGTGAGCGCAATCTTGCGCTGCATGTCGACGGCGCGCGTATTTTTAACGCCATCGTCGCCTATGGCTGTGAGTTAAAAGATGTCACGCAATACTGCGATTCGTTCACCATTTGTCTCTCCAAAGGTTTAGGAACGCCGGTAGGCTCACTGCTGGTCGGCAGCCACGAGTACATCAAGCGCGCCATTCGCTGGCGTAAAATGACCGGCGGCGGAATGCGTCAGGCCGGTATTCTGGCGGCGGCGGGACTGTATGCGCTGAAAAATAACGTGTCGCGTTTACAAGAAGACCATGACAACGCCGCCTGGATGGCGGAACAACTGCGCGAAGCAGGAGCGGACGTCATGCGCCACGACACCAACATGCTGTTTGTCCGCGTTGGCGAAGAACACGCTGCGGCACTGGGCGAGTACATGAAAGCGCAAGGCGTGCTGATTAACGCCTCGCCGATTGTGCGTCTGGTGATGCATCTGGACGTATCGCGTGAACAGCTTGCTGAAGTCGTCGCCCACTGGCGCGCTTTTTTAACCCGCTAAGGAGATAGGCGTGCCGCAACGGATTTTGGTTCTTGGCGCCAGTGGCTACATTGGTCAGCATCTGGTACAGGCGCTCAGTCAGCAAGGGCATCAGGTGCTGGCTGCGGCACGCCGCATCGAGCGGCTGGAAAAGCAGCAGTTGGCCAACGTCAGTTGCCATAAGGTCGATTTGAATTGGCCAGATAACCTAACGCCGCTGCTGACCGGCGTTGATACGGTCTATTACCTGGTCCATGGCATGGGAGAAGGCGGTGATTTTATCGCCCATGAGCGCCAGGTAGCAATGAACGTGCGCGATGCGCTACGTGATACGCCAGTCAAACAGCTTATTTTCCTGAGCTCATTACAGGCTCCCCGGCATGAACAATCCGATCATCTGCGTGCGCGACAGATAACCGCGGACACCCTGCGCGAATCAGGCGTGCCAATGACCGAATTGCGCGCTGGTATTATCGTAGGGGCAGGTTCTGCCGCCTTTGAAGTGATGCGCGACATGGTCTACAACCTGCCGGTACTCACCCCTCCGCGCTGGGTGCGCTCGCGTACCACACCTATCGCGCTGGAGAATTTAATGTACTACCTGGTGGCGTTGTTGGATCATCCTACACGCCAACACCGCGTACTCGAAGCCGCCGGGCCGCAGGTATTGAGCTATCAGGAGCAGTTCGAGCATTTTATGGCGGTCAGCGGTAAACATCGCCTGCTCATCCCTGTCCCCTTTCCTACCCGCTGGATTTCGGTCTGGTTTTTGAACGTCATAACGTCAGTGCCGCCGACCACGGCAAAAGCGCTGATACAGGGGTTAAAACACGACCTGCTGGCCGATGACACCGAATTACGCACCCTGATCCCGCAAAAGCTGATTGCCTTTGATGACGCGGTGCGCAGCACGTTGAAAGAAGAAGAAAAGCTGGTCAATTCCAGCGACTGGGGTTACGACGCGCAGGCATTTGCCCGCTGGCGCCCCGAATATGGCTATTTCGCTAAACAAGCTGGCTTTAGCGTTGAAACCTCCGCCAGTCGGCAGGCGCTGTGGCAAGTGGTGAATCGCCTCGGCGGCAAAGAAGGCTATTTCTTTGGCAATATTTTATGGAAAACGCGCGCGGCGTTGGACCTGCTGGTCGGCCATAAGCTGGCGAAAGGCAGACCGCAACACTCTCTGTTGCAGGTTGGCGATACCGTTGATAGCTGGAAAGTGATCATCGTTGAGCCAGAAAAACAGCTGACGCTGCTGTTTGGGATGAAAGCGCCAGGATTGGGTCGACTGAGCTTCACGCTGGAAGATAAAGGCGACCACCGACGCATTGATGTCCGCGCCTGGTGGCATCCGCACGGCATGCCAGGCCTCTTCTATTGGCTGCTGATGATCCCGGCGCATCTGTTCATTTTCAGAGGGATGGCGAAGCGTATTGCTAAACTTGCAGAACAAATCACAGACTCATGATAAAAAGAGCCTGTATTCTTTCATGTTTCCCATTGCATACAGACGAAATTCACGGAAGAATGCGCACGACGTTTTTTAAACACAGTGGATTGATATGAAGGTACTGGTTACCGGAGCCACCAGCGGCTTAGGCCGAAACGCGGTTGAGTTTTTATGCAGCAAAGGCGTCAGCGTCAGAGCTACCGGTCGCAACGAAGCGATGGGCAAGCTGCTGGAGAAAATGGGCGCAGAGTTTGTGCATGCCGATTTGACCGAGCTGGTCTCTTCGCAGGCAAAAGTGATGCTCGCCGGTATCGATACGCTGTGGCACTGCTCCAGTTTTACCTCACCATGGGGAACTCAGGAAGCTTTCGATCTGGCCAACGTTCGCGCAACCCGCCGTCTGGGCGAGTGGGCCGTGGCTTGGGGCGTTCGTAACTTCATTCATATCTCATCACCGTCGCTCTATTTTGATTATCACCACCATCGCGATATCAAAGAGGACTTCCGCCCCCAACGCTTCGCCAATGAATTCGCCCGCAGTAAAGCGGCTGGCGAAGATGTGATTGCGTTGCTGACACAGGCCAACCCGCAGACCCGTTTTACGGTATTGCGTCCGCAAAGCTTGTTCGGACCACACGATAAAGTCTTTATCCCGCGCCTGGCCCATATGATGTACCACTACGGCAGCATCCTGTTGCCGCACGGCGGAAGTGCGCTGGTGGATATGACCTACTACGAGAATGCGGTGCACGCGATGTGGCTGGCAAGTCAGCAAGCCTGCGATAATCTGCCGTCGGGTCGCGCGTACAACATTACCAACGGCGAGCATCGCACCCTGCGCAGTATTGTGCAGAAACTTATCGACGAGCTAAATATTGATTGCCGCATCCGCTCCGTGCCCTACCCGATGCTGGACATGATTGCCCGCAGCATGGAGCGGCTAGGCAATAAATCCGCGAAAGAGCCAAAGCTTACGCATTACGGCGTCTCGAAGCTGAATTTTGACTTTACGCTGGATACCACCCGCGCTCAGGAAGAATTAGGTTATCAGCCCGTTGTGACGCTGGATGAAGGGATTGAGCGTACCGCGGCCTGGCTGCGTGACCACGGCAAGCTGCCGCGTTAACCCTGCCCGTATTTCTCCAGTAACGCTTCGGCAATCGCCTGAGTTTCTGCATCCGCCACGCCGTTCCACAACGTCGGGCGGAAGTGCATCTGGAAGGCCATAATCACCCGCCGCTGTTCACGCGGCGTCATTTCAGGTTTTACCTCATAACCATAGCGCGACAGCAGATCGAGCAATGATGAGGTTTCTACCGGTGTATCGGGCGCTCGCCCGGCAAGATAAAACGCCACCCGCTGAGCATCCGGCCACGCGCCAATTCCTTGCGCAGCCAGTTCTTCCCATGGAAACAGTGGACCTGGATCGTCCTTGCGCTGCGGTGCGACATCCGCATGGGCCGCCACGTTCTGCGGTTTTATGTCATAGCGGGCAATAATATCTTTCGCCAAGGGGATTAACGCCTGAATTTGCGCGGGTTCAAACGGCGCAAAATACTTGCTGCCCGCCGATTTTTGCCAGCCACGGTTTTCCAGCTCAATGCCGATCGAGGTATCGTTAATTCGCGTAGCGCCGCGCCAAAAGCTAATCCCCGCATGCCAGGCCAGATCTTTTTCCGCTACCAGTTGCCAGATACGCGGTTTGCCGTGGTAGAGCGGCGGCACTGCCGGGATCAGATAGTGCGAGCTGACGTTTTTATCGGTCAGCGTAGCCAGAGAAGAGTCGAAATCATCGGCCGTGTAATGGATAACCAGCACTTTAATGCGCGGGTAAGCAGCCTGCGCCTGACGACGGGTATCTAACTGATACCCGTCTTTGTCGACAATCCCTTTTTCGCCAGCACATCCTACCAGCAGCAGCGTTAATGCCAGCAGAGACAGCAGACGCTTCATCGGCGAGTTTTCACCGCGGTGCCGCTGACGCTCACCATCAGCATGCTACCGTCTTTGCCTACGGTTTCGTAATCGATATCGATACCGACTACCGCATCAGCACCGAGCGCTTTTGCCTGTTCACCAAGCTCCTGAAAAGCAATTTCACGCGCTTTACGCAGCTCTTTTTCATACGCGCCGGAGCGACCGCCGACGATATCGCGAATGCCGGCGAAGAAATCGCGGAAGATATTCGCGCCTAAAATGGCTTCGCCAGTCACAACACCGCAGTATTCCACGATGCTCTGCCCTTCCAGCGTAGGGGTAGTCGAAAACTGCATGGTAAATCTCCTTTTTGCGCTAAGAGCACGATCTCAAAAGCATTATCGAACCGATCCACTATCATTGAAAGGATATATTCTTTACACAAAATAATTCGAGTTGCAGGAAGGCGGCAAGAGAGTGAATCCCCAGGAGCATAGATAACTATGTGACTGGGGTGAACGCACGTAGCCAACGCACAAGCAACTTGAAGTATGACATGTAAATCAACGTAGAACACTAATAGTAGAAAGCTAATAAGGAAATCATTATGCGCTACTCGAAACTCTCTCTGCTGGTTCCATGTGCACTACTTCTCAGCGCCTGTACTACCGTAACGCCGGCCTACAAAGATAACGGCACGCGTAGCGGCTCATGCGTAGAAGGCGGGCCAGACAGCGTGGCTCAACAATTCTATGATTACCGTATTCAGCACCGAAACAATGACATTACCCCCCTTCGTCCGTACCTCAGCGACAACCTGGCGAAACTGCTGAACGATGCCAGCCGTGATAACGCGCATCGCGATCTGTTTAACAGCGATCCGTTCTCTAGTCGCGCTACGTTACCGGACAGTGCCAGCGTCGCCAGCGCATCGACCATTCCGAATAGTGATGCACGCAACATTCCGCTGCGCGTAGAGCTTAAACAGGGTGACCAAAGCTGGCGTGATGAAGTGCTGATGATCCGCGAAGGCCAGTGCTGGGTAGTTGACGATGTCCGCTATCTGGGCGGCAGCGTACACGCGCCAGCCGGGACGCTGCGCCAGTCTGTCGAAAACCGCTAACCGCCCCATTCACCCGCCTGAACCATAACCCCCATAAATTGTCTGGCATTCTGCATAGAATGCCGACAATTATTCTTGCCCACTGGTGGCCCCGCTATTTTGTGCTATGTTTAGATAAGAATGCGGTTTGCATTTAACTTTTAACGCATAAATATTGCATAACTATTCTGTCAAAGGTAGTATCTGCGGCTTCAATAGCTATCAGACTGCCAGTATCGAGTGTCAATGAGTATTCAATTAAACGGCATTAACTGCTTCTACGGCGCACATCAGGCGCTGTTCGATATCACGCTGGATTGCCCTCAGGGTGAAACACTGGTGTTACTTGGCCCAAGTGGAGCCGGGAAAAGCTCGCTGCTGCGCGTACTCAACCTGCTTGAGATGCCGCGCTCGGGCACGCTCTCTATTGCGGGTAACCGTTTCGACTTCACGAAGACCCCGTCAGACAAAGCCATTCGGGAGCTGCGTCAGAACGTGGGCATGGTCTTCCAGCAATACAACCTTTGGCCGCATCTCACGGTTGTGCAGAATCTGATTGAAGCGCCCTGCCGCGTACTGGGTCTGACAAAAGATCAAGCGCTGGCGCGTGCCGAAAAATTGCTGGAACGTCTGCGCCTGAAGCCGTACAGCGATCGCTACCCACTGCATCTCTCCGGTGGCCAGCAACAGCGTGTGGCCATTGCCCGCGCGTTGATGATGGAGCCGCAGGTGCTGCTGTTTGATGAACCTACCGCAGCGCTTGATCCGGAAATTACTGCCCAAATCGTCAGCATCATTCGTGAACTGGCGGAAACCAACATTACTCAGGTGATCGTCACCCACGAAGTGGAAGTTGCACGTAAAACGGCCAGCCGTGTGGTGTATATGGAAAACGGTCATATCGTCGAGTTTGGGGATGCGAGCTGCTTTGCCAACCCGCAAACCGAAGCGTTTAAAAACTATCTCTCTCACTAAGATTCGGGACAATACAATGAAAAAAGTTCTGATTGCCGCGCTAATCGCAGGTTTTAGCCTTTCCGCTACCGCAGCCCAAACCATTCGTTTCGCCACCGAAGCGTCTTATCCTCCGTTTGAATCTATTGATGCGAATAACAAAATCGTAGGGTTTGACGTTGATCTGGCGAATGCGCTGTGTAAAGAGATTGACGCGACCTGTACCTTCACCAATCAGGCCTTCGACAGCCTGATCCCGAGCCTGAAATTCCGTCGTTTTGACGCGGTGATGGCCGGTATGGACATCACGCCAGAGCGTGAAAAACAGGTTCTGTTCACCACCCCGTATTACGACAACTCTGCCCTGTTTGTTGGCCAACAGGGTAAATACACCAGCATTGACCAGCTGAAAGGCAAAAAAGTCGGTGTACAAAACGGTACTACGCACCAGAAATTCATCATGGATAAACATCCGGAAGTGACCACCGTACCGTATGACAGCTACCAGAATGCCAAACTCGATCTGCAAAATGGTCGTATTGACGGCGTATTTGGTGATACCGCAGTGGTGACCGAATGGCTGAAAGATAATCCAAAGCTGGCCGCAGTTGGCGACAAAGTGACGGATAAAGATTACTTCGGTACGGGTCTGGGCATCGCTGTGCGCCAGGGCAATACCGAGCTGCAGCAGAAATTTAACGCTGCGCTGGAAAAAGTGAAGAAAGATGGGACTTACGAGACCATCTACAACAAATGGTTCCAGAAGTAATACTTGATGAATGAATTTTTTCCTTTAGCAAGCGCCGCCGGGATGACCGTCGGCCTTGCCGTTTGTGCGCTGATTATTGGCCTCGCGCTCGCCATGTTTTTTGCCGTCTGGGAGTCAGTAAAATGGCGTCCGGTGGCATGGACGGGCTCAGCTCTGGTCACCATCCTGCGTGGTCTGCCGGAAATTCTGGTGGTTCTGTTCATCTATTTCGGCTCTTCACAGCTGCTGCTGACGCTGGCCGATGGCTTTACGATCAATCTCGGGTTTGTACAAATCCCGGTTCAGATGCAGATCGAAAACTTCGACGTCAGCCCGTTCCTGTGCGGTGTAATTGCGCTGTCATTGCTGTATGCGGCTTACGCGTCGCAAACGCTGCGTGGCGCGCTGAAGGCCGTACCACTCGGACAATGGGAATCAGGTCAGGCGTTGGGTTTGTCTAAAGCCGCGATCTTCTTTCGCCTGGTGATGCCGCAGATGTGGCGTCACGCTCTGCCGGGACTGGGTAACCAGTGGCTGGTATTGCTGAAAGATACCGCGCTGGTCAGCCTTATCAGCGTGAACGATCTGATGCTGCAAACCAAGAGCATTGCCACCCGTACCCAGGAGCCGTTTACCTGGTACATTGTGGCGGCGGCTATTTACCTGGTGATTACGCTGGTGAGTCAGTACATTCTCAAACGCATTGACCTGCGCGCGACACGATTTGAGCGGAGACCAGGCTAATGCTTGAGTATTTACCTGAATTGTTAAAAGGGCTGCATACCAGCCTGACGCTGACGGTCGCCTCCATCGTGGTTGCTCTGGTGCTGGCGCTGGTTTTCACCGTCATCCTGACGCTAAAAACGCCGATTGTGGTCTGGTTGGTTCGCGCCTATATCACGTTGTTTACCGGTACTCCGCTGCTGGTGCAAATCTTCCTGATCTACTACGGGCCAGGGCAGTTCCCGACGCTACAGGAGTATCCGGTACTGTGGCACCTGCTCTCTGAACCGTGGCTGTGCGCCTTAATTGCGCTATCGTTAAATAGTGCGGCTTATACCACCCAGCTGTTCTACGGTGCTATCCGCGCAATCCCGGAAGGCCAGTGGCAGTCCTGTGGAGCGTTGGGGATGAGTAAGAAGGATACGCTGGCGATTCTGTTGCCGTACGCCTTTAAACGCGCCCTCTCCTCGTATTCCAACGAAGTGGTGCTGGTGTTTAAAAGTACCTCACTGGCATACACCATCACGCTGATGGAAGTCATGGGCTATAGTCAGCTGCTGTATGGTCGCACTTATGACGTCATGGTTTTCGGCGCGGCGGGTGTGATTTACCTGATCGTCAACGGTTTGCTGACGCTGATGATGCGCTTGATCGAACGTAAAGCGCTGGCGTTTGAACACCGGAATTAAATCGGTTTTTATGTCTGATGGCGCTACGCTTATCAGGCTACGATTCATCTTCCGTTGTACACTCTCCGGTGAATATGCATAAAGCCAAAATAAAAAAGACGGACAACAACCTAAATTGTCCGTCTTTTTTTATATCAGAAAAAATAGTTAATCATTTTTATTGCATATAAATTCATTAAATGGCATTGTTAATTCACGCCGCAGACACGGTAAATAATCATAAGATTGACAGACGGGAGTTCCACCATGAAAAAGTTAGTACTGGCCGCATTACTTGCTACTTTCGCCGCTGGCGCCTCAGCTGCTGATAAAATTAGTTTTGGTGTATCAGCGACTTATCCGCCATTTGAGTCACTGGATGCAAGCAATAAAATTGTCGGTTTTGACATCGACCTGGCAACAGCACTGTGTAAACAAATGCAGGCTGACTGTACTTTCACCAATCATGCTTTTGATAGCTTGATTCCCGCGCTGAAATTCAAAAAATATGATGCGGTGATTTCCGGAATGGACATCACGCCTGAGCGTAGCAAGCAGGTGGCATTTACTCAGCCTTACTATGCAAACTCCGCGCTGGTGATTGCGAAAAAAGACACCTATAAAACCTTTGCCGACCTGAAAGGGAAACGCATTGGCATGGAAAACGGTACCACGCACCAGAAATACCTGCAGGACAAACACCCTGAAGTGAAAACCGTGGCCTACGACAGCTATCAGAATGCGATTATCGACCTGAAAAATGGTCGTATTGATGGCGTATTTGGCGATACCGCCGTGGTTAACGAGTGGCTGAAAACCAACCCGCAGTTAGGTGTAGCCACTGACAAAGTGACCGACCCACAATACTTCGGTACTGGTCTTGGCATTGCGGTTCGCCCGGATAACAAAGCCCTGCTGGAAAAACTGAATAGCGCGCTGGCCGCAATCAAAGCTGACGGCACGTACCAAAAAATCAGCGATCAGTGGTTCCCACAGTAACGTCCACCCAATCTGAAAAGCCGCATTCTGCGTAATGCGGTTCAGTTAACGCCTCTGTATCAGAAAGCATCACCTGTGTTGGCAGAAGTTATGAATATGCTATCTCACGGTAAGGGTTCCGTTCACCTCATGTGCATCGTTTCTCTGAAACACCGGTTCCTGTGAACGTGTAAAGGGCGTTCTCCGCCACGCCCTTTACAATCCCGGCTCCCTGCGTTTTTTATCTGAACAGCAAAACAGAGTTAACTGGAAGTCAGTGCGTTGCAGCGATGACCCCGGTCCGGCTGAAAATCGATGAGGCGTTGACGGCTGACCGGGTCTGCCCGCAGGGATGCGGGCAGAGGGGACGGCCTGCAGGGACGCAGGCCCGGCCCCGACCCGACAGGCAGACGGCATAAGACGAATGAATCGCACAGCGACGATTTTCCCGCCGGGAGCCTGGGTTGCAAGGGAGGCGGCGGTGAGCCTCCCTTGCACGTTCACGGGTATCTGCGCTTCAGAGAATTGCTACCGCCGAGGTGAACGGAACCCTGAGCAAGAATCACATGTTCCCCATAATGCTTAACTGAACAGTATTGCGCATCCTGCGGCTTTTTTTATCTCTTCGCCTTCGCTTTCAGTCAGTTCTTACGCCATAAACCCATTCCTGGCGTACACTTGTTAAAACGAAAAAAAGTGAGGCAAACGGATGATAGCGTTCCCTGCCAGTTTACTGATCCTCAATGGAAAAAGTGCTGATAATCTCCCCCTGCGTGATGTCATTGCAGAGCTACGCGATGAAGGCGTGGAAATCCATGTTCGCGTTACCTGGGAAAAAGGCGACGCCCAACGCTACGTTGATGAAGCTCGCCAGTTAGGCGTTGCAACGGTGATTGCCGGCGGCGGCGACGGCACAATTAACGAAGTCTCGACGGCGCTGATCCAGTCGCAGGGCGGCAATATCCCGGCGCTCGGTATTTTACCGTTGGGAACGGCGAATGATTTTGCAACCAGCGTAGGCATACCCGACGCCCTTGATAAGGCGTTAAAACTAGCTATCGCCGGAAATGCGACTGATATCGATATGGTTCAGGTCAATGATAAAACCTGTTTTATCAATATGGCGACCGGCGGCTTCGGCACACGCATCACCACCGAGACGCCAGAAAAACTCAAGGCCGCATTAGGTGGCGTATCGTACTTTATTCACGGATTAATGCGCATGGATACGCTCAAACCCGATATCTGCGACATTCGTGGGGAAGATTTTCACTGGCAGGGTAAGGCGCTGGTTATTGGTATCGGTAATGGTCGTCAGGCCGGTGGTGGGCAACAGCTTTGCCCGACGGCGCTGATCAACGATGGTCTGCTGCAACTGCGTATTTTTACCGGCGAAGAGCTGCTGCCAGGGCTACTTTCGGCGTTAACGCAATCCGAAGACAACCCTAACATCATCGAAGGCGCATCATCGTGGTTTGATATCCGCGCCCCGCACGAAATTACGTTTAATCTCGATGGCGAACCGCTTAGCGGACAAGAATTTCATATTGAAATCCTGCCCGCAGCGCTACGTTGCAGACTGCCGCCGGGTTGTCCGCTACTGCGTTAACACGACGACACTCCAACTGGGATCAGGCAATGGTGACTTTGCTGTCCAGATAAACATCCTGCACGGCGTTAATCAGCTTAACGCCGTCAGCCATGGTTTTCTTGAATGCTTTTCGTCCAAGAATCAGCCCCATGCCGCCAGCACGTTTGTTAATCACCGCCGTACGTACCGCATCGCTCAGATCGGTTTCGCCGCCAGCCGCACCGCCAGAGTTAATTAATCCGGCGCGCCCCATATAGCAGTTCGCCAACTGATAACGCACCAGATCGATTGGGTTGTCGCTGGTCAGCTTGCTGTAAACGCGATCGTCGGTGTAGCCAAAGTTGACTGCTTTATACCCGCCGTTATTTTCCGCCATTTTCTGCTTAACGATATCCGCCCCGATAGTGGCTGCCAGATGGTTAGCCTGCCCGGTGAGATCGGCGGAAACATGGTAATCCACGCCATCTTTTTTAAACGCGGAGTTACGCAGATACGCCCACAGCACGGTGACCATCCCCAGTTCATGAGCACGCTCGAACGCCGCAGAAATCTCTTCAATCTGGCGACGGGACTCCTCTGAACCGAAATAGATGGTTGCCCCTACCGCAACCGCGCCCATATTGAATGCCTGTTCTACGCTGGCATACAGCGTCTGGTCAAACGTATTGGGGTAGCTCAGCGTTTCGTTGTGGTTAATTTTTACAAGAAACGGAATGCGGTGCGCGTAGCGACGGGAGACGGAAGCCAGCACGCCATAGGTCGATGCCACGCAGTTACACCCTGCTTCGATAGCCAGTTCCACAATATTCTTCGGATCAAAGTACAGCGGGTTAGCCGCAAACGATGCCCCCGCGGAGTGTTCCACGCCCTGATCCACCGGTAGAATTGACAGATAACCTGTCCCGGCCAGTCGGCCCGTGTTATACAGCGTTTGCATATTACGCAGCACCGCTGGCGGACGGTTGTTATCCACCATCACGCGATCGACGTAATCATGTCCAGGCAGGTAAAGTTGGTCAGAAGGAATGGTCATACAACGATGCTGTAAAAGGTTGTCGGCATCTTTGCCAAGCAACTGCGCAATATCAGTCATAGCTATGCTCCCGTAAGTTCCGATTTGAAACCGGAATGTGGATTGTCCTGACCCGCTTTGTTGCGGGCAGCAATAAGCCTGGTACCGACTGCGTTTTTTTTCCATCTTTAGCGCACTTTTCAGCAACTTCTGCTGGCTCGATTCAGGAAGAAATAATGTTAAGGCGGTCAAATTTAGACCTCAAAGGTATTTTAAAGGTATTATCGAATGGTACTATCAGTGCGTACCTTACCTGTCATGAAGGATTTAAAGATGAAAACTACAGTTAAGCTGTCGTTCATGATGTTTGTAGAGTGGTTTATCTGGGGCGCCTGGTTTGTACCGCTGTGGCTGTGGCTGAGTAAAAGTGGCTTTAGCGCCGGGGAGATCGGCTGGTCCTACGCCTGTACCGCGATTGCTGCGATCCTATCGCCCATCCTGGTCGGTTCTGTCACTGACCGTTTTTTCTCCGCGCAAAAAGTGCTGGCGGTGCTGATGTTCGTCGGCGCTATTTTGATGTACTTCGCCGCGCAGCAAACCACCTTCAGCGGATTTTTCCCGCTGTTACTGGCCTATTCGTTGACCTATATGCCGACGATTGCGCTGACCAACAGTATCGCTTTTGCCAACGTCAGTGACGTTGAGCGTGATTTCCCGCGCATCCGTGTGATGGGGACCATTGGCTGGATCGCCTCTGGTTTGGCCTGCGGTTTCTTACCGCAAATGCTTGGCTATAGTGACATCTCCCCTACCAATATTCCTCTGCTTATCACTGCCGGAAGCTCCGCTCTGTTAGGCGTCTTTGCGTTCTTTTTACCGGATACGCCGCCGAAAAGTACCGGCAAAATGGATTTCAAGGTCATGCTGGGTCTGGATGCGCTGATCCTGCTGCGGGATAAGAACTTCCTCGTATTTTTCTTTTGCTCTTTTCTGTTCGCGATGCCGCTGGCGTTCTATTACATCTTTGCCAACGGTTATCTGACAGAAGTCGGGATGAAAAACGCCACCGGCTGGATGACGCTGGGCCAGTTCTCTGAAATCTTCTTTATGCTGGCGCTACCGTTTTTCACCAAACGCTTTGGCATTAAAAAGGTATTACTGCTTGGTCTTATTACTGCAGCTATCCGCTACGGATTTTTCGTTTACGGCGGCGCGGAAGAATATTTCACTTACGCTCTGCTGTTTCTCGGCATTCTGCTGCACGGCGTCAGTTACGACTTCTACTACGTCACAGCCTACATTTAT
The DNA here is from genome assembly GCF_025106035.1 of Citrobacter sp. XY323. NCBI lineage: Bacteria > Pseudomonadati > Pseudomonadota > Gammaproteobacteria > Enterobacterales > Enterobacteriaceae > Citrobacter > Citrobacter sp. XY323. The sequence goes on from NZ_JANYUK010000004.1 coordinate 356,290, forward strand.
GTCGATAAAAAAGCGCCCGTACATATGCGCACCGCGGCGCAAGGGCTTATCACCCTCTGCTGTCAGGGATTCGGTAGCCTGCTCGGTTATCGTCTGGGCGGCGTGATGATGGAAAAAATGTTTGCTTATCAGGAACCGGTGAATGGTCTTACCTTTAACTGGGCTGGCATGTGGGGATTTGGCGCGGTCATGATCGCCGTCATTGCCGTAATGTTTATGATTTTCTTTCGCGAGTCAGATAAAGAAATCACCGCCATTAAGGTGGACGATCGCGATGTAGCGTTGAAACAAGGGGAAGTAAAATGAAAGCAGAACGTATTCTCGGTGCTCTTTATGGGCAGGCGTTAGGGGATGCGATGGGTATGCCGTCGGAACTGTGGCCAAGAACCCGGGTTAAAGCCCATTTCGGTTGGATCGACCGTTTTTTACCCGGCCCTGCGGAGAATAATGCCGCCTGCTATTTTAACCAGGCGGAGTTCACTGATGACACCTCCATGGCGCTGTGTCTGGCTGATGCCCTGCTTGAGTGCGACGGAGAGATTGTACCCGACGTTATTGGCCGCAATATTCTGGCCTGGGCCGAACGTTTTGATGCTTTTAATAAAAACGTGCTCGGCCCGACCTCAAAAATTGCGCTAAAAGCCATTCGCGACGGCAAACCTGTCGCCGAACTGGAAAATAACGGCGTTACCAACGGAGCGGCAATGCGCGTTTCACCGCTGGGATGCCTGCTCCCCGCGCGCGATCTCGATGCCTTTATCGATGATGTGGCATTAGCCTCCAGCCCGACGCATAAATCGGATTTGGCTATCGCTGGCGCAGTGGTGGTCGCATGGGCGGTATCACGCGCTATCGATGGCGGAAAATGGTCAGAGATTGTCGACGCGCTGCCAGCCATTGCCCGACATGCGCAGCAAAAAAGGATCACTACCTTTAGCGCATCGCTCTCTGCACGCCTTGAACTGGCGCTGAAAATTGTCCGTAACGCTGACGGCATTGAGTCTGCCTGCGAGCAGTTGTATCAGGTTGTAGGGGCCGGAACCAGTACCATTGAATCCGTGCCATGCGCCATCGCTATGGTTGAGCTGGCGCAGACCGATCCTAACCGCTGCGCCATTCTGTGCGCGAACCTCGGGGGCGATACCGACACCATCGGGGCGATGGCAACTGCCATTTGTGGCGCGCTCCACGGCGTAAGTGCGATTAATCCGGCATTGAAACATGAGCTCGATGCGGTAAATCAGCTGGACTTTATCCGCTACGCCAGTGGATTGATGCGACTGCGCGAGCAGCGGGAGGCACTATGAGCACCACGCGTCTGCAACAACTTCTCCCGCAGTTACGCACACAGCGACCCGTTACGGTGGTGGGTGCGGCGGTGATTGATGTCATTGCCGATGCGTATGCCCTTCCCTGGCGCGGATGTGACATTGAACTCAAACAGCAAGGGGTGAACGTTGGCGGCTGTGCGCTCAATATTGCCGTAGCACTCAAGCGGTTAGGTATCGACGCCAGTAATGCTTTACCGCTGGGTCAGGGGGTGTGGGCCGATATTATCCGCAACCGGATGGCAAAAGAGGGACTGCACAGCCTGATCGATAACGCCGCAGGCGATAACGGCTGGTGCCTGGCTCTGGTCGAGCCGGATGGCGAACGTACCTTTATGTCCTTTAGTGGCGTCGAAAATCAGTGGAACGCTGACTGGCTGGCACAGCTGGAGATCCCACGTCACAGCCTGGTTTATCTCTCGGGCTATCAGTTAGCCTCTCCGTGTGGTGAGTTGCTGGTGCATTGGCTGGAAGGGCTGGAGGAAGTGACGCCGTTTATCGATTTTGGCCCACGCATCGGCGACATTCCCGAGCCCTTACTGGCAAGAATTATGGCCTGCCGTCCACTGGTATCGCTCAATCGGCAGGAGGCGGAAATTGCCGCCGAGCGGTTTGCATTAAGCCAGGATGTAGAAGGTTTTGGCGCACAATGGGTGCAACGTTTTGCCACACCGGTGGTGGTACGCCACGATAAAGACGGTGCGTGGTATTTCAGCACGCAAACTTCCGGTTGCATACCGGCATTTGCGACAGCGGTCGTTGATACCATTGGCGCTGGTGACAGCCACGCTGGCGGCATGCTGGCGGGACTGGCGTCTGGCTGGTCGCTGGCTGACGCGGTACTGCTTGGAAACGCCGTGGCGTCCTGGGTGGTAGGGCATCGCGGCGGCGATTGCGCCCCTACGCGCGAGGCGTTACTCCTCGCACACAAACACGTATAGATCGCTTCGACAATAGCTGATGCTGTATTCAATGGGCCGTTGCTGCTGGTCAAGCGCTACCTGCTTGATCACCAGCACCGGCACTTTGCTGTCCATTTGAATGTGCGCCTGGAACTCTGCGTCAGGCATTCGGGCACTGACACGTGAGCGAGTGCGCTGCGGGAAAATATGCTGGCTGCGAAAATAGTCATACAGTGAAACGCCGATGGCATCCACGTCATGGATTAGATGGGCAGGAACCCATGACTCTTCAATAGAAACCGCATCTTCATCTACGTAGCGAATGCGCTTGAGCAGGAAGACGTCACTCCCCGTGGCAACAGCCAGCTGCTGCGCTACCTCTTCCGGGCAAGGCACAATCCGCTTGTTAACCCACAGCGTATCTGGTTTTTTACCGCGCAACACCACCTGCTGTGAAAAACCACGCGCTTCTTTTAGCGAATACTCGAAGATGTTGTTGATTTGCGTCCCGTAACCGCGGGCGCGCGTCACGACACCTTCTTCTTCCAGGGCCTGCATCGCCTTACGAACCGTAATTCGCGAAACGCCAGTCAATTGGCTGAGATCGCGCTCGCCGGGCAGGATGTTTCCATGCTCCAGAATCCCGCTACGCACAGCGTTTTTCACCGTTTGCGCAAATTTCATATACAGCGGCGTGTTATCTGCCGCGGAAATACGTTCATTCAGTTGCGCGATAAGCTGGGTATGCGCTTGTTCCATTTATCTTTTTCCTGCAGCCGTTTCTGCAGCCAGTATACTCATTACCACCACGCGTGGAAATGATGCACCGGACCAATTCCCTCACCGACTTCCAGCGTGTCGGCCTGCGCCAATGCCGCTGAAAGCCACAACTTAGCTTCCTGCACTGTCTGTGCCCAGTTGTCATGGCGCGGACGCAGCGCCGCCAGCGCCGCCGATAGCGTACAGCCAGTACCGTGGGTATTTTTGGTCATCACCCTTGGCGCGGTAAAACGCTGCTCGCCATGACGGGTAAAGAGCCAGTCGGGGCTTTGCGCATCCTCCAGATGACCGCCTTTCATCAACACCGCCTCGCAACCCAGCGCCCGCAGCGCCCTTCCCTGCTCTAACATCTCCTGCTCAGTCTGCGCATGGGGAGCCCCGAGCAGCGCCGCAGCTTCGGGTAAATTTGGGGTGATAATCGAAACCTGCGGCAGCAAATGGGTACGCAGCGTTTCAACCGCCGAAGGAGACAGCAACGGATCGCCGCTTTTCGCCAGCATCACGGTATCCAGCACGACATTTTGCACCCGATGGCGACGCAAACGTTCGGCGACCGCTTCAACAATATCCGTTTCCGCCAGCATACCGATTTTAGTGGTGTCGATACGCACATCACTGAACACCGAATCCAGCTGTGCGGCGACAAAGTCAGGTTCAATGCGATACACCGACTGCACCCCGCGCGTATTTTGCGCCACCAACGCCGTGATAACCGAGCAGCCGTAAGCGCCAAGCGCCGAGAACGTTTTTAAATCGGCCTGAATACCTGCGCCACCGCTTGGATCGGTTCCGGCAATCGTTAATGCGTTAATCCGTTTCATAGTTGCTCCTGCGCGTTCAGGTTATAGAGGGCGTCGATAAATGCCGGGACAAAACTGCCCGGTCCGGTTGATTGTCGAGTGGCTATTTGTCCGGCCTGTTTCATCCAGCTACAGGCGGAGGCGACGTTATCAAGCCGGTCACCGTGCAGGGCGCAACTGGCCGCAACGACCGCCGACAGCGCGCATCCGGTGCCCACCACGCGCGTCATCAACGGGTCACCCCCGTTCACGCAGACGGTACGCTGACCATCGGTGACATAGTCAATTTCGCCGGTAACCACGACAATGGTCCCAACCTGACGAGCCAGTGCCTGCGCTGCGGGAAGCGCAGCGGCTGCCGTATCGGTCGTATCCACGCCGCGTCCCCCGCCGTTCATACCCGCCAGAGCCAGTATTTCCGAAGCGTTGCCGCGGATAGCTGCAGGCTGTAGCGCCAACAAATCCAGACAGAAGCGACGACGAAACTCCAGCGCCCCCACGGCAACGGGATCGTGCGTCCACGGAGTTTTAGCAAGTTGTGCCCGCTCAACTGCGGCGCGCATCGCCGTAGCCCGTTCCCGGGTTAAGGTGCCGACGTTAACCAGTAATGCACTGGCAATAGCCGCGAACTGACTGGCTTCCTCGGGCTCGATTACCATTGCAGGTGATGCGCCCAGCGCCAGCAGCGTATTGGCCGTAAAGCTTTGCACGACCTCGTTGGTCATGCAGTGTGTGAGAGGGGAAAGCGTTCTAAATTGGTGTAAGGTTTGAGCCGCGAGTGCGCGGCTGTGCAGGTCAGGCTGCATGGTTCAGCTCCTGCCCGCGCGAAGAAGGGACACGAGCAGTGTCAGACTTCCCTACGCTGGCATTATCCAGATCAGGTGGTACGGGTATTTCTCAGCCTTCACCAGGAAGGGCACCCCGAGTCGTTGAAACACAAGTTTCGGTAACAGAATACTGCCTACGCTTGATGATGTAAATTAGCGCAGCACCATGGCCCTCCACGAAATTACGGGGTAAGGTTGCAGCTATTCTGTACATTCATTTACACTTTTTACGAAATGACTGGCGTGAACACAAAAAAGTTCTTGTCAGATGCCCTATAAGCCAGGAATGATACACGACTGATGTTGATGACCCGAACAGGTAAAGAGGATGGGTATGAAGAATAAAATGTTGCTGGGTGCACTCCTGCTTGCAAGCAGCGTCGTCTGGGCCGCGCCGGCCGCAACAGCTGCTCCCACCGGAATTGATAAGTATGAGTTGAGCGGTTTCATCGCCGACTTTACCCATTTTAAACCTGGTGACACGGTCCCACCGCTGTACCGTACTGACGAATATGCGATTAAGCAATGGAACCAACGCAACCTGCCAGCCCCTACCGCCGGTACCCACTGGACCTACATGGGTGGTGCGTACGTGCTGATCAACGATGCTGACGGTAAGATCATTAAAGCCTACGACGGCGAGATTTTTTATCATCGTTAATAGAAAAAACACGTACTTTCAGCAAGAAAGTACGTGAAATACCCGCAAATTAATTAGTCATAAGATACTGCAAATATCACTTTACTTTGTACTTCACCAGGCAGTAATGATTCCCCTGTCACGCGAATATATTTCGCAGTGATAGGGAAAGTGTACTGATTACTGATTGCTTCCAGTTTGGTCATTCTGTTCATCAGATTATCCCCCTGTTTTAGGGGAGAAGTCGCGGTGCCATTATATATCTGGAACCCCACCCCTTTGGCGCCATTTGCTATCGTGTTTTTTAGTATTTTCCCGCTTTCATCCCAGTCACCGCGCACCACCTTAAAAGTGACGGGATTGGTGGTAACGTTATATATACTTTCGCAATTCAATACCAGATTTGTGGAACCCGATTTGGTATTATTAACCGTGAGCATCTCATTTAATGTTGTATCTGGCATTTTAATTTCGTATCGGGGTAATGAAAACTGACACGTGATGGGTTTATGCGTTACTGTAAAGCTTAAATTCTACTTACTGAAAAATCATTGCTGGTCCAGATGTCATATCTAGATTAATTGTCGTTAACCCATCATTTTTATCTGAAATATACACCCGGCATCAGCGCTACAGGTGGGTTCAGTTACCCGACCATTGATATTCAAGGTGGCAGTATCTGTGGCGAAAGCAGAAGCGCTCATTCCACAAGCCAAAGTAATAACTCCCAAGAATAAATTTTTTTTCATTACGTTCATTATTCCTGCATCGGTTGGGAAACAGCACACAAGCCGTCTTTCCATAGATTATGGATTAACTTCCTCGCTAAGACTAATTGAGATTGTAGATTAATTCGACCAATTTGATCAATTTAAATGATACATTGAGGGTGTTTATTCAGAAAAAGAGATGAATTATACAGTCCGGATAAATAATTGAGTGAGATTTTTCATCCAATATATTCACCGCATCAATGCATTATTGATACGGTGAATCTTTTTAACGCTATTAATTACACCGCGCGGAAGGCAATTTCACCCGGAATCACTTCCCCTTGCCAGTAGAGTTGGGCAGCGACACGTCCTGCAAGGTCGCGGTAAATGGCGGTAAATTCGCTGTCAGGACGGCTGATGACCGTCGGCGTACCACGATCCAGGTCTTCACGCAGAGAAATATGCAGCGGCATCTGTCCCAGCAGTTGGGTGTGATACTGCTCAGCCAGTTTCTGCGCGCCACCGGTGCCGAAGATTGGCTCGTGATGACCGCAGTTGCTGCAAATATGCATACTCATATTCTCAACAATACCCAGCACTGGCACTTCGACTTTTTCGAACATCACGATGCCTTTTTTCGCATCGATCAGCGCGATGTCCTGCGGAGTGGTCACCACAACCGCCCCCGTGACCGGAATGTTTTGCGCCAGCGTCAACTGGATATCACCCGTACCCGGCGGCATATCCAGTACCAGGTAATCAAGATCCGGCCATAAGGTTTCTTGCAGCATCTGCAGCAGGGCTTTGCTGGCCATCGGGCCACGCCACACCATCGCATTATCGTCAGTAACCAGATAACCAATAGAGTTTGTCGCCAGGCCGTGAGACATGATCGGCGCCATGTGGGTACCGTCTGGAGAGGTAGGACGCTGGTTTTCCGCACCGAGCATCGTCGGGATTGACGGGCCATAAATATCGGCGTCCAGAATCCCTACCTTCGCCCCTTCGGCAGCCAGCGCCAGCGCCAGGTTCACGGCAGTAGAGGATTTACCCACGCCACCTTTACCCGAACTGACGGCGATGATGTTTTTTACACCATTAATGCCCGGCTGGTTTTTCACGCGTTTCAGCGTCGCAATGTTATGCGACAGTTTCCAGTCGATCGCTTTCGCACCAGTAATACGCAGCAGATCGGCGCTACATTGCTCTTTTAAGTCCTCAAACGCGCTCTGCCAGACAAACGGCATGACCAGCTCAACGTGCAACGTGTCATCCATCCAGGCGACGTGATGCAACGCTTTAAGCGTCGTCAGATTATGCTTCAGGGTTGAATGCTGAAAATTCGCCAGCGTCCCGGCAACCATCGCGCGCAGGGTCTCTGGTGATTTGGCCTGGGATTGTGCGTTCATCCCGACTCCTTTTTGTTGTTCTGAAAATACAATAGTCACCAGGTAGTTTACTCCAACCGCAACAATTATTCATTTACGGATAAATGCCCTTATCGCTTGGCGCAGTAATTACCATTTTGGTACTATCAAGGCCCTTTTCACTACAAAAGAAGTAATTGCCCACTATGACTCAAGTCGCGAAGAAAATTCTGGTAACGTGCGCGCTGCCGTACGCCAACGGCTCTATCCACCTCGGCCATATGCTGGAGCACATCCAGGCTGATGTCTGGGTCCGTTACCAGCGAATGCGCGGCCACCAGGTTAACTTCATCTGCGCGGACGACGCACACGGTACGCCAATCATGCTGAAAGCACAGCAGCTTGGGATCACGCCAGAGCAGATGATCGGTGAAATGAGTCAGGAGCATCAGACTGATTTTGCGGGTTTTGACATCAGCTATGACAACTACCACTCTACGCACAGCGAAGAGAACCGTGAGCTGTCTGAGCTGATTTACACGCGCCTGAAGGAGAACGGTTTTATTAAGAACCGTACTATCTCCCAGCTTTACGATCCGGAAAAAGGCATGTTCCTGCCGGACCGTTTCGTTAAAGGCACCTGCCCGAAATGTAAATCTCCGGATCAGTACGGCGATAACTGTGAAGTCTGCGGCGCAACCTACAGCCCGACCGAACTTATCGAGCCGAAATCCGTCGTTTCTGGCGCGACGCCGGTAATGCGCGACTCCGAACACTTCTTCTTTGACCTGCCGTCATTCAGCGAGATGCTGCAGGCCTGGACACGCAGCGGCGCGTTGCAGGAGCAGGTCGCCAACAAAATGCAGGAATGGTTCGAATCCGGCCTGCAGCAGTGGGATATTTCCCGCGATGCCCCATACTTCGGTTTTGAAATCCCGGATGCGCCAGGCAAGTACTTCTATGTCTGGCTGGATGCACCAATTGGCTATATGGGTTCGTTCAAAAACCTGTGCGATAAGCGCGGCGACACGACCAGTTTTGATGAGTATTGGAAGAAAGATTCCGACGCTGAGTTGTATCACTTCATCGGTAAAGACATCGTCTACTTCCATAGCCTGTTCTGGCCGGCAATGCTGGAAGGCAGCAACTTCCGTAAGCCGACCAACCTGTTTGTACACGGTTATGTGACGGTAAACGGTGCGAAGATGTCCAAATCTCGCGGTACCTTCATTAAGGCCAGCACCTGGCTGAAGCACTTTGACGCCGACAGCCTGCGTTACTACTACACGGCGAAGCTTTCTTCACGCATTGATGACATCGACCTGAACCTGGAAGACTTTGTACAGCGTGTAAACGCCGATATCGTCAACAAAGTAGTCAACCTGGCATCACGTAACGCAGGCTTTATCAGCAAGCGTTTTGACGGCGTACTGGCGGCTGAACTGGCCGACCCGGCGTTGTATAAAACCTTCACTGACGCTGCTGCGGTGATTGGCGAAGCATGGGAAAGTCGTGAATTTGGTAAAGCTATCCGTGAAATCATGGCGCTGGCCGATGTGGCAAACCGCTACGTTGACGAACAGGCTCCGTGGGTCGTTGCTAAACAGGAAGGCCGCGATGCCGACCTGCAGGCGATCTGCTCCATGGGTATCAACCTGTTCCGCGTCCTGATGACTTACCTGAAACCGGTTCTGCCAACGCTTGCTGAACGTGTAGAAGCTTTCCTGAACAGCGAGCTGAGCTGGGATGCCATTAAGCAACCGCTGCTCGGTCACAAGGTCAACACCTTTAAGGCGCTCTACAATCGCATCGACATGAAACAAGTTGAAGCGCTGGTGGAAGCGTCGAAAGAAGAAGTGAAGGCCGCTGCCGCACCAGTAACCGGCCCGCTGGCGGATGACCCGATTCAGGAAACCATTACCTTTGACGATTTCGCCAAAGTTGACCTGCGCGTGGCATTGATTGAAAACGCCGAGTTTGTGGAAGGTTCTGACAAACTGCTGCGTCTGACGCTGGATCTCGGTGGCGAGAAGCGTAACGTCTTCTCTGGTATTCGTTCTGCCTATCCGGATCCGCAGACCCTGATTGGACGTCAGACCATTATGGTTGCTAACCTGGCACCTCGTAAGATGCGCTTCGGCATTTCTGAAGGGATGGTCATGGCGGCAGGTCCTGGCGGGAAAGATATCTTCCTGTTAAGCCCGGACGAAGGCGCAAAACCTGGCCAACAGGTGAAATAAATCAGACATCTCGAGCGCTGCAACTGCAGCGCTTTTTTTTGCTGAGGGATTTACCTTTAATCTTAAACACACTCCCCCACTCCATTTTCGGACTGCTCAGCCATCGCTATTAGATTTATTCTATACTGCTCTGCTATTAAGGCCGCCCGGCCCCATCATATTCATTAGAATTATTATTTAGCTTTCGATATTCATAAAATGGAGTTTCCATGACAGCGTTACAAAAATTAGTTTCTCTCGCCGTGGCATCGGTTATGGTTTTTTCCCTGGCGGGTTGTGGTGATAAAGAAGAGACGAAAACATTCAATGCCAATCTTAACGGTTCGGATATCACCGTCTCTTACACCTATAAAGGTGACAAAGTTCTGAAACAAAGCTCCGAAAGTAAAATCAGCTATGCGTCTGTCGGCGCCAGCAATAAAGAGGAAGCCGCAAAAGTATTCGATGCGTTAAGCGCCAAATATCAAAATATTGCAGGCGTAGAAGAAAAGCTCACCTATACAGATACCTACGCGCAGGAAAATGTCACTATCGATATGGAAAAAGTCGATATAAAAGCGTTGCAGGCAATTTCCGGGATGAAGCTTTCTGAGAAAGCCGATAAAAATATCAGCATGAAGCAAATGCAAACGGTAATGGAATCGGCGGGTTTTAAAGAGGTGAAATAACATCCTGGCGACCCGAAATTCATCGCGGTCGCCAGCGTCGTTTTACGCTTTCGTTTTGTGCACTCGCGACGTCAAACCCCGCAGGAAATAACGCAGAAACTGATCGCCGCATTCGCGATAGTTCTTATGGTCCGGCGCGCGCATCATGGCGGTAATTTCCGGCATCGACACACGAAACTTCTGCTCGGTCATAATGGCCAGAATATCATCGGTTTTCAGCGAAAAGGCGATACGCAGCTTTTTCAGCACCGTATTGTTGTTAACACGACGCTCAAGCGCCAGTTCCGGCGCAGACTCGTCTTTACCACGCAGATGATAAATCAGACCGTTTAAAAATCCGGAGAGAATGATATCCGGGCAGCGAATAAACCCGGCTTCATCTTCTTTTGTCATCCAGGTATCAAAACCTGCGGAGGTGGATTCCATGTCAGCAAGCGCAAGAATACGCACCATGTCGTTATTGTTCGCTTTCAGGGTGTAGCGCAGGCTACGAAGAATATCGTTACTTAGCATAGAGCCTTCAACTGTCGGTGATGCAATGGCGCGCAGTGTATCAGTTTTACAGTCCAATCGCCTCTTTTAGGCTTTTAAGATAACGGCGACTTACCGGAACAGTCAGCCCGTTGCGCAAAATCAGTTCGGCCTGACCGTTTTCTTCCAGACGGATCTCCCGCAATTGCGCCATATTCACCAGATACTGCCGATGGCAGCGCAGCAAAGGTGTACGGCTTTCCAGCGTTCTGAGCGTCAGTTCGGTGAAACCTTCTTTACCATCGCTGCTGGTCACATACACGCCGCTCATGCGGCTGCTGATAAACGCCACGTCATCCATTTGCAGCAGATAGATTCGGCTGTGGCCGCTGCACGGAATAAACTTCAGCGCCTGCTGATTCTCCGGCAGTAGCGATACATCCTGTTTTGTGCGCTCCTGACGCAAACGGCTCAGCGTTTTTTCCAGTCGCGCCTCTTCAATCGGTTTGAGAAGATAATCAAACGCGTGTTCTTCAAAAGCTTTCACCGCATATTCATCAAACGCAGTAAGGAAAACAATATACGGACGATGCTCAGGATCAAGCATGCCAACCATTTCCAGACCGCTGATACGCGGCATCTGAATATCAAGGAACAGGACATCCGGACGCAGTTTATGTACCGCGCCGATGGCTTCCACCGCATTCGAACATTCGCCGACGATCTCGATGTCGCTTTGCGCCTGCAACAGGATCCGCAGATTCTCCCGCGCTAACGGTTCGTCATCGACAATCAGCACTTTGATCATGCCAGTTCCTCCAGAGGAAGTCGTAAAGTGATTCGGGTAAAGCGGTCAGGTTCACACGCTACGCTGATGCCAAAATCGTCGCCAAACCGCTCGCGCAGTCGTTTATCAACCAGATTCATACCCAATCCGCTGGCCTCAGACGTTGGCTGATACAACCCGGCGTTATCTTCAATATCCAGCATCAGATACTGCCCTTCGCGGCGGGCGGTAATCGACACTTCGCCGGTATCCAGTAGCTGAGAGGTACCGTGCTTAATGGCATTCTCCACAATAGGTTGTAGGGTAAAGGCAGGTAATTGCTGATACGAAAGCGCATCTGGCACCGTTAAAGTCACCTGCAGGCGCGACTGAAATCGCGCCTTTTCAATTTGCAGATAGGCGTTAACGTGCTCAATTTCATCAGCCAGCGTCACAATCTCCGACGGACGTTTTAAGTTTTTGCGAAAGAACGTCGACAGATACTGCACCAGTTGGCTGGCCTGCTCGCTATCACGTCGGATCACGGCTTTGATGGTGTTGAGCGCATTAAACAAAAAATGGGGGTTCACCTGTGCATGCAGGAGTTTGATTTCCGACTGCGTGAGCATCGCTTTTTGCCGCTCATACTGCCCGGCCAGAATCTGCGCCGAAAGCAACTGGGCGATCCCTTCCCCCAGCGTGCGGTTGATCGAGCTAAAGAGGCGGTTTTTGGCTTCATACAGTTTGATGGTCCCCATCACCCGCTGGTTTTCCCCCCGCAAAGGGATCACCAGCGTCGAGCCTAATTTGCATTGCGGGTGCAAAGAGCAGCGGTAAGGGACTTCATTCCCATCGGCATACACCACCTCTCCGGTTTCTATCGCCCGTTGGGTGTACGACGACGAAATAGGTTTTCCGGGTAGATGGTGATCGTCACCAATGCCGGTAAATGCCAGCAGCTTCTCGCGGTCGGTAATTGCCACAGCACCGATATCCAGCTCTTCATACAGCACCTGAGCGACCTTCATGCTGTTAACCTCGTTAAACCCCTGGCGCAAAATACCCTCCGTTGAGGCGGCAACTTTGAGCGCAGTGGCGGAAAAAGCAGAGGTATATTTTTCAAACATCGCCCGTTTATCGAGCAAAATACGCATAAATAAGGCTGCGCCCACGGTATTCGTCACCATCATCGGCGCGGCGATATTACTGACCAGCCGAAACGCATCGTCAAACGGCCGGGCGATTAACAAGATGATCAGCATCTGCACCAGTTCGGCGACAAAAGTAATGGCACCCGCGGTCAGTGGGCTAAAGACTTTATCGGTACGGCCACGACGGGTGAGCACGCTGTGCACCAGCCCGCCGAGCAAACCTTCCACAATGGTCGAAATCATGCAACTGAGCGCCGTCATTCCGCCCATTGAATAACGATGTAAGCCACCGGTTAGACCGACCAAACCGCCGACCACCGGGCCGCCAAGCAGCCCACCCATCACCGCGCCGATAGCTCGGGTATTAGCAATAGAATCATCAATGTGCAGCCCGAAATAGGTGCCCAAAATGCAGAAAATGGAAAAGGTAACGTAGCAAAGCAGCTTGTGCGGGAGCCGGATCGTGACCTGCATCAGCGGGATAAACAAACGCGTTTTGCTCATGAGCCACGCGATAACGAGAAACACACACATCTGCTGAAGCAGCAGCAACACCAGATTAAACTCGTACATACCTGCCAACCACACATCACTTAAAAGCGCGTAACATACATGGGCTGCGCGTAACTTTCTTTGAAGTGTTGCAAAAAAAAAGGAATTTGTGAGAACGATCACTCGAAAGCGCGAGCATGACTACAAATTCACCCATTTGTTGATCAAAAAACAGACAAAACTACCTGGTTCGCAAAAGAGCGTCTAAAGTAAAACTGGGACCTCGCGAGCATAAGTGAGACGACGATGGCGCTTTACACAATAGGTGAAGTGGCTTTGCTTTGTGATATCAACCCTGTCACTTTACGCGCGTGGCAGAGGCGTTACGGATTACTGAAACCGCAGCGAACAGACGGCGGGCATCGCCTGTTTAACGACGCGGATATCGACCGAATCCGTGAGATAAAACGTTGGATAAATAACGGCGTTCAGGTCAGTAAGGTAAAAATGTTGCTCAGCAATGAGAACATTGATGTGCATAACGGCTGGCGCGAACAGCAAGAGACGCTGTTGAGCTATTTGCAAAGTAATAATCTGCATAGCCTCAGGATGTGGATCAAAGAGCGCGGTCAGGATTATCCCGCACAAACGCTCAACACCCATTTGTTCATTCCGTTACGCCGTCGCCTGCAATGTCAGCAGCCGATCCTGCAGGCGTTACTGGGGATCCTCGACGGTGTCCTCATCAACTACATCGCGATTTGTCTGGCCTCGGCGCGCAAGAAACAGGGTAAAGATGCCCTGGTTGTCGGCTGGAACATTCATGATACCACTCGCTTATGGCTGGAGGGTTGGGTAGCCAGCCAGCAGGGATGGCGCGTTGACGTCCTCGCCCACTCGCTAAACCAATTGCGACCGGAACTGTTTGAAGGGCGAACCTTACTGGTCTGGTGCGGCGAAAGCCAAACGCCTGCTCAGCAGCAACAACTGAACGAATGGCGCGCGTTAGGTCACGATATTTATCCGCTCGGTATTTAAAGCCAACCAGGATCGGCTCTTAATATTCTGTTAACAAACGTGTACAATCCTTAGATTCACATAAGGAGTGCATCATGAGCGCAGCTAAAATCGGTGTCATTACCCTCTTCCTGCTGATGGCCATCGGCGGTATCGGCGGCGTCATGCTGGCAGGCTACACATTCATTTTACGTGCCGGGTAAGGTGGCTCGCTAATCGCTCAAACCCGCGGTCAACTATCACCGCAGCCAGCGCGACCAGCAGCGCCCCCTGAATCACATAGGCGGTATTGAACCCGCTCAGGCCGATGATAATCGGCGTGCCCAACGTGTTCGCCCCGACGGTTGACGCTATCGTAGCGGTGCCGATATTAATAATCACCGACGTGCGAATTCCCGCCAGAATAACCGGTGCCGCCAGCGGCAACTCCACTTTACGCAGCCGCTGGCCCTGACTCATGCCCATTCCGCTGGCAATATCCATCACGCTGGAAGAAATTCCGCCGAGTCCCGCCAGAGTTGCCTGCAAGATTGGTAACACGCCATACAAAATCAGCGCGATAATCGCGGGTTCAAGCCCAAACCCCATCACCGGTACGGCGATCGCCAGCACGGCGACCGGAGGAAATGTCTGCCCCACGGCGGCAATCGTTTCCACCATCGGCCTGAATTCCGCGCCCCAGGGCCGGGTTACCGCTATTCCCGCTCCAGTGCCAATGATGACGGCAATAAGGCTTGAAATCCCCACCAACGCAAAATGACTCAACGCCAGCGCCGTAAAACTTTCCTGCTGATACACGGGACGCGGCAGCGCCGGAAATAGCGAACTAAACAGGGCCTGACTGTGGGGCAACCCCACCAACAGGATCAGAAACAGCACAACAAGCCATAGCAATGGATCAGCAAGACGTTTCACGGGTCGGCGTCTCCGAAAGCAAATCGCGAAAATGAAGCGTCCCGCAGGGCAACCCCTGCGGCGTCACGACCGGCAAGACATCGCAGCCACGCGCCACGAACACCGACAATGCATCACGTAGCGTCATCTCATCCACCAGCGGCTCGCCGTCTGAGTGTTCGCCGCGACGGATAAAATCCCCTACCGTACGCAGCGACAACAGCCTTACGCCCAGTTCACTGCGGCCAAAAAAAGTTTGCACGAAATCATTCGCTGGCGCAGTAAGCATCGACAGCGGCGTGCCTTGCTTCACAACTTTTCCCGCATCCATCAAAATCAGATGCTCCGCCAGTCTCAGCGCCTCGTCGATATCATGCGTCACCAGCACAATGGTACGTCCCAACAAACGGTGGATACGCGTCATCTCCTGCTGCAGCGCGCCGCGGGTGACCGGGTCCAGCGCGCCAAAAGGCTCATCCATCAGTAGCACCTGCGGATCTGCGGCCAACGCACGCGCAACCCCAACCCGCTGCTGTTGTCCACCGGAGAGCTGATGCGGATAACGGTGACGCAAACTCGCCTCGAGGCCCAGCAGCGCCATTAGTTCATCTGTTCGGTCATCAATACGTGAACGTGACCACTTTTGCAGCTGCGGTACGGTGGCAATATTCTGCGCGACAGTCCAGTGGGGAAACAAACCAATAGACTGAATCGCGTACCCCATGCGCCGTCGTAACTCCAGCACCGGCAGGCTGCGGATCTCCTCCCCGGCGAAACGGATCTGCCCGCTGTCATGTTCAACCAGCCGGTTGATCATCTTTAGCGTGGTAGACTTGCCCGAACCTGACGTGCCAATTAATACCGAAAAACTGCCCTCTCCTAACTGCAGGTTCAGGTCGTCGACGGCTTTTTGCTGGCCATAGGTTTTACTGACATGGCGAAATTCAATCATTATTCGATACCTTTAGCAGCGCGATCCCTAAATCAAACAGCGCATCAATCAACACAGCCAGCACAACGACCGGGATCACGCCCAACAGCACTAAATCAACGGCGCTACTGAGCAATCCCTGAAAGACCAGCGCGCCAAATCCCCCTGCACCAATCAGCGCGGCTATCACCGCCATCCCCACCGTCTGGACCATCACCACTCGCAAACTGCGCAAGAAGACCGGCAGCGCCAGTGGAAACTGCACCGAGATAAACCGCTGACGCGCGCTCATCCCCATCGCCCGGGCGCTTTCAAGTACATCGCGTGGAACCTGATTCAATCCAGCCACTACGCCGCGAACCAGCGGTAAAAGCGCATACAGCACCAACGCAATAAGCGCAGGCGTCAGACCGGTTCCCGCTACGCCAAGCGAACCCAGCAAGGGAAAGTGCTTCACCAGTCCGGCAAGCGGCGCAATTAACAGGCCAAACAGCGCGACGGAGGGAATAGTCTGGATGATGTTCAGTACCGCGAATACTGGCCCCTGACGGGAGACAGAAAAAGTACACCAGACGCCCAGCGGCACGCCAATGAGCAGCGCGGGCACCACGGTAGCGAACAGAATCGTCAGATGCTGCGCCAGCGCGTCGTTAAAGACATCCTGGCGATTGGCATATTCTTTAAGCAGAGAAAGATCGTTAAACGTACCGGAGAGCAGTAACACCAGCGGCAAAATGAATATTTGTGCGTGCAATAACCAACGCCACGACGCCCGTTCGGTGATGCGACGAATGGCGTCACTGGCTGCCAGCAGCATCAGTCCCAGCCCTAACCAGAACCCGCTGCCCAGGCTGGTTCTGGCCAGCGGGCTACCCGTCTGAGCCAGATACGTTGCCGTTGTGCCGGCGATGACCAGCGCCGCAATCACCAACAGTTGGCTAACGATAAGCGTCAATATATTGCCGGATTTTCCCGGTACAAAGCACAGAAGAAACAGCAGCACACAGGCCGCCGCTAATCCCCACGCCATGTCGGGTTGGATATCCCAGATTTGACGACCTTCACCGGAAACCAGGCGATTGGGAGCATAGCTAATGAAAGGAAGCGCTGCCGCCGCGATGGTAAGAAACACCAGCAGCAACAGCACCCGATTTACTGAAATATTCGACAAAACACCCACCTGCTGCAAACTCCGTTACTTCACCCATCCTTTTTGCTTCAGGTAGTCTGCTGCGACTTTTTTCGCATCCAGCCCCTCCACGGCGATACTGGCATTCAGCCGTTGCAGCGTTTTTTCATCCAGGCTGGCAAATACCGGTTGTAGCCATTCTGCCATTTGCGGGTAGTCCTGCAGCACCGATTCACGCACCACGGGCGCCGGCGCATAAATGGGCTGTACGCCTTGCGGATCGCTTAATGTTTGCAGACCAAGCGCCGCAACCGGACCGTCGGTACCGTAGGCCATCGCCGCATTGACCCCAGAGGTCTGCTGCGCCGCCGCTTTAATCGTCACCGCGGTATCCCCCCCCGCCAGCGACAACAGCTGATTCTGATTCAGTTTGAAATCATAGGCTTTTTCAAAGGCAGGCAGCGCGTCAGCCCGTTCGATAAATTCCGCAGAGGCGGCAAGTTTGAACGTCCCCCCGTCTTTCAGGTAACGGCCTAAATCGGCAAGAGACTCAAGCTTATTCTTTTGCGCGACATCCTGGCGAACCGCAATGGTCCAGGTGTTGTTGGCGGGCGCAGGCGTTAGCCAGATCAGCTTATTTTGCTCTGCGTCCAGCTTTTTCACTTTGTCATAACCGGCCTGCGCATTTTTCCATGCAGGATCATTCTCATCTTTAAAAAAGAATGCGCCATTGCCGGTATATTCCGGATAAATATCCAGTTCACCAGAGGTGATTGCCCCACGCACCACCGGAGTGGTACCCAGCTGTACTTTATTAACGGTTTTCACGCCGTGACTTTCGAGCACCTGCAAAATAATGTTGCCGAGCAGCGCCCCTTCGGTATCTATTTTTGAACCGACCGTGACGGGTGACGCGGCCTGTAAGGGCAAGCTGATCGCGGCTAACAACGCCAGCGAACCCACCCAAACTTTTGAAATTATCATGCTGCACTCCTCATTCTTTTACGGCCCTTTTCAGAGACTTGAGGAAAAAGCATAGTCGAAAAATCAAGCCTTAACCTGGCAATAGGGTAGTAACACTGAGAGTTACTCGCGGTAAGGCGATAATACAATAAAAAAAATCCGGCAAACCCAAAGTGAGTTTACCGGATGGTACGATTTCGCGGGCCTGATAAGCGTCACGTTACCAGGCATGATATCAATTACTACAGCAGTTCAAATTCGCCCTGCTTCACTCTGGCGGAATCCACGCCGATAAAGACGTTGAACTTGCCCGGTTCGGCATCGTATTGCAT
Organism: Citrobacter sp. XY323; assembly: GCF_025106035.1. NCBI lineage: Bacteria > Pseudomonadati > Pseudomonadota > Gammaproteobacteria > Enterobacterales > Enterobacteriaceae > Citrobacter > Citrobacter sp. XY323. The sequence continues at coordinate 374,701 of NZ_JANYUK010000004.1, forward strand.
ACGCTGGTTCCAGAATTTCAGCGCTTCAACATCAATTGGGAAGCTAACGGTTTGGGTTTCACCCGGCTTAAGATTCACCTTCTCAAAACCTTTCAGCTGTTTTACCGGACGACTCATTGAAGCGGTAACATCCTGCAAATACATCTGAATCACCGTCGCACCTTCGCGTTTGCCGGTGTTGGTCACCTGCACGCTGGCCGTCACGGTCCCGTCACGCTTCATCGTCGGAGAAGAGAGTTTCACATCAGAAACCGTGAATGTGGTGTAGCTCAGGCCATAGCCAAAGGGATACAACGGACCGTTCGCTTCGTCAAAGTAGCGCGACGTGTACTTATTCGGCTTATCGGCATTATACGGGCGACCGGTATTGAGATGGCTGTAATAAACCGGGATCTGTCCGACAGAGCGCGGGAAAGACATCGGCAACTTGCCTGACGGGTTGTAATCGCCAAACAGCACATCGGCGATGGCGTTACCGCCTTCCGTCCCGGCAAACCAGGTTTCGAGGATCGCATCGGCCTGTTGATCTTCCTTAACCAGCGCCAGCGGACGACCGTTCATCAGTACCAGAACCAGCGGCTTACCCGTGGCTTTCAGCGCGGTAATCAGGTCACGCTGACTCTGCGGAATGGTGATATCGGTGCGGCTGGAGGCTTCATGCGCCATTCCCTGCGCTTCACCAACTACCGCGACGACTACGTCAGACTGCTTCGCGGCGTTAACGGCTTCATCAATCATCGCCTGCGGCGAACGCGGGTCAACCTTCACCGCCTCTTCATACTGGTTGAGGAAGTCGACAATGCCTTTGTCGTTGGTGATGTTCGCCCCTTTGGCGTATACCACTTTGCCCTGCTCGCCGATGGCATTTTTAATCCCCGTCAGCACCGTTACTGACTGATCGGCAACCCCGGCAGCAGACCAACTGCCCATCACATCACGCTTGCTGTCGGCCAGCGGACCGACAACCGCTACGGTGGCGGATTTTTTCAGCGGCAATGTTTCCAGACGGTTTTTCAGCAGCACCAGGCTTTCACGCGCCACTTCACGCGCCTCTTTGCGGTGCAAACGGCTTTCCGCGTTGGTGTCCTGCGGGTCAGATTCTTTGGCCCCCAGATGGCTGTACGGATCGTTAAACAGCCCCATATCATATTTCACGTTCAGCACATGACGCGCAGCGTCGTCCAGCTCCGCCATCGTCACCTTACCTGACTTAATCAACCCCGGCAGGTATTTGCTGTAATACTCATCGCTCATGCTCATGTTGATGCCGGACTTGATCGCCACACGCACCGCATCTTCAGGATCGGCGGCGGTACCGTGCTTAATCAGTTCCTTAATCGCACCGTGATCGGAAACGGTAATGCCCTTAAAGCCCCACTCATCGCGCAGCACGTCTTTTAACAGCCATGCATCCGAAGTCGCCGGCGTACCGTTCAGCGAATTAAGCCCCACCATCACCGCACCGCTACCGGCGTCCAGTCCGGCTTTGTACGGTGGCATATAGTCGTTGAACAAACGCTGCGGGCTCATATCGACAGTGTTGTATTCCTTGCCGCCTTCAACCGCGCCATAGGCGGCATAGTGCTTGACGCTGGTCATCACCGAATAGCGATCGGCCGGGCTTTTACCCTGCATCGCTTCCACCATGGTTTTGCCCATCGTGGCGGTCAAATACGTATCTTCGCCAAACCCTTCCGAGGCGCGGCCCCAGCGCGGATCGCGCGAGACATCGACCATCGGCGCCCAGGTCATATTCAGACCATCATCGGCGGCTTCATACGCAGACACTCGACCAACGGTTCTGACCGCATCAAGATTAAAGGAGGACGCCAGACCGAGGCTTATCGGGAATACGGTACGCTGACCGTGCAATACGTCGTAGGCAAAAAAGAGAGGGATTTTCAGGCGGCTGAGATCCATCACCTGATCCTGCATTTTGCGGATATCCTGGCGCGTGACGGTGTTAAAAATTGCCCCAACCTGCCCGTCTTTGATCATCTCGCGGATGGCTTCTTTCGGGTTATCAGGCCCGACGCTTATCAAACGCAGTTGCCCAATCTTCTCATCTACGGTCATCTGCTTGAGTAAATCGGTAACGAAGGCATCCCGCGCCTCTGGCGTCAGTGGATGGTTACCAAACAGAGTGTCCGCCAACGCTGGTTGCAATGCCAGACTCACCGCGACACCTACAGAACATAGCCATTTCATGTTGATTCTCTCTTTATTTTTTCCCGACGAGGCAGCGAAAATATAACAAAAACCGCAGTTTGCCGTAAGACTAAACGGGAGCGATAAAGAAAGCTAAGGTTATTCTCCTAATTTTCGAAACCAGCGCGAATCAGTAAAAGACGAACCAGAGACAATATGAATGAGAAAGCGTATTGTCATACAAAGCGCTATGCTTGTTCCCGATATTGAGTCCCACCACAAGGAGTGGAGAATGTCTTCCATTACAACAGATAATAAAGCTTTCCTGAATGAACTGACCCGTCTGGTGGGTCATTCACACCTGCTGACAGAACCTGCTAAAACCGCCCGCTATCGCAAGGGATTCCGCTCCGGCCAGGGCGATGCGCTTGCCGTCGTGTTCCCCGGGTCGCTTTTAGAACTGTGGCGCGTTTTGAGCGCCTGCGTCGCCGCGGATAAAATTATCCTGATGCAGGCCGCTAACACCGGCCTGACCGAAGGGTCTACGCCGAGCGGTAATGATTACGACCGCGAGATTGTCATTATCAGCACCCTGCGTCTTGATAAGCTGCACGTCATCGGCAAAGGTGAACAGGTTCTGGCCTATCCAGGAACCACGCTCTATTCGCTGGAAAAAGCGCTCAAACCGTTTGGCCGTGAACCGCATTCGGTAATCGGATCTTCCTGTATCGGCGCTTCGGTTATCGGTGGCATTTGCAACAACTCCGGCGGCTCGCTGGTACAGCGCGGCCCGGCATACACGGAGATGTCGCTGTTTGCGCGTATTGACGAACAGGGAAAATTACAGCTGGTTAACCATCTGGGTATTGAGCTGGGCCAGACCCCGGAGCAGATCCTGAGCAAACTGGATGACGAGCGTATTAGAGATGACGATGTTCGCCACGACGGGCGTCACGCGCACGATCACGACTACGTTACCCGTGTCAGAGATATCGACGCGGACACGCCCGCACGCTATAACGCCGACCCGGATCGCTTGTTTGAATCGTCCGGTTGTGCAGGCAAGCTCGCGGTCTTTGCCGTGCGTCTGGACACCTTCGAAGCCGAAAAAAACCAGCAGGTCTTTTACATCGGCACCAACCAGCCAGAGGTGCTGACGGAGATCCGCCGTCATATTCTGGCAAAATTCGAGCATCTGCCGGTCGCCGGTGAATATATGCACCGCGATATTTACGACATCGCTGAGCAATACGGCAAAGATACGTTTCTGATGATCGACAAGCTCGGCACCGACAAAATGCCGTTCTTCTTCACCCTGAAAGGCCGCACCGATGCGATGCTGGAAAAAGTGAAAATTTTCCGTCCTCATTTCACCGACCGGGCAATGCAGAAATTTGGTCATTTGTTCCCCAGCCACTTACCGGCGCGCATGAAAAGCTGGCGCGATAAGTACGAGCATCACCTGCTGTTAAAAATGGCCGGTGGCGGCGTGGCTGAAGCCCAAAACTGGCTAAGCGAGTATTTCAAAACCGCTGAAGGCGACTTCTTTGCCTGTACGGCGGAAGAAGGCAGCAAGGCGTTCTTGCACCGCTTCGCGGCGGCTGGCGCGGCTATTCGTTATCAGGCCGTACATGCGGATGAGGTGGAAGATATTCTGGCGCTGGATATCGCGCTGCGCCGTAACGACACCGAATGGTACGAGCATCTGCCTCCAGAGATCGACAGTCAACTGGTGCACAAACTCTATTACGGTCACTTTATGTGTTACGTCTTCCATCAGGATTACATCGTGAAAAAAGGCGTGGATGCGCATGCGCTCAAAGAGCAGATGCTGGAACTCCTGCGCGAGCGTGGGGCGCAGTATCCGGCAGAGCATAACGTCGGGCATCTGTATCAGGCGCCGGAAACCTTGACCCGTTTTTACCGTGAGAATGACCCCACCAACAGTATGAATCCGGGTATTGGGAAAACGAGTAAGCAGAAGTTCTGGAAAGAATCGTAAACCTGAAAAAGATAAGCGCTACCGGGCATGTTGCCGGGGCGCTTCGCTTGCCCGGCCTACTGCTACATTCGCTATGCGTAGGCCGGATAAGACATCTTATTTAATCGTTCTGCGCGGTTTGCTCGCCCTTCGCCGAACCTGCCGCCGCCATCTGCGCAGCTTTTTGCTTTTTATAGCTCAGCGCCGCCGCCGGAACCGGCATCACCTTGCCCGTTTCAATCCAGGTACGTAAACGGCTGGCATCGGCAAAGTGAGTATATTTACCAAAGGCATCCATCACCACCAGCGCCACCGGTTTGTTGTTAATCACCGTGCGCATCACCAGACAGTGGCCTGCCGCATTGGTAAACCCGGTTTTCGTTAACTGAATATTCCAGTTATCGCGGTATACCAGATGGTTGGTGTTACGAAACGGCAGCGTATACGCAGGGTTGGCAAACGTCGCCATATCTTCACGCGTGGTACTTAGCTGGCCGATCAGCGGATACTGTTTGCTGGCGATCAGCAGCTTGGTTAAGTCACGGGCGGTCGAGACGTTATGAATCGACAAGCCAGTGGGTTCCACAAAGCGTGTCTGAGTCATGCCGAGCGCTTTCGCTTTGGCATTCATGGCTTTGATAAACGCGTTGTATCCGCCCGGGTAATGATGCGCCAGGCTCGCCGCCGCACGGTTTTCTGATGACATCAGCGCCAGCAGTAACATGTCTTTACGGCTGATTTCACTGTTCAGTCGTACGCGAGAGTAAATGCCTTTCATCTCCGGCGTCTGGCTAATATCGACTTTCAGCTTTTCATTCAGCGGCAGTCGTGCATCAAGCACCACCATCGCCGTCATTAATTTGGTAATCGACGCAATCGGACGCACAAGGTCCGGGTGGTTCGAATAGATAACTTTGTTGGTATTCAGATCAACGATCATCGCGCTACCGGACGCTATCTCTGGTTGAGAAGCCGCTGCGGTAGTTGCCGTTTTCGCCACGGCTTGGGGTGCAAAAGGAACGGCCAGCACCAGGGCAAGGCTTAATAATGAAACTCGGAATTTCAGCATGATGAGATTTCTGATAATGGTTCACGCACGTCACAACGCACACCGCCAGAGATTAAGTTTTATCTCAAGCTAGCTCAGGCATCATAGCGATCCGGCAGGTTTGCTGCCACAGGAGAATCGTCTCGAAATGCTGCGTTGCTGACTTTTACGTCAACAACGCAGCGTAGACAGGTTTATCCGTCAGAATAACCGATAGCCGTAACCCCACAGGATTACCGTAATAGCCAGCAGAACCTCCAGTACCAGCACACCGATCGCCAGCGTCGAACTGGAAAAACTCAACCCTTCCTCACGAGTGATATTCAGGAACGTCGGAATGCCGAGATAAAGTAAATAGCCGGTGTAAAACAGCGCGAGAGTCCCGACTAATGCGCACAGCCAGACCAGCGGATAAAGTGCGACCAGCCCGCTTAAAAACAGCGGCGTCGCGACATATCCGGCAAACACCATACAATGCGCCAGCGACGGACGCTGCTGGTAGTTACGCGCCATCCACCAGATAACCCGGCCCATGACGGCAACGCCCGCCAGCATCACCCCGTAAAACAGAATCGCCATTGCAAATCCGGTCAACAGGGATAATTTCAGGATATTGCCATCGCCAAAATTCCAGCCGATTTGTGTGGTACCGATGAACGCACAAACAACCGGGATTGCCGCCATCAGCAGTACATGGTGGGTGTAGTGATGCGAAACGCTTTCGTTTTCGCTGTTGATCACATGCATTTCACGATCGGGATGGGAAAACAGCCCCCAGACATGGTTCATACCGCCCCCTTCTTGTCAGCTCCGGACCTCAACAGTTCAAGTATAATTCAGCTTTGGATTAATTTTTGTACAACAACAAAAATGACGAACCGCTAATTCAGCGCTTTTAAACCCCACGATGATTCACAGGGTGTATGCTTAACGTCGGGAGGTCATCCAGACATATGGATATAAACAGTCTTATTGCACATTACGGTTACGCCGCATTGGTCATTGGCAGTTTGGCCGAAGGTGAAACCATTACCCTGCTGGGCGGCGTGGCGGCACATCAGGGATTACTTAAATTTCCTCTGGTGGTTATCTCTGTGGCCCTGGGCGGGATGATTGGCGATCAATTGCTGTATCTGCTTGGGCGTCGTTACGGTGGAAAAATTTTGCGTCGTTTCTCAAAACATCGCGACAAAATCCGCCGGGCGCAGAAAATGATCCAGCGCCGTCCTTATCTGTTCGTGATTGGCACCCGTTTTATGTATGGTTTTCGCGTGATCGGCCCGTTGCTGATTGGCGCAAGCCATTTGCCGCCTAAAATTTTCCTGCCGTTGAATATCCTGGGGGCGCTGGCGTGGGCGCTGATATTTACCACGCTGGGCTATGTGGGGGGAGAAGTCATTGCGCCGTGGCTACACAATCTCGACCAGCATATTAAGCACTGGATATGGCTGGCTCTGGTGATTGTGCTGGTGCCAGGCGTTCGGTGGTGGTTAAAAAAACGCAGCAGCAAAAGTACGGCCCGATAGCGCGATGTCTACCGGGCGGGTGCGTTACGAAGCGTGGTAGCCACCCCCCAGCGCACGGTTCAACTGGATTGAGGCATCCAGCCATTGTCCTTGTAAAAGCAGAGCGTTGCACCGTTCACGTAATGCCGGGATCTTTGCCTCACTGACCCGGGAGCCCGCAATAATTCCGGCATTGAAGCGCGCCTGCGCCAGACCCACTACGCGCAGTGCATCATGCTCAATCTGCTGCTGATGCTGATTCTTCTGCGCCAGTGTTTCTACCTGCGATGCTGCACGCGCCACGTCATTCACCGCATCCACCACGGCTTTGTTGTAATTCGCCACCGTCAGGTTGCTTTGCGCTTGAGTAATGTCGAGATTCGCGTTCAGCCTGCCGCTATCAAAGATAGGCAGCGTCAGCCCGGCCGTTACGCCCATTTGCTGCGCGGAATGGCGAAACAAGTCGCTCAGATGTAACGCATCCTGTTGTAAAAATGCCATCAGATTTACATCGGGATAAAACGCCGCTTTCGCCGCATCAATGCTGCTCAGCGATGACTCAATGTACCAGTGCGCCGCCTGCAAATCCGGTCGGCGGGCCAGCAGCGAATAACCTAGCTGGGACGGGAGCTGGCTTTCCACAGCGGGCAGCGGGGTCGAATGGAGTTTCAGGGCTGTGGACTGCGAGTTGGTCAGCGCGCTCAACCGCGCTTCAATCACCTTCATTTTACCGCTGACATCGTTCAGCTGCTGCTCTGTTTTGCTGGAATCGATATCGGTTTCAACGCCTTCCACCGAAGAAGTAAGACCATTTTGATACAGTTGACGATCAACGTTAATGACGTTCTGCTGCTCGGTTTCTATTTGCGTTAACACGGTTTTCAGCCCGGCCTGCGTTTGCCATTCCCAGTATAGACGAGCCACACCGCTCGCCAGCACCTGTCGCGTTTGCTCGCGCTCGGCTTCACGCGCCTTAACGGCCCCAATACGTGCCGTCACTTCGGCCCGATTTTTACCCCACAGATCCAGATTCCAGCCAGCAGTTAAACCCAAGGTGCCGTTGGTGTACCACGGCCCGGTCGTCCCGGCGGCCGGATCGGTAATGGCAAACGGACCCATCAGCCCTTCGGCTGACATTCTCTGACGCTCCACATCTGCTGAGAAATCGATCTCCGGGCCATCCTGCGCCTCCACAGCCTTAGCCTGCGCCTCCGCCAGTTGAATGCGCTGTTCCGCGACCTGCATATCAGGGGAGTTTCGTAACGTGCTGTCAATCAGCGCATTAAGCTGGGGGTCATGGTATGCCTTCCACCATTGGCTGTCCGGCCAGCCATTTTTTAACGCCGCAGGCAATGTGGTATCGACATTCGCAGCGGGGGTCTGCTGTGACAGAGACTGGCGGTCATCATGCATCGGCGCGCAACCTGACATCAAAATAAAAAGCGGCAACAATGCCGTCGTGACAAAAGCAGAATTACGATTCATGGAGAGACACAGGTAAGAAAAGATGTGCTGAGATTACGACTTGTCGCGTTTCCTTTTTTAGTTACGCGTGGCAATACACCTTTGGCAATAAAAATATATAATCGGAAAAATATACACCCAACAAATAATTTAGATTAATTAATTTTAATAATTTATGGATGGAGACATTATGTCGCAGAATATCTATGACGATCCCGAGTTCTTTGCCGGATATGCCACACTGGACCGTTCAGTAAAAGGGCTCGACGGTGCGCCAGAATGGCCGACAATACAAGCGATGCTCCCCGCTCTACAGGGAAAAAATATCCTCGATTTGGGTTGCGGATATGGCTGGTTTTGCCGCTACGCGCGCGATAACCAGGCGGCCAGCGTAGTGGGACTGGATATTTCACAAAAGATGTTAACTCAGGCGCACAGCATGACGCAGGGTAATGGCATCGTTTATCGACGTGAAGATCTCGAGACGCTTTCCCTGTCGCCAAATTCCTTTGACCTGGTTTACAGCTCACTTGCCCTGCACTATTTGCGCGATATCGCGCGATTATTCGTAACGATTTACCAGTCGTTAACACCGGGAGGCATGTTGGTATTCTCTGCCGAGCATCCCATTTATACTGCACCGCTTAACCAGGGTTGGATAAAAGATAAAACCGGGCAACAGTCCTGGCCAGTCAATCATTATCAGCAGGAAGGCACACGCATCAGTAACTGGTTCGCGGAGGGTGTCAAAAAACAGCACCGTAAGCTGGCGACCTGGATTAATGCGCTGATAGCCGCCGGATTCGAAATCGTTTGTGTCGATGAATGGGGACCGTCCGCTGAACAGATTGCTGAAAACCCGGCGCTGGATGAAGAAAAAGAGCGGCCAATGGTGTTTCTGCTCAGCGCACGTAAACCGGAGTAAGGTCAGTACAGGAAGATTTTCAGAGGCTTTCCTATACTTAACCTGAACTCACCAAAAAAGGAACGCTGATGAAAATCTTACTGTGGATTATTTTAGTTATTTTTCTGATTGGGTTATTGGTGGTGACTGGCGTGTTTAAGATGATTTTTTGAAAAAAGGCCACTCCGGTGGCCGATTAATGTGTTAATGCAATTTAGCGATATCAATGGCCTGAATCGCGCGCGCGATATCCGGTGAATTGTTTAATGCGCGGATTTCCTGAAACAGCGCGGTTGCTTCTGAGTATTCTTTACGCAAATACCCTAACCATTGTTTAATCCGCGCCACGTGATACAGCCCGGTATCACCCTGCTTTTCAAGACGAGTATATTTTTGCAACAGCATCACGACATCAGGCCACGGCATACGCGGCTCGTTGTACTTCACCACACGGCTCAGGTTCGGAATATTTAATGCCCCACGGCCAATCATCACCGCATCGCATCCGCTGATAGCCATACAGTCCTGGGCGCTTTGCCAGTCCCAGATTTCGCCATTCGCGATAACCGGAATGGTAAGCCGCTGGCGGATCTCACCGATCGCCTGCCAGTTGATATGTTCGGCCTTATAGCCCTGTTCCTTGGTTCGGCCATGCACCGCCAGCTCGCTGGCGCCCGCCTGCTGAACGGCATCAGCAATTTCAAACTGCCTGTCGCTGTTGTCCCAGCCCAGACGCACTTTCACCGTCACGGGGAGATGATCCGGAACCGCCTCGCGCATGGCTTTTGCGCCCCGGTAGATGAGTTCAGGATCTTTTAATAACGTTGCGCCACCGCCGCTGCCGTTGACCAGCTTCGACGGGCAGCCACAGTTCAGATCGACACCAAACGAGCCCAGTTCTACCGCGCGCGCCGCGTTCTCCGCCAGCCACTGCGGATACTGCCCCAGCAACTGTATGCGCACCCGCGTGCCGGATGGCGTCCGGCTATTGTTATGCAGTTCCGGGCAGAGCCGATGGAATACTTTTGCCGGCAGGAGCTGATCCACCACGCGCACAAACTCGGTGATGCACAGATCGTAATCATTCACTTCAGTCAGCAGCTCGCGCACCAGTGAGTCGAGCACGCCTTCCATCGGCGCCAGTAAAACACGCATATCGTCACCCGCAAAAAAAGAGGCGCTATGGTAGCGCCTCCGTTCGGGAGATTAAAGAGGCTCAGCGCGGCAACAGGCAGTTATCTTCTTTCCAGCCGTACAGCCATTCCATACCACGATAAAATTCCGCCTGAGATTTGCCTTTCCACAGCAGATTACGCACCTGGCGCTCGACGCCTGCGGCGTGGTACACACGTCCCATTTCGCGCGTCGACCAGACGATGCGCGCAGTACGCGGAATACGCACCGACTCATACAAGGCAAAGGCATCAGCCGCATCGCCGTCACACTGCTGTAACGCCTTACCGAGAGTAACGGCATCTTCAAGCGCCATACAGGCGCCCTGCGCCATATATTGTGCCACCGGATGCGCAGCATCACCTACCAGCGTAATGCGGTCGGTCCCCCATTTCTCTACCGGTTCGCGGTCAGCGGTGGACCAGCGACGCCATGACGTCGGCTTATCCAGCATCTGGCGCGGACGCGCATGAATACCGGCAAAATAGGAGAGCACTTCCTCTTTACTGCCATCCTTCACCCCCCACTCCTCCTGCTGACGGCTGTGGAAGGTCACCACCAGGTTATACTGCTTGCCGCCGCGCAGTGGATAGTGCACCAGGTGGCAGTGCGGTCCGGCCCACAGCACCGGCGCGTTAATGCGCAAATCTTCCGGCATATCATCGCAATCAATCACCGCGCGATAGACCACGTGCCCGGTCACGCGTGGCGCATCGCCAATCAGAGACTGACGCACAACCGACTTCACACCGTCACAGCCCACCAAAATATCCGCTGTCCAGCTGTTACCGTGCTCATCAATTACCGTCACATCATCTTCTGTCTGGCGAATATCAACCACGTTAGTTGAAGTGCGATACTCAACGTTGGGATGAACCAGTGCCGCCTCCCAGACAGAAGCATGAATATCAACCCGATGGATAACCGCATAAGGACCGCCAAAGTGATCGCGGAACGCCTGCCCGGTTTCAATATGTACAACCTCTTTCGCGTTTACCGCATCCATCATGGTGATGTGATCGGTAAAAACGGCGCGCTGACGAGCGACGTCACCCACGCCAAGGCTGTCCAAAGCAGAAAACGCGTTCGGCCCGAGCTGAATGCCCGCACCAATCTCACCAATCTCGTGCGCTTTCTCCAGCAACATCACTTTAATGCCTTGACGGGCCAGCGACAGCGCGGTCGCCGCGCCGCCAATCCCGCCACCCACGATAATTGCGCGTGTCACTTTAGCCATTGTCGTTCTCCTTATCAGGCTGGAATTTTGTCTTGTTGATTCTCGGGCGCGGCGGCGATAAACGCCGGAAGCTGGGTACAGGCATCGTATACCGCCTTACAGCGCGGATACCCGCTCAGATCACAGCCCACACGTAACGCGTTCGCCCACTGCGGGATCAGACAGCAATCCGCCAGCGTCGGCGCATCCCCCACACAGAACGTCCCCGAGTGACTCTGGCGCAGCATCTGTTCAACCGCACTTAACCCTTGCTGGATCCAGTGCGCATACCAGCGTTTTTTATCCTCTTCACTGACCTTTAGCTCTTCGCTCAGGTAGCGCAGTACCCGCATGTTATTCACGGGATGGATATCACAAGCGATGGCATAAACAATTTCCAGCACCCGGCTGCGCGTCGGGAAGTCGGCTGGCAGCAGCGGCGACTGCGGAAAGTGACCATCCAGCCAGTCGGTTATCGCCAGCGACTGCCCGAGTGATTCTCCCTCATCAGTGACCAGCGTCGGTACAAGCCCTACCGGGTTCATCCGCCGGTAGGCCAGCTCGTTCTGCTGACCGATGCGAATGTTGACACCCACCGTCTGGTAATCAAGCCCCTTCAGCGCCAGCGCAATGCGTACGCGATATGACGCGGAGCTGTTAAAGAAACTGTACAGCTTCATCATCCACCTCAGACAATCTTCACAGCGATGGGGGTTAAACCGTCTACATTGCCGGTGATCACATCTCCTTTCACCACTGCGCCCACGCCCTCTGGCGTGCCTGTGTAGATCAAATCACCCGGCTGTAGTTCGAAAAAGCCGGACAGATAGCTAATGGTTTCATTAACGGACCAGATGAGGTGGCGAATATCGCTACGCTGATGATCGTCGCCGTTGACCTGCAACCAGATAGGCGCGTTGTTAACATCCGCACTTTCGCTGGCTTTATGCAGTGGCGCGATGGGGGCAGAAAGATCAAATGCTTTGCCGATTTCCCACGGACGCCCCATCTGGCGCATCTCCATCTGCCTGTCGCGGCGGGTCATATCCAGACCAGTGGCATAGCCCCAGATATATTCGTGCGCTTTTTCCAGGGGTATATCGCTGCCCTTTTTACCGATCGCCACCACCAGCTCTATCTCATAGTGATAGTTATCGGTCTGCGACGGGTATGGCAGCTCGAGGGTTTGACCGGCCGCCACCGGGACCACTGCATCGGCAGGTTTACAGAAGAAGAACGGCGGTTCGCGATCCGGATCAAAACCCATTTCACGCGCATGAGCGGCATAGTTGCGGCCCACGCAGTAAACGCGACGCACGGGAAACTGTTCATTACTGCCAACGACCGGAACGGTAACAGGCGCTTGTGGTTCGAATACGTATTGCGTCATTTTCTCTCTCCCAAATTAATAACGTGCTTCACGGAACAACCCCAGCGCTTCCTGAACCGGTCTGTCCGAAAAACTAAATAAGACGGCATCTTCGTGGGCCTGGAATGACACGCCGTGCCAGGTTGGCACCACGAAGATATCTTTTGGCGAAAAATTGAAGATCTCGGTGCCGATGGTGACCTGCCCGCTTCCTTCCACCACGTGATAGATAGTGCTGTCGGTGGTACGCGCCATCCGCGAGGAAAAGCCCTTCGGCAACAGTTGTAAAAAGGTCCCCATTGAAGGCATGGGATAACCACCGGTTACCGGGTTGACGTAACGCATCTTGTAACCGTCCCACTCATCGGCGTCGCCCATGCGGGTCAGGTCATGCAGCGCTTCACGGCTGCGATCGTAGCGATAGTTGAAAATTGGCGATGAGTTACCCTTCTGATGACGCAGCGGCAGCATATTGGCCGCGTAGCGTGGTAAGTAATCCCCTTCCTTACGCGTGACCGGCTGCTGATCCTCCGGGTAATCTTCCGCAAAGCCGCAACCCAGCAGATTCACCAGTGGCAGATCCAGACCGTCCAGCCACACCACCGGTTCACTGCCTGGGTTGCCGTGGTCGTGCCAGCGCCACTGTGGCGTCAGAATAAAATCGCCTTCATGCATTTGGGTGCGCTCGCCATCTACCGCGGTAAATGCCCCTTTCCCTTCGACAATAAAGCGCAGCGCAGACTGATTATGCCGGTGACTCGGGGCAACCTCGCCCGGCATAATTAACTGCAATCCGGCGTACAGCGTTGGGGTGATTGAAGACTGTCCGCGCAGCATGGGGTTTTCCAGCACCAGTACGCGACGAATCGCCTCTTTCGCGCCAATCAGATCGCCGCTTTCCAGCAGCAGCGGGCGGATCTCCTGGTAGTTCCAGTACGCAGGAGCACAATGTGCGTTCGGCGTTGGCGGTACCAGGCGGTGCAGCGACTCCCACAGCGGGGTCAGATTCTGCCCGGAAATATGCTGGTAAAACTGCTGACGGCTGTTCTTAACATCCTGATTAAGTTCTGACATAGAGATTCTCCTTATTTGTTCACGATGCCTACGCGTGACAACGCGTCAGGGACAGAGGCCGACTGGCGGATAACAACCGTCAGCAGCATAAGCATCACCGCGCTGATGGCCGCCGGAACGGCAATAATGAAAAACAGGTTATCGAATGAGAAATTCATCGCCATCATCACGCCGCCGGAGAGCGAGCCGACAATCGCGCCGCAGCGGCCAATCGCATTAGACCAGCTGACGCCCGTGGCCCGGCTCTGCGTCGGATAAAGCGTGGCGGTTAAGGCATTCAGGCCCACCTGCGAACCGCTGATGCCGATGCCGGTGCCAAAAATGGCCAGCGCCATCAGCCACAGGCCGTTCTCGCTCAGGCCAATCATGACAATACACACCGCACCCAACGCATAGCTCACTGCCAGCACGCGGAAAGGGTTGTATTTATCCATCAGCACTCCCAGCACCAGCGCACCTAGCGTACCGCCAATCTGAAAGGCGGCGGTCACCCATGAGGCATGCTGCAGGTCAATTCCGCGATGGTTAAGCAGCGTTGGCATCCAGCTGGAGAGCAGATAAATAATCAGCAGGCTCATAAAGAACACCACCCATAACATCAGGGTAATGGGCAACTGTTGCCCGACGAACAGCTGGCGAATGCTGCCTTTGGCAATCGCGGCGCCCTCGTTGAGATAAAATTGGGTATTGTCATAACGTTCCCGGGTGATGGCGCTGACGGTTCTGGCAATCACGTTTTGCGGCAACTGACGACGAACCTGCCAGCGCGGGGATTCCGGCAAAGCAAACAGCAGAGCCACAAACAGCATCAGCGGTAGCACGCCTCCCAGCACCAGGATGCCGTGCCAGCCAATAACCGGCACCAGCTGTGCGCTGACAATCCCGCCCATCGCCGAGCCCAGGGTAAAACCGCAGAACATCATGGTGACCAGTGCGCCACGCCGACGCGCTGGCAGGTATTCTGAGGTCATAGTGATAGTATTTGGCATCGCGCCGCCCAGGCCTAACCCGGTAAGGAAGCGCAAAAAAACCAGCGTTTGTAGATCGGGGGAAAAAGCCGAGATCAGGCTCAGTGCGCCGAACAGCGCCACGCAGAGTTCAATCACCCGTTTGCGGCCAAAACGATCCGATAGCGGACCGCAGAGCAGTGCGCCAGCGGTCAGACCCAGCAGGCCTGCGCCAAACAGCGGCGCCAGATCTCCGGCCGTCAGTTGCCAGTGGGTGCGAATGTCGGGCGCGATAAAACCAATAGCCGCGGTATCAAAACCGTCGAGCATGACGACCAAAAAACAGCAAATGATAACGCGCCACTGGGTCTTACCGACGGGGGCGGAATCGATCAGTGCTTGTAGATCACGTTGTTGAGTCATAGTGAATGCCTCAGTGCAGGTAGAGTAGATGTCTGTTTTGTTTTAGGTATGTTGCGACTTTGTATGTTTGGAGATGAAATGTACAATGGCTTTTCATGCAGAGGCATAACCTGGAGGTTATAGCAAATGGCTAACTGGGCGCAGAAACTTAAGTTACACCACCTGCAAACGCTTATTGCGCTGGGCGAACAGGGGAATTTGACTCACGTCGCCCGAATGATGAATATCACCCAGCCAGCGTTGTCAAAATGGTTATCGCAGCTCGAAGATGAGATGGGTATCACACTCTTTGAACGTCATAGCAAAGGCTTACGCCCTTCAGAAGGCGGCAAGCTGCTACTGCAGCATGCCCAACGCCTGATCAATGATATGGAACGTTCACAGTATGAAATCGCCCGTTTTAAGCAGGGAGGCCTGGTAGGGAGTCTGAAGATTGGCTGCTCGCCGGTGGCGACGGACTGCGTTTCACAGGCGATACTGGGTTTGCTCACAGAGCTGCCGACCTTGCATCTTAATATTGAAGAGAAGGTGATGACCCCGCTGCTGCACGATCTGCTCGCGGGTTCGGTGGATGTGGTGGTCGGACGCGTCGGTGGCCGGGCGCTTCAGTTGCCGCTCAATTACCAGGTGCTGTATACCGAGCCGGTCTGTTTCGTCGCGCGCCCCGACCATCCGCTGGCAAAATATCCCCTGCTCACCTGGCATGATCTGGCTAACTGGCGCTGGATTGTCTGGCCGACGGGAACGCCCATCCGGATAAGCATTGACAACGCGCTGGTAGATAACGGCGTCATGCTACCGGAAAACATCATTGAGTCGGCGTCGATAAACGTCAGCACCAACCTGCTGCAAAGTAGCGACATGATCTCTATTCTTTCTCTACGCCTGGCGCAGCGTTATGCCGCCCAGGGACAGCTGGCTATCCTGAATCTGCCGAAGATTGAACAAAAAGGTAGCGTAGGCGTGTTCTGGCGCAACAATGAAACGCCCACGACCGCCCTGAATCGTTTTCTGTATTACCTGGCACAGGTTTAACGTGAACAGTTAGGGCCATCGCCCGATGTTCCAGATATCTATTTCTTCTATGCTTAGAATTCATGATGTGATCGGTAGCACGTTTTGAAGTTTAATTGTATGATGAATCAGTCTCGTCAAGGGTTTCAACTATGAGCAAAGCACTGAACATTATCTGGCAATATTTGCGCGCATTCGTCCTGATTTATGCCTGCCTCTATGCAGGTATTTTTCTTGCATCGCTACTCCCCATCACCATTCCGGGCAGCATTATCGGCATGCTGATTCTGTTTGTCTTACTGGCTTTGCAGGTGTTACCGGCAAAATGGGTTAACCCCGGCTGCTATGTGCTGATTCGCTATATGGCCCTGCTGTTTGTCCCGATTGGCGTGGGGATCATGCAGTACTTTGATCTGCTCCGTGCGCAATTTGGTCCGGTAGTGGTGTCCTGTACCATCAGTACGCTCGTCGTTTTCCTGGTGGTGAGCTGGAGTTCTCACATTGTGCACGGTGAGCGCAAAATCGTTGGGCAAAAAGGGTCTAAAGAATGATGTCGTATATCTGGTGGTCGTTACCCCTTACGCTGGCGGTATTTTTTGGCGCACGTAAGCTGGCTGCACGATTTAAAATGCCGCTATTGAACCCGCTACTGGTCGCCATGGTGGTGATCATTCCCATTCTGATGCTGACCGGAATTCCCTACGATCACTATTTCAAAGGCAGTGAGGTGCTGAACGATTTACTGCAACCTGCCGTGGTCGCGCTGGCCTATCCGTTATACGAACAGCTGCACCAGATTCGCGCTCGCTGGAAATCAATTATTGCCATCTGCTTTGCGGGGAGCGTTGTGGCGATGGTCACAGGTACAACAATCGCCTTGTTGATGGGCGCATCGCCGCAAATTGCTGCGTCAATCATGCCGAAATCGGTAACCACGCCTATCGCTATGGCAGTGGGAGGCAGTATTGGTGGTATTCCGGCCATCAGCGCCGTGTGCGTCATTTTTGTCGGTATCCTCGGGGCAGTGTTTGGTCATACTTTGCTCAATGCGATGCGTATTCGCACCAAAGCCGCACGTGGACTGGCTATGGGTACCGCTTCGCACGCCCTGGGTACCGCACGCTGTGCAGAGCTGGACTATCAGGAAGGCGCGTTTAGCTCTCTGGCGCTGGTTATTTGCGGCATTATCACCTCGTTGGTCGCCCCATTCCTGTTCCCGATTATTCTGGCCCTGGTCGGTTAACCTTCAATTTTTGGCTAATTATTTGCGATGCGTTGCACATTTTTAATTTAAGTTTCATAAGTTGCATACACAATGAGATTTGGATCACATATAAAGCCGTAACAGGCCCGTAAACTACGATTCCATTACATTGTTATGAGGCATCGCCATGCATCCACGTTTTCAAACTGCTTTTGCCCAACTCGCGGATAACTTGCAATCAGCCCTGGCGCCTGTTCTGGCGGATGCGCATTTCCCCGCCATGCTGACTGCTGAGCAGGTCTCTTTGCTGAAACGCGAATCGGGACTGGACGAAGACGCGCTGGCATTCGCTCTACTGCCGCTGGCTGCGGCCTGCGCGCGTACTCCGCTGTCCAACTTCAACGTTGGGGCAATTTCTCGCGGCATCAGCGGCACCTGGTACTTCGGTGGGAACATGGAGTTCCTGGGGGCGACTATGCAGCAAACCGTTCATGCCGAGCAAAGCGCCATTAGCCATGCCTGGCTGCGCGGTGAAAAAGGGCTCGCCGCCATCACCGTCAACTACACGCCGTGCGGCCACTGTCGCCAGTTTATGAACGAACTGAACAGTGGACTGGATTTACGTATTCATCTGCCGGGACGTGCGCCACACGTGCTGCGCGATTACCTGCCAGACGCCTTCGGACCGAAAGATCTGGAGATTAAAACACTGCTGATGGACGATCAGGATCACGGCTTCGCGCTGCAGGGCGATGCGTTGACCCAAGCGGCTATCACCGCCGCCAACAGATGTCATATGCCGTACAGCAACTCCCCAAGCGGCGTGGCGCTGGAATGTAAAGATGGTCGAATTTTTAGCGGTAGCTATGCGGAAAATGCCGCCTTCAACCCGACCCTGCCGCCGCTGCAAGGCGCGTTAAACCTGTTGAACCTTAACGGTTATGACTACCCGGATATCCAGCGTGCTGTGCTGGCTGAAAAAGCCGATGCGCCGTTGATTCAGTGGGATGCGACCTCCGCTACCCTGAAAGCGCTGGGCTGCAATAATATTGAGCGCGTGCTGCTCGGTTAATTGCCTGGCGCTACGCTTATCTGGCCTACAATCGCTCCAGGTTGTCGGCCAGATTTGCTGTTGCTACCATCCAACAGGGCCGTTTTGCTGAAAATCCCCTCAATCAGATTGCTGTTTCTTGCGCTACGTCTTCCGGTACAGTAGCCTGATTGAAATTCCATCCAAATAACGAGTTTTCTGCATGTTAAAGCGCGTGTTTTACAGCCTGTTAGTCCTGGTAGGCTTGCTGCTTTTGACTGTGCTTGGGCTCGACAGGTGGATGAGCTGGAAGACCGCTCCTTACATCTACGACGAATTGCAGGATTTACCCTATCGCCAGGTCGGTGTGGTCCTGGGCACGGCGAAATACTATCGCACCGGCGTCATCAACCAGTATTACCGCTACCGCATTCAGGGCGCATTGAACGCCTATAACAGTGGAAAGGTAAACTATCTGCTGCTGAGCGGCGACAACGCACAACAAAGCTACAACGAACCCATGACGATGCGTAAGGATCTGATTGCCGCCGGCGTCGATCCCGCTGACATCGTGCTTGATTACGCCGGGTTCCGGACGCTCGATTCAATTGTACGAACCCGCAAGGTGTTCGATACCAACGATTTCATCATTATTACTCAGCGATTCCACTGTGAGCGCGCCTTGTTTATTGCGCTGCATATGGGCATCCAGGCCCAGTGCTATGCGGTGCCCTCACCAAAAGATATGCTCACCGTGCGGGTACGTGAATTTGGCGCCCGCTTTGGCGCACTGGCCGATCTCTATATTTTCAAACGTGAACCCCGCTTTTTAGGCCCGCTGGTGCCCATCCCTACCATGCATCAGGTACCGGACGATGCACAGGGATATCCGGCGGTCACGCCTGAACAACTACTCGAATTACAAAAGAAACAAGGAAAATAAGCATGGATGTACAAACCCTTTTCGTCGTGTTGGCCTTTCTGCTCATTCCCGTATTTTGTTTTCGCGAAGCATGGAAAGGCTGGCGCTCTGGGGCCGTAGATAAAATTAAAAAGAATGCGCGCGAACCGGTTTACGCTTATCGCAATCAAGAGCCCCTGCAATTTTGGTCTTATGTGCTGGTTTATGCCGGGTGCGGATGTTTATCCTTCGGGATGGTTATTTACTTAGTCTTTTATCGCTAAAGAATTTTCCTTTATATTAGCATTTGAGAATAGCTAATATTTTGATAATAATTACCATTTCAATGTAAGGGATTAATGCTGCCCGCCAGCATTTCCCTCAGACTATCTTCTATTTGTGAATCCTTTCACAGAATACTCTTCCTGCAGTGCTTAGCCTTAGGAATAGCCTTCACTTTTTATATTTTGTTATTAACGGTTTGCCTTAATTTACTCAAGCATTAAGGAAGAAAATATGCCACAACAAAATTATCTGGATGAGCTCACGCCTGCTTTTACCCCATTATTAGCAATAAAAGAGGCTTCTCGCTGTTTATTATGTCACGACGCCCCCTGTAGTCATGATTGCCCGGCGCAAACAGACCCAGGGAAATTTATTCGCTCTATTTATTTTCGTAATTTTAAAGGCGCTGCCGAAACTATCCGCGAAAATAATGCGCTCGGTGCGGTGTGCGCCCGGGTTTGCCCAACCGAAAAATTATGCCAGCGCGGATGTACGCGCTCAGGAATTGATAAACCTATCGATATTGCACGTCTGCAACGCTTTATTACCGATTTTGAACAGCAGACCGCAATGAAAATCTATCAGCCAGCAACAAAAACGCTCGGCAAGGTAGCTATCATCGGGGCGGGTCCGGCAGGGTTACAGGCCAGCGTAACGCTAAGTAATCTTGGTTATGATGTCACAATCTTCGAAAAACAGGCCCAGCCAGGTGGCTGGTTGCGTTATGGCATTCCTGAGTTTCGTCTGCCGCAAGCAGTTTTGGATCTTGAAATTGCCCGTATCGTTGAAATGGGCGTGACCATCAAGTGCAATTGTGAAGTCGGCAATGCCCTTTCCGTTGAGCAACTCAAAGCAGAATACCGCGCCGTACTGGTTACCGTTGGGATGTCTTACGGTTCAACGTTACCTCTGTTTGAGAGGGCGAATCACGTAGAAATCGCCGTCGATTTTCTGCAACGAGCCCGCCAATCCAACGGCGATATTACCGTCGCACAAAGTGCATTAATCATCGGCGGTGGCGACGTGGCGATGGATGTCGCCAGTACGTTGAAGCTGCTGGGCTGCCCGTCAGTCACCTGTGTCGCGCGTGAAGAACTCGCTGACTTCCCGGCCAGCGACAAAGAATTCAGCAGCACACAGGCTTTAGGGGTGTCGATAATTGACGGCTTCACGCCCGTGGCGGTTAGCGGAAATCGAGTCACCTTTAAGCACGTACGCCTGCCAGGAGAACTCACGCTTGAAGCCGAACAGATTATTCTCGCCGTCGGCCAACATGCTCAGCTTGATAATTTCGCCGCGTTAAAACCACAGCGCAATCTTATCGATACGCACAATTATCAAACCGCCGATCCGGCTCTGTTTGCTGCGGGCGATATTGTTAAAGGCGATAAAACCGTTGTTTACGCCGTGAAAACGGGAAAAGAAGCCGCTCAGGCCATTCATCACTATTTAGAGGGAGCTTGCTCATGTTAACGAAAGATCTTTCTATTACTTTTTGCGGCGTCAAATTCCCCAACCCGTTCTGCCTCTCTTCCTCTCCGGTGGGCAACTGCTATGAAATGTGCGCCAAAGCCTATGATAGCGGCTGGGGTGGTATTGTTTTTAAAACGATCGGGTTCTTTATTGCTAATGAAGTCTCCCCACGTTTTGACCATCTCACCAAAGAAGATACCGGCTTTATTGGCTTCAAAAACATGGAACAAATTGCCGAGCATCCGCTGGAGGAGAATCTGGCCGCAATTCGTCGACTGAAACAGGACTACCCGGACAAAGTCCTGATTGCGTCGATTATGGGGGAAAATGAGCAGCAATGGCAGGAACTGGCCCGCCTGGTTGAAGACGCGGGTGCCGACATGATCGAGTGTAACTTCTCGTGCCCGCAAATGACCTCACATGCCATGGGTAGCGATGTCGGGCAAAGCCCTGAGCTGGTTGAAAAGTATTGTCGGGCCGTTAAACGCGGCTCGTCCCTGCCGATGCTGGCGAAAATGACACCGAACATTGGTGATATGTGTGAGGTGGCTCTGGCAGCAAAACACGGAGGTGCCGACGGTATCGCGACCATCAATACGGTTAAATCCATCACGAATATCGACCTGAACCGAAAAATCGGGATGCCGGTCGTCAACGGTAAATCCAGTATTTCCGGCTACTCCGGCAAGGCCGTTAAACCTATTGCTTTGCGATTTATCCAACAACTGCGCATGCACCCTGAACTGCGCGATTTCCCGATCAGCGGCATCGGGGGAATTGAGACCTGGGAAGATGCCGCCGAGTTTTTACTGTTAGGCGCGGCCACGCTGCAGGTGACCACCGGGATCATGCAGTATGGCTACCGGATTGTGGAGGACATGACCAGCGGGCTGTCACATTACCTCGCCGATCAAGGGTTTGACTCACTGGAGGAGATGGTTGGTCTTGCCAATGCTAATATCATCCCCGCGGAGGATCTTGACCGTAGCTACATCGTCTACCCGAACATTCATCTTGATAAATGCGTTGGCTGTGGCCGCTGCTACATCTCCTGTTATGACGGTGGACATCAGGCGATGGAATGGAATGAGGAAACCCGCACCCCGCATTGCAACACAGAAAAATGTGTGGGATGCCTGTTGTGTGGTCACGTTTGTCCGGTAGCCTGTATTGAGCTGGGTGAAGTGAAATTTAAACCCGGTGAGAAAGAGCATGCGTTAACGTTGTAACGCTGACAAAAAAGCCCGGTACAGATTACGCTGCACCGGGCTTTTTGCGGTATACGATTACTTCTTACGCGCGTACTTCAGTGAGTCCAGCGCGACCGCGAAGATGATAATGCCGCCCTTGATAATGTACTGCCAGTAAGGGTTCACGCCGATGTAGGTCAGACCGTAGTTGATGACGGTGAAGATAATCACACCGGTCACCACGCCAAACACGGTCCCTACCCCGCCGCTGAACGACACGCCGCCAACCACGCACGCCGCAATCGCATCCAGCTCATACATAAAGCCGAGGTTGTTAGTCGCCGAGCCGATACGCCCGGCTTCGAGCAAACCACCGAAGGCATAAAACACGCCAGACAACGCATAGATGATCAGCAGGTTCAGCGCAACGTTGACCCCGGACACTTTCGCGGCTTCTGGGTTTCCGCCGATGGCGAAAATGTTTTTACCGAAGCGGGTCTTGTTCCACAGCACCCAGACAAACGCCACCGCAATCAGCGCATAGAAGGTGATGTAGGAGAGGCGGAAACTACCCAGCGCAATAAAGCCCTGCGCGAAGGTGGAGAATCCGCTGTCAAAGCCAGAAATTGGCGATGCGCCGACAAAGTCGTAGTACAGGGAGTTGATCCCGTAAACGATGATCATCGTACCCAGGGTGGTAATAAACGGCGTCACATTCAGATAAGCAATGATAATACCGTTCACCAGACCGATAATGGCGCCAATCACGCAAACAATCAGCACGACTACGATGATTGGCATTGTAGCCATTTCCGGGAACACCTTGTTGGCGTTCTCCATCGACTGTAGCAAGGTTGCCGCCACGACTGCCGCCAGGCCAACCTGACGTCCCGCCGACAGGTCTGTCCCTTGGGTAACAATCAGCCCGGCCACACCCAATGCGATAATAATACGCACCGAGGATTGCGTCAGAATATTACTCAGGTTCAGTAAGCTTAAGAAAGTGGGATCCTGGAAAATAATAATCGCCAGCAAAACCAAAAGAACAACGTAAATTCCGCCTTCTTTCAGATAAGTAAGAAAACTTTTCTTATTTAACGCACTCATGAGGAGCCCCTAATCTTAAAGGTGCAAAGACGCAAGACGGAGGATTTCGTTTTGCGTTGTTGTTTTAGTGTCAACAATTCCGGCAACGAGACCATTGCTCATCACCAGAATACGATCGGTAATACCCAGCAGCTCCGGCATTTCAGAGGAAATAATAATAATCCCCTTATCCTTTTTCGCGAGTTCGGCAATCAGCTGATAAATTTCAAATTTCGCGCCAACATCGATACCACGCGTGGGTTCATCTAACATCAGGATTTCTGGCTGCGTTAATAACCAGCGACCAATAACCACCTTTTGCTGATTACCACCGGACAGTGAACCGATTTGTGTACGATGGCCCGGCGTTTTCACCCTCATTGAGTCAATTACCCACTGGGTATCACTCTTCATGCGGGAATTATCCAGCAGACCAACTTTATTTTTATAGTTTTGGATATTGGAGATTAACGAGTTAAAACCAATATCCAGATACGCGTAAATACCGGTTGAGCGGCGCTCTTCCGTGACCAGCGCAAAACCATGATTAATGGCCTCATTTGCGCTGTGGTTATTAATCTTTTTGCCGTGTAGCGTAATCGTACCCGATGATTTCTCACGAATACCAAAAAGCGTTTCAACGATATCAGTACGTTTTGCGCCGACCAGCCCGGCAATCCCGAGAATTTCCCCTTTGTGCAAATCAAACGAGATATCCCGAATCGACGGCTGACGCAGCGAGGTCAGGTTACGTACTTGCAGAATGACTTCACCGGGTTTGTTTTCTTTATCCGGAAAACGTTGGTTCAGTGAGCGGCCGACCATCATGGAGATGATCTTATCCATATCCAGCCCTTCCAGCGGCTGGGTCGCAATCCACTGGCCATCGCGCAGCACGGTAATTTCATCGCATAGCTGGAAGATTTCTTCCATCTTGTGAGAAATATAAACAATACCGCATCCACGCTCTTTCAGCTTACGGATAATGGTAAACAGATGATTAACTTCTTTCTCGGTTAACGATGACGTTGGCTCATCCATGATGACGATTTTTGCGTCATAGGAGAACGCTTTCGCAATTTCAATCATCTGCATTTGAGAAACGGATAATGTACCAACACGCGCACGCGGATCGATATCAATATCCAGCTCATCAAATATCGCTTTGGTATCGCGGTACATTTTGTCCTGATCGACAAACATGCCTTTGGTGGGATAGCGTCCCAGCCACATGTTATCCATCACAGAACGTTGTAATACCAGGTTTAATTCCTGGTGTACCATCGAAATACCATTTTCAAGCGCTTCTTTAGCAGAATGAAAATCGATTTCTTTACCCTGAAATAAAATACTACCGGAATCTTTTTGATAGATACCGAAAAGACATTTCAATAATGTTGATTTCCCCGCGCCATTCTCCCCCATTAAGGCATGAATGGAATGTGGGCGGACTTTTAAATTGACATTATCAAGAGCCTTAACGCCGGGGAAGGACTTGTTGATGCCGGTCATTTCCAACAAGTATTCGCCTGACGACTGAGTATGTGTGCTGACCATAATTATACCTTGTTGGCCTTGCAGAGTGCGTTATTAAGGGCGCAATGACATTGCGCCCAAAGACGGAGTATTTACTTATTGGTAAACTCTGCCAGATTATCTTTATCGACACCTACGTACGGAACGCGAACAATTTTGTTCTCAATTTTCCAGTTAGTGCCATCTGCCGCACCTTTGCCGTCAGCCAGGTTTTTCGCCAGATCGAAGGTGGCTTTCGCCTGGTTGTTGGCGTCGTTCAGCACGGTACCAGCCATTGCGCCAGATTTCACCAGAGCCAGCGCTTCAGGCAGCGCATCCACACCAAATACCGGTACGCTGGTTTTGTTGTGCGCTTTCAGCGCTTCAACTGCGCCCATTGCCATCGCATCGTTGTTTGCGATAACCACTTCGATTTTGTTGGCGTTCGGACCGGACATCCACGCATCCATTTTATCTTTTGCCTGAGCGGTATCCCACATTGCAGTATCTAACTGCAGTTGCTCAGTTTTAATGCCTTTATCGTTCAGCTCTTTAATCACGTAAGTGGTACGTGCTTCAGCGTCCGGGTGTCCCGGTTCGCCTTTCAGCAGAACAAACTGAATTTTGCCGTCTTTGTTCAGGTCCCAGTTCGGGTTAGCTGCCCAGTGTTTGGCGATCAAATCACCCTGAATAATACCGGACTCTTTAGAGTCGGTACCGACGTAAAACGCTTTGTCATAACTGTCCAGCGCCTTACGAGAAGGTTCTTTGTTAAAGAACACGATCGGTACGTTCTGCCCGCGTGCTTTTTCAATGACCGTGCCTGCCGCTGCCGGGTCAACCAGGTTAATCGCCAGTGCTTTTACGCCTTTTGCCAGCAGCACGTCGATCTGGTCGTTTTGTTTGGACTGGTCGTTCTGCGAGTCATTCATCAGCAGCTGTACATCTGGCGCCGCTTTGGCATCTTTTTCAATAGCCTTACGTACTACAGACATAAAGTTATCGTCATACTTATAGATAGTCACACCAATGCGGGTATCAGCAGCGTGCGCAGCCGCGCCGAATAACATGCTTGCCATTACAGCAGACAGGGTCAACACCTTCTTATTCATGGTATCTCCGGTTTTATTATGCAGGGTAGTACTTGAGATAAATGCTCGGCAGGCAGAACGTTACTGAAGTGTTACTGAACGCCGAAGCTCACTTTTAAAAAATATTTCTTCCGTGTCTGGCAACGCTCCAAAAACAGGCTTTAATTTTTGTTTAAGGCACCTTTACCTCGGTGAAAGTGATTATTCACCGTTACATAGTAGTTACAGCGCAACAAACAGTGTCATCATAGCTATCGCATTGTTAATATACTGTGAATTTACTCACATATTGAAAGCGGTTACATCGCGCAACGTTATGAGTTAGTGATCGGTGCCGCATTCTGCCGAAGCGCCACAGAATGGCGACGGACCAGCGTCGGCATAAAGCAGTGCGTCGCCTCCAGGTCTAACGTGCCTGCAGCCCCCTGTAGCGCAAGCTCCGTCGCCATTTTTGCCATGGAGGCAATGGGATAGCGTACGGTGGTCAGTTGCGGATCGGTGTAACGCGCGATAGGAATATCATCAAAGCCAATGATAGAAAGGTGTAATGGAATAGCGATGCCGTTGTCTTTTAGCGCGGTCAGCGCGCCGGCAGCCATATTGTCGTTATAGGCGAAAACCGCCGTCAGTTGTAAGTTACGTCCCAGCAGTTCTACCATCGCAGACTCTCCGCCTTGCATATCGGGCGAACCGGTGCCGACCCAACTTTCTGCCGCAACAATCCCCTGCTCTTTCAGGGCTGTTAACCACCCTTCTTTGCGCATGGTGTCATCTTCAATACGATGGCTTGACGCCAGATAACCGATGCGTTGATGACCATTATTCAGCAGCATTCGGGTCGCCATTTTGGCACCGCTGATGTTATCCAGGCAGACGCAGCGGTGGGCGTAACCCGGCACCAGACGGTTGATCAGCACCATGCCGGGGATCTGATCCATAAACTCGGCGAGTTCCCGATCGCTCAGTGCTTTCGAGTGTACAATCAGTGCGTTACAGCGCTGACGAATCAACACCTCAATGGCATGACGTTCTTTTTCAGCCTCATGGTAGCTGTTGCCAATCAGGACATACTTCTGATGCTGCTGGGCAACCATATCCACGGCTTTTACCAGCGCGCCAAAAAAGGCGTCTGATACATCCATGACCACAACACCAATCGTGTCGCTCACCTGCGTCGCCAGCGCTTGCGCGTTGGCATTAGGTCGATAGCCCAGCAGAGTAACTGCCTTCATTACCGCTTCACGCGTATCGGGACTCACCAGCGCACTGTTGTTCAGTACGCGGGAAACGGTCGCTACAGAAACGCCAGACTGTCGTGCCACATCACGTATGGTGATCATATTCACTGCCCTGTTTTAGATTGCGGTTGCCCGCAGACACCCCAGGCTGGGTATTTTGTCAGCACAATGAAACGCACTGCGTGAGAGATGTCACAGGAATGAAAGCGCTTACATCCGTTTTGTTAACGAATGTGATCCAGATCGTTATCTGGATGTACGCGGCAATGATGTCCCCGCAGCACGCAGGGTTAATTGACGCCACAGCCATTCCACCGGGCCCTGGCGGTAAAAACGTAGCCATATGACGGAGAAAAGTAGGTTAACGGCCCAAACCGGAATGACGAAATACAGCAGCTCCAGTCGGTCAAATTTCATAAATAAGCCGATCTGGTAAAACAGCGTGGTGCAGATTAAGGTTTGTAACAGATAGTTAGTTAATGCCATGCGCCCCACACAGGCGATGGCAATGACCCATTTTAAGCGGCTAAGCTGCGGCCAGAAGCCGAACATCAGCGCGGCGTAACCAATGGTTTGCAACGGCGCGCCCAGCTCTCGCGGGGCTTGTAGCAAGAAGGCACACCAGCGATATGCCCAGTCCAGATGCCACTGAGCGACGATAGCAGGCAGGTTAATCGCCATCCCGAGAATGACCAGCAGTACACCGGTGCGTCGGTAATGCTGTAAGCTGTACTGCCCTTTTAACCAACCGCTGCGCATCAATGCCGCGCCGAGCAGCATCATCCCCGCCAGTTGCCAGCCGTACTGTGCGCCCAGCGCCAGCAAACTATTGGACATCATATCCACGCGATTGCTGACGGCTTCCATTCCACCGTTTATTTTCCAGTATTTTTCATACAGCAACGCTGAGGCATCCGGCGTCCAGGCACGACTGGTTTCACTCCCGGAGATTACCCCCAGCAGCAGCAATACGCCAACGCCCACCAGATAAAGCAGTACACCGGTGTTAAATAAGCTTTTTACCGACGGCGCATCACGGATCAACCGCCAACAAATTAGGCCGATTAAGCCATATGCCAGCAGGATATCGCCATCCCAGAAGAGTAAACCGTGAATAAAACCCAATAGAACCAGCAGCGTAAGCCGCGACTGGATCCAGCGTTTACCGCGCGGGAGCAGCATTTGCAGACCGGCACCGAACAGCAGCGCAAACAGCGTGAGGAATTTTACCTGCGCGAAGAGATCGAGCAGCGCCCAGGTCCAGGCGTCGGATAAGGTGATGTTGCCATACCACGCGGGATTGAGGTATGCCGCCTTTGGCAAGCCAAAGGCGCTAATATTGAGAAGCAGGATACCAAGAATGGCGACGCCACGAATAAAATCCAGCGTGACATTACGCTCCATGGTCCCTGCCCTAATCAGTTGTGATGACGTACTGCGCGCAGGAATTCCTGCCGTGTGTTCTGGCTGGACTTAAACAATCCGCCAAGAGAAGTGGTCGTGGTCGCACTGGTCGCATCGCGAATGCCGCGCGCTTTCACACAGTAATGTACCGCATCAATCGACACCGCCACATTATTCGTCCCGAGCAGCGTTTGCAGCGCGGTGAGAATTTGCTGGGTGAGACGTTCCTGAACCTGCGGACGCTGTGCGAAAAACTGCACAATGCGGTTAATCTTCGACAGACCAATGACCGAATCTTTTGGGATATACGCCACCGTCGCTTTGCCATCGATAGTAACAAAGTGGTGTTCGCAGGTGCTGGTCAGCGTGATATCGCGGACCGTGACCATCTCGTCCACCTTCATTTTGTTTTCAATGACGGTAATTTTCGGGAAGTTGGCGTAGTCGAGGCCGGAGAAAATCTCATCGACATACATTTTCGCAATGCGATGCGGAGTTTCCATCAAACTGTCATCGCTCAAATCGAGATTGAGCAACTGCATAATCTCGGTCATATGGCCCGAGATAAGACGTTTGCGCGTTTCGTTATCCATCTCTTGCACGGGCGGGCGTAGTGGCGTTTCAAGACCACGCGCGACCAGCGCTTCATGAACCAGGGCCGCTTCTTTACTGAGTGATGACATTTCTTCTTCTCCTGCAGGTGGGGCGCCTCTGCCCTGCATGGGGCAAAGTTTTTAGGCTGTGACACAGCCAGAACATTGTGCGTGAGGCGGCGCACATAATCCAGTATTCACCGCGATAATTATTGAAATTGGCACAGCCTTTCAGCGTAGCGATTTCACTTGTCGTTCTACGCGGCGACGTCGAGTGTTAATGTAAAGTTATATAGATGATGAAGTATGTTTGCTCAATGCGGAAGTGAAAGTTGCTCACAGTGCCATGAATAATCTGTATTATGGTGAGTTCGCAAACATATTCAGGTTCAACACAACAAGGAGCCCCGCATGGAAATGCTTGAAGAGCACCGCTGTTTTGAAGGCTGGCAGCAACGCTGGCGTCACGACTCCGCCACGTTAAATTGCACCATGACCTTCAGTATTTTTCTTCCTCCCCCGCGCGATAACACCCCGCCTCCGGTGCTGTACTGGCTGTCGGGTCTGACATGCAATGATGAAAACTTCACGACTAAAGCCGGCGCACAACGCATCGCGGCTGAGCTGGGCATTGTACTGGTGATGCCGGACACCAGTCCGCGCGGCGAACAGGTTGCCAATGATGATGGCTACGATTTAGGCCAGGGGGCGGCATTTTACCTCAATGCCACCCAACAGCCGTGGGCAACGCATTTTCGCATGTATGACTATCTGCGTGATGAGCTGCCGGCACTGATTCAATCGCAGTTTAACGTCAGCGATCGCTGCGCCATCAGTGGACACTCCATGGGCGGTCACGGCGCATTGATTATGGCGCTGAAAAATCCCGGGAAATACACCAGCATTTCCGCCTTTGCACCGATCGTAAATCCTTGCCGCGTTCCGTGGGGGGAGAAGGCTTTTAGCGCGTATCTGGGTGAAGATAAATCACAGTGGGCCGCGTGGGACAGCTGCGAGTTAATGTTGGCCAGCAAGCCCGCAGACGCGATTCCGACGCTTATTGATCAGGGAGACAGCGATCAGTTTCTCGCCGATCAGCTGCAACCCGCGGTGCTGGCCGAAACGGCCCGTCAAACCGCATGGCCAATGACGCTACGCATCCAGCCAGGTTACGACCATAGCTATTACTTTATTGCGTCGTTTATTGAGGATCACCTGCGCTTCCACGCCCAGTATTTGTTGAAGTAACGCCTGAGTGAGGGCGCCAGCCCTCTTCATTTCTCCATCATTCCTTCACTTTTTCTCCTTTTTTCTTTCTCCACTATCCTATTGATTTAAAAAGCATTACCATCAAAACGATATCAAACACAAATGATTTCGATTATCATTTGTGTTTACAAACATTCATACTTTTGTACAATCCATTCGCTTCTTTACTGAAAAGAGTCCTTAAAAGACAAATACATACAATTGTCATGGCCTTTCACATGACGCGCTGATCGTTACCCTAAATAATTCGAGTTGTATGAACGCGCGTAGCCACGCATCTGCAACTTGAAGTATGCCGGGTAAATTCATTTAAATGGAATGATACAAATGACTATACCTCACGTTAAGGCTGTAGCTGCCGCAGTATGCGTCGCCAGTCTCCCATCACTCGGGCATGCCGCTGAACAAGACACCGTGGTGGTTACCGCCACCGGCTTCGAACAGAAAATTCAGGACGCCCCCGCTTCGATATCTGTTATTACCAAGCAGCAGATTGAGGACAAAGCCTATCGCGATGTTACCGATGCGCTAAAAGATGTCCCTGGCGTCGTCGTCACCGGCGGGGGTAGCAGCAGCGATATCAGTATTCGTGGTATGGCTTCGCAATACACGCTCTTCCTGGTCAACGGTAAACGCATCAGCACACGCGGCACACGTCCTAACAGCGACAACTCAGGTATTGAGCAAGGTTGGCTGCCGCCGCTGGAATCCATCGAGCGTATCGAGGTAATCCGTGGCCCAATGTCATCTCTGTACGGCTCCGATGCGATGGGCGGCGTCATCAACGTCATCACCAAGAAAGTGTCGAATACCAAAGCCTGGACCGGCTCTCTGCACGGCGATGCCACTTTCCAGGAAGACAGAGACTCCGGCGATATTTATCAGACCAACGCCTATGCGTCTGGGCCCCTGATTGACGGATTACTCGGCGCAAAAGTGACCGGGTTATTCTCTCATCGGGCAGAGGACAAAATCCTCAATGGCTACAATGAACAGCGTATGCGTAACGGGGGCTTAACCCTGAACTTTACGCCAGATGATAAAAATGACATCGACTTCGATTACGCACGTGAACTGCAGGATCGCGACAGTACGCCAGGCAAATCCATGGCCGAGGAAAGCTGCCGCAACGGAAGCTGCAAGCCCAACAGTAAAAGCGAAAACAAGTATGTGCACACAACGTATTCACTAACCCACAGCGGTTATTACGACGACTTCAACTCCACCAGCTATGTCCAGCAGGAAGAGACCGAAAACCCAGGTCGCCAGATGAAGTCCTACAACACGATTTTCAATAACCAGAACCAGGTCTTCCTTGGGGCGCACACCCTGACGTTGGGCGGGCAATACCGTTATGAAAAACTGAGTGATAACGGCAACCAGCTGCAAGCTGCTGATGGACTGAACAAACTGACCCGCTGGAGCTGGGCGCTGTTTGCTGAAGATGAGTGGGCCGTTACCGATACCTTCACGCTGACTGGCGGTCTGCGTATGGATAAAGATGAAAACTACGGCGACAACTGGACGCCGCGCGGTTATGGCGTATGGCATCTGAGCGATCAATGGACCTTAAAAGGCGGCGTTTCAGCGGGCTATCGCGCACCGGATCTGCGCCAGTCGTCTGCCAGTTGGGGACAGGTCACTGGCGGCGGTAGACTGAACGGCATCATTGTCGGCAACCCGGACCTGAAGCCGGAGAAAAGCCTCAGCGAAGAGATCGGTTTACTGTGGGATAACGGCAACGATCTCAACGCGGGCGTCACGCTGTTCAATACTGACTTCAAAGACAAAATCACCGAAGTGCGCCGCTGTAACAGCAGCTCCGATCCGGCCTGTACCATCGGCAATACCCACTATGACTTCGTCAGCGATCGCGTTAACGTCGATAAAGCCAATATGCGCGGCGTAGAATCCACTTTCGGCTGGAAGATGACTTCCGACATCAACTGGACGGCGAACTACACTTACACGGAATCTGAACAGAAAAGCGGTCAGTTCTCCGGTCAGCCATTGAACAAAATGCCAAAGCATATGTTCAACACCACGCTGGACTGGCAGGCCACGCAGGATCTCGGTTTCTGGAGCCGTCTGAATCTGCGCGGGAAAACGTCTGAATACCTGAGCCGTACCTCCATGGCGCAGGGCACCCCGTCCTATACTCAGGTCGATGTTGGTTTGCGCTATTATGCAAACAAAGATCTGCTGATGACCGCTGGCGTGTATAACGTGCTGGATAAGCAAATCGATTACGATACCTACGACACTGTTCTCGATGGTCGTCGTTACACGGTTGGCCTGACTTACAGCTTCTAAGTCTGGCGCAATAAAAAACCCCGGCACTCATCATGCCGGGGTTTTTGTTATGCTTTGTATACTGTTATTTCTTCACGCGATCCGGGAATTTCATTTCGCTGTAGCGAACAAAATGAGTTCCTTTCGCCAGCTTATAGCCAAACCAGATAATCAGGAACAGCGGGATACCGATATAGGTTGCCATCACGCCGCCCCAGTCAATGCTATCTTTCAGGAACGCTTCGTAGTTCTGGCCCAGAGTGATAATCAGGCACAGCACAAAGGCGAAGATCGGACCCAGCGGGAAGAAGCCAGAACGGTACGGCAGATCCTTCACATCGCGCCCCTGCAGCACATAACCGCGACGGAAACGATAGTGGCTAATCGCGATCCCCAGCCAGGCGATAAAGCCCGTCATCCCGGAGGTGTTCAGCAGCCAGAGGTACACGGTCTGGTTACCAAACATAGAGGTCAGGAAACACAGCCCCGCCACCACAGTCGTCGCGTACAGCGCGTTACGCGGAACACCGCCACGAGACAGTTTGCCGAAAATACGCGGCGCTTTACCGTCGCATGCCAGGGTGTAAAGCATACGCGTGGAGGCATACATCCCGGAGTTACCCGCTGACAGTACCGCCGTCAGGATAACCGCGTTCATCACTGCTGCGGCTGACAGCAGACCCGCATGCTGGAATACCAACGTGAACGGGCTAACGCTGATGTCTTTCACATCGTTGCGCAGCAGGCTCGGATCGGTGTACGGGATAATCAGGCTGATAATCAAAATCGCGAACACATAGAACAGCAGGATTCGCCAAAACACCTGACGCACCGCACGTGGAATGTTCTTTTCAGGATCTTCAGATTCGCCTGCCGCGATACCGATCAGCTCAGTTCCTTGGAAGGAGAAGCCGACGATCATCGCCACGCCAATCATAGCGGCAAACCCCCCGGCAAACGGTGCATCACCGGTCGTCCAGTTGCTCCAGCCCACTGGCTGAGTACCTTTGAAGATACCGAAAATCATCATCACGCCAACCACGATGAAGATAATTACAGTGGTGACTTTGATCAGCGAGAACCAGTATTCCGCTTCACCAAATCCGCGAACGGAAATGTAGTTCAGCAGGAAGATAACGCCGAGGAACAGTGCGCTCCAGATCCAGCCCGGCGTGTCCGGGAACCACCAGCTCATCACCAACTGTGCGGCCACCAGGTCAACGGCAATCGTTACCGCCCAGTTGTACCAGTAGTTCCAGCCCAGCGCGAAGCCAAAGCCTTCTTCTACGTAGTTTTGACCGTAAGTGGAGAACGAGCCGGAAACCGGCATATAGGCAGCCAGTTCACCGAGGCTGGTCATCAGGAAGTACACCATCAGACCGATCAGGATATAAGAGAACAACGCGCCGCCAGGACCCGCCGCAGAAATAGTTGCACCAGATGCAACGAAAAGACCTGTACCGATGGAGCCTCCAATGGCAATCATCGTCAGGTGACGCGCCTTCAGTTCACGACGTAGCGTGGGCGCTTCTGTGGTTTTAGTTTCGGAAACCATGTGAAAATGCTATCCATCCAAAAAATGAGGCGCGATTGTAGCAGACGAAATGGCATTCTTCCGGCACAAATGCGCTGTTATAAGAGACCTTCATGACTGGCCGCGGATTATAAGTAAAGCAGAAAACGGGCGGCACAAGGCGGTTAAGACGTAACAGCCATTATGGATAGGGTGGCCTGACGAGAGTTAGCGCGCTATTCGCCCTACTCAACCTGGTCGCTGTAATATAAAAAACGCGTAATGGCATTGGAGATATGTTTTTGCCGGTGATGAACGCGCCAGAGAGTGCGCACTAAACGCGGCAGTGGCACGGTAACTTCGCTCAGCGTCCCTGCCTGTAACTGCTCCGCAATGACCCGACGCGACAAACAGCTGATCCCGAGACCATGGCGCACCGCATGCTTAATGGCCTCGGAGTTCCCCAACTCCATCGCCATCTGAAATCTTGGCAGATGAGACAACAGCAGGTAATCCACCAGTTCACGCGTACCCGATCCTCGCTCACGCAGGATCCACGGCGAAGCAGCCAGCTGTTCCAGCGTAACGGGCCCCTTTGTGAGCGGTGACGACGGTGCGGCAAACACCACCAGTTCGTCCTCCTGCCACGGTTCAGAGATGATTTCCGTACTGTGACACGGCCCTTCAATCAGCCCGATGTCTACCCGAAAATCCAGCACCGCATTGATCACGTCCTGGCTGTTGCCCACGCTAAGTTCCAGCGGCAAATCGGGGAAGTCCTGGCGATAACGGGCGATCATGGCGGGCAGAATATAATTACCGATGGTGCTACTGGCATAGACCCGAATGGCGCCATTATCTTTGCGAAAAAGCTGTTCGATTTCGGTCGTTTGCTCAAGTAACGCCAGCGCGCGCGGATAAAGCAAGCGTCCGTGTTCGTTAACCACCAGCCGTTTGCCGACACGGTCAAACAGCTGCACGCCAAGTTGCCCTTCCAGATCGGTAAGCGCCGCACTCACCGCCGACTGCGACAATGCCAGCATGACAGATGCCTGGGTCGTTGAGCCGCTTTTTAGTACCTCAGCAAACACTTCAAGTTGTCGCAGGGTGATATGCATAGTCGTTTTCCACCGGATAGCCGTTACTTATACCCTAAATAATTCGAGTTGCAGGAAGGCGGCAAGAGAGAGCAACCCCCGGAGCGTACTTAAGTACGTGACTGGGGTGAACGAGCGCAGCCAACGCACATGCAACTTGAAGTATGACGGGTATACCACTTATATAGATTAATTATAAATATATAATCAATTTTATTTTTAAACCACTTCGCCTTACTCTTTTACCCAGATAAAGGAGAAGGATATGACAGAACTCACCTTACAGACTCATCGTCGTACAGCGTGGCATTTTATTCCGGGGCTTGCCCTGAGTGCAGTTATCACTGGGGTCGCCTTATGGGGAGGATCTATTCCCGCCGTCGCAGGTGCCGGGTTCAGCGCCCTCACCTTAGCCATCTTATTGGGGATGATTCTCGGCAACACCGTCTATCCGCACATCTGGAAAAGCTGTGACGGCGGCGTGCTGTTCGCGAAACAACATTTATTACGTCTGGGGATTATCCTCTACGGTTTCCGCCTCACCTTCGCGCAAATTGCTGACGTCGGCGTCAGCGGTATCGTGATTGATGTGTTAACGCTAAGCAGCACCTTTATGATTGCCTGTTTCCTGGGGCAGAAAGTATTTGGTCTGGACCGTCACACCAGCTGGCTGATTGGCGCGGGTAGCAGCATTTGTGGTGCCGCCGCCGTGCTGGCAACCGAACCAGTGGTGAAAGCAGAAGCCAGTAAAGTGACCGTCGCTGTCGCCACCGTGGTTATCTTCGGTACTATCGCAATCTTCCTGTATCCGGCGATGTATCCGTTGCTTTCACACTGGTTTAGCCCAGAAACCTACGGCATTTACATTGGCTCCACCATGCATGAAGTTGCACAGGTTGTGGCTGCCGGGCACGCCATTAGCCCGGATGCGGAAAACGCCGCGGTTATTGCCAAAATGCTGCGCGTTATGATGCTGGCACCGTTCCTTATCCTCCTGGCCGCACGCGTTAAACAACTGTCTCCGGCCACGGGCGGTGAGAAGAGCAAAATAACCATTCCATGGTTTGCCATCCTGTTCATTGTGGTCGCAATTTTTAACTCGTTCCACCTGCTGCCACAGTCAGTAGTGAACATGCTGGTAACGCTGGACACCATTTTGCTGGCAATGGCGATGGCTGCCCTGGGGCTGACCACGCACGTTAGCGCGCTGAAAAAAGCCGGTGCCAAACCGTTACTGATGGCCCTGCTGCTGTTTGTCTGGCTGATTGTGGGTGGTGGTGCGATTAACGTCGCTATCCACGCGCTGATGGCATAAACGATCACGACTCACCTCTATTAACCCGCTATACTCTCCCTTTTTGTATTTGAGTATGGCGGGTTAAATTTATGAAATATATCGGAGCGCACGTAAGCGCCGCTGGCGGTCTGGCTAACGCCGCTATTCGAGCCGCAGAAATCGAAGCGACCGCATTCGCCCTGTTCACCAAAAATCAGCGCCAGTGGCGTGCCGCGCCGCTGACCACCGAAATCATTGATGATTTTAAATCTGCCTGCGAGAAGTATCACTATACCGCCGCCCAGATCCTGCCTCACGACAGTTACCTGATTAACCTCGGTCATCCGGTTAGCGATGCGCTGGAAAAATCACGTGATGCGTTTATAGATGAAATGCAGCGCTGTGAACTGCTGGGCTTATCCTTGCTGAACTTTCACCCGGGCAGCCATTTGATGCAGATCCCGGAAGATGAATGTCTGGCGCGCATTGCCGAATCCATCAACATCGCCCTTGCTCAGACCCAGGGCGTTACGGCAGTTATCGAAAATACCGCCGGACAAGGCAGCAACCTTGGATTTAAGTTTGAGCACCTTGCCGCCATTATCGACGGCGTCGAAGATAAGTCCCGCGTCGGCGTCTGTATTGATACCTGCCATGCCTTCGCGGCCGGTTACGATTTGCGCTCCGTCGAGGAATGCGAAAAGACGTTTGCGGAATTTGAGCGTATTGTCGGCTTCAGGTACCTACGCGGTATGCACCTGAACGACGCCAAGAGCGCATTTGGCAGTCGCGTTGACCGTCACCACAGCTTAGGTGAAGGCAATATTGGCCACGATGCCTTCCGTTGGATCATGCAGGACAATCGTTTTGACGGCATTCCGCTGGTGCTGGAAACGATTAATCCGGATATCTGGGCAGAAGAGATTGCCTGGCTGAAAGCCCAGCAAACAGAAAAAGCGGTGGCATAATCATGAACGACAGGGAAAAGCAGATCCTTAAGATCCTGCGTCGCAATCCGTTGATTCAGCAGAATGAAATCGCCGATATTTTGCAGATCAGCCGTTCACGCGTCGCTGCCCATATTATGGATTTGATGCGTAAAGGCATGATCAAAGGTAAAGGTTATATCCTTACCGAACAGGATTATTGCGTGGTTGTCGGGGCGATCAATATGGATATTCGTGGTGTTGCTGACATCCACTATCCTCAGGCTGCCTCTAACCCTGGTAACATTCACTGCTCGGCAGGCGGCGTGGGACGCAACATCGCCCACAACCTGGCGCTGCTGGGCCGTGACGTCCACTTAATTTCCGCTGTTGGCAGTGATTTCTATGGCGAAACATTGCTGGAACAAACGCGTCAGGCCGGTGTTAACGTTTCCAGTTGCATACGCCTGCATGGACATAACACCTCAACTTACCTGTCGATCGCTAATCAGCAGGAAGAGACCGTACTGGCAATTAACGATACCCATATCCTGCAACAATTGACGCCGCAGTTACTGAACAGTTCGCGAGATTTGATCCGCCATTCCGGTGTCGTACTGGCAGATTGCAATCTGACTGCCGAAGCCATTGAGTGGGTCTTTACTATTGCTGATGATATTCCGGTATTCATTGACACCGTTTCAGAGTTTAAAGCGGCAAAAATGAAGACCTGGTTTACGCGTATTCATACGCTAAAACCAACGCAGAAAGAGCTGGCGATTTTGTGGGGTCAACCTATTCATTCAGATGCCGATCGCGTACTGGCCGTCAATAGTCTCCATCAGCAAGGGGTAAAACGAATCTTTGTTTGCCTGGAAGATGAATCCGTTTTTTGCAGCGAAAAGGACGGAGAACAGTTTTTACTGACGCCTCCTGAGCATACGGTTGTAGACAGTTTTGGCGCCGACGATGCTTTTATGGCGGGATTGCTGTACAGCTTTCTGGAAGGTAGTGAATTTCGTGAAAGCGCTCACTTTGCCATGGCCTGCGCGGCATTATCGCGAGCCAGCGTCAGCATCAACAACCCAACCCTCTCAGCAGATAACGCCTTGTATTTGCTGCAAACTGCTTAAATGTAATGCCGGATGGCGCTACGCGTATCCGGCATTATTTTCGCTATGCCAGCCCGATAAAGAAACCGGCTATAGTGGCGCTCATCAGGTTTGACAGCGTTGCTGCTGCCAGCGCCCGCATCCCCAGCTGGGCGATTTCCGGCGCACGCTGCGGCGCAATCGCCGAAAATGCCCCCACCACCACGCCGATGGAACCAAAGTTGGCAAAACCACACAGGGCGAACGAGATGATCGCAATGGTCTTCACATCCAGCGTGCCGCCCGTCTGTAAATAGGGTGAGAAGTTGAGATAAGCCACAAACTCATTAATCGCCAGCTTCTGTCCGATCAGGCTGCCTGCCAGCGTCGCATCGCCCCAGTCCACACCCATAATCCACGCCAGCGGGGCTAGCGCATAGCCAAAGATCCCTTCCAGAGTGGCGTGACCAAAGCCAAACCACCCACCAATTCCGCCAATAATGCCGTTAATCAGCGCGATAATGGCGACAAATGCCATTACGACCGTCGCCACGCCAGCAGCAATTTTCAGCCCGGTCATCGCTCCGCTCGCCGCTGCTTCGATGATGCTTTTCGGTGGCGTTTCAGTAAATGACAGGTTCTCAAAGGTGACGCGAGATTCTTCAGTAGCCGGACTCAGCATACGCGCGAACAAAATACCGCCAGGGATTGCCATCAACGATGCCGCCAGCAAATAGTCAATCGGAACGCCCATTCCGGCGTAACCAATCATCATTGAGCCAGCAATCGAGGCCATCCCACTACAAATAGCGGTAAACAGCTCATTGCGATTCAGGCGGTCAATAAACGGCTTCACTATCGCCGGGATCTCGTTTTGCCCGAGGAAAATCGTCGTTACGGCGACAAATGACTCGATCTTACTGATGTTCAGCGCTTTCTGGAAAATACCGCCGAGGATGCGGATCAACAGCCCCATCACGCCAATGTAGTAGAGAAGACTGATCAGTGCGGTCACAAAAATGATGGCCGGTAGCACCCGAAAAGCAAAGATAAACCCGGCTCCGTCAAACAGCACATCCATTTTTGGCCCAACCAGGGAGCCAAAGATAAATGCGCTTCCCGCGTCACTGTATGACATCACCTTGTGGACACCGAGCGCAGCCTGTTCAACCAGCCATTTTCCCGGCGGGAAGTACAGCATAATGCCGCCGATTGCGATTTGCAGTACCAGTGCAGCCCCGACCGTGCGCAGACTGATACGTTTTTTATTTACTGACAGCAGAAACGCGATGGCCAGTAATACCACCATACCCACAACACTTCTCATTATATCCATAATGAAATTCCCTTCATGCCAGGAAACCCGGCGTTATCGCCAGGTTTTGGTAGGTTTGATATTCGCGGGCGACCGCATTCTGCCCGGGAAATTCTGTCAGACGAGGCGCTGATACTCCTTCGCAATTTCACAGGCCAGTACCGCATTGTTGAACACCAGCTGAATATTTGATTTCAGGCTGTCACCACCGGTCAGCTCTGCAACCCGCGCTAACAGGAACGGCGTACTCTCTTTGCCCACAACGCCCTGATCTTCCGCTTCTTTTACCGCCCGATCGATTGCCGCATTAATTTTCTCTTCGGCCATCGCAAACTGCTCTGGGATGGGGTTCGCAACAACCAGACCGCCGTCGAGACCCGTTTGCCATTTCACCGCCATGGCACGGGCAATCTCTTGCGCACTGTCCAGACGGATACTGACCTCAAACGGACTGGTACGGCAGAAAAATGCTGGCAACGCGTTGGTTTGATAACCAATTAACGGCACACCAAAGGTTTCTAAATATTCAGTAGTTAAGCCGAGATCAAGAATAGATTTCGCCCCGGCACAAATTACCGTGACATTGGTATGCGCCAGTTCTTGCAGATCCGCGGAAATATCAAAGGTATGTTCAGCACCACGATGAACCCCACCTATTCCCCCTGTCGCAAATACTTTAATTCCCGCCAGGGCGGCAATAATCATGGTTGAGGCAACAGTCGTTGCACCATTTTTTCCTGCCGCGACCACAAACGGCAAATCACGACGACTTACTTTCGTAACGCTATGACCTTCTCGCCCAAGCAGCTCAATTTCATCTTTGCTTAAACCAACTTTCATTATTCCGCCAATAATGGCAATGGTCGCAGGAACCGCACCGTGTTTACGAATAGTTTCTTCTACTTCAATCGCTGTCTGGGCATTCTGCGGAAATGGCATACCATGAGAAATAATGGTTGATTCAAGTGCAACAATCGGCTTCTTACTGTTTAATGCTTCCTGTACTTCTGGAGATATTTGTAATAATTCAGAGGAAAGAGTTAATTCAGACATTCTGTGTTCTCCACTAATGAGCTTACATTCGCAACAGACAAATCAGGGTTATTGGTATATTCACAGGCTAACGCCATTGATGAACAACCCTGCGCAAATCGAACCGAATCAATAAAGGGCATGCCGTCTACCCAGCAGGAAGCCAGTCCAGCCATCATCGCATCGCCAGCCCCGGTAACATTAATGACGTGAGTTTTAATCGGCAGCGACCAACCACGACTCCCCGCAATATCACTGTAATAAACACCGTCGCCGCCCATGCTGAGCACCAGCCTATTTAAGCCGCGATCATGAAACCAGGCGGCGACTTGACCCACGTCATCACGCCCGGAAAGCGCAATACCGCTTAGCGTTTCGGCTTCAAGCCGGTTGGGTTTAAGAGTGTGAATTTGTGCAAGCCGCTCGCGAATTTTGACGCATTTCCATGCCGATACCGGGTCAACAAACACCGGAACCTCTCCGGCATTTTCCAGCACCCATGCCAGGGCATCTTCGCTGATATTGCAATCGGCGACGATGACTTTCGCCTGCCGAATAAAATCATGATGCTGTGATAAAAAATCTGCTGAAATATGTTCGGTAATGCTCATATCATTAATGGCAACCAACATTTCACCGGTATTATCAAGCAATGATAAATAACTGGACGTATTCTCTCCGGGAACGATAAGACACTTATCAACATGAACTCCGGATTGATTGGTTTGCGCCAATAACGATTGTCCATAAAAATCATTACCAACCGCCGTCAGTAACCATGAATTTTTCCCCAGCAGCGCGAGATTATGTGCAATGTTACGTCCAACTCCGCCGGGGGTGAATTTTATCTTTCCTGGATTCGAATCCGCATAATTTAGAGAAGCATGCGAATACCCAGCAACATCCATATTGGCCGAGCCAATAGTTACTATGTATTCCTTTTCACGCATAGCACGTCCCCTGGCAATTAGCTTGCCACAAATGAGTTCGTTAAAAATAACCAACGCCACACATTAGGTTATTAGAGCACATGTTCACTATCAAACACATGTTCATAGTAAGCGTGTTTTTGACAAAGTAAATCCATATTCAAGATCTAAACTCAATAGATATGAACAGAATCACAATTTTTTATAGTTACAGTCTGTAAAGGAAAGAGAAAATGAGAGGTAGTACACAATTCAAGCAGTCTAAAGAGTTTAACTCCGGCATAACCGGAGATTTTTCAGATGCGCCAGGCGAACCGGTTCGTATCAACTGAGCGAAACAAGGTCTTCTGGCATATGGTTGTACAAAATCCGCCAGAAGTGCTCAGCCGTTTTATTCAACCGGGTATCCATTCGGTAAATATAAGCCTGAATAGGCACCATCAGTTCCGGCGTCTGCAGACAAACCAGCCGCTTTTCGCGCAGTTCGTTTACGATTGTCCACGCCGGCAGCCAGGCGATACCATGCCCATCCAATGCCATATTTTTTAATAACTCACTCATCGAAGACATAAACAGCGTTCGGGCTGAAATGCCGCCTACTTCCGCCAGATGACGGTTTACCAATCTTCCCATGTAGGATGTGCTGGTATAGTTCAGAATCGGTGCCTGCGACTGATAGATATCAAACAACGCCTTACCCTGCGCATCTGCAGCACAAACGGGGTACAGTTCAGACTCAAAAACCTTCAAGCCGCAGAAAGGTGACTGCATTAAGTCTTCATCCCGAAAGGAGATAATAAAATCGCTTTTCCCCTCGCGCAGAGTATTCACCGCCTGAACAACATCAATAGCTTCAACGTGATAGACAAACTCCTCCCCCCAGGCCGCCATTGAGTGCACCAATCTGGGCAACATCGTCAGCGACAAAGAATGTGCCGCCGCTATTTTGATATTGGGTACACCCAGTAAATTGTGGCCGCTTAGCTCATCCAGATTACATTCCAGCTGTTGCAACAAACTACGGGTTTGCGAATGAAATAGCTTGCCCTCCTCCGTGAGTTGCAGTGGGCTCGTTGTGCGATCAAAAAGCAGCACACCCACGGCTGATTCGAGCGCCTTGATCCGCCGACTAAATGCCGGTTGGGATATGTTACGCTCCTCAGCTGCCTGGGAAAAATGACGGCATGCCTCCAACGTCAGAAAGTCATATAACCATTTTGTCTCAATATTTTTCATGCTTATCACGCGGATATTTAAATATGCCTATTAGCCTTAAAGCATCATGCCTGAATAGTTCCGAAGATGACATTCATCATTAGCGCCTGGTGATTCGTTTTTTGCATCAAGGCTTCATTTTTAACATTAACATACTTCTCTCCCTATCGGTTACGACCGGTTGTCCGCCGCGTAACGCGGAGCCTCTGGCCTAATACCGGCCTGCTGAGGTTACACAATAAACCACAGTCATGCGGTTTTTGCATTAAGCCATACATTATTGCATTTCTCCTCACGTCTCACTGCTGTTAAACATTATCAGCAGACACAACCCGGCTCTGAATATTAATCATCGGTGAATTGAGGTATATATCGTGAAAGGTTTAATTGGCGTGCTTGGTGGTATGGGACCTGCTGCAACGGTCGATCTGTTTAATAAATTCGTCACTTTTACCGCTGCGCAACGTGACCAGGAACATATCCCCTTAATTATTTCATCTATTCCTGACATTCCTGACCGAACCGACGCGTTAATGCATCATGGTCATTCCCCTCTTCCGGCAATGCGCGATTATATGCATAAACTCGAAGATGCTGGCGCCGAGTGTATTGTGATCCCCTGTAACACCGCCCACTTTTGGTTTAATGAATTAAAAGCGTGCTGCCATACAGAGTTGCTCAGTATCGTTGAAACGACCATCAATGAGGTTAAAAACTGCGGGAAATCGCAAGTCGGATTACTCGCCACCAACGCCACTTTATACATGGGCCTCTATCAAAAAGGCATAGAATCTCTTGGGTTAACCTGCATCAGCCCTGACTCATCCAGTCAGGAAAAAGTGATGGAAAGCATTTATTGCTTAAAAGCTGGTGATGCTAAGCGGGCGCAAACGCTGATGAATGAACAGGCTGAAGCACTCTTCTCACGCGGGGCACAAGTCATCGTGCTCGGATGTACTGAAGTTCCTGTCATTCTTGCTGAAGCCGTCAAAAAGTCACCTGAAAAATATATTGATTCAACCGGTTCGTTGGTTCGTGCCGGTATTAAATGGTACGAGAAACGCGTGGGTAAAAATCACCTTTTGGCACAATGAATGTCCATACCTGTTTAATTGTTGCATTAAATAAAAATCCATTTTAATTACAAATTACTCTCTGGCGGAGGCCATTATGATTTGGCTAGAAATTATCGTAGTGTTGGGCGCAATATTTTTCGGTATCCGCCTTGGCGGAATTGGTATTGGTTTATGTGGCGGGCTGGGGCTGGCTATTTTAACGCTGGGATTTGGGCTGCAAATTGGTTCACCACCCGTTGACGTTATTCTCATTATTATGACGGTGGTGGTGGCGGCATCGGCGCTACAGGCCACCGGAGGCATGGATTATCTGGTTCGCATTGCCGGTAATTTTATGCGCCGTAACCCTAAATATATCAATATTATTGCGCCGATTATCACCTGGTCGATGACGATTATGGCGGGAACAGGGTTCATCGTCTTTTCTACTCTGCCAGTGATTGCCGAAGTTGCCAAAGAGTCAGGTATTCGCCCTTCCCGTACGCTCGC
This sequence comes from Citrobacter sp. XY323, assembly GCF_025106035.1. Taxonomy (NCBI): domain Bacteria; kingdom Pseudomonadati; phylum Pseudomonadota; class Gammaproteobacteria; order Enterobacterales; family Enterobacteriaceae; genus Citrobacter; species Citrobacter sp. XY323. The sequence continues at coordinate 419,497 of NZ_JANYUK010000004.1, forward strand.
AGGCTCCGTAGTCGCTTCTCAGGTGGCGATATCCGGTTCGCCGATCAGTGCCGCAATGGCCGCTATGCTGACTATTATGGAAGGCAACGGTATCAGCTTTATTCAGGTCATGGCGGTTTGTCTGCCTGCCTCATTTGTCGCCGCGATGGTCGCCGCTTTTATCGCCTCACGTCAGGGATGTGAGCTACAGGATGATGAAGTCTATCTGGAACGCCTGCAAAAAGGACTGGTGCGTAAATATGCAGGGCAAAACAGCACAACGCCAGGTGCCAGACTGTCAGTCGCCCTGTTTATGCTGGCAACGGTGGTCATCGTTATTCTTGCCGCATGCCCTCAATTGCGCCCTGGATTCGATGCAGGTAACGCAATGAATACCCGGGATATTATCATTATCTGCATGCTAGCTGCCGCGTGTCTGATGGTGGTGCTATGCAAAACATCAACAGACGCGATTGTCCTGACATCCACGTTTCGGGCGGGTATGAGTTCGTTGGCTGTGATTCTGGGGATTGTTACGCTGGGCACAACTTTCATTGATGCCCACTTAACGGGGATAAAGGATATCGCGGGCGATATCCTACGGGCTTATCCGATGCTGTTGGCGCTGGTGCTGTTTGGTACCTGCGCGCTTCTCTATTCGCAGGGAGCCACCACGCCGCTGATTATCCCTCTTGCCGTCGCGCTCGGCGTACCCACATGGGCCATTCTGGCTTCCTATGTCGCAGTGACCGGCGTGTTTGTTCTGCCAACTTATCCGACTTCGCTGGCGGCAATGGAGTTCGACACCACCGGGACAACGCGCGTGGGTAAGTATGTCTTAAACCATCCGTTTATGTTGCCAGGGCTTGGTGGGATCATTGCTGGCGTTGCCTTTGGTTTTATCATCGCGCCAATGATTGCCTGAACCGGTTTAACACTACCAGGCAGATCTTATGGATAAAAAAAGGGGCAGAGAAATCTCTGCCCCGGATGTCAGCGTTAAATCAGGCCGCCTTTGCCACAACCTCTGCTTCCGGGCGTTTCAGCACCGCGTAGGAGAGACCGGCTACCAGCGTACCGGCAATAATGGCCAGCAGGTATCCAACCACCGGAGTGATTGCGCCAGGGATTAACAGCACGAACAGACCGCCGTGCGGCGCCATCAGCTTAGCCCCCACCGCCATCGAGATAGCCCCGGTAATCGCGCCGCCAACGATACAGCAAGGCAGAACGCGCATCGGGTCACGGGCAGCGAATGGGATAGCCCCTTCGGTAATAAAGCACAGGCCCAATACCAGCGCAGCTTTACCGCCTTCCTGCTGTGCTTTGTCGAACTTACGACGCGCCACCAGCGTTGCCAGACCCAGGGCCAGCGGAGGCACCATACCCGCCGCCATAATCGCCGCCATCGGCGCATAGGTTTGCGTACTAAGCAGGCCCACACCGAAAGCATACGCCGCTTTGTTGACCGGACCGCCCATATCGGTACACATCATGCCGCCAAGAATCGCTCCAAGCAGCACCGCGTTCGCGGTTCCCATGGTTTGCAGCCAGTGGGTCAGACCTTCCAGAATGCCCGCCACTGGTTTACCGATCAGGTAGATCATGGCCAGACCAACCACCAGGCTTGAGAGCAGCGGAATGATCAGGATCGGTTTCAGCGCTTCCATACTCTGCGGGAGTTTCAGCTTCGTGCTGATGAGCTTCGCCACATAACCGGCAAGGAAACCGGCAATAATCCCGCCAATAAAGCCGGAACCGGTGCTCACCGCCAGCATACCGCCGATAAGACCAGGCGTCAGACCCGGACGGTCAGCGATGGAAAACGCGATGTAGCCCGCCAGAACCGGCACCATCAGCGCGAAAGCTGAACCACCGCCAATCTGCATCAGCGCCGCCGCCAGCGTACCCTGTTCCTTGAACGCTTCGATACCAAAAGCGAATGAGAGTGCAATACACAGACCGCCAGCAACCACCATCGGCAGCATGTAGGATACGCCCGTCAGCAGGTGACGATACGCGCCAGCGCTCTCTTTCTTACCTTCAGTGGTTGCAGACTGCGCTTTGCCGGCAGGCTGGTACGGCGTTGCTTCTTCCAGCGCTTTATCCAGCTCCTGCTTCGTTTTCTTCAGCGCAAGGCCAGTAGAAGTACGGTACATTGGTTTTCCGGCAAACTTCGCCAGATCAACTTCAATGTCAGCCGCCACAATCACCAGATCCGCCTGAGCCACCTCTTCCGGCGTAATGGCATTGCCTGCGCCAACAGAACCACGGGTTTCAACCTTCACCCACCAGCCACGTTTTTTCGCTTCCGTTTCAATAGCTTCAGCGGCCATAAACGTATGGGCAACGCCAGTTGGACAAGCCGTCACCGCCACCACGCGTTTTGGACCACTACTGGCCACGGACGCTGTCGCAACCGGAGCGCTATAAGGTTTTGCGTGGCCTTTCGCTTCGCTGAGGAAAAGTTCAGGATGCGCAACCGCACGACCAATATCGCCCAGCCAGACTTTTTTGCCGTTCAGCGAACTGTCGGCAGGCAGCGTGTCGCCCAGAACAATTGCCAGTTCGGCATCATTAGGATTATCAATAATTTCCAGATGTGCTTTCTGCGCCGCCGCTCCAAGCAGGGTTTTCGCCATATAAGCGCGAGCCTGGCCGAGATTAGCGTCAATAATCAGCAGCGTTTTCATTATGCCTCTCCTGCTGTCAGTTAAACGGTTTTAAGTCGACACGCGCCATCATTGCGGCCAACTGAGGACGATCGGTAATGCCCACATTGCTTTGGCTTACCGCCAGGGCGGCAACAGCGGTTGCCAGACGCAGGGTGTGTTCACTGGATTCACGCATCAGCAGGCCGTAAATCAGGCCACCAACCATTGAATCACCCGCGCCTACGGTGCTTACCACCTCGACTGACGGCGGTTTAGCAATCCACTCACCCGAAGCGTTAACCCACAGCGCACCTTCCGCGCCAAGTGAAATCACCACGTGAGCAATACCCTGCTCGCGCAACGCATGTGCAGCTTCAATCACATCTTTCATTTCTGGCAGCTTACGGCCTGCCCAGATTTCCAGTTCACGACGGTTTGGTTTCACCAGCCACGGTGCCGCTTTCAGACCGGCCACTAATGCTTCACGACTACTATCAAAGATAATGCAAGGACACTGACTGCGCAGGCGCGTCATCCAGTCGGTGAATGCTTCCGGGCTAACGCCGGTCGGCAAACTGCCGCTGACGCACACCATGTCGAACTGGCCCAGCCAGCTCAGCGAGTCATTCACAAAGCGTTCCCAGTCAGCCGGGGTGACTTCAAAGCCGGAGAAATTGAAATCGGACACTTCGCCGTCTTTTTCGGTCAGCTTGACGTTGATACGCGTACGCCCCTGTACAACCTGAAAACGGTTGGCGATACCCAGCTCGCTGAACAACTGCTGAAAACCATCCTGGTTGTCTTTACCGAGGAAACCGCCCACCGTTACATCGATACCTAAATCTTTCAGAACCTTAGCGACGTTAATCCCTTTCCCTGCCGCATGCAGACCGGTCGTTTTAACCAGGTTCACTTCACCGCGTTCAATTTCCGGGCAGAAACCCACCAGATCGTAGGCTGGGTTAAGGGTGATAGTAGCAACACGTCTGCTCATTACGCGCCCTCCCCAAGACCCGCCGCGATGGCTTCGCCAATCGCTTTCAGCGCCTGTTCAGCATCTTCACCCTGGGCGGTAAAGCGCAGGTGATGTCCTTTCTTCACGCCTAATGCCACAACTTTCATCAGACTGCGTCCATTCGCCGGCTTGCCGGTTCCATCAAGATTTGTCACGGTAATTTCACTGTTAAATTGTTTAATCGTATTCACCAGCATGGTGCCCGGGCGGGCGTGTAAACCATGCTCATTGCGCACTATAAATTCGGCGCTCAGTACATCATCAGTTAAGGCATCATCGCTGGTCAGCAGCGCCAGCACCGTTGCCGCATCGGCTTTCAACAAACGGTCAGCTTTATTATTCAGCAGCAGATCGCCAAGGCGCTTCAGCACCGCAACCGGTTGTTCGTCATTCATGGCGACGGTCACCAGCAGGGCTGCCGCTTCACCTTGTACATCGAACGCTGTTGCTGCGCGGCTGACCGCAACGGCGCTGCGCACATTGCCTTCAGCACAGTCATTCAGCCAGATCCCCTGACCGAGATTCATCGGTTGCTCATTAATGGCTCTGGCCACAAAGGTGGCGTCAACCGCGCCGACCTCTTTCAGCCGTGCGGCGTTGAGCGCCTGCAGCGTGACCAGCGAGTTGGCAACGACGTCCAGCGACAGCGTTTCGTTATCAAGCTTCAGCTGTTCGCTTTGCTTTTCCCCCATCAGCAACGCGCGCAACTCTTCCGCCGTGGTCGCAGATTTCAGCTGTTCAGCGACGGAGTCATCGCTCAGCACATGCGTCAGCTGACGCAGTAAACCGAGGTGCTCATCAGAGCTGGCGGCGATGCCGATTGCCACATAAGCAACCTGCCCTTCACCCCAGATCACACCCTGCGGAAACTGAAACACCTGCACACCGGTTTTCAGCACCCGATCGCGCGTGTCCGTCGTACCGTGAGGAATAGCAATACCGTTGCCGAGGAACGTGGACGTCTGTTGTTCACGCGCCAGCATGCCATCGACGTAGCCTTCCGCTACGTTACCTGCCAGCACTAAGGCAGCGGCAACCTGGCGAATAGCCTCTTCTTTATTCCCGGCCTGTTCGCCCGGGTGAATATCCTGAACAGATAACTGGAACATGGTTCTCCTCTCCCGCTGATTTGAAACGATTCAGCTAACATGAGAAAAAAGGCGTCACCTGACTCCATCAGTTATGGCAAGATGACGCTGAAACGTTTCAAGAAGTCTTGCTCTTTTTTCTTCAGCACACAAGTAAAGTTGACAAATTACTTGCTGAATTTAGAGATAACGCACATTTTTTCCGCGGAGGAGAAAAAATTGCTGACGCAAAAACGGCGTCAGCTTGTCAGATTCAGCAGCGTCAGCAAGCAGCATTCTCTGACTGAAATGCTATTTTGATTTTTGATGCCGATTTTGATTTAGCTCCCTGTTTATTTTCTGACAAGCAGCGTAAACTCCGCGTCTCTTCACATTATTGATATCAAAACATGCACAACACCCCCGTAGCCGCCACACCCAAGGCGTTTGATTTAACGTCTTCGGCGTTCCTGCTTGTCGCATTTCTGACGGGTATCGCCGGTGCGTTGCAGACGCCAACGCTCAGCCTTTTTCTGACGGATGAAGTCCATGCCCGTCCCGGCATGGTCGGGTTCTTTTTTACCGGTAGCGCCGTGATCGGCATTTTGGTGAGTCAGTTTCTGGCCGGACGTTCGGATAAAAAAGGCGATCGCAAAAACCTGATTGTGTTTTGCTGCGTGCTGGGGATGTTGGCCTGCGTGCTGTTCGCCTGGAACCGTAACTATTTTATTCTGCTGTTTGTCGGGGTATTCCTCAGCAGTTTTGGTTCGACCGCCAACCCGCAAATGTTTGCTCTCGCCCGCGAGCACGCCGACCGTACGGGTCGGGAAGCCGTCATGTTCAGTTCAATATTACGTGCGCAGGTTTCGCTGGCCTGGGTGATTGGCCCGCCGCTGGCCTACGCGCTCGCCATGGGGTTTAGCTTTACGGTGATGTACCTCAGCGCGGCGGTGGCGTTTGTTGTCTGCGGCGTAATGGTCTGGCTGTTCTTACCCTCGATGAGTAAAAACGTGCCTCTCGCGACAGGCGCGGTAGAAGCCCCGCGCCGCAATCGACGCGACACGCTGCTACTGTTTGTTATCTGCACATTAATGTGGGGGACCAACAGTCTCTATATCATTAATATGCCGTTGTTTATTATCAACGAGCTGCATCTGCCGGAAAAGCTGGCGGGCATCATGATGGGAACTGCCGCGGGGTTGGAAATCCCAACCATGTTGATTGCCGGATACTTCGCGAAGCGTCTGGGCAAACGCCTGTTGATGAGAATCGCCGTTGTCGCCGGATTTTTCTTTTATGCCGGCATGCTGTTGGCCCACTCTCCGGCGATATTGCTTGGCTTACAGCTGCTGAACGCGATTTACATCGGCATCCTCGGCGGGATTGGCATGCTCTATTTCCAGGATCTTATGCCGGGACAAGCGGGTTCAGCCACAACTCTCTATACAAATACCATTCGCGTGGGCTGGATTATTGCCGGATCGTTGGCGGGTATTGCCGCTGAAATCTGGAACTATCACGCGGTATTCTGGTTTGCGTTGGTGATGATCGTCGCCACCGTCGCGTGTCTGACGCGCATCAAAGACGTTTAAGGTGCGGTCAGCGCCTCAAGCTCGATGAGATAGACCATGGCCTGGTGCGTCGTCTGTCCGCACATTTCCGCACTGGGCTGTAAACCGGCGCACACTTTTGGCCGCAGAGGCGAAGCAAAAATTTTACAACGCAGGGATTCATCCAGCTGAACGCATGGTGTATTAGCGGGCTTGCCATCAGGCATGCCGGGGATGGGACTGGAAATTGAAGGCGCGGTGCAACATGCACCACAATCCGGACGGCATTCCATACAGTACTCTCTTTATCGTAAACCATCGGATTGTGCAGGAAGCGCACAGTAACACCTTTTTTGCACCAGCAAAAGCATCAATTCCGCTTGCCTGAATGCCCCGGCGCGAGTAGTTTTACGCGATATTTTAGACACTCCTCATTACAGGATTTTTTCGATGCCAAGAGCGAACGAAATTAAAAAAGGTATGGTACTGAATTACAACGGCAAACTGCTGATTGTAAAAGATATTGATATTCAATCACCAACCGCACGTGGCGCCGCCACGCTGTACAAAATGCGTTTTTCTGATGTTCGTACCGGTCTGAAAGTTGAAGAGCGCTTCAAAGGCGATGACATCGTTGATACCGTCACCCTGAGCCGTCGTGGCGTTGATTTCTCCTATGTCGATGGCAACGAATACGTCTTCATGGATAAAGAAGACTATACCCCGTATACCTTCACCAAAGACCAGATCGAAGAAGAATTGCTGTTCATCCCGGAAGGCGGAATGCCGGATATGCAGGTACTGACCTGGGACGGCCAACTGCTGGCGCTTGAACTGCCGCAAACGGTAGACCTGGAAATCGTTGAAACGGCACCAGGCATTAAAGGCGCGTCAGCAAGTGCGCGTAACAAACCAGCGACCATGAGCACCGGTCTGGTTATCCTGGTTCCTGAATATCTGAGCGCCGGTGAGAAAATTCGCATTCACATCGAAGAGCGCCGCTATATGGGCCGCGCAGACTAATTTTTCTGCTGCGACAGCGGTGAAAAGGGACAGCATTTGCTGTCCCTTTGTTATTTTCAGCCCTGGCTGCTGAGGTAAAAATCATCCACCAACAGAGATTCCAGATACAGCTCATCCTCACGCATAAAATGCGTTATGACGTTAACCGCCTGAGGATAAACCCCCTCTTCGTCCCGCTGTAAACAACTTTCCCGTAGCAGGGGTGCCCAGCACATAATGTGATGATGCAAAAAGTAATATTGCGCCGATAACGTCTCCTTTTTGGTAACCATTCTCGCCATCAGTGCCAGCTGTACAGCAATATGGTCGGCAGGCTCGTTGTCCTGCGGGGTCAGCCCATACTCGACTAACAGCACATTCATTTCCTTGCGTTCTTCAGGCGCGGTCGTATGCGGATAATGCCCCGCATAAGGTGAAACACCGCCAGGAGGTGCCAGCAAAAACAACGAGGCATAGTCCGCCGCCAGCTCCAGCTGTCGGCTTTCCCGGCACAGCGCCCGAACGAGACTACGTTCCAGGTTTTTGACATCAACGGATAACCCAGGGATAGCCGTCAACGACGCCAGCCACTTTCGGCTTTCCCCACTTTCCAGGCGGATGAGTTGCTCCTCGTCCAGCTCGCGGAACAGCAGTTGCGAAAACCACTGGTACACCGCCGCCCGCTGTCGATGAATATGATTATGCTGCACTTGCCCCCTCCTCTTTCACAACCTCCGGCCCGCCAAAGCCCGTGACCTGCGGAGCATTCTCCTGGTACCGCTCCACCTCGACCAGCACCGTATGCGCTGAAGGCCCCTGCGCCAGTTGCGATGTACCGATATCCGCACTCAGCACATTCGGATCGCCATAAGTGCATAATGTGCCCGCTTTCCCGCCTTCCTGCGGCGAATACCACGCGCCTTCATGAATCCGGACGACGCCAGGCGCGTAATCCGGACTGATCACCACCCCGGCCAGCACCTGGCCTCTGGCGTTAAACACGCGCGCAATATCCCCGGCTTTCAGGCCACGTGCGCGGGCATCCGACTCGCTCATGTACAGCGGCTCTCTTCCTGCCACCGCATAGGTGTTACGAAACGCCTCGCTTGAGCACAACTGGGAGTGCAGACGTTTATCCGGATGGCAGGACTGCAGATGCAGCGGATATTTATCTGTTTTGCTGCTATGGGTACGCTCAAAGGGTTCCATCCACACCGGATGCCCCGGGCAGTCCTCGTAGGCAAAGCCCGCGATGGTTTTGCTGTAAATTTCAATCAGACCAGAGGGTGTTCCTAACGGATTGATATCCGGCTGTTCGCGAAATTCTCCATGACGCACCCACGGCTTCCCGGCAGGATATTCAATGTATCCTTCGCCCTGCCAGAAACTCTCGAAGTTCGGCATACTCACGCCAAGGGACGCTCCCGTTTTCGCGCCCTCATCATAAATGGCTTTTATCCACTGCATTTCATCCCGCTTTTCGCGGTATGTCTCTTCCTGACCAAAGCGTTTGCACAGACCGGCAAAGACATCAAAGTCATGTCGCGCTTCAAACTGCGGTTTAACCACCTGATGTATCGCCATCAGCCCTTTATTCGAGTGTGTACCGAACTGCTCAATGTCATTACGCTCAAAGCGCGTGGTCACCGGCAGGACGATATCGGCAAAACGACAGGATGCTGTCCACTGATGATCCAGAACGACCACGGTTTCCAGCTTCTTCCACGCCTCGATCATGCGGTTACGATCCTGCTGCGCATGGAACGGATTGGCGGCGCTGAAAATCGCCATTTTGATATCAGGGAAAGTTAATGTTTCACCGTTGAAAGCGATCTTTTTGCCTGGCGCCAGCAGACAATCAATCATTCGCGAGGTAGGAATATGCTCTGAAGCGCCGCGGAAATCCGCTTTGTATTTCGCGGCCGGGGGATTGTTGATGCTCCCGAGGCCGGACAGGACAGGACCGGCAGAAGTGACCGTCCCGCCGCCGTTATAGTGCCAGCCAAACCCTACTCCACCGCCCGGCAAGCCAATTTGGCCAACCATGCTGGCCAGCACCACCAGCATCCACGGATACTGCTCGCCATGGTGCATACGCTGCACGCACCAGCCGCCCATAAACTGTGTCCGGCCTTTGACCAGCAGGCGGGCGAAGTCGCGGATCTGCTCCGCCGTCAGACCGCAGATTTCCGCCGCCCATTCGGCGTTTTTCGGCTGCTTGTCGCTTTCCCCAAGCAGATACGGCAAGAACTGTTCAAAGCCCACGGTATAATCGTTAATGAACGCCGCGTCATACAGTTTTTCTTCGTACAGGGTATGCGCCAGCGCCAGCAATAACGCGACATCCGTTTGCGGTCGCAGCGCCAGCTGCTCACAGCCAAGATAGTTTTGCGACTTGCTACGCACCGGATCAACGCTGATAACGCGCATCTTACCCTGCGCAACCGCTTCTTTAATCTGCTGCCAATAGCCAAACGCATCGTGATCGGGAACCAGGAACTCGATCTGCAGATTCTTGATAGGATCGCAGCCCCACAGCACGATGGTTTGGGTATTTTCGATAACCAGCGGGAGTGACGTTTGCTGCTCGTAAACTTCCAGCGAACCAATCACATGCGGCAAAATGACCTGCGCTGCGGCTGCCGAGTAGTCGCCGACGGTCGTTACATAGCTACCGTGCAAGCTGAGTCCCCGATCCATCGCGCCGCCGGCCTTATGATATTTGCCAACAATTTGCCAGTCCGCCAGCCCGGTAAAGACGCCAGAGGATCCGTAGGTCTTTTGTACCCGCTCCAGCTCTTCATAGAACAGATCCAACGCCTGATCCCAGCTCACACGGACAAAGCGATTATCGCCGCGCTGGTTGCGATCTGACTTTTCACGCTTGCGCAGCCAGTCCAGCCGCACCATCGGGTAGCGCACGCGCGAAGGGTTGTAGACCACTTCACGCACCGCATTGAGCATATCGCAGGGGTATTTGTCATGTTTGAAGGGGCGGGTATCAACCCATTCACCGTTCACGACTTTGGCTTCAAAAGCGCCAAAGTGCGAGCCAGACTGGATCCATTGCTCCGGGTTTTCACCCGCTGCCCAGACCTTTGAGATCAGTGGATTTGGCCCTAAAGCGCTGACGGCACCGACTGCCAGCATTCCACTTAAAAACCGTCGACGTGACGGATTAAAATCATGAATATCCATAAATTATCCTTTTGAATTGTTAGGTTGAGGTATATCGCTGGCGTGAGTCTGGAGATATTTCAACAACGTACGGTCTTCCACCGGATTAAGCCGGTAGTAGGTGGACATGGATTTCAGTCCGGCGATCCAGCCATTCGCGGAATAACGGGTCGGCGGCGGTGTGCTGTGGCAAGCGCTACAGGTGGATTGCAACATCTGATCGGCGTATTGCCAGAGGGGGTCAATATTGTCGGTAAACCCCTCCGCCGAACTCCAGGCTGTCACGCTTACCTGCTGCCACTCCTGATGCGACTCCGGATCAACCTGAGTTTGCTCAACCTTCACGTTGCTCATCAGCGAGGCATCTAATACGGCAGCAAAAACGCGTTTACCCATATACTGGGTAATCACCCGTCCCCGTCCTTTGCTTTCCCGCCAGCCGGTCAGCTCTATCTGAACGTTTTTTCCTTCTTTTTTCAGCACACGCACTTGCGTTGCCGGGTACAGCATGGCTTTACCTGCCGGGCTCTCTGCTGTCGCAGTCAGTGATTTTTCGCCTAACGAATACAGCGTCGTCGCCGTGGGTAACTGCTCTCCCTGACGCTGCAGCTGCTGGTAACGATCGCGAAAACCGCTGCTCATATCGGGTTTGTGATGGGCAATGCCTTTGTGACAATCGATACAGTTACTGTCTTTTGCCGCCGCCGCGGTCATTTGCGCCGCTGCATTTGCCGATTGCTTGCCGTGATCCATCGCCTCATAGCTATGGCAGGATTTACACGCCGCTGAATTATTCGCGCTCATGCGCGCCCATTCTCGCTGGGCCAATTCCGCCCGCTTTGCGGCAAATTTTTCCGGGGTATCGATCGAAGGAGAGATAAAGGTGTGGTAGAGGTCGTTTAAGGCTTGCGTTTTACGAACCAGCGTTGGGACGATGCCTGGCGGAATATGACAATCCTTACACTCCGCACGCACACCTGAAGCATTACGAAAATGCACGCTGGTTTTATACTCCTCGCCAGATGTGCGCATCGAGTGACACGATAAACAAAACTCGTTAGAACTGGTGTAATGAACACCTTGCCACGTTCCCCAAATAGCCAGGGCCATTGCTACCGCCCCGGCGAATGCGCACCATAGTGCGTTTTTTCTTATCCACGACATGCTTGCCTCCATTTTTTTAATAGCGACACGCTAAGGGATAATAAAAATCAAAAATAGAGACAGCGAAGGCAGATTATAGGAACAGCATCCACTCTATGAGGTTCGTCAAATAGTAAAGAGCAGAAGTCCGTAATATAATCACCATCTATAAATAAGGAATTTATCATGCTCAAACTGACTCTCGATAGAGAAAGCCGGACTCCGCTGCAGTTGCAGATATTTCAATTTTATTTACAGGCCATTCAGCGGGGTGATTTGCTGTGTGGAGATAAACTCCCCTCTATTCGCGAGCAGGCTCAGGCATTGAACATTGCCAAAATAACGGTAGTGATGGCCTATGATAAGCTGATGGCGGCTGGATTAATTAAGAGCCGACACGGCATTGGCTATGAGGTGATATTCACCACGCCTGTACGTGTAACCCCAGCGCATGTGTCCGTACCCCAGGGCTCTCCGCCAGTAACACCAAAAGCGGCCGGGGTCTCTACCGATGTTTACGCAGAGCCTGGGCGGGAGTTCTACTGCCGGATGGGCGTCCCCGATCCCAATGCTTTTCCCTGGGCAAGCTGGCGAAAATGGAATAACGCGCCAAGCGTACTTAAAGAGCAATTGTTTACCCGATATCATTCATCAAATGGATTATTTTCACTGCGTGAGCAACTAGCCAGGTACCTTAATTTATCTCGCGGCATTAATACCCGGGCGGAGAACATCATCATTACCAATGGGATTCAGGAAGGATTGTCGCTGCTCAGTCAAATATTTATTGTTCATCATGCCGTCAGTCAGCAAAAAAAGTGCCACGTTGTGGCCGAATCCCCTTGCTATTCTGGCGCATGGCATCTGTTTAATTATTACGGTGCAGACATTACGTCAATTGCTGTAGATAACCACGGGCTGCAAACAGATAAATTACCCGAATATGAAACCCAGCTTTGCTATGTGACTCCGGCTCACCAGTATCCAATGGGAAGCGTCCTTTCGCTGGAGCGCCGTCAGTCATTATTGACGTGGGCGCAGCGCGTCGGCGCTTATATCCTTGAAGACGACTACGATGCTGTTTTTACTTATGGCGAGAACCCCCTTCCTGCCCTGAAAGCTATGGATTATCACAACCGGGTTATCTACATGGGGACATTTTCCAAAACGCTGGGGCCGGGAACGCGTCTTGGCTATCTCATTTGTCCTGATGAACTGCTCCCGGCAGTAAAGAATATGAAAGCGCTCAACAACAACGGCAGTCAGTGGCTATTGCAGCAATTTTTAGCCGAATTAATGCAAAATCAGGTGTTTTATTCGCACATCAGCAAGCTGGCCTGCAACTATGCGGCGCGCCTCAATCTGTTACGTGATGGCCTTTCTGTTCTGTTTCCGTCAGGGAAAATCGCTGGCGCAACGGCGGGTCTGCACCTCTCGTTACGCGTTGACAGACACCCAGATATGATAGCCAGGCTGCAACAGCGCTGCCTGCTGGCAGGGATCCGCTTTGACACTCTGCCAGATATAGAAAATGGCTCAGGAGCCGCATGGCGTCGGGAGAACAGCGATGCTGTTATGTTTTTCGGGTTTGGCGGATTGCAGATACAGCAGATCAAAAAGGTGCTGTCGGTACTGGAGCAGGCGCTAGCGCAGCCTTGATGAATTTCAGGGATCGCGCCTGCGGCACAATCCCTGTTGTTAACCTTACAGCAGATCGCGGAACTGCGTTTGTTTTAACGCCAGTTCAACGCCGCGAACTTCCGCCAGCCCTTTCAGGCGACCAATCGCGGAGTAGCCTGGGTTGGTTTTCTTGTGCAGGTCGTCAAGCATCTGGTGTCCGTGATCCGGACGCATCGGGATAGGACGCAAATCGCCCGCCTTTTTACGGCGCTGTTCTTCGCTCAGGATGGCAGCAACCACCGATACCATATCCACATCGCCTTGCAGGTGCGCACCTTCGTGGAAGGTTTTCGGGTTATCTTCACGGCAGGTGGAGCGCAAATGCGTGAAGTGGATTCGATCGCCAAAGGTTTCGATCATTTTCACCAGATCGTTATCGGCGCGCACGCCGTAGGAACCGGTGCACATGGTGAAACCGTTATTGATGCTGTCGACGGTTTCTTTCAGCCACTGCATATCTTCGATAGTCGAAACAATGCGCGGCAGGCCGAGGATCGGACGCGGCGGATCGTCAGGGTGGACAGCCAGACGCACGCCGACTTCTTCCGCCACAGGCACAATCGCCCGCAGGAATACCGCCATATTATCGCGCAGATCGTCTTTGCTGATGCCGTCATATTCAGCGAGGCGCGCACGGAACTGATCCAGCGTATAGCCCTCTTCCGCACCGGGCAGGCCGGCAATGATATTGCGGGTCAGCTTTTCGATATCGGCATCGCTCATAGCATTGAAGTAATTCAGCGCCTGGCGTTGTTCTTCTGCGGTGTAATCCGCTGCGGCGCCAGGGCGCTGAAGAATATGCAGTTCGAAGGCTGCAAAAGCAATCTGGTCAAAACGTAGCGCTTTGGAGCCGTCCGACAGCTGATATTCGAGATCGGTACGTGTCCAGTCGAGGATCGGCATGAAGTTATAGCACACGGTATCGATGCCGCAGGTCGCCAGATTACGGATACTCTGCTGATAATTGGCAATCCACGTTTGGTACTGGCCTGAACGCGTTTTGATATCTTCGTGGACAGGAATACTTTCCACCACCGACCAGGTCAGCCCTTTTTCAGCCAGAATAGCCTGACGCTGTTGAATCTCTTCTACCGGCCACACTTCACCGTTGGGAATGTGGTGCAAGGCGGTCACAACACCCGTTGCGCCAGCCTGACGCACATCATCAAGCGATACCGGATCGTTAGGTCCGTACCAACGCCAGGTTTGTTCCATTGTTTCACCCCACAAGTTGTTATACCAAATTAAACTACCTGAATGACGACTACCATACAGCCATCCCGGAGATGTTCAACAGATGGCCTATCATTGATTGATCCAGCTCACATTCCCCGGATAAATGAGGCACACCAATTCAATTTGCTGTCATATAACTTTATACTGCCATTGTTAATTAATGGTTAATCAGGTGTATTTAATGAAAACTATTGCCTCAGCGCCTCTGGCGGAAAATGTCATGATGCCGCAGTACGACCGCCAACAATTAAAAACGCGGATTGTACATTTTGGTTTCGGTGCTTTTCACCGCGCCCATCAGGCGTTATTAACCGACAGGGTGCTGAATGCGCAGGGCGGAGACTGGGGGATTTGCGAGATTAGCCTTTTCAGTGGCGATCGGCTGATGCGTCAGCTTCGCGAACAGGATCATTTATTTACCGTGTTAGAAAAAGGGGCTAACGGCAACCAGCCTATTGTTATCGGTGCCGTTAACGAATGCCTGAACGCCACGCTGGATTCGCTGGCGGCCATTATTGAAAAATTCTGCGAGCCTCAGGTCGCGATTGTCTCGTTAACCATCACGGAAAAAGGCTACTGCATCGATCCGGCGACGGGTTCGTTAGATCTCTCTAATGCGCGTATTATTCACGATCTGCAGACACCGGCTGAACCGCACTCCGCCCCCGGTATAATCGTAGAAGCGCTGCACCGCCGACGTGAACGTGGACTGCAGCCGTTTACCGTCCTTTCCTGCGATAACATCCCGGACAATGGTCATGTGGTAAAAAATGCCGTACTGGGGATGGCGGAAAAACGCTCTCCTGAGCTGGCGCACTGGATCCAGGAACACGTCAGTTTCCCGGGTACTATGGTGGATCGGATTGTTCCCGCCGCCACCGAAGAGTCGCTGGCTGAAATCGCCCACGAGCTGGGCGTTGCCGATCCTTGCGCAATCAGCTGCGAGCCGTTTATTCAGTGGGTGATTGAAGACAACTTTGTCTGTGGTCGTCCGCAATGGGAAACCGCGGGTGTCCAGATGGTTGAAAACGTCTTGCCGTGGGAACAAATGAAACTGCGGATGCTGAACGGCAGCCATTCGTTTCTCGCTTATCTCGGCTATCTGGCCGGATTCCAGCACATCAGCGACTGTATGCAGGATAGCGCATTTCGTGAAGCCGCTTACCGGCTGATGCTCACCGAACAGGCCCCCACGCTGCAAATTACCGATGTTGATTTAAATCAGTATGCCTTAAGCCTGCTGGACCGCTTTGCCAATCCGGCGCTGAAACACAAAACCTGGCAAATCGCGATGGATGGTAGCCAGAAATTACCCCAGCGAATGCTGGAAGGGATCCGCGTGCATTTAGCACGTCAAAGCGAGTGGCCGCTGTTGGCGCTCGGCATCGCAGGCTGGATCCGCTACGTGAGCGGTGTGGATGATTCAGGCGCTACGATTGATATTCGTGACCCGCTCAGTGAGAAAATTGCCTCTCTGGTGGCACAGAGCACTGAATCAGAACGCGTCAGCGCCCTGCTTTCGCTGCATGAGATTTTCGCCGCCGATCTCGTACAGAATCCGCAGTTTGTCGCGGTCATTCAGCAGGCCTGGCAACGTATTGCCCAATACGGTGCGCATCAGGCTGTCATTGAAACGTTAAAAAATTAACGATTTCTGCCATTAAACAGGACGAAGCACGTCTTCGTCCCCTCACCCCTTCTCTTTTTCCCCATTTTTCGCCAGGATTGTTAAATGCCATTACGGTAATTTATGATTCTGGAGTAATTGTGACTAAAACCAATCTCATCACTGGTTTTCTCGGCAGTGGCAAAACCACCTCTATTCTTCATCTATTGGCGAACAAGGATCCCGCAGAGAAGTGGGCCGTGCTGGTCAATGAGTTTGGTGAAGTAGGTATTGATGGCGCCCTGTTAGCCGACAGCGGCGCATTGCTAAAAGAGATCCCCGGCGGCTGTATGTGCTGCGTTAACGGTCTACCGATGCAGGTTGGCCTCAATACGCTGCTGCGTCAGGGAAAACCCGATCGATTGCTGATTGAACCTACTGGCCTCGGACACCCTAAACAAATTCTGGATTTACTCACCGCACCGGTTTACGAACCGTGGATCGATCTGCGCGCGACCCTCTGTATTCTTGACCCCCGGCTGTTACTGGATGAAAAAAGCGTCGCCAATGACAATTTCCGCGATCAGCTGGCCGCCGCAGATATCATTGTTGCCAATAAAGCCGACCGCGCCACAGCGGAAAGCGAAAACGCCTTGCAAACCTGGTGGCAACACTACGGCGCCAATCGCCAGTTGGTTCATGCCGACCATGGGCAAATTGACGGGCAGTTACTGGATTTACCCCGACTAAACCTGGCAGAGCTTCCTGCAAGCGCAGAGCACGCCCATAGCCATGCAGACAAAAAGGGACTGGCGGCATTGAGTCTGCCGTCACAGCAGCGCTGGCGGCGCAGCCTGAACAGCGGCCAGGGCCATCAGGCCTGCGGTTGGATTTTTGACGCCGATACGGTGTTCGATACCATCGGTCTGCTGGAATGGTCCCGTCTTGCCCCCGTGGGGCGCGTGAAAGGTGTCATGCGTATAAAGGAAGGGCTGGTGCGCATTAACCGCCAGGGAGAGGACTGGCATATTGAGACGCAAAACGTCGCGCCACCGGATAGCCGTATTGAACTCATCGCCGATACTGAGACCGACTGGAATACGCTACAGAGTGCATTGTTGAGACTTCGTTTAGACGCTAACGCGTAAGGTTGCCTTCGTTTTTATAGCAATGGTAAACGATGATGAAAACCCGATACCCTCTTATTCTCCTACTCAATATTGCGGGGCTGGCGCTGTTTCTGTCCTGGTATCTTCCTGCCGGACATGGGATCTGGTCTTCATTGGATACGGGCGTTTTCCGCTTCTTTAACCAGAAACTGGTGGAAAGCCCGCAGTTCTTGTGGATTGTTGCTATTACCAATAACCGAGCATTTGATGGTTGCTCATTGCTGGCAATGGGCGCCTTGATGCTGCATTTTTGGCTGAAAGAAACGTCGGAAGGTCGCCGACGCATTGTCGCTATTGGCCTGGTTATGCTGCTCACCGCAGTGGTATTAAATCAGTTAGGCCAGGCGCTTATTCCCGTTAAACGCGCCAGCCCTACTCTGATGCTGGATAATATTTATCGCGTCAGCGAACTGCTGCATATTCCGACTAAAGATGCGTCCAGAGACAGTTTCCCCGGCGATCACGGTATGATGCTGCTTATTTTTTCCGCATTTATGCTGCGTTATTTCGGAAAAGTCGCCGGAATAATCGGCCTTATTATCGCTGTGGTTTTTGCCTTTCCACGCATAATGATTGGCGCTCACTGGCTCACCGATATCGTGATCGGTTCCATGACTGTCGTCTTGATTGGTCTTCCTTGGTGGCTAATGACACCGTTAAGCGACCGATTAGTCACTCTGTTTGCGAATTATCTGCCCGGTAAAAACAAACATTTTTTAAACAAATAACGCACAGTAATTAACATCATCAGGGAAAACTCTGATTCCCTGATGATGCTTGTCAATATTTCATCATTCTGGCTGTCATTCTCCCGTCATCTTATTCATCTTTAAAATGATTGGGTTGCGTCTTTTTTATCCCGATTGTTCTTAATTTAGGCAATGCCGGTTATTCACTTTCTGTATCAATTTTTCTTATAAGAAATCACGTAAATTCACTCGCAATGACCGGACCGATCGGGTAATCTCGAACTCGTTTTGCCTCGCGGGATAATTATTCTCTTCAGGAATAAATTTGTGCGTTCTGCCACAGATTTGACCTTAAAGAATTGTCTCATCGTGCGATGGTAATTAGTCTCGTCACGTTTGGCATTTTTTATAACGATATTTATCGTTAAGGACTTCAAGGGAAAACAAACAAAATGGTCAAATCTCAACCGATTTTGAGATATATCTTGCGGGGCATACCCGCGATAGCAGTTGCGGTTCTGCTTTCTGCATGTAGCACAACGAACACCGCCAGGAATATGCATTCTGAGACGCATGCTGTGGGCAATGGAGATAACTCTTCACTGCAAGCCTCTCAGGATGAATTTGAAAATATGGTCCGTAATATCGATGTTAAATCACGTATTATGGACCAGTATGCTGACTGGAAAGGCGTGCGTTACCGCCTTGGCGGCAGCACCAAAAAAGGTATTGATTGTTCAAGCTTCGTACAACGTACGTTCCGCGAGCAATTTGGTTTAGAGCTTCCTCGCTCAACCTACGAACAACAGGAAACGGGTAAATCCGTTTCGCGCACTAACCTGCGCACAGGCGATCTGGTTCTGTTCCGTGCTGGCTCCACTGGCCGTCACGTCGGTATTTATATCGGCAACAACCAGTTCGTACACGCCTCGACCAGCAGCGGCGTTATCATTTCCAGCATGAACGAACCTTACTGGAAAAAACGTTACAACGAAGCTCGCCGGGTCCTGAGCCGCAGTTAATTTCGTTTGGCAGCTATCCCTTGGCTATCCTGATGAGACATTTTGAAAAGCACTGCTTCGGCGGTGCTTTTTTTTTGCTTTGTCTTGTGACTAAGAAAAATCTCACAAGGTGAGTCATTTCAGGTTATATTCATACAGAATAAGCGGTTAACTCAGGTAAACATAAGGAACTATGTTTAAACGCTCCTCTTCATCCAATCAGAAAATCCTGCTTTCCTGTATGTTAACGGGGCTTATCGTCGCGCTCCTGGTGAGTACCCTGCAATTTTTCGTGACCTGGCATAAACGAGACATTAAGTACGACACGCTCCTTTCCGATATCCAGAATTATGTCAGCAGCTACTTCGCCGATCTCAAATCCACCACAGATGACCTTCAGCCACTGGTCGCCAACAGTTGCCAACAAGTCGCTGCTCAACTGACCTCCAGCGCAGCCTTTAGCCTCAACGTTCGCGCATTTTTACTGGTCAAAAACGGCATTGCTTTCTGCTCCTCCGCAACGGGCGCAATGTTCACCCCGATTTTAGATCTGGTCCCAAGTCTCGATATCAGCAGAAATATTGATGTGGAATTACTCCCCGGTACGCCCATGATGCCGAACAAGCCGGCGATAATGATTTGGCACCGGAACCCATCGTTCACTGATAGCGGCGTGTTTACCTCACTGAATATTAATCTGGCCCCTTATCTGCTTTATACCGCCCGACAGGATGATTTTAACGGCATTGCCATAGTCGTCGGTGATAACGCGATTTCAACATTTTCATCACGGATTATTGATGCCTCCGCTCTGCCCCACTCTCACTGGCGGCAGGCGACCCTGGAAGGTATTCCGCTACAGATTCGTTTATATGCCGATGAGTGGACCTATACCGATGTCTGGTATTCGATTATGTTGGGATGCATGGCGGGGATTATTGCTGCGCTTCTTCTCTGGTACTACATCTACACCATCCGTTTACGTCCGGGCAAAGATATCCTCAACGCTATCAAACATAACCAGTTTTATGTGGTGTACCAGCCCGTCGTAGAGGTGCAGACACTGGAGGTGAAAGGTGTAGAGGTGTTATTACGCTGGAATCATCCGACAACGGGTGAGATCCCACCGGATGCTTTTATTCACTACGCCGAATCCCAGAAAATGATTGTCCCGCTGACCCAGCATCTCTTTAAGTTGATAGCCCAGGACGCACCGATGCTGCAAAAAGTGTTACCCGCTGGTGCAAAATTGGGGATTAATATCGCGCCAACGCATCTGCACGGCGAGACGTTTAAAGACGACATTCATCACCTGCAGACCTCGCTTCCCGCAAACCATTTCCAGATGGTGCTGGAAATCACCGAACGGGATATGCTTAATCAACACGAAGCCACAAAGCTTTTTGAATGGCTTCATTCCGCAGGTTTTGAAATTGCCATTGATGATTTTGGCACCGGTCATAGCGCGCTGATTTATCTGGAACGCTTTACCGTTGACTACCTGAAAATCGATCGCGGCTTTATTAACGCCATTGGAACAGAGACCCTGACCTCTCCGGTTCTGGACGCCGTGTTGACACTCTCTAAGCGTCTTAATATGCTGACGGTTGCTGAAGGGGTTGAAACGCCTGAGCAAGCCCGTTGGCTACGCGATCGTGGAGTGCATTTTTTCCAGGGATACTGGATTAGCCGACCATTAAAACTTGCTGATTTCGTGCGTTGGATGGCGCAGCCCAATAAGCCGACGTGGTGATCGCAGTATGCGAATCATATACTCTCACTCGCCGCCACATCCCTTATCTTTCAGGCATGATGCCCGTCGGGTTGTGGCAGGAAAAGGAAATCGCATTTAATGATCCCTCGCGTATTGCTGCTGTTTATCGCCCTCATCGGGTTTAGCGCCGAGGCGCAGTCCATCAAAGAAAGCTATGCTTTTGCCGTACTGGGCGAACCGAAGTACGCGTTTAACTTTAATCACTTTGATTATGTCAACCCTGCGGCTCCCAAAGGCGGGCAAATCACCCTCTCCGCCATCGGCACGTTCGATAACTTCAACCGCTATGCGATGCGCGGTAATCCCGGAGCACGTACCGAAACGCTTTACGATACGCTGTTTACTACCTCTGACGATGAACCTGGCAGCTATTATCCGCTCATCGCCGACAGCGCACGCTATGCTGATGACTATTCCTGGGTAGAAATCGCCATTAATCCGCGAGCGCGTTTTCACGATGGCTCCCCCATTACCGCCAGCGATGTCGCATTCACCTTCCACAAATTTATGACTGAAGGCGTGCCGCAATTTCGCCTGGTCTACAAGGGAACAACGGTAAAAGCGATCGCGCCATTAACCGTACGTATTGAATTAGCCAAACCGGGTAAAGAGGACATGCTCAGCCTGTTTTCATTACCCGTGATGCCAGAGAAATACTGGAAAGATCATAAACTCAGCGATCCCTTATCATCGCCTCCGCTCGCCAGCGGTCCTTATCGCATCACGAAATGGAAGATGGGTCAGTACATTGTCTATTCGCGCGTCAACGATTATTGGGCTGCTAATCTGCCCGTCAACCGTGGCCGCTGGAACTTTGATACCATCCGCTACGACTACTATCTGGATGACAACGTCGCCTTTGAAGCGTTTAAGGCCGGAGCGTTTGACCTGCGTCTTGAAAACGATGCTAAAAACTGGGCGACACGTTATACCGGTAAAAATTTCGCGAATCATTACATCATCAAAGATGAGCAAAAAAACGAATCCGCCCAGGATACGCGTTGGCTGGCGTTTAATATTCAGCGCCCGGTGTTCAGCGACCGACGGGTGCGAGAAGCCATCACCCTGGCCTTTGATTTTGAATGGATGAATAAAGCTCTGTTCTATAACGCCTGGAGCCGGACCAACAGCTATTTTCAGAATACCGAGTATGCCGCTAAAAATTACCCCGATGCGGATGAACTGGTGATACTTGCGCCCTTGAAAAAAGATCTCCCTCCTGAGGTCTTCAGCCAAATTTATCAGCCGCCGAAATCAAAAGGCGATGGCTACGATCGTGACAACCTGTTGAAAGCCGATGCCTTACTGGAGCAGGCCGGATGGGTACTTAAGGGACAACAGCGCGTAAACAGCGCCAACGGTAAACCTCTGAGCTTTGAACTGTTGCTCCCGGCGGGCAGTAACAGTCAGTGGGTGCTGCCGTTCCAGCACAACCTGCAGCGCTTAGGCATTACAATGAACATCCGCCAGGTTGATAACTCACAAATCACAAACCGGCTGCGCAGTCGTGACTATGACATGATGCCGAGATTGTATCGCGCAATGCCGTGGCCAAGTTCGGACCTGCAAATTCTCTGGGCCTCTGAATATATTGACTCCAGCTATAACGCCCCGGGCGTGCAAAGCCCGGTGATTGATAAACTGATCAACCAAATCATCGCGGCGCAGGGTGATAAAGCCAAACTAATCCCACTCGGTCGGGCACTGGACAGGGTATTAACCTGGAACTACTACATGTTGCCGATGTGGTTTATGGCAGAGGATCGCATCGCCTGGTGGGATAAGTTTTCGCATCCAGCTATTCGCCCCATTTATACCATTGGTCTCGACAACTGGTGGTACGACGTTAACAAAGCGGCGAAACTGCCAGCAGCCAGACGGCAGGGAGAATAAATGGGCGCTTATCTGATTCGACGTCTGCTACTGGTGATCCCAACGCTTTGGGCCATCATCACCATCAACTTTTTTATCGTGCAGATTGCCCCCGGTGGTCCGGTTGAGCAGGCCGTCGCCGCTATTGAGTTCGGACAAAGCGGGGCATTACCCGGCGCGGGTAGTGAAGGCATTCGCGCCAGCCACGCGCAAACCGGCGTCGGCAATATCAGCGACAGTAATTACCGAGGTGGCCGTGGTCTTGACCCGGAAGTGATCGCCGAAATCACTCGCCGTTACGGGTTCGATAAGCCCATTCATGAGCGTTATTTCAAAATGCTCTGGGACTATATTCGTTTCGATTTCGGCGACAGCCTGTTTCGTAGCGCCTCAGTGCTGACGCTTATCAAAGACAGCCTGCCTGTTTCCGTCACACTGGGGCTATGGAGTACGCTCATTATCTATCTGGTGTCGATACCGCTTGGGATCCGCAAAGCCGTTCACAACGGCAGCCGATTTGATGTCTGGAGCAGCGCATTCATTATTATTGGCTATGCCATACCGGCCTTTTTGTTTGCGATTTTACTGATCGTCTTTTTTGCCGGGGGCAGCTATTACGACCTGTTCCCGCTTCGCGGACTGGTTTCCGCCAATTTTGATTCCCTGCCCTGGTATCAGAAAGTGACCGACTACCTTTGGCATATTACCCTGCCAGTGCTGGCGACGGTGGTTGGGGGGTTTGCCGCGCTAACCATGCTGACCAAAAACTCATTTCTGGATGAGGTACGCAAACAGTATGTCGTCACCGCGCGCGCCAAAGGGGTCAGCGAGAAAAACATTCTGTGGAAACATGTGTTTCGCAATGCCATGTTGCTGGTAATCGCTGGCTTCCCGGCAACGTTTATCAGCATGTTTTTTACCGGTTCGCTGCTGATTGAAGTGATGTTTTCGCTTAACGGTCTGGGACTACTGGGTTATGAATCCACCGTATCACGTGACTACCCGGTAATGTTTGGCACGCTCTATATCTTCACCCTGATCGGTCTGCTGCTGAATATCCTCAGCGACATCAGCTATACGCTGGTCGATCCCCGTATTGATTTTGAGGGACGCTAATGTCGCGATTAAGCCCCGTCAATCAGGCCCGCTGGGCGCGTTTTCGCCATAACCGTCGCGGCTATTGGTCGCTGTGGATTTTTCTACTGCTCTTCGGCCTTAGCCTGTGTTCAGAACTGATTGCCAATGATAAGCCGCTACTGGTGCGCTACGACAGTAGCTGGTATTTCCCCCTGTTCAAAAACTACAGTGAAAGCGACTTCGGCGGACCATTGGCGACCCAGGCTGATTATCAGGATCCGTGGTT
This sequence comes from Citrobacter sp. XY323, assembly GCF_025106035.1. Lineage (NCBI taxonomy): Bacteria > Pseudomonadati > Pseudomonadota > Gammaproteobacteria > Enterobacterales > Enterobacteriaceae > Citrobacter > Citrobacter sp. XY323. Next base: position 443,474 of record NZ_JANYUK010000004.1, read on the forward strand.
ACAGCAGCGCCTGGAAAACCGGGGCTGGATCCTGTGGGCGCCGATACGCTTTGGAGCCACCAGCATTAACTTTGCCACTGATAAGCCCTTCCCTTCCCCGCCTTCTGCACAAAACTGGCTGGGAACGGACGCCAACGGTGGTGATGTGCTGGCACGGATCCTCTACGGCACACGTATTTCTGTCCTGTTCGGATTAATGCTAACCCTGTGCTCCAGCGTGATGGGGATCATGGCTGGCGCAATCCAGGGCTATTATGGCGGCAAGGTGGATTTGTGGGGGCAACGATTCATTGAGGTTTGGTCAGGTATGCCAACGCTGTTTTTGATCATACTGCTGTCGAGCGTGGTCCAGCCAAACTTCTGGTGGCTACTGGGCATTACCGTGCTGTTTGGCTGGATGAGCCTGGTTGGCGTGGTACGCGCGGAATTTTTACGTACCCGAAACTTTGATTACATTCGTGCCGCTCAGGCGCTTGGCGTGAGCGATCACAGTATTATTCTGCGCCATATGCTGCCCAATGCGATGGTCGCCGCCCTGACCTTTTTACCGTTTATATTATGCGCCTCGATCACCACTCTGACCTCGCTGGATTTTCTTGGCTTCGGCTTACCGCTTGGATCGCCATCGCTGGGAGAACTCCTGTTACAGGGTAAAAACAACCTGCAGGCACCGTGGCTTGGTATCACCGCGTTCATCTCCGTTGCCCTGCTATTATCGCTACTGATATTTATTGGTGAAGCGGTACGCGACGCGTTCGATCCCAACAAGGCGATTTAAGATGACACAACCGCTATTAACTATTGAAAATTTATCGGTAGGTTTTCGCCAACAGGAGACCGTGCGCACCGTGGTCAATACCCTCTCACTGAGGGTTGAAGCCGGGCAAACTCTGGCGCTGGTGGGCGAGTCCGGTTCGGGTAAAAGCGTGACCGCACTTTCTATTCTACGGTTATTACCGACCCCTCCCGCAGTCTACCTTTCCGGCGACATCCGTTTTCATGGCGAATCATTGCTTCATGCCGATAAGCAGACGCTTCGCGGCGTTCGCGGGAATAAAATCGCCATGATTTTCCAGGAGCCAATGGTGTCGCTAAACCCGCTTCACAACCTGGAAAAACAGCTGTATGAAGTGCTGTCGCTGCATCGGGGAATGCGTCGGGAGGCCGCGCGGGCAGAAATACTGACCTGTCTGGATCGGGTCGGCATCCGTCAGGCGGCCAAACGTCTCGCAGACTATCCGCACCAGCTGTCCGGCGGTGAACGCCAGCGCGTGATGATCGCCATGGCGCTGCTGACGCGACCGGAGCTGCTTATTGCCGATGAACCGACCACCGCGCTGGATGTCTCCGTACAGGCGCAAATCCTGCAGCTGCTGCGGGAGCTACAGCGCGAGCTGAACATGGGATTACTGTTTATCACCCACAACCTCAGCATTGTGAAAAAACTCGCCGATACCGTTGCGGTGATGCAAAACGGCCAGTGCGTTGAGCAAAATCGAGCAGCACAGCTGCTCACTGCGCCAACACATCCCTACACGCAGAAATTGTTAAACAGCGAACCTTCCGGCGATCCAGTACCTGTACCTGCCGGGCAAGCGCCATTGCTGGAAGTGGAAAAACTCTGCGTTGCCTTCCCCATCCGTAAAGGTATCCTGAAGCGCGTGGTGGACCATAACGTTGTGGTTAACAACGTCAGTTTTTCCCTCCGGCCCGGTGAAACGCTGGGGCTGGTCGGGGAGTCAGGATCGGGGAAAAGCACTACCGGGCTGGCGCTACTGAGGTTAATCACCTCACAGGGAAGCATTGTGTTCGATGGCCTGGCGCTGCATACCTTAAATCGCCGCCAGCTGTTACCAGTACGTCACCGCATTCAGGTCGTGTTTCAGGATCCCAACTCCTCGCTGAACCCGCGCCTGAGCGTGCTACAGATTATTGAGGAGGGACTGCGCGTTCATCAGCCAACCCTGTCAGCCGAACAGCGCGAAGCGCAGGTGAAAGCGGTAATGGCGGAAGTGGGACTGGATAGCGAAACGCGGCATCGTTACCCGGCGGAGTTTTCCGGCGGTCAACGTCAACGCATAGCCATTGCCAGAGCCTTGATTCTCAAGCCTTCCCTGATCATTCTGGATGAACCAACATCGTCGCTCGACAGAACCGTACAGGCGCAAATCCTGACGTTGTTAAAGTCTTTACAGGAAAAGCATCGCCTGGCTTATATCTTTATCAGCCATGATTTGCACGTAGTACGCGCGTTATGCCATCAGGTTATTGTGCTAAGGCAGGGAGAGGTCGTGGAGCAAGGACAATGCGAGCACGTATTTAACGCGCCACAGCAGGCATATACGCGTCAGCTGCTCGCGCTAAGCTGACGCTCAAAACGGATTGTTATTTGAAAACGGCTCTGCGATGGCCACGCCGAAATTTTTCAGTCTGCAGGTCGCGGCAAATTCATCCTGGCGATTCACAAACAGGCACGGCTCTCCTTCGCATTCCAACACGGAACAAGGTACCTCAATGTCGCTGAGGGCCTGGCTGAGTTTATGCATGACTGACCACGCACTGTCGCCATCAGGGCTAAGCAATTTGAGCGCCACCAGGCTGTTCTCATTGCTCTGACCGTTTTGCGGAATCGGTTCAACCTTTGAACCTGCGAAACCCACCGACCAACGATAGCACTGTGGCAGACGATGAACGATTGAGAGTTGTAATGTCATCACTTTCTTTCCCTGGAAGTACAATCACTTCACAATTATTTTACATCAATATTAACACATCATTGACAATACGTCTTTAAACAGTTCGTAAACGTTTACACCCTGACTTTATGCCACTTTCCGAACCAAATATTTAAATTTATTCAACGGTTCTGGCATATTTCCGCGCTATATGTACTCGTTTCTGCGATCTAACTCAACCTTTTTAACTACAATGATGTGACTTTTTACATAAATTGATTTTACATAAAATAAACATAAGCGGGGAAATTGATAGATTTTCGGTTGATGTACATCAACTCTGGAGGCCCTATCGCCCCCAGGTTGTGTAATAGATCACCGTTTTTTGGCGCGGCTGGCGTAGAGATAGAAGAGAATTGAGCAGGTAGCGCAAAACGCTATCGACCAGATCATCGGCCAGGCCGAGTTAAAGGTCGCCAGTGACAGCAGCGCCCCAACGATGGCGCCAATGCCAAAACGGAACGTCCCTGCCAGCGATGACGCCGTTCCCGCCATATGCGGAAATTCATCCAGAATGACTGCCATGGCGTTGGATGACACCATCGACACGCAGCCAACAAACGCCGCAACGCCCACCACCAGCGCCCAGAAACCAACCCCGAACAGCGCGCTAAAGACCATCCAGCCCGCCATCACGAACTGGATCCACAGGCCAGTACGGAACATATTCAACGCCCCAACCCGACGAACAAAGCGGCTGTTGATGATGGTCATCACGAACAGGAAAACAATGTTCAGCGCGAAGTAATAGCCGAAATGCTGCGGTGAAACGTGGTTAATCTCAATGTAAACAAAAGGTCCGGCGCTCAGGAACGAGAACATCCCGGCAAAACTAAACCCACTGGCCAGCATATAGCTCAGTACACGCTTGTGGCGAAACAGCGAGGCAAAGTTGCCGAGAGTAGTACGCAAGCGAAACGGCTGGCGGCGCTCAACCGGCAAGGTCTCTTTGATCAGCGTAAAGATCATCACCGACGCCAGAATAGCCGCCACGGCGAGGATCCAAAAGATGTAGTGCCAGCTCAGCCATACCAATACCCAGCCGCCCACGATGGGTGCCAGTAAGGGTGCAATTGTCGTGACCAGCATGACAAAGGACATCATGCGCGAAAACTCTTCCTTCGGATAGATATCGCGCATCAGGGCGTTGATAACCACGCTCGCCGCTGCCGCAGCCAGACCATGGAAGAAACGCATCACGATCAGTTGATCGATAGTTTGTGCCAGCGCACAGGCAACTGCCGCCGCCGCAAACACCAGCGTCCCGCCCAGAATCACCGGCTTGCGCCCAATGCTGTCAGCCATTGGACCATAGAGTAACTGCCCCACCGCGAACCCAAGAATATAGGTACTGAGGGTCATCTGCGCGCTACCTGCAGGCACACCAAACTGTTCAGAGATAACAGGTAGCGCCGGAAGATACATATCAATCGACAACGGCATCAGCATGGCTAACAAGCCAAGGATAAAGACAATGGCAATTGACGAGTTCTGCCGGGTGGTCACATTTAGCTCCTGAAATTAACGCGGGGTTAAGTTAACGCTGGCGATTTCTTCTTCGGTCAATGGACGGTATTCACCCGGCTCCAGATCCTCATCAAGCTTGATGTCACCAATCCGTTCACGGTGCAGTTCCACAACGTGGTTACCGACGGCGGCAAACATACGTTTAACCTGATGATAGCGCCCTTCGCTGATGGTCAATCGCACCTGAGTTGGCGTAATAACCTCCAGCACGGCCGGTTTGGTCAGGTCTTTCTCATTATGCAGTTGTACGCCATGGGCAAACTGTTCAGCGGTATCATCTGCCACCGGCGACTCCAGCGTCACCAGATAGGTTTTCTCACAATGGTGACGTGGCGAAGTGATGCGATGCGACCACTGTCCGTCATCGGTCATCAGCACCAGTCCGGTGGTGTCGATATCCAGACGCCCTGCCGCATGCAGTTTGTAGGCAACCGGCTCATCAAGGAAATAGAGCACTGTCGGGTGATCCGGGTCATCCGTTGAGCAAACATAGCCCTGAGGTTTATTCAGCATAAAATAGCGCGGGCCATTTTGTTGAATCAGGGAATTGCCGTCATATTCTACGTCGTGTTCTGGCAGCAGCTTAAAGGCACTGTTTTTGACGATTTCACCGTCGACGGTAACGCGGTTAGCACGGATCTCACGCCCGGCAATAGCGCGGCTGACGCCGAGTTGCTGAGCGATAAATTTATCAAGTCGCATGAGTGTGATTTTTGCCTGTAAAAAACAAGAAGCGGGATTGCGCCCGAAAAGTGGGACGATTATCCGCCCAGTATAGCGGCGTTACACCATCCCTCAAGGGAAATGATTCATGGCATACTATACATTGTTGCTGCTTACCTTAATGAGCCCATGATTTTTACTCTTCGCCCGTACCAAAAAGAAGCCGTGGATGCCACGCTCAACCATTTCCGCCACCATCGCACGCCAGCGGTTATCGTCCTACCAACCGGTGCGGGAAAAAGCCTGGTGATTGCTGAACTGGCCCGCGTGGCGCGTGGTCGCGTGCTGATACTGGCGCACGTTAAAGAACTGGTCGCGCAAAACCATGCCAAATATCGCGCGTTGGGGCTGGAAGCCGATATTTTTGCCGCAGGACTGAAGCGTAAAGAGAGCCACGGGAAAGTGGTATTTGGCAGCGTACAGTCGGTGGCGCGTAATCTTGACGCCTTTCAGGGAGAATTCTCGCTGCTTATCGTCGATGAATGTCACCGTATTGGTGATGATGACGAGAGTCAATATCAGCAAATCCTCACTCACCTGACCAAAGTAAATCCCCACTTACGCCTGCTCGGGCTTACTGCCACTCCTTTTCGTTTGGGCAAAGGCTGGATTTATCACTTTCATTATCACGGTATGGTGCGCGGCGATGAAAAAGCGCTGTTTCGTGACTGCATTTATGAATTACCGTTGCGTTACATGATTAAACACGGCTACCTGACGCCGCCAGAACGCTTCGACATGCCGGTAGTGCAGTATGACTTCAGCCGCCTGCAGGCGCAGAGTAACGGCCTGTTTAGCGAAACGGATCTCAATCAGGAACTGAAAAAGCAGCAGCGAATAACGCCGCATATCATCAGCCAGATTGTCGAGTTTGCCCAGACGCGCAAAGGGGTGATGATTTTCGCTGCTACAGTGGAGCACGCCAAAGAAATTCTGGGCCTGCTGCCTGCTGACGATGCCGCGCTAATCACCGGAGACACGCCTGGCGCAGAGCGTGATGTGCTGATTGAAGAGTTCAAAGCCCAGCGCTTTCGCTATCTGGTGAATGTGTCGGTCCTGACCACTGGCTTCGATGCCCCGCACGTCGACCTTATCGCCATTCTGCGCCCGACGGAGTCAGTTAGCCTTTACCAACAAATTGTCGGTCGCGGCCTGCGCCTGGCACCGGGTAAAACCGACTGTCTGATCCTCGATTATGCCGGTAACCCGCACGATCTTTACGCGCCGGAAGTGGGGGCGCCGAAAGGGAAAAGCGATAACGTTCCGGTGCAGGTGTTCTGTCCCGCCTGCGGGTTTGCAAACACCTTCTGGGGCAAAACAACGACAGACGGCACACTGATTGAACACTTTGGCCGCCGCTGTCAGGGGTGGTTTGAAGATGATGACGGCCATCGCGAACAGTGCGATTTTCGTTTTCGTTTTAAAAACTGCCCACAATGCAACGCGGAAAATGATATCGCCGCCCGCCGCTGTCGGGAGTGCGACACGGTGCTGGTTGACCCGGATGACATGCTGAAAGCCGCGCTCAGGCTCAAAGATGCGCTGGTCCTGCGCTGTAGCGGCATGGTGTTACAAAACGGCCAGGATGAAAAAGGCGAATGGCTAAAAATCACCTATTACGATGAAGATGGTGCCGACGTTAGCGAACGCTTTCGCCTGCATACTCCCGCGCAGCGTACGGCTTTCGAGCAACTGTTTATTCGCCCGCACACCCGAACGCCCGGCATTCCCTTACGCTGGATAACCGCCGCCGATATCCTCGCCCAGCAGGCGCTGTTACGTCATCCTGATTTCGTGGTGGCGCGCATGAAAGGTCAGTACTGGCAGGTCCGTGAAAAGGTCTTCGATTATGAAGGACGCTATCGTCGGGCACATGAATTACGCGGTTAATCGTACTTTTGATTGATGTACCAGCCGTTTAAGTATAGAATCTCGCCCGCTTTTGCATACGCAAAGCAGATCACTTACCTGTTGCTGGGTCGCCTGTAGCAGGAATTATTAAAGAGAGATTTAAATGTTTACTATCAACGCTGAAGTACGTAAAGAGCAGGGTAAGGGTGCGAGCCGCCGCCTGCGTGCCGCTAACAAGTTCCCGGCAATCATCTATGGTGGCGCAGAAGCCCCGGTTGCTATCGAACTGGATCACGATGCAGTTATGAACATGCAAGCTAAAGCTGAATTCTACAGCGAAGTTCTGACCATCGTTGTTGACGGTAAAGAAGTGAAAGTTAAAGCTCAGGCAGTACAGCGTCACCCGTTCAAGCCGAAGCTGGCACACATCGACTTCGTTCGCGCGTAATCGCTTACAAGTTGAAGAAAAACCCCGCCTCGGCGGGGTTTTTTTATGGGATTTTGTTGGCGGTAAAGATGAATCACACAGGCCGGATGGGGGCGTTAACGCCCCCATCCGGCAAACGGCTTTATTTCCCGCCCGAAGTACGACGCTGTAGCTGATCGCGCAGGTTCGGCGGCGTACCTTTGATGGTCAAAGTATCTGTGGCTGGATCCCAGAAAATACGCTCACCCAGTAACATGGCGTCGAAGTTGATGGTTAACCCGCCGCCGCTTCCGGCAAATTTGGTTAACTGGCGCAGCGTGCTGCGATCTGCCGGGAAGCTCTCTTCCAGCTCGTAGCCTTTATCAGCGGTAAATTCGCTGAAGCTGACTTCACTGACGCCGGAAAGCTCTTTGGACAGCGACTCCAACTCGATCTCTTCACCGGCCTGCAATTGCTCGTTGCAGTAGCTGTAGACCTGCTGACGCACGTTCTGGCGTTCAGCTTTATCGAGTTGCGCCTCGGCGGTAAAGTCATCGACCGCCTGCAACAGGCCGCGGTTTTGCGCTTTAGCGTTAAGACCCTCGCTGGCACCCAGGAAGTCCATAAAGAAATCGGCGACTTTGCGCCCTACCCGCCCTTTCAGGAACGTCAGATAGCGCGTGGACTCCGGGTTGGTTTCCCACTCGGTTAAATCAATACGCGCCACGATATCCGCATGATTGATATCCAGATAGTGCGTCGGGTTGATATCCAGATTTTCATTGACGCGCATACTGCTTAAATTGTTCAGCACGGCAACCAGCAGATACTCTACCGCCAGATAGCGGTAATGGCAGAACAGGACAATGCCGCCATCAGCAAAAGGATATTTCGCCAGTTCGTCCCGCAAGCGCCCTGTCGCTGCACGACTAAAGGCCAGAAAATCCTCTTCGCCCTGACGCTGTAAACGCAGCGTTTGCGCCAGTTCACTCTCTGCGCTAAACAGGCCATAAGCTTTATTCTTGGCGCTGTACACCCGATGCAACTCAGCCATCATATCGACAACGGTCGCTGTCGGTTCCAGTAATGAATCGCGCAAGACCAGCTCAAGGTTCTGCTCGTCACGTTTGATAAGCTGGTGCAGGGCAATCTGGTTGATATCCAGACTCATGATAAACTCTCCTTTTAGACCGGGCGGTATTCAACCACCTGCCGGGCAGTGACGCAATAGAAGATAAAAAAGCAGAAAAAAAACTGTCTGTACGGTAATATGTTGCCCTTTCATGAACAGACTGATTTCGATTTATGCCACAAATTTCCCGCTATAGTGACGAACACGTTGAACAACTGCTGAATGAGATGCTCAACGTACTGGAAAAACATAAGGCGCCGACCGACCTTTCCCTGATGGTACTGGGAAATATGGTGACTAACCTTATCAATACAAGCATCGCACCGGCCCAGCGCCAGGCGATTGCCAACTCTTTTGCCCGCGCATTGCAGTCTTCGGTAAACGACGACCAAGCGCATTAAGAGCCTGCTCCGGGGAAACGAACAACAGTTTATGGTAACTCATCGTCAACGCTACCGTGAGAAAGTCTCCCAGATGGTTAGCTGGGGGCACTGGTTTGCCTTGTTCAACATTCTGTTGGCCATGGTGCTCGGTAGCCGTTACCTGTTTGTCGCCGACTGGCCGACAACCCTTGCAGGTCGTGTTTATTCCTACCTGAGCGTTGTCGGGCATTTTAGCTTTCTGGTGTTCGCCACCTATCTGCTGATCCTGTTTCCCCTGACGTTTATCGTCATGTCCCAGAGGCTGATGCGATTCTTATCAGCTATTCTGGCGACGGCTGGCATGACGCTGTTGCTAATCGACAGCGAAGTTTTCACCCGCTTCCACCTGCATCTCAATCCGATCGTCTGGGAACTGGTCATCAACCCAGACCAGAATGAAGCGGCGCGTGACTGGCAGCTGATGTTTATCAGCGTACCGGTTATTCTGTTAATTGAAATGCTGTTTGCGACCTGGAGCTGGCAAAAGCTGCGCAGCCTGACGCGTCGTCGCCATTTTGCCAAACCGTTAGCAGCATTCTTCTTCGTTTCCTTTATCGCCTCGCACGTGGTGTATATCTGGGCGGATGCCAATTTCTATCGCCCGATTACCATGCAGCGTGCGAATCTGCCGCTCTCCTACCCGATGACGGCACGTAAATTCCTGGAAAAACATGGCCTGCTGGATGCGCAAGAGTATCAGCGTCGCCTGATCGAACAGGGCAATCCGGAAGCGGTTTCCGTGCAGTACCCGCTCAGCGAACTGCGCTATCGCGATATGGGCACCGGTCAGAACGTGCTGCTGATTACCGTCGACGGTCTGAACTACTCACGCTTTGAAAAACAGATGCCTGCGCTGGCTGAATTCGCCGGGCAGAATATCTCGTTTACGCGTCACATGAGCTCAGGCAACACCACGGATAACGGCATCTTTGGCCTGTTCTATGGTGTTTCGCCAAGCTACATGGACGGCATTTTGTCGACCCGTACGCCTGCGGCGCTGATTACTGCACTGAACCAGCAGGGTTACCAGTTAGGGCTATTCTCCTCGGATGGCTTTACCAGCCCGCTGTATCGCCAGGCGCTGCTGTCAGACTTCTCCATGCCAAGCGTACAAACGCAATCTGACGAACAAACCGCAAGCCAGTGGATTAACTGGCTGGGGCGCTACGCGCAGGAAGATAACCGCTGGTTCTCGTGGGTCTCCTTTAACGGGACGAACCTTGATAACAGCAACCAGAAGAACTTTGCCAAACGCTATGCCAGCGCCGCTCAGGATGTGGATGCCAATATTAACCGTATTCTTAGCGCCCTGCGCGACTCCGGTAAACTGAACAACACGGTAGTGATTATTACCGCAGGTCGGGGCGTGCCGCTGACTCAGGAAGAGAACAATTTTGCCTGGTCGCGTGGCCATCTGCAGGTTCCGCTGGTTATTCACTGGCCGGGAACGCCTGCCCAACGCATCAATAGCCTGACCGATCATACAGACCTGATGACAACGCTCATGCAGCGCCTGCTGCACGTCAGCACGCCTGCTAACGAATACTCGCAGGGGCAGGATCTGTTCAATGCAAACCGCCGCCATTACTGGGTTACCGCCGCCGACGGCAGCACGATGGCCGTTACCACACCAGAGATGACGCTGGTGCTGAACAACAACGGTAATTATCAGACCTATGATTTACGCGGCGAAAAAATAAAAGATCAGAAACCGCAGCTAAGCCTGCTGCTACAGGTTCTGACGGATGAGAAACGATTTATTGCTAACTGATTAATTATAAATCACTTAGCGATGCTTCCCCTTGCATTCGCAGCGGAAAGCAGTAGTATTAGCAGCCATAGCGTCGGCACGTAGCGCAGCCTGGTAGCGCACCGTCATGGGGTGTCGGGGGTCGGAGGTTCAAATCCTCTCGTGCCGACCAAAAATCCCAGAAAAACCAACCTTCATGGTTGGTTTTTTTATGCCCGCGATTCCACGTTCCTTATTATTACCCCGGCCTTTAGCACAGGTTTTACTACTTACCCATGCACAAATTGGGGTAAAATTTACCCTCTCATCAGCGCGATGAAACTAGACGAGTGATGCGCTGAAAACAATAATGATACTAATAAAAACTCAGGAGAATAGTATGCCTGAAGCAACGCCTTTTCGGGTGCTGATTGTCGACGACCACCCACTAATGCGGCGAGGAATTAGTCAATTATTGCAACTGGATCCCGCATTTAACGTAGTCGCGGAAGCAGGTGACGGCGCCAGCGCTATCGATCTGGCTAACCGTCTGGACCTGGATGTGATCCTGCTGGATCTCAATATGAAAGGCATGAGCGGACTGGACACCCTGAATGCGCTGCGCCGGGATGGCGTCACCGCGCAAATTATTATTCTTACCGTCTCGGATGCAGCCAGCGATGTGTACGCCTTAATTGATGCCGGCGCGGATGGTTATTTACTCAAAGACAGCGATCCTGAAGTCTTGCTGGAGGCCATTCGCAGCGGCGCCAAAGGCGGTAAAGCTTTTAGCACACGCGTCAGCGAATATCTGCGCGAACGCGATCTGTTCGGTGCACAAGAAGATCCCTTCAGCATTCTCACCGAACGTGAACTGGATGTATTGCATGAACTGGCTCAGGGGCTGTCGAACAAGCAGATTGCGTCAGTGCTGAATATTTCCGAACAGACCGTGAAAGTGCATATTCGCAACCTGCTGCGCAAACTCAATGTGCGCTCTCGCGTTGCTGCCACCATCCTGTTTTTACAAACGCGCGGGATGCAGTAATCCATGAAGAGGCCGGATAGCCCCGATATGCGAAGCGCTATCGGGGCTATTCTGGATACTTATTTCTCCTGCGGCGTTAGCTGCTCCATCGCCTGCTTAATGCTCCGTTCTATTACCGCCCGACGGGTATCGTTGGCAGGTAATAGTTTCAGCATCATCTCCCACGCCGCAACCGCCTCGCCGAAGCGCTGCTGTTCAAAGGCGTTGAAAGCGTACATGCTGAGAACCCGAACGTTGGCATGTTCGCCACGCACCAGTTGGCGTAGCAGCTCCCCTCCCCGACGGTTATCATCAGGATCGGAAGAACGGGTCAGCGCTTCCGCATAGCCCAGCGCCGCATCGCTGTTTTTAGGATCCAGTCGATAGGCATTGGCATAGGCTTCAGTGGCCGTACTGGCGTTACCAAGAACCATGCCAATGCGTCCAAGCATGATCCAGCCTTCAACATTTGCGGGATCGGCTTGTAAACGCGTGCGCAGCCCCAGCGCCAGACGCGCCATATCTTCTTCATTGAGCGGTTCCGCTTTCGGATCCAACGCCCGCTCCAGCAGCGCCGGAGCCTGAGCGGTGGCCTGCTGCCAGACCTGAACCTGCTTATAGCTGCCGATTTGGTAATAGCTTACTGCGCCAACCACCAGCGCCACCACGATCCCAGGCACAAACAACCCGAATCCACCGCGCTTGCCATTCGGAATAATATCGTCAGGAAACGCTTCCTGTTTCACCCGGACGCGTCGGCGAGTACGGGCGAAAATAATCCAGCCCCCCAGACCAATCGCTACCACCGGCATCACCCACAGCAGCACGGTGAGCGGCGTTAACGGCGGATCGTACGTGACGAAGTTGCCGTAGCGCGCCACCATGTAATCGACAATTTCTTTCTGGCTTTTTCCTTCCTGCATCAGTTCGTACACTTTCTGACGCAGGTCGGTAGCAATCATCGAGTTAGAATCGGCAATGCTGTTGTTCTGGCATTTAGGACAACGCAGTTGTTCAGTAAGCTGGCGGAACTGCTGCTCCTGCTCTTCGTCCTTAAACTGCATCACGTCGATAGTCGCAAGCGCGGATCCCGAGATAACCAGCATTAGCAGGCCCAGTAAAAATCTCATTGCGCAGCCTCCTTACTGTACTTGTCCCATAACGGTTTGATCTCGCTCTCCCACACCCGGGCGTTCAGATCGCCGGCATGGCGATAGCGAATAATGCCTTTGCCGTCGATCAGGAACGTCTCCGGAGCACCGTACACGCCAAGATCCAGACCGAGCATACCGTCGCCGTCAAACAGACTTAATGAGTAAGGATTACCCAGCTCTTTCAGCCAGACAATGGCTTTCTGACGATCATCTTTATAGTTCAGACCCACTACCCGCACGCCTTGCGCAGACAGCTGATTCAGATACTGATGCTCGGCGCGACAGGTTGGGCACCAGGTCGCCCAGACGTTCAGCAATACCGGTTTGCCCTGCGTCAGCACATCGGCCTGATAGTGCTGACCCGGATTTTCCAGTGACTCCAGGCGGAATGTCGGAACAGGTTTGCCGATCAGCGCCGATTCCAGATTAGTGGGATCGTCCCCCTGAGCGTTACGCGCGAGCTGCCACAACAGCGCCGCCGCAATGATGAGAAAAATAATAAACGGAATTAACAGTGCGTTGCGCTTCATACAGCCTCCGACGCATTTTTTTGCACCGCGGCGCGAGGTCGCGTCCGCTGGCGATAGCGTGGATCAAACAGGCAGAACAACCCGCCCAGCGCCATCAGCAATCCTCCGGCCCAAATCCAGCGAATAAACGGTTTGTAGTACAGGCGTACAGCCCATGCGCCATTATCCAGTTCTTCACCCAGCGCAGCGTAAAGATCGCGCGTGAATCCGCCGTCAATTGCCGCTTCGGTCATCATCGAACTGGTGCTGTTATAGAAGCGTTTTTCCGCATGCAGCGTGGCTTCTGGCTTACCATCTCGGGTAACGCCAATAATGGCAACGCCACCCCGGTAGTTTGGCCCGGTAATATCTTTCACTTCGCGGAAAGTGAACTGATAGTTATGGATACTAACGCTATCACCCGCTTTCATGCGCACATCGCGTTCAACGCTGTAGTTCTGGCTAAAGGCAATACCAACAATGGTAATCGCCAGCCCGACGTGACCCGATACCATGCCCCAGTAGCTTGGCGTTAGCTTTGTCCCACGGGAAATACGCAGGAACGCTTCGGACATCGCCAGTACGAATATCCAGCACGCCATCGCCAGCCCCACCACTGTCATGGCGGCAATGCGATCCTCAAGCAGCCACGGCAGCAGCAGTGACAGAACAAGGGTGGTGACAAACGCGATAAGCAATAACGTTTTCAGTTTACGCGGTCGGTCACGGCCCCAGCGCACTAATGGCCCAATCCCCAACAACAGTGCGAACGGCGCCATCAGCCAGGTGAACATGGTGTTGAAAAACGGCTCGCCAATCGAAATGCTGCCCAGCCCCAGCTGTTTGTGCACCAGCGGCAGCAGTGTGCCCAGTAGCACCACCAGCATGGCGGCAATCAGCAGGACGTTATTCCCCAGCAGCAGCGATTCACGCGACCACAGCGCGTTGTTCACCCGTGAGCGAACCTTGTGACCGCGCACCGCAAACAGCAGCAGGGAGCCGCCAATTACCAGCACCATAAAGGCCAGAATAAACATTCCGCGCGACGGATCGGAGGCGAAAGCATGCACCGACACCAGTACGCCGGAGCGCACCAGGAAAGTACCTAACAGACAAAGTGAGAATGCGCAGATTGACAGCAACAGCGTCCAGGCTTTAAAGCTGGCGCGCTGTTCGGTTACCGACAACGAGTGCATCAGCGCCGTTCCCACCAGCCATGGCATAAACGAGGCGTTTTCAACCGGATCCCAGAACCACCAGCCGCCCCAGCCCAGCTCGTAATAGGCCCAGGCCGAACCGAGCACAATGCCCAGCGTCAGAAACACCCACGCCGCCAGCGTCCACGGACGCGAAAAACGGGCGAATGTGCTGTCCAGTCGTCCGCTCATCAGCGCAGCAATCGCAAACGCAAAGGCGACCGAGAAGCCGACATACCCCATGTACAGCAGCGGCGGATGGAAAATCAGCCCCGGATCCTGCAACAGCGGGTTCAGGTCACGTCCTTCAATCGGGAAGTTCGGCAACGTGCGGGCAAACGGGTTGGAGGTAAACAGAATAAACAGCAGGAAACCGACGCTGACCATTCCCATGACCGCCAGCACGCGGGCGACGATATCCAGCGGCATGCGCTGGCTGAACGCTGCAACGGCGAACGTCCAGCCGCTCATCAGCAGCACCCACAGCAGCAGCGAGCCTTCATGCGCCCCCCACGTCGCCGCCACCCGATACCAGACCGGAAGCTGGGTATTGGAGTTGCTGGCGACGTAGGTCACGGTAAAGTCATTAACCACGAAGGCGTTGACCAGAATCAGGAACGCCCCCATCACACAGATAAACAGTACCCAGGCAAAGGGACGCGCGGAGGCCATCATCCGCACGTCGCCGCGCGCTACGCCCCACAGAGGATAGACCGACAGCAGTAATGCAACGCCAAGCGCAAGGCACAACAGCGCATTGCCAATTTCAGGCATCATGACGTTTTATCCTTATAAACACTTTCCGGGCGACGGTGGTTTTCCTGCATCGCTTTTTCGACTTCCGGCGGGGTGTAATTTTCATCATGTTTAGCAAGCACTTCTTTAGCCTGCACATGATTTCCCCCGTCCAGTTCGCCCTGAACGACGACGCCCTGCCCTTCGCGGAACAGATCCGGCAGAATGCCTTCATAGGTGACATCCACCACACCTTCGGCGTCATAGATGCTGAAATTCACCTTCAACGACTGCGGATCGCGCTTTACGCTGCCAGGCATAACCATACCGCCCACGCGCAGGCGCTGGCCGACTTCAGGCATTTGCTGCGTTTCGCGCTTACCGTAGAGTATCTCTCCCGGCGTATAGAACAGATCGATATTGGAACGCAGCGCGTAGAGCACCAGCGAAATGGTCAAAGCCAGACCTGCCAGGACCGCGCAGGCTATCCATAACCGATTTTTACGTCGAATATTCACGCCGCCTCCCGTTGCACTTGCGCCGCGCGCATACGCGCTTCTCTCGCCCGCTGCTGCGCGACACCGCGTAAGATGGCACGATGCTGTAACGCAGAATGCAGCACCAGCGCCACCAGCGGGATAACGCTCATCGCCACAGCCAGCCAGACATACAAGGCGTAACCGCCCATCGCGAAAAAATCACTCCATGATGCAAATGCAGGGGTCATTGGCGGCCTCTTTTTAAGATCAGTTCGCTCACCCACGGGCGGCGTTTTTCCATCATCAAAATCAGGTTACGCATGCGCATCAGCGCCAGCGTGACAAACAGTAACAGGTAGCCGACGATCGCCAGACGCAGCGGCGCGCGCATTGCCGGATCGATACTCTGCTGCATACGAGTCGACCCCTGATGCAGCGTATTCCACCACTCGACCGAGTAGTGAATAATCGGCAAGTTGACCACGCCAATCAGCACCAGAATGCCGGCAGCGCGACCAGCCAGACGGCGGTCGTCAAAGGCATGCCACAGCGCAATGGCGCCAACGTAGAGAAACAGCAGCACCAGTTCAGAGGTGAGTCGGGCATCCCAGACCCACCAGGTGCCCCACATCGGTTTGCCCCATGCAGAGCCCGTCACCAGCGCAATAAAGGTAAACACAGCACCAATGGGCGCCATCGCGGCCAGCGCCAGATTGGCCATTTTCATCTGCCAGACCAGGCCAATAAACGCGGCAACGGCCATCGATGCATAAATACCCATCGACCAGATTGCCGCCGGAACGTGCAGATAAATAATGCGATAGCTCTGCCCCTGCTGATAATCCGCAGGCGCGAAGCCAAAGCCCCAGATCAACCCGGTTATCAGTACCACCGCGCTGGCAATCGCCAGCCACGGGATAAACCAACCGCAGATCTGATAGAGCCGAGGAGGCATCGCCAATTGATGAAGTGTTTTCCACATAGTTCAGTCACCAGACTCCGTAAATTAATATCCATTGTGCCGGAGCGCCTTGCCCGGCCTGCATATCTCAACTGCGCTACTGCACGCTGATCCGTAACGCCGCAGCTGTGGCAAACGGGCTTAGCGTGGCGCTGCCGACCAGCAACGCGCCCAGAATCGCCATGTACCCTTCAACCGGTAAGTGCATGGAAGCCGCATCCATCGCCGCGGTCGCAAAAATCAGTAAGGGTATGGTGAGCGGGAGTACCAGTACGCTTAACAGCACGCCGCCGCGCTTTAAGCCCACCGTCAACCCCACGCCCGGCGCGCCGAGGAAGCCCAGCGTCGGCGTCCCGAGTAACAAGGTCAGCGCCATAATTTTCCAGCCGTACATATCCATGCCCAGCAGCAACGCCACCAGCGGCGAGAGGATCAGCAGCGGCAGGCCGGTCACGACCCAGTGCGCCATTACTTTCGCCAGCACCACTGCCGGCAGCGGCAACGGCAGCAGCATCAGTTGCTCAAGGCTGCCGTCCTGCAGATCATCACGAAACAGGCGCTCCAGCGCCAGCAACGACGCCAGCAACGCCGCAACCCAGATGATGCCCGGTGCAATACGCGCCAGCAGTTGCGGCTCCGGCCCAATGCTCAGCGGGAACAGCGTAATAACAATCAGGAAGAACCATAAAGGATTGGCGATTTCCGCACTATGACGAAACGCAACTCGTAGTTCTAAACGGAAGATTCGCCACATCATTGCGTTGCCCTCTCGCTGGTCAGCGCAATACGTCGCACTTTATCGGTCTCTACATTGAGCGGTTGGTGGGTGGTGAGAATAACAATACCGCCCTGCTCCGTATGCTGCGCCATACGCTGAGTCAGTCGCTCAACGCCGTTCACATCAATGGCGGTAAAGGGTTCGTCGAGGATCCACAGCCGGGCGCGAGTCAGCCACAAACGGGCCAGCGCCACGCGCCGCTGTTGTCCGGCGGAGAGTTGATTCACCGGGATATCTTCATATCCGGCAAGCCCCGCCTGCGCCAGCGCAGCCAGACACTGTGCGACGTCGCCGTCATGGTGGAAGAAACGCAGGTTTTCCAACGCCGAAAGCCGGGTTTTTATCCCCGGCTGATGTCCGATCCACAGCAGTTGTTGATGGTAGCTGTCCCGCACGTGATGCAGCGGTTGCTCTTGCCAGCAAACCTCCCCTGCGTCGGGACGCGCCAGCCCGGTAAGTAACCGCAGCAAAGTGGTTTTCCCTGCGCCGTTGCTGCCGGTAATTTGTACCCATTCCCCTGCGTTGACGCGAAATGACAAATCGCTGAACAGTATTCTGTCATCCCGCTCGCAAAGTAATTCTCTGGCTTCAAGCATACCTGGTTATCTACATCCTGTTAAAATCCCGGTTTGACTTCGCGCATATCAGGCAGTTTGTGCGCTATCCCTTTATGACAGTCAATACAGGTTTGCCCGTCTTTCACGGCCTGGTCGTGCATTTTGGCCGCAACGCCTTTCTGGGCGGTTAAATCCATAAACTCGAAGTTGTGACAGTTTCGACACTCTTGCGAATTGTTATCTTTCATACGCCGCCACTCATTTTGCGCCATCGTTAAACGATGGTCTTCAAATTTCTGCGGTGTATCTATCAACCCCAGTGCTTTCGCGTACAGCTCTTTACTGGCCTTGATCTTACGAATCATTTTCGGACCCCACTCATGTGGGACGTGGCAATCAGGGCAAGTCGCTCGCACACCACTACGGTTGTTGTAGTGTACGGTTTCCATGTATTCCTGGTACACCGTATTGCGCATTTCGTGACAGCTAATGCAGAACTCTTCTGTATTGGCCTTTTCCATACCGGTATTAAAGCCGCCCCAGAAAATAATGCCGCCCACAAAGCCGATTAACAACAGCGTGCCGAGCGCCAGACGGCTGGGGCGACGCCACCATTGCCAGACGCGCTTAATCCAGCCTGGTTTACGGTTAGAATTTTCCATAATGACCTCTTATTTCCCGTAACCTTTCGAGGGGGTGAAGGTATTTTCAACAATCGGCGCGGCGTCAGCCTGCGGCACGTGACATTGCAGGCAGAAATAACGACGCGGCGCGACTTCAGCCAATACCTTACCGTCGCTGTCCATAAAGTGCGTCGGACTGATGCGCGGCGCACCGGTGGTGCGATAGCTTTCCACACCGTGACATTGCAGGCAGCGGTTAGTATTAGTCGTCACCTGATACCCTTCAACGCTGTGCGGAACCATCGGCGGCTGATTCACATAGTTCAGCGGCATACGCACTTGCTCTTTCGGCATGCGAATCGCCCCTTCTTGTGTCCCTGAGACTTCCGGTGACTGGCTCAGATCCACTCCGTTTGCAGCCCAAACGGCCCCACTGACTACCAGGGCCAGCGCAGCCGTCCATTGACTCAGCGCTTTAATCAGGTCATGGCTTTTCATGATTTCGCTCCCGAACTCCATCGTGTTGTTATTGTAAAAACATCCTCAGAACAGACATCCACACAGCGACCGCAGGCCATGCAATCGCGGCTGGTTACCTGCACCGGACTTTGCTCATCCAGCACCGGCGCACGTAGCACATGCGGTTCCGGGCAAACATGAAAACAATCCATACAGCGGTTACATCTGTTACGTTCTTTTGCCGAAACGGTTAATGCACCTTTACTCCCCACCACGCTATACAGCGCACCCAGTGGGCAAAGATGCCCGCACCAGCCATGCTCAACGACCAGTAGATCAAATAAAAACAGCGCGAGGATCAGCAGCGCCCCGCTGCCAAATCCCATGACCAGGCTCCGTCCGAGCAGAGAGACTGGATTTATCCACTCCCACAGCAGCGTACCGGTCAGCGCGGAACCGACCAGGATAACCACCAGCAGGACGTACCGTATATGGCGCGGCAGGGTTGCAGACTGATTCAGGTCAAACCTTCTGCGCAACCAACTGGCTAAATCGGTGACAGGGTTCATGGGACAAACCCAACTGCAAAACAGTCGCTTACCCGCCAGGGCATACAGCACCGTGATGATGACCGCCCCCATTAACGCAACCGTCGCCGGCAGGTGTCCGCTGGCCAGGCTTTGCAGGGTAATCAGCGGATCGGTGAACGGGATGGAGTCCAGCAACAGGCTGCTACTGTAATTGCCATGCAGGATCCAGATGCCAAGCCACGGGCCGCTAAGGAACATCGCCAGTATCAGAAACTGGCTCAGACGACGCAGCACCAGCCAGCGATGACTCTTCCACCATCCTTTTTTTGCCTGCGCTTCACGCCCGGCGTCACGTTTACGATTTGCCATTGTTCCCCTCCAGCCAACCGAAGCGGTAATGGTGTCCTAACTCCCCTTTCGCCAGCGACAGGGGCAGCACTTTTATTGCTGGCTGCTCCAGGACGCAGACTTTTTCGCATTTCCCGCAGCCGGTACAGGCATCGCTGTGTACGGTCGGAATAAACCGCGCATGCTTGCCGGTACGCATGTTGCGGTCCAGCTCCAGGGTGATAGCCTCATCGATTTTCGGGCATTCGCGATAGCAAACGTCGCAGCGTAATCCCTGATAGTTGAGGCAGTTTTCGTGATCAAGCAGTACCGCCAGCCCCATGCGTGAATCGTCAATAGATTCAATGTCCCTGTCCAACGCACCGCTGGGGCAAACTTTGGCGCACGGAATGTCTTCACACATTTCGCAGGGAATATCACGCGCGACAAAATACGGCGTACCGGCAGCCAGCCCTGAGGCCAGCGTCGCCAGCTTCAGCGTGTCATACGGGCAGGCCTGAACGCACTGACCACAGCGCACGCAGGCACTGGCGAATGCCTCCTCGCTCAGTGCGCCTGGCGGGCGTAGCCGCACGCCGGTTGCACGTGCGGTTTGCTGTTGCAACGCCAGCGCCACGCCAACGACGGCCAGTCCGCCCGCTGCGCGAACCATATCGCGCAGAAAGCGGCGGCGGCCATTTTGGGGTTTTGCTGACCGGGACATAACGCGTTACACCTTCGCCAGTTTCACAGCGCACTTCTTGAAATCCGTCTCTTTGGAGAGCGGATCCGTCGCATCCAGCGTCAGGTTGTTCACCAGCTGTGCGGCGTCGAAGAACGGCATGTAGACCAGCCCCTGCGGTGGACGGTTACGCCCGCGCGTTTCAACTATCGAGATAACTTCACCACGACGGGAAACCACTTTGACTTTGTCGCCACGGCGCAGATCGCGTGCTTTTGCATCCAGCGGATGGATAAACAGCACAGCTTCCGGGAAAGCACGGTGCAGCTCAGGTACGCGACGCGTCATGCTGCCGGTATGCCAGTGCTCCAGCACACGTCCGGTAGACAGCCACAGGTCGTACTCTTTATCCGGCGCTTCTGCGGCAGGTTCAAATGGCAGCGCGAAGATGACCGCTTTGCCGTCCGGCTTACCGTAGAACTTGTAGCTTTCACCCGCTTTCACGTAAGGGTCGTTGCCTTCGCTGTAGCGCCACTGGGTCTCTTTGCCCTCAACGACCGGCCAGCGTAAACCGCGCGCTTTGTGGTAATCGTCAAATGGCGCAAGGTCATGCCCGTGACCACGACCAAACCAGGCGTACTCTTCGAACAACCCTTTTTGCAGATAGAAGCCCAGCTCGCGGGATTCATCGTTCAGCTGATCTTCAGCCAGTTCAGCCACCGGGAATTTCGTCACTGCAGGCGTGGCAAACAGTACGTCATACAGCGTTTTGCCGCGCAGTTCCGGTTTCTGTGCCAACAGCGCTTCCGGCCACACTTCTTCTGTTTTGAAGCGACGAGAGAACTGCACCAGTTGCCACAGATCCGATTTCGATTCACCCGGCGCTTTAATCTGCTGACGCCAGAACTGTGTACGACGTTCCGCGTTACCGTAAGCACCTTCTTTCTCTACCCACATCGCGGTCGGCAGGATCAGGTCGGCCGACAGAGCGCTGACCGTCGGGTACGGATCGGAGACGATGATGAAGTTGCGCGGATCGCGCCAGCCCGGCATACGCTCTTCGTTGATGTTCGGACCGGCCTGCATGTTGTTGGTACACATCGCCCAGTAGACATTGAGCTTGCCATCTTTCAGCGCACGGTCTTGCGCCACGGCATGCAGACCGATTTTTGCCGGAATGGTCCCCGCCGGAATATTCCAGTGCTTCTCACAGATATCGCGGTGTTTTTCGTTCGTAACCACCATGTCCGCAGGCAGACGGTGGGAGAACGTACCGACTTCACGCGCGGTACCGCAGGCGGAAGGCTGACCGGTCAAAGAGAACGGACCGCAGCCTGGCTGGGAGATTTTACCGGTCAACAGGTGCAGGTTATAGACCAGGTTGTTGGCCCACACGCCGCGGGTATGCTGGTTGAAGCCCATCGTCCAGTAGGAGATGACTTTTTTCTTCGGATCGGCATACAGCTGCGCCAGTTGTTCCAGCTGATCTTTCGGTACGCCGGTCATTTCGGCGGTTTTATCCAGCGTGTACTCGGCAACAAAGGCTTTGTAATCCTCAAAGCTCATCGGCTCAGAGGCATCGGATCCCGGGTTTTTCGCCGCTTTTTCCAGCGGATGGGTTGGACGCAGACCGTAGCCAATGTCCGTCACGCCTTTACGCAGATTAACGTGCTTGCTAAAGAAATCCTGGTTGATCGCATTGTTTTGAATGATGTAGTTAGCGATGTAGTTGAGGATCACCAGATCGGTTTGCGGCGTGAAGACCATGCCGTTATCCGCCAGCTCAAAGCTGCGGTGCTGGAAGGTGGAGAGCACCGCGACATTAACATTGGGATCGGACAGACGACGGTTGGTGATGCGCGACCACAGGATCGGGTGCATCTCCGCCATATTCGCGCCCCACAGGACGAAAGCATCTGCATGCTCGATATCGTCATAGCAGCCCATCGGTTCATCCATACCGAAGGTACGCATAAAGCCGACTACCGCTGACGCCATGCAGTGACGCGCGTTCGGGTCGATGTTATTCGAACGGAAACCCGCTTTAAACAATTTGGCAGCGGCATAACCTTCCCAAATCGTCCACTGACCCGAGCCGAACATACCGATAGACTCCGGGCCTTTCTCTTTCAGGGACGTTTTGAATTTCTCTTCCATCACGTCAAAGGCCTGGTCCCAGCTAATCGGGGTGAACTCGCCTTCTTTGTGATACTTACCGTCCTTCATGCGCAGCATCGGCTGCGTTAAACGGTCTTTTCCGTACATGATTTTCGGCAGGAAGTAACCTTTGATGCAGTTAAGCCCACGGTTAACCGGCGCATCCGGATCGCCCTGGCATGCCACAACACGCCCTTGCTGCGTCCCGACCAATACGCCACAGCCCGTCCCGCAAAAACGGCACGGGGCTTTGTCCCATTTGATGGCTTCTTGCTGACCGACTACCGCACGGGCTACGCCCGGCACGCTTAACCCGGCAGCCGCCGCAGCGGCCGCAACGGCGTTAGCTTTCATAAAGCTACGACGACTGAGTTTCATGGTGTTTCCTCACCTTGCTCATCCTGCTGGTGATAAACCAGCGACACCGCCAGCACGCCCGCAACGTTGCGCACTGACTCAATAGTTTTCATTAACGTTTCGCTGTGCTCAGCTTCCACCACCACGATCAGTTGACCGCTTTCCACATCGCTGAGTGCAACTTCGCAACCTGGGAACGAACGCAACTGCGTGGCGATATCATTGATATGCTGACTTTTGGCCTGAACGACCAGGCTGCAGACCTGCCAGTTATTGTCCATGGTTGTACTCCGCGTTAATGGCTGATACCGGGCAGATAGCGACACATGCGCCACATCCGTTACAGTCCTGATTGTCGAGCTGCGGCTGATAAATGCCGGACAGCGTGGGACGAAAGGTTATGGCCATGGGTTCACAGCTATCCTGACAGCGATGACATTCAACGGACTGATGTGCGAGACAGTTTTCCCCAATCGTAAAATTCAGATCCCATGCCCTGGTGTGGCGCGGAAGAAAAAGGGATTCAGAACAGGCCTCTGCGCAGGCATAGCAAAAGCTACACTCGCCGTGTTTGAAATTTACGCTCGGGTAACCGCCCTGGCCTCGCTGCAGGATGTCGGTTTCACACGCCTGGATGCAGGCGTCACAACGAAGGCAATGGGCCAGAAAGTGAGAGTCTTCCTTGCTCCAGGGCGGACGGATCCCTGAGTTGGCGTTTCGCCAACTGCCTGTCAACATGCCTCGACGGGATAAATCAACCATGACATTGTCCTTCCATAATGACGCCCTTCCCTGGCGGGTTGAACGACATAAAAAACTGCACTATTTATGAGTAGTTATTTTTAGTCGTAAGATATTTCAGGATGTGTTAGAGGTGCATACCCCAATCGGGGTAAATGCTGTTGCCGGATCAAAGGAGTGTTGAGTTGGCGGGAAAAAATGCGCTTTTGCTCACATTTCAATGAGTTATATAACACTGTATATAACGAAACACTCAAAAAGAGAATGATTTTATAATTAAGATTATTCTTAGAATATATCGCTAGTCTGAAAGCAGACCTCTACCAAATACAC
Source organism: Citrobacter sp. XY323 (assembly GCF_025106035.1). Lineage (NCBI taxonomy): Bacteria > Pseudomonadati > Pseudomonadota > Gammaproteobacteria > Enterobacterales > Enterobacteriaceae > Citrobacter > Citrobacter sp. XY323. The sequence goes on from NZ_JANYUK010000004.1 coordinate 467,604, forward strand.
TTAAAATATAAGTAAATCCAGATTAATCGATTATGTAAATATGTTAACCTGCCCCAGACTCGTTCATAAGACAGAAGAAAGGAAACACTGTGAACAATAAGATGAAAACAATTGTCCCTGCCGTACTTTTCGCCGCCTTTGCCAGCGCCTCTGCATGGGCTGCCAGTAACGATGCCGGCGCTCAGCCGCTGGAAAAAGTCGCCCCTTATCCTAAGGCGGAAAAGGGTATGAAGCGCCAGGTTATCCAGCTTACTCCTGAGAAAGATGAATCTACTCTGAAAGTAGAACTGCTGATCGGACAAACGCTGGAAGTTGACTGCAACCAACACCGCCTGGGCGGAGAACTGGACAGCAAAACGCTGGAAGGTTGGGGATATGACTACTATGTCTTCGACAAAGTGACGTCTCCGGTTTCAACCATGATGGCCTGCCCTGACGGTAAGAAAGAGAAGAAATTTATTACCGCGTATCTGGGTGATGACGGCATGCTGCGCTACAACAGCAAGTTACCGATTGTGGTCTATACGCCGGAGAACGTGGAAGTGAAATACCGTATCTGGAAAGCGGAAGAGAAGATTCAGGACGCAGTCGCGCGATAAGTAAGAATGTGCCGGAGGGCGGCGTACCGCCTTATCCGGCATTTTATTTACAGTGCGATATCCGCTACAGCTTTCTGCTCAGGCTGCGGTTGCGCCTGAGGTTTCAGCTGAGGTTTCGGCGCTTCATCAGCAGCCTGCGGCTTGTCATATTTCAGCCCCAGAACGTCACTGGTGTATTGCAGCTCTTGTTCCGTAGCTTCAACGTTACCGTTCAGCTTGGTACCATAAGACGGAATAATGGTTTTCAGTTTCGCCTGCCACTCAGGGCTGGCCACTTTATCTTTAAACACTTTTTCCATCAGATGCAGCATAATCGGCGCCGCGGTTGATGCACCCGGAGAAGCGCCCAGCAGCGCGGCAATGGTGCCCTCTTTATCGCTGACGACTTCGGTACCCAGACGCAGCACACCGCCCTTCTCCGCATCACTTTTAATGATCTGCACACGCTGGCCCGCCTGCCATAAACGCCAGTCTTCTTTTTTCGCCTGCGGATAGTACTCTTGCAGCGCGGCAAAACGGTCGTCATCGCTGAGCATCACCTGGCTTACCAGATATTTCACCAGATCGAAGTTATCCAGACCCACGTTGACCATCGGCATAAAGTTCGAGGTGGTGGTCGAGCTGAGCAGATCCCACAATGAACCGTTTTTCAGGAACTTGGTGGAGAATGTCGCGAATGGCCCAAACAGCACGACGCGTTTGCCATCAAGGATACGGGTATCGATGTGCGGCACGGACATCGGCGGCGCGCCAACGGAGGCCTGACCGTACACTTTCGCCAGGTGGCGATTCACCACGTCCGGATTATCCGCAACCAGGAACTGCCCGCCAACCGGGAATCCGGCATAACCTTTCGCTTCCGGAATGTCGGTTTCCTGCAACAGCTTCAGCGCAGCGCCACCGGCACCGATAAAGACAAACTTCGCCTTGATATCGTGTTCCGCTTCGTTATTTTTCAGATCGGCGACCGTGACGGTCCAGCTATTGTCGGCATTGCGTTTAAAGCCACGCACTTCGGTACTCAGCTGCAGCGCAAAGTTGGGCTTTTTCTGCAACGAGGCAATCAGCTGGCGCGTGATTTCGCCGTAGTTTACGTCAGTACCAATCTCGGTACGCGTTGCCGCGACTTTCTGCTTCGGATCGCGACCTTCCATGACCAGCGGCGCCCACTCTTTAATCTGCGCGTGATCTTCGGAATAACGCATCCCACGGAATAACGTGCTCTGCTGCAGTGCGGTGTAACGGGCACGCAGGAAGTTCACGTTCTCGTCACCCCAGACAAAACTCATGTGCGGAACGGTGGTGATAAATGAGCGTGGTTCATGCATTACGCCATTATTGACCTGATAGGCCCAAAACTGGCGGGAGATCTGGAAGGCTTCGTTGATTTCGACTGCCTTTTCAATGCTGATGCTACCGTCGGCCTTTTTAGGCGTGTAGTTCAGCTCCATCAGTGCGGAGTGGCCTGTTCCGGCGTTATTCCAGCCGTTTGAGCTTTCCTGCGCTACACCATCCAGTCGCTCAACCATGGTCATTGACCATTGCGGTTCCAGCTCCTGTAAATAGGTTCCCAACGTGGCGCTCATGATGCCGCCGCCAATCAACAGTACATCCGTTTCCTGCTCTTCCGCCGCTTTCGCTTTTGCCGCCATCGAGACAACATTCAGCCCAACGGCCATGGTGAAGAGCATGGCAGTCACTTTTTTCATAATGTTAATGCCTTACTTTTAGTATCGCTTTTTGCTTTTAATGCAGGTGAAAATCGAGCGGTATCAACGGTAACACTTAAGTAAAAATATTTAAATATTGTTTATAAATTATATTTAATTTTTAAAAATGTTATTAATACGTTGATAGTTTATACGGTTATTGACAATCATTTCTGGAAACCGATCCGTCAGACAGGTACTATGCTGCGCTTTGCTATTCACCGCACGGATGCCTGTCGGTCTGCTGTATCGGGCCATTTTTGACCTAAGAGTAACGATGTCTGCAACTCAACCCACCTCTGTCGCAGTAGCGGAGCACGCGACGCGCGCAGTGCTGCGCCAACCCCGTTTACTGGTTCGCGAAACGCTGGCCGGCGTGGTAACCGCCCTGGCGCTGATCCCGGAAGTGATCTCTTTTTCCGTTATCGCCGGCGTCGATCCTAAAGTCAGCCTGATAGCCTCAGTCGTACTATGCCTGGCAATGTCATTTTTAGGTGGCCGTCCGGCAATGGTTACCGCAGCGGCAGGATCGGTCGCGCTGGTGATTGGCCCGATGGTGCATCAACACGGCGTCCAGTACATCCTGCCTGCGGTGGTGCTGGCCGGGATTATTCAGATCCTGTTTGGCGTATTGGGGATGGCGCGTCTGATGCGATTCATTCCTACAGCCGTCATGACCGGTTTTGTGAACGCGCTGGGTATTTTGATTTTCTTTGCCCAGGTCCCGCATTTCTGGGGTAAAAGCCCGCTAATCTGGGGGCTGTTTGTCCTGACCCTGCTGATTGTGCTGTGGGTTCCGCGGTTTATTAAAGCGATCCCCGCGCCGCTTATCGCCATCGTGCTGCTGACGGTGTTCACTGTCACCAGCGGACAACTATTACCGACCGTCGGTGACGAAGGTTCAATGCGCGGCGGCCTGCCGGGATTCACGCAGTTATTGGTACCACTCAACCTGCAAACGCTGGCGATTATCTGGCCCTGCGCGCTGAGCATCGCTTTTGTCGGATTAATGGAGTCGCTGTTAACCGCCCGTCTGGTGGATGACCTGACGGCTACGCCGTCGAATAAGAATCGCGAGAGCGCCGGGCTGGGGATAGCCAATATTCTGGCCGGTTTTTATGGCGGCATCGCCGGGTGTGCGATGATTGGTCAAACCATCGTTAACGTCGAGATGGGCAAAGGACGCAGCCGCGTCTCGACGGTCGCCGCCGGGCTGGTGCTGTTGTTGCTGGTCACTGGGTTAAGCGAAGTAATGGCGAAAATCCCTATGTCGGTGCTGGCGGGAATTATGGTGATTGTAGCGGTGAAAACCTTCAGTTGGCACAGCATCCAGCCCGCTACGCTGCGGCAACTCCCCGTTACTGAAACGCTGGTGATGCTAATGACCGTCGCGGCAACGGTGTCAACCGGCAACCTGGCGCTTGGCGTGGTTGCCGGGGTGATGACGATGCTCATTCTGCCGCGTATCGTCAGAGGCAAACGTGCGGCTACATCAGAAACAGCGTTGCCAGACCGAGAAAAATAAAGAAACCACCGGTATCGGTGATTGCCGTAATCATGACGCTCGAGCCGACCGCCGGGTCGCGCCCGAGCTTCACCATCGTCATCGGAATAATAACGCCCATCAACGCCGCCATCAGCAAATTGAGCATCATCGCCAGGGTCATCACGCCGCCGAGCGCCATGTCATCGTACAGCCACCAGGTAATGCCACCCATAATTCCGCCCCACACGAGGCCATTAATCAACGCCACGCCCATTTCGCGCAGGATTAAAAACGTCAGGTTTCCCGGCTGAATATTTTGTAGCGCCAGCGCGCGAACAATCATGGTGATGGTTTGATTCCCGGTGTTGCCGCCGATCCCCGCCACAATCGGCATCAGCGAGGCCAGCGCGACCAGTTGCGAAATTGTATGTTCAAAGCCGTCGATCACTCGCGAAGCGATAAAGGCGGTACAAAGGTTAACGGCCAACCACGCCCAGCGGGTTTTTACCGCTTTCGTGACGGGGGCAAACACATCCTCTCCAGCGCTTAAGCCGCCCATTCGACGCAGATCGGTATCGGTTTCTTCATAGACCACATCGACGATCTCATCGATGGTTAAACGGCCCATCAGTTTACCTGAAGAGTCAACGACCGCGGCACTGACCAGGTCGTCACGTTCAAAGGTTCGCGCGGCGTGTTCGGCGATATCTTCCGGAGAAAAGGTGAGCGGATCATCTTCCATCACCTCGCTGACTTTTCGCTGCACATCATTGAGCAGAATACAGGTGAGCGTCAGTTCCCCGACCAGCACTTTATTGCGGTCGGTCACGAAGAGTTTATCGGTGTTCTCCGGCATTTTTCCCAGCCGCCGCAGGTAGCGTTGTACCACTTCCAGCGTCACGTCCGGACGCACGGTGATAACTTCGAACTCCATAATCGCACCGACGCGATTCTTCTCGTAGTGCAGCACCTGGCGAACGCGCGCCCGCTCCTCGGCCGGTAACGTCGCCAGCAGTCGACCCGTGAGGTTACGAGGGAGGTGCTGAACCAGATAAATCTGTTCGTCGATATCAAGGTATTGCAACGCATCCAGCAGCTCACGGTCGCTCATCTCATCGATCAGGTCGTCCCAGACGTTTTCTGACGCCTCAATCAGGACGTTACCGCGCTTTTCACTTTCGACCAGTCGCCACAGGGCGTGACGCTCTTCAGAAGGTAATGCTTCGAGGGTATCCGCCAAATCGGGCGGCGGCAGGTGGGCGACCAGTGCCCCTACCTCAGCAATATCGTCGGCTAACGTGCCGACGTCATATTGCTCAGCCAGGGTAAGCTTGCCCAATAGCGTTGAAACAACGGCTTTATCAGTGGTCAGCAGCCAGATAAGACGCGCACGCTCTTCATCACGCAGTCTGGCGCTGTTTTTGTTTGTTACAGGCATTAATCATAAATCCATGATATGAAATATCATTAATCATGATGCCGATTTATGTAAATAACAATAAACAGTGCCGCCGGGTGGATAAAAAACCGGCGGCATGTGGGATCATGCGGTGCGGGCCACCGCGTCACGCGAGGCGGCATCACGCTCATCGCCCAGCAGTTCACTCAACTGTCCGTTACGCATTTCCAGCAGACGATCGGCGTGAATAAAATAGTGATCGTCATGGCTAATGGCGAAGATAGTTTTACCCATTTCTTGCATCAGCGGTAACAGGACCTGATAGAACTCACGACGGAAATGGGGATCCTGATCGGCAGCCCATTCATCCAGCAGAATGATGTCGCGCTCCTCCGCCAGAGCCAGCAGCAGCGCCACGCGTTTCTTCTGCCCTTTCGACAGCTTCAGATTGAGGATGCGGCCATCGTTCATCTCCAGCTTGTGACCCATCTTCAGATGTTCCAGCCACTTCGCTACCAGCTGCGGATTGGCTTCTTTACCTTCCGGCCCCAGCAGTTTGTCGAACAGCCAGACGTCGGTAAACACGGCGGAGAACAGCTTGCGATAATCTTCCGGCTTTTCAACGGCCACGGCCTTACCATCAAGCAAAATTTCACCTGACTGCGGCTGGTATAGCCCGGTCAGTAACATCGCCAGCGTCGATTTCCCGCTGCCGTTGCCGCCAATCAGGAAGATCAGTTCACCGCGATGAATCGTCAGATTGACCGGCCCTACGGAAAAGGCATTATCCTGATAGTGGAAAACCACGTTACGCAGTTCCAGCGTTTGCCAGTTTGGAAAAGCGGTTGGGCGCGGGAATTCGGCCTTAAAAGGTGCCAGTGCGAATTTATTCAGCTTGTTGAAAGCCACCTGCGCAGTGAGCAGGGTTGGTAGCGCGCCAACGGCAGAGAGCAGCGGTGTACGCAGGAATAACAGCGTCAGTGAGTAAGTCGCCGCCACGGCGGTATCCGCCCAGCCCAGACTATTCGCCATCCAGAACACCAGGCCAATGGCGCCCAGCATCATAATGTTTGACCAGTTGACCGCGCTCAGGTGGAAGGTATCGGCGCGAATAATATGGTGACGGTACTCTTTGGCATCCGGGACGTACATCTGATTAAAGATATGCTCGGCGCGCTCGCGGTTGAGCATCAGCTCTTTGCGCCCTTCCAGCACCGTCTGATAATCGTTGTACAACTTGTCTTCCGTTTCGCGCAGGGTAGCCATGTGCTTATACACCCGCGCCACCAGCACAAATCCCCCCCAGATGGTGATTGCCATCCAGATAGCCGTCACCAGCAGCATTTTGGTCGACAGCATCGCCAGATACGCCGCCGATCCGATGGTCAGGATAATCCCCTGCACCAGCTCAGGCAGACGAACAAAGGCGATGGTGATGTTGCGAATGTCGCTGGTTAAACCGGCCAGCAACGAGGCGCTGCCAAGCTGTTCAATACGCTCGACGTGGGTATCCAGAATACGTTTGATAAATTCGCTACGCAGGCGGTAGACAAAGTGGTGGCCGAGCGTGGTCAACGCCAGCTGAGAGCCGAGAGTAACAACCATCAATAGCAACAACAGGCCAAGAAACTCCGGCAGCACCATCAGCGTGGTGTCGACCGTTTCAATCAGACGCTGGTTGATAAACGCAATCAGCCCAATCCCCAACGCAGCGCTGGCGAGGCTGAGCGCCATGACGCTGATAAATGGCCAGCGATACTGCCGCCAGACAAGAAGTAAAAGTTCCATGCGAACAACCCGGACAAGTAATAACAGCCCGCAGTTTAAACATCTCTTCGCTGACAGCAATAATAATTCTTATTTTTATTCCTTTTTACCCGCCTGACGAAACGTCAGATTGTAGCGACAGTCTCCGGTCAACGGATGATACCCCGTCTTAAGCGGCTGGATCCCATGATAAAACAGCCGCGAAGTACCGCCCCACACCACTACATCGCCATGTTCCAGCAGCAAACGCTTTAAGGGGTCATTACGGCGCAAGCCGCCAAATTGAAAGATGGCCGGCAATCCTAGCGACACCGAGACAATCGGCGCCCGCAGGTCGGGCTCGTCTTTATCCTGATGTAAGGACAGTTTTGCCCCTGGCGTGTAGCGGTTAATCAGACAGGCATCGGGTTGAAAATCAGCATAGCCCGCCGCCGTCGCTGCCTGTTGGCACAGGTCAGCGAATGCATCCGGCAGCGGCGGCCAGTGCGCGCCGGTTAGCGGATCAAAAGGAGAATAAAGGTAACCATGTTGATCGGTCGTCCAACCCAGACGACCGCAGTTGGTCATTGCCACCGACATCGTGTAGCCGCCGGGCGTCACCATCTGGCGAAACGGCGACTGTCTGGCGATAGCCGCTATCGCCTGCAGCAGAGACGGTGCGCAGTCAAAAGCGAAGCGTCGCAGAATAACCGCGCCTGACGCCAGCGGCTCCTGCCAAGGTTTCGCATCCGCAAAGAGATCGAGCATTATGTTTCCTCGCCAGTCGTTTCACGTTGCAGTAACTGTGCTTTGCGCGCAATGCCCCACCGGTAGCCAGAAAGCGCGCCATCGCCGCGGATCACCCGGTGACACGGGATGACGATTGCCAGTTTATTCGCCCCACAGGCGCTGGCCACCGCACGCACCGCCTTCGGTTTGCCAATGGCGCTGGCCAGTTGCTGGTAGCTCATCGTTTCGCCGCACGGAATTGCGCGCAACGCCTGCCACACCTGCTGCTGAAATGCGGTTCCCCGGATATCCAGCGGCAGCGATAACGGCGCGTCACGCGCATTGATTGCGGCGATCACTTCGCGCACGCGCTGCTGAAAATCGGCATCTGCTGGCACATCCTGAGCGGCGGGAAACAGCTCATGCAGATCCGCAACCAACGTAGCGTCATCATCACCAAGTAAGATCGCGCAGATACCGCGTTCGCTTTCCGCCACCAGACAGCGACCCAGAGAGCAATCTGCCAGGGTATAGCGTACAGAAACGTTGTCGCCACCTTTACGAAATTGCTTTGCGGTCATGCCTAACGTCTGATCCGCTTTTCGGTAGTAGCTGCTGCTGTCGGGAAATCCGGCGTTGAGAATTGCCTGCGTTACCGGAACGCCTTTCGCCAGGGCATCGCGCAGACGGCGGGCGCGCCAGGACTGCTGCCACGCTTTGGGGGTCATGCCCGTTGTGGCTTTGAACAGGCGATGTAAGTGATACGGGCTCATCGCCACCTGCTGCGCCAGCTCGTCCAGCGTGAGGGGAGATTCCTGCTCCAGCAACTGGCAGGCGTGGGCTATTTTCTCCAGCCGATGCTGGTGGGCGCTGTCTTTATCCGGCTGACAACGTTTACAGGGACGAAAACCGGCGGCCAGCGCCTGCCGGGCATCGGCAAAGAAACTGACATTTTTGCGCAGCGCATGTTTCGCCCGACAGGACGGACGGCAGAAAATGCCGGTGGTCTGGACGGCGAAAACAAACTGACCGTCAGCGTCGGCGTCACGATCCACAACGGACTGCCAGCGGTCATCATCAGTTATGTGTAAACGATTTTTCATTATGGACTCCTTTGTTAAGCATAGCGCTTAGCCTCAGTGTGTCCCCATAGCCGGATACGTAAACCCGCAATCTTGCTTTTTAATTTTTTTCGCTGAGCAGGAAGCTTTTAAACTGCGGCGACATCCAGGTTTTAAACCCCTCGCCCTCTTTTATAATCATATAGACCGCGAGTCCTTCACGACGCACCACCTCTTTGGCCTTTTCCGGGCCGAGAACCATCAATCCGGTATCCCAGCCGTCAGCCTCCAGCGCCGTTGGTGCGATTACCGTTACAGACACCAGGTTGTGTTCAATCGGACGACCGGTTTGCGGATCAATAACATGGGAAAGGCGCTTACCATCCAGCTCATAATAGTTACGGTAGCTGCCGGAGGTGCTAATGCCATGCCCGTTAATGTCGACAATCGCCTGCACCGCGTTTTCGCGATCGGTCGGTTTCTGAATTGCGACTCGCCACGAAAGCCCGTCTGCATTCATACCGCGGCTGTTCAATGCTCCACCAACGGAAACCAGATAACGGGCGATCCCTTCCCGCTCCATTAATCGTGCCAGATGATCGGCGGCATAACCTTCGCCAACGGTCGAGAGATCCACGTAGAGCTCGGGCAAATCTTTTTGCAGGTAGTTCCGATGCGCCTCATTAACAACCTTCAGATGTGAAAGCCCGGTTTGCGCTTTTGCGGCGTCAATTTGCGCCTGCGTAGGAATATGCACCGGTTGCTGATCCGGGCCAAAGCCCCACAGATTGACCAACGGACCCACGGTAATATCCATGGCCCCACCGGTTTTTGCGCCAATGCGTAGCGCCGAAGTCACGATATCGGCCATAGCATCATTAACCGGCCATGGCGACAGGCTTTTCGACAGGTTAAAGCGCATTAACGCAGAATCATTTTTATAGGTAGAGAGAAGCTGATCGTCGGCATCCAGCTGAGCCTGGATCTTCGCCTGCAGTTCCCCGGCGCGTTTGGCATCTACGCCCACCGCACTGACCCGCCAAAAAGTGCCCATGGTTTTACCTTCCAGAACGGTGGCTGGTTGTGTGGTTTGGGCAGGTTTCGGGGCTTCATCGCACCCGACAAAAAAGATCGTCACAGCCAGTAGTGCTGCGCGATAGAAATTCACTTCCATACGTAATTATCCTCATGCGAACGGGCGCAAGAGTACACCAAAAATCGTTGTTTGTACGACGAAAAAACGGCATTAAAAAAGGCCCCGCAGGGCCTTTTAACGACATGAGCGCAGATTAGAACTGGTAAACCAGACCCAGCGCTACGATATCATCGGTAGAGATGCGAGCATCACGGGTGAACTGGTTGTCATCCAGCAGGTTGATTTTGTAATCAACATAGGTAGACATGTTTTTGTTGAAGTAGTAGGTCGCGCCAACATCAACATATTTCAGGATATCCTGGTCGCCGTAACCATTGTTCAGGTCTTTACCTTTGGACTGCAGGTAAGCCACGGACGGACGCAGACCGAAGTCGAACTGGTACTGCGCAACAGCTTCAAAGTTCTGTGCTTTGTTAGCCCAGCCCAGGTTGCCCGCACGCGTTGCGTTGTAGGTCTGGGTGTACTGTGCTGCCAGGTAAACGTTATTCGCGTCGTATTTCAGACCGCCAGTGTAGGTTTCAGCACGGTCACCGGTACCGAAGTTCAGACGGTTCTGCTCGTCAGTACGTTTGGAGCTGGTGACTGCAGTACCCAGCGCGAAGCCTTCACCGATATCATAAGTGATAGATCCGCCAACGCCGTCGCCATTCTGACTCAGCGCATCACGACCGTTGCCGGTCACACCAGTCATACCTTCGCCTTCCGGGCTACCGTTTTTACCCTGGTACTGCAGGGCAAAGTTCAGGCCATCAACCAGACCGAAGAAGTCGGTGTTACGATAGGTCGCGAAGCCGTTACCACGCTGCTGCATGAAGTTGTCAGAACCGTAGGTGTCGCCGCCGAATTCCGGCAGAACGTCGGTCCAGGACGTTACGTCGTAAACTACGCCATAGTTACGACCGTAGTCGAAAGATCCTACGTCAGCGAATTTCAGACCAGCAAACGCCACACGGGTCCAGGAGTTGTTTTCGTTTTCAGAGGAGTTACCCTGAATCTGGTATTCCCACTGGCCGTAACCGGTCAGTTGGTCGTTAACCTGGGTTTCGCCTTTGAAGCCGATACGCATATAGGTCTGATCGCCATCTTTAGTGGAGTCATCAGAGAAATAGTGCAGACCGTCTACTTTACCGTACAGGTCTAATTTGTTGCCGTCTTTGTTATAAATTTCAGCCGCATTTGCTGCGCCTGCTACCAGCAGTGCTGGTACCAGGAGGGACAGTACTTTAACTTTCATGTTATTAACCCTCTGTTATATGCCTTTATTGCTTTTTTATGCCACTGCATACTGATTAAGCTCATTAACCAGTCGGCAACTTCATTCTCCGCAAAAACACAGAATAATCCAACACGAATATGATACTAAAACTTTTAAGGTGTTTCATTTATCTGCATAGATGTTTCAAAATATTAATACGAGGGAACTTTTTTAAAATCAAAAAACAGGCAAAATAAGCACAAATAATCAAGAACTATTTTAATTAAATTTAAAATCAATAGGTTACATCGAAAATAGTTATAGCACTGAATGACAAAACAAAATCTTCACTCGCAACTAAAATAGACCCGCTATCATCATTAACTTTATTTATTACCGTCATTCATTCATGAATGTCTGTTTACCCCTATTTCAACCGAATGCTTCGCGTTCGGTTTTTTTTTACCCTTCTTTACACAAAACTTACCGTTCTGTGCTACCGATGCAAAACTATAACAACTATTAACTATCTCATTGCGTCGTATTCAGATATAAATCTGATTAATAATTTCTTGTTATTTAATGCTAAATGTATACATTCCTTACAAATATTTGTACCCGCCTTTATCCACTGTACACCTTTGCATTGTGATGGCTGCAACAGAATGGAGCGTAAAAAATGCGGGCCATCCGGCGTGGTGTAAGTGTGGCAATTCATATATTACCCTTTATACTGCCCCATCATCTTTCGCGTCGTTTAACAGGTCATAAACACGAATGAGTCAGTCTGACACAACGGCTTCTACCCGATTCTCCCTGCTACCGGGAAGTATTACCCGTTTCTTCTTATTACTGATCGTTGTGCTGTTGGTGATGATGGGCGTTATGGTCCAGAGCGCCGTCAACACCTGGTTAAAGGATAAGAGCTATCAGATTGTCGATATCACCCATGCCATTCATAAAAGGGTCGATACCTGGCGATACGTGACCTGGCAAATCTATGACAATATTGCCGCCACGGCCAGTTCACCTGGTGCAGAAGGACTGCAGGAAACGCGTCTGAAACAAGACGTCTATTATCTTGAGAAACCGCGCAGAAAGACCGAGGCGCTGATTTTCGGTTCCCATGACAGTTCTACGCTGGAGATGACCCAACGCATCTCAACCTATCTTGATACGCTGTGGGGCGCGGAAAATGTTCCGTGGTCTATGTATTACCTGAATGGTCAGGACAATAGCCTGATCCTTATCTCAACGTTGCCGCTAAAAGATCTGACTTCCGGTTTTAAAGAGTCGACGATTGGTAATATTGTCGATTCACGGCGCGCGGAAATGTTACAACAGGCCAATGCGCTGGATGAACGTGAAAGCTTCTCTTCACTGCGCCGTCTGGCGTGGCAGAACGGGCATTACTTCACGCTACGCACGACCTTTAATCAGCCTGGACATCTGGCCACGGTTGTCGCCTTTGACCTGCCGATTAATGACTTGATCCCACCCGGCATGCCGCTGGACAGCTTCCATCTGGTTCCAGATGCCACGTCAACAACCGAGCATCTGAATGAAAAAGAGTCGCCTGACAGCGTCAGCATTAATTTCAACAACAGTAAAATTGAGATCTCTTCGGCGCTAAACTCAACGGATATGCGGCTGGTGTGGCAGGTTCCGTTTGGCTCATTGCTGCTCGACACCTTACAAAGCATTCTGCTGCCGCTGTTACTCAACATTGCTTTGTTGGCCCTGGCGCTGTTTGGCTATACCACCTTTCGCCACCTCCCTGCCCGTTCCACCGAAGTGGTACCAAACCTTGCGGCAAATAATGAACTGCGTGTTCTGCGCGCCATCAATGAAGAGATTGTGTCCCTGCTGCCTCTGGGCTTGCTGGTGCACGATCAAGAAGCAAACCGCACGGTTATCAGCAATAAAATTGCCGACCACCTGTTACCGCATTTAAATTTGCAAAACATTACCAGTATGGCGGAGCAGCATCAGGGGGTGATTCAGGCCACCATCAATAATGAGCTGTATGAGATCCGGCTGTTCCGCAGCCAGATCTCATCGAGAACGCAGATCTTTATTATTCGTGACCAGGACCGCGAAGTGCTGGTTAATAAGAAGCTGAAGCAAGCGCAGCGACTGTATGAGAAAAACCAGCAGGCCCGGGCGGCCTTTATGCAGAATATCGGCAGCGCACTGAAAGACCCGGCGAAAACACTTGCCGCTAATGCTGCCGCACTGAATAGCCCGGACAGCCAGAAACTGGCCAATCAGGCAGACGTTCTGGTGCGTATGGTAGATGAAATACAGTTGGCCAACCTGCTGGAAAGCGACGCCTGGAAAAGTGAATCGACGCTGTTTTCCGTGCAGTCGTTAATTGATGACGTGGTTCCGGAGGTTCTGCCAGCCATTAAACGTAAAGGGCTGCAGCTACTGATTAAAAATCACCTTAGCGCCCATGATGAACGCCGCGGCGACCGCGATGCCCTGCGCCGTATTTTGCTGTTGCTGATCCAATATGCGGTAACCACCACGCAAATTGGCAAAATCACGCTGGAAGTCGACCAGGATGAGTCGGAGACTGAACGCCTGACCTTCCGCATACTGGATACCGGGCAAGGTGTCACGTTGAATGAAGTTGATAACCTGCACTTCCCGTTCATCAATGACACCCAAGGCGATCGGTATAGCAAGGCCAACCCGCTGACGTTCTGGTTATGCGATCAGCTCGCCCGCAAGCTAGGTGGACACCTGAACATTAAAGCGCGGGAAGAACTTGGAACACGTTATATAGTCCATGTTAAAATGCCGCTGCACGATCAACATGCTGAAAGTGAAGAGCGTTTGTTAGATGACGTCTGCATAATGGTTGATGTCACCTCTAATGACGTACGCAGCATCGTATTACGCCAACTGGAGAACTGGGGAGCAACCTGCATCACGCCTGATGAGCGGTTGAATAGTCAAGAATATGATCTCTTTTTAACAGATAATCCGTCTAATCTTACTGCCTCAGGCCTTCTTTTAAGCGATGATGAGTCTGGCGTGCGGAAAATTGGCCCTGGTCAGCTGCGCGTCAACTTTAATATGAGCAATGCTATGCAGGAAGCTGTCCTCGAGCTGATAGAAGAGCAGCTGGCACAAGAAGAGATCCAGGAACTCCCCCTCGGCGGAGATGAAAACGCCGAACTTCATGCCAGTGGTTACTATGCACTCTTTGTAGACACAGTACCGGATGATGTTAAGAGGTTGTATACTGAGGCAGCAACCAGCGATTTCGCTGCGTTAGCCCAAACGGCCCATCGCCTGAAAGGCGTGTTTGCCATGCTTAATCTGGTACCCGGCAAGCAGTTATGTGAAGCGCTGGAACATCTTATTCAAGAGAAAGATGCTCCAGGTATAGAAAAATACATCAGCGACATTGACGATTACGTCAAGAGCTTGCTGTAGCAAGGTAGCCCAATACATGAACACTATGAACGTAATTATTGCCGATGACCACCCGATTGTACTGTTCGGTATTCGTAAATCACTTGAGCAAATCGAGTGGGTAAACGTTGTCGGCGAATTTGAAGACTCCACTGCACTGATCAACAATTTGCCTAAGTTAGATGCTCATGTGTTGATTACCGACCTCTCCATGCCGGGAGATAAATACGGTGACGGGATCACGTTAATTAAGTATATCAAGCGCCATTTCCCGAGCCTGTCGATTATTGTTCTCACCATGAACAACAACCCGGCAATCCTGAGCGCGGTGCTGGATCTCGATATTGAAGGAATTGTCCTGAAGCAAGGCGCGCCAACAGATCTGCCGAAAGCGCTTGCCGCGCTGCAGAAGGGTAAGAAATTCACCCCAGAAAGCGTTTCTCGTCTGCTGGAAAAAATCAGCGCCAGCGGTTACGGCGACAAACGTCTGTCACCGAAAGAGAGCGAAGTTCTGCGCCTGTTTGCCGAAGGTTTCCTGGTTACTGAAATCGCGAAAAAACTCAACCGCAGTATTAAAACCATCAGCAGCCAGAAAAAGTCGGCAATGATGAAACTCGGTGTGGAAAACGATATCGCCCTGTTGAATTACCTTTCTTCCGTCACGCTGAGTCCGTCAGACAAAGAGTAATTCTTTTAACCTCGACGTGCCTGATGGCACGGCATTTATCAGGCCTACGAATGACACGATGTTGTGCGTGTTCCGTAGGCCGGATAAGGCAAATGCCCCCATCCGGCCTCTTTTATTCCCGCGCCTTTCTCACTCTTTCCGCATAGACCGTCAGCGTTTGCTTCAATACATCTAACGTCACCGGCTTAGACAGACAGCTATCCATACCTGACTCCAGGCAACGCTGCTTCTCTTCAGCCAGCGCGTTGGCCGTCACGCCGACAACCGGCAGGGTTAATCCTAACTGGCGAATACGCTGGGTCAGACGATAACCATCCATGTTCGGCATGTTAACGTCGCTCAGCACGATGTCGATATGGTTTTTACTCAGTACATTGAGTGCGTCCACGCCGTCATTCGCGGTTTTACACTGATACCCCAACGATCCCAACTGATCGGCCAGTAAACGCCTGTTGATAGGATGATCGTCGACCACCAGAATCATCATGTCATCGTTAGTTGCAGCAACTTTATCCGGGGCTGGCAACGCCGTTGAAAGCTCTTCACTGCTCAGCTCAAGGCTGTAGATATGCGCCAACAGCGCGGGCAATTCGTGAGGCGATGCCACGCTGTGCACCCACTCCCCAGGCCCCCTTTCCAGCGGAATACCGATATGACGACGGCAGAAAATCACCGCGGCGCGTCCCTGCCACGCCTGCTCCAGCACATCGTCGGCAATCAGCAGGTCATCCGCATCCGGTTGCTGTCCCTCATAGCACTGCACCGTCATCCCGTTACGCGCCAGACTGGATTCAATAAACTGGTACAGCGACGCGTTACGCACCGCCAGCCAGCAACGTTTGCCGACAAGCCCTTCGATACCTTTTTTCAGCGGGTACTGCGCGCCATAAAGCGGAATACGCAGCATAAACTGGCTACCCATTCCCGGTTCAGAATCGACGGAAATATCCCCATCCATCATGCTGATCAGTTTTTCACAGATAGCCAAACCAAGCCCGGTTCCCTGGAAATTACGCTGTACGCCGGTTCCCACCTGGAAGAAAGGATCAAACAAGCGGACGACCTCTTTAGCTGGGATCCCAACCCCGGTATCACGCACGCGAATACTGAGATAGTCTTCGTTACACTGCACGTGCAGCACAATGCAGCCGGTATCGGTAAACTTGATAGCATTACTCAGCAGATTGGAAATCACCTGCTGCAAACGCATCGGATCACCATTGAGCGCCACCGGTACATTCGGGTCGATAAAGCAGTACAACCCCAGCTGTTTGCGAACCACCAGCGGCAAATAGTTAGCCGTAATATGATTCATTACTTCACGCGGTGAAAACTCGCGCGGTTCAATCTTCAGCTGTTCAGATTCAATTTTCGAGAAATCGAGAATATCGCTGATAATCTTCAACAGCAGGCTGGAAGAGTTGTTCATCGCCGTCACCAGGCGATCCACTCCGTTGGGTAACTCTTTGGTTTGCAACAAATCAAGGTTACCGATAATGCCATACAGCGGCGTACGCAGCTCGTGGCTTACCGTCGCAAGGAACATCGATTTGGACTGGCTCGCCTGCTCCGCCGCCTGCGCCATCTCCTGCAACGACTCTTCCATTTTAACGCGCGCGCTGATGTCAACCAGCACACAAATTGCCACGTTTTCATTACGATAGCGCGAGTGCACAAAGCTGATTTGCAGATTGGTATTGTTGCTGGTCAGCACATCAACAAAATTGACCTGCTGGCCGCAGATAATTTGCGTTAACCGTTGCCGGTCTTCATGCGTTAGCATGTTGAGATAGGTGTGCGCCAGCTCATTACTCAGGATGTTAATGCCATCTATCGTACGCAGAATACAAATCCCAACCGGCGCAGAAGCCACGATTTTACGGTTAAACTGCTCGTGCTCTTCCAGACGCTGGGCATCGCTTTCCGCAGGAATAAAAATGCGCCGCTCATACATGCGCGTGAGCATAAATAACGCCGCGCCAACCAGCACATTCAGCAGAATAGCGTTCAGGATCATCATGCGGATCCGCTCCAGTACCAGGTCAACCGGTACGGAGTACACAATGCTTAGCGATGACGGTGGCAGGTTTTTCTTCAGCACCAGTTCGTGAAAACCCGACGTATAGCCAAACCAGGAGCGCTCCTGCATCCAGCGAGGTTCAGCCTTAATATTACCCTCGGGGCCGGTGAGCGAAATCAGCGCATGACCATTTTCATCAAGGATGGTCACTCCCATCGGCAAACTGCCCGGCGTGAAAAAGTTCTCCATGCGGATAGGCTGTTCCACACCCAACAGCGCCTGCAGGCGATTAGCGAGATAAACCGGCGTCAGCGCATAGAAATAGCCTATCCCCGGCCGCGGCCCCTGGCTAATCCAGAACAGGTTATTACCGTTTTCGTCCTGAGGTGCATTGCGATACTTAATAATGCGCTCATGCAGCGCCTTCAACGCCCCGTCACGTTCGACAGGCATATCACGCAGACCGAAATTGGCCATGCAAAGGTTGTCGCTGCCGATCAGGAACACACGATTCAAATCATAGGCCGCGGAAAAGTTATCCCGCCAGTAGCGCATAAACCACGCCAGCGATTCCAGAGAACCTCGCCAGGCGTTGCCCATCACCGAGCAGTCGGAGTCGGCAAACAGCGGCTCAAAGTTTGGCACGGCCGTTTTATCATCCCGCGCGCGCAACGACATCACGCCGTTTTCCGCCGTTAAGCGATTCTCCGCGATATATTTCAGCTCTTTAATCACATCAGAGGTGCGCTGAATGTAACGTTGGGCCTGATCGGAACTGAGGTTAAGCTCCTGGTGAATCTCGGACTCTCTCTGGTGCAGCGCATTCACGATGTAGAAAACGGAGGCAAATGCGATTAGCCCCCAGATCAGGAGCGCCAACGCCCTGAACAGATAGCGTGAGACTTTTAGCGTTGAATGAACGGAAGCAAGGTATTTCAAAGGGGCGAAGCTCCGCCTCAGGGCATTAATAGAGTGTGGTTAAGGTAGCGGTAAATGTCCGGCGTCGCAATGCCCTCTCTTTACGGGAATATGATACACCGCTCTGAAACCATTGTCTTAACCCGTGATAATCGTCGTTTGCCTGAAAAACACTGCACGGATGTCAGAATGCGCGACCTGAGATGGCTGGCTCGTCGGTTATACCCACGACGATTACGCAACCAAATGATCATGATGGCCATCCTGATGGTCATCATTCCGACGATATCTATAGGTTATATCGTAGAAACTGAAGGCCGTTCAGCAGTCTTATCTGAAAAAGAGAAAAAACTGTCATCGGTGATAACCCTGCTAAACGATGCGCTGGGCGACCGCTTTAGTCACTACCCAAATTTGCCGCGTGAAGCACGCATTCGCGCGCTTAATCAAGAGTTGGCCCCCATCACCGAGCGCATTACGCAAGCGTTTCCCGGCATTGGCGCCGGGTATTATCACAAAGCGCTGGATGCCATTATCACCTACGCCCCCTCCGCGCTTTACCAAGGCAACGTAGGTATCACCATCACCGAGGATCATCCCGGACGCGAAGTGATGAGTAGCAACGCACCTGTGGTCTATTCCGGGCGACAGGTTCGCGGCGACATACTCAACTCGATGATCCCAATAGCGCGCCAGGGAGAGGTTATTGGGTATATCTGGGCCAATGAGCTCACCGAAGATATCCGCCAGCAGGCCTGGAGAATGGACGTCAGGATTATTGCCGTACTGGTTGCCGGGCTCATCTGTAGCCTGCTACTCATCGTGCACTTCTCACGTCGACTCAGTGCGAATATCGACATCATCACCGATGGGCTTTCCACGCTGGCACAAAAAACCCCTACCCGACTGCCTGAACTCCCCGGCGAGTTGGGACAAATCAGCCGTAGCGTCAATGCGCTGGCACAAACGCTACGGGAAACCAAAACCCTTAACGATCTGATCATTGAAAATGCCGCAGATGGCGTGATCGCCATCGACAGGCAAGGCGACGTTACCACCATGAACCCGGCGGCAGAACAGATAACGGGCTACACGCTGCATGAGCTGGTCGGACAGCCCTATGCGACGCTCTTTGCCAATACGCAGTTTTATAGCCCGGTACTGGACACCCTTGAGCACGGTACTGAACATGTGGCCCAGGAAATTAGCTTTCCAGGACGTGAACGCACCATTGAGATCAGTGTAACCACCAGTCGGATCCATAACGCACACGGCGAGCTGATTGGCGCGCTGGTTATTTTCTCCGATTTAACCGCCCGTAAAGAGACCCAGCGTCGACTGGCGCAAACCGAAAGGCTTGCCACCCTGGGTGAGCTGATGGCCGGCGTCGCGCATGAAGTGCGAAACCCGCTGACCGCAATTCGTGGGTACGTCCAGATCATCCGCCAGCAAACCTCGCTGCCGGAACATCAGGAATATTTATCTGTTGTGCTGAATGAAATTGATTCCATCAATAAAGTTATTCAACAACTGTTAGATTTCTCACGCCCACGACAAAGTCAGTGGCAACAGATTCGGCTCAATGCGCTCATTGAAGAGACGCTAATCCTGGTGCAAACCGCTGGCCTGCAGGCACGGATCGCCTTTACAACGGAATTAGATCCCAGCCTGCCGCCGATCGTCGCCGATCGCGAACTCATCAAACAGGTGATCCTCAATATTTTAATCAATGCGGTACAGGCGATCGCTGCGCGAGGCGAAATTCGCATCCGTACCTGGCAATACTCGGCCTCGCAACAGGCCGTGATGATTGAAGATAATGGCAACGGTATCGATCTCGCCATACAGAAGAAAATATTCGATCCCTTTTTTACGACAAAAGCATCAGGCACCGGTCTTGGACTGGCGCTGAGCCAGCGCATCATCAACGCGCATCAGGGGGATATCCACGTAACCAGCCAGCCTGGCTGCGGGGCGATATTCACTCTGATTTTACCTCTTAACCCGCAGGGAAATCCGTCAGAATGAAAACGACCTATCGTATTCTCATCGTTGATGATGAAGAAAATGTTCGCCGTATGCTTGCCACCGCATTTTCCCTGCAAGGGCATGAGACACATTGCGCCAGCGACGGGAAAGCCGCGCTGAGCCTGTTTAGCGAAACGCAGCCAGACGTGGTGCTGATGGACATTCGCATGCCGGAGATGGACGGAATCGACGCGCTGAAAGTTATGCGCACGCAGCAACCACGGATCCCCGTCATTCTGATGACCGCTTACGCTGAAGTAGAAACCGCAGTAGAAGCTTTACGTAGCGGCGCATTCGACTACGTGATTAAGCCCTTTGATCTCGACGAGCTAAGCATGGTGATTCAACGCGCATTGCAACTGCAGGAGATGAAACAGGAAATCCGCAATCTGCATAAAGCGTTGACCACCAGCTGGCAGTGGGGACACATTCTGACCACCAGCCCGCGTATGATGGATATCTGTAAAGATACGGCGAAAATCGCCCTCTCCCAGGCAAACGTGTTGATTAGCGGTGAAAGCGGCACAGGAAAGGAACTGATCGCCCGCGCCATTCACTACAACAGCAAACGCGCCAATGGCCCCTTTATCAAAATTAACTGCGCGGCCCTGCCGGAGTCGTTGTTAGAAAGCGAGCTATTTGGTCACGAAAAAGGCGCGTTTACCGGGGCACAGACGTTGCGCCAGGGATTGTTCGAACGCGCTCATCAGGGAACGTTATTGCTTGATGAAATTGGCGAGATGCCGCTAGTGCTGCAGGCCAAACTGCTGCGCATTTTGCAGGAGAGGGAGTTTGAACGCATCGGCGGGCACCAGACCATTCGCGTTGACATTCGAATCGTCGCCGCCACCAACCGCTGTCTGCAAACGATGGTGAAGGAAGGAACGTTTCGCGAAGACCTGTTTTACCGGCTCAACGTTATCCATCTGACTTTGCCGCCCTTACGCGAGCGTCGTGAAGATATTGCCTTATTAGCAAACCACTTTTTACAAAAATTCAGCTCTGAAAATCAGCGGGATATTATCGAAATCGACCCGACGGCGATGTCGATCCTCACCGCCTGGCCCTGGCCCGGTAACATTCGCGAACTGTCAAACGTCATCGAACGTGCAGTCGTTATGAATACCGGCGCGGTGATCTTTGCCGACGATCTCCCCGACCCGTTGCGCAACCCGGTGAGCGCCACAATAGAGGCAAAACCGACTTACTCCGGGGAACGCAATCTGAAAGAAGAGATTAAGCGTGAGGAAAAACGAATTATCCTCGAAGTCCTCGACAATCAGGACGGCAATCGCACCCGCACGGCGCTGATGCTGGGAATTAGCCGTCGCGCTTTAATGTATAAATTACAAGAGTACGGCATCGACCCATCAGGTTCCTGATACGCAAATTTGCTATGCAGAATTTTGCACACTGCGCAAAATTCTGCATAACCCCTCGTGGTCTCCTTTCACCAGGACCACAAAAACAAACCAATAAATTCAATCAACTAAACATTAATACGTTTCTTTAGTCATTCTGGCACCCTGCTTGCAATTCCCTGAGCGTACCCAAAATGGAGTATGCAAAAAGGGAAACATAATGAAAACAAAACTGATTACCTTACAAGACGCTGCGGGCTTCTTTCGTGACGGCATGACCATCATGGTCGGTGGTTTTATGGGCGTTGGCACACCACCTCGTCTGGTTGAAGCCCTGCTGGAGTCCGGCGTCAGGGATCTGACGCTGATTGCTAACGATACCGCCTTTGTCGATACCGGTATCGGACCCCTGATCGTCAATGGGCGGGTGAGCAAAGTGATTGCCTCGCACATTGGTACAAACCCGGAAACCGGTCGTCGCATGATTGCCGGCGAGATGGATGTACAGCTGGTTCCACAAGGTACCCTGATCGAACAGATTCGCTGCGGCGGCGCGGGTCTTGGCGGCTTTCTCACCCCCACTGGCGTTGGCACCATCGTGGAAGAAGGCAAGCAAACCATGACGCTTGAGGGTAAAACCTGGCTGCTTGAACGCCCTTTACGCGCCGATTTAGCGCTTATTCGCGCCCACCGCTCTGACATGCTTGGCAACCTCACCTACCAGCTCAGCGCCCGTAACTTTAACCCTCTGATTGCCCTCGCCGCTGACATCACGCTGGTCGAACCGGACGAAATGGTTGAAACAGGGGAGCTGCAGCCTGACCAAATTGTGACCCCCGCCGCCGTTATCGACCATATCGTCATTCCACAGGAGAGCTAATCATGGATGCTAAACAACGTATTGCGCGCCGGGTGGCGCAAGAACTTCGCGATGGCGATATCGTCAACTTAGGTATCGGCCTGCCAACGATGGTAGCCAACTACTTACCTGCTGATATTCACATTACGCTGCAATCTGAGAACGGTTTTCTGGGGCTGGGCCCAGTCACCACCGCCCATCCTGACCTGGTGAACGCGGGCGGCCAACCGTGCGGTATTTTGCCGGGCGCGGCGATGTTTGATAGCGCCATGTCGTTCGCGTTGATTCGCGGCGGTCATGTTGATGCCTGTGTGCTTGGCGGGTTGCAGGTCGATGAGCAGGCAAACCTCGCCAACTGGGTGGTTCCCGGCAAGATGGTGCCCGGCATGGGGGGCGCAATGGATCTGGTGACCGGTGCGCGTAAAGTCATTATCGCCATGGAGCATTGCGCAAAAGACGGCTCCGCAAAAATCCTGCGTCAATGCACCATGCCGCTCACTGCACAGCATGCTGTGCATATGCTGGTCACCGAGCTGGCTGTATTCCGCTTTATAGATGGCAAGATGTGGCTGACTGAAATCGTCGAAGGATGCGACATCGCCACGCTATGTGAAAAAACCGAAGCACAGTTTGAAATTGCCGACGATCTGCGCATCCTGCGAGGTGACGCATGATTGGCCGCATCGCTCGCTTTATGACACGGGTAGTCAGCCGCTGGCTGCCCGACCCACTGATTTTCGCCATGTTATTAACGTTGCTGACCTTTGGCATCGCGCTGTGGTTAACGCCGCAGACCCCCATCAGCATGGTGAAATTCTGGGGTGACGGTTTCTGGAACCTGCTGGCGTTTGGTATGCAGATGGCGCTGATCATCGTAACCGGCCATGCGTTAGCCAGTTCCGGGCCGGTGAAAAGCCTGCTGCGTACGGCGGCATCCGCCGCCAAAACCCCCGCTCAGGGCGTCATGCTGGTGACTTTTTTTGGTTCAGTTGCCTGCGTTATTAACTGGGGATTTGGTCTGGTGGTCGGGGCGATGTTCGCCCGCGAAGTTGCTCGTCGGGTACCGGGTTCCGATTATCCGTTACTGATTGCCTGCGCCTACATCGGGTTCCTGACCTGGGGCGGCGGCTTCTCCGGCTCAATGCCTTTGCTGGCGGCAACGCCTGGCAACCCGGTCGAGCACGTAGCGGGCCTCATTCCTGTCGCGGATACCCTGTTCACCGGCTTCAATATTTTCATCACCCTCGGCCTGATTGTTGTGATGCCGTTTATCACCCGGATGATGACGCCAAAACCTTCAGATGTGGTGAGCATCGATCCGAAACTGTTACTGGAAGAAGCTGATTTTCAGAAGAAACTGCCGCCGGATGCGCCGCCATCTGAAAAACTGGAAGAGAGCCGCATTCTGGCGCTGATCATCGGTGCATTAGGGATTGCCTATCTGGGTATCTACTTTGCCGAGAAAGGTTTCAACATCACCATCAACACCGTCAACCTGATGTTTATGATTGCCGGTCTGCTGCTGCACAAAACGCCGATGGCCTATATGCGTGCCGTTAGTGCTGCCGCACGGAGTACCGCCGGGATTCTGGTGCAATTCCCCTTCTATGCCGGTATTCAGTTGATGATGGAGCACTCCGGCCTCGGTGGGCTCATTACTGAATTTTTCATCAACGTTGCCAACAAAGATACCTTCCCACTGATGACTTTCTTCAGTTCAGCCCTGATTAACTTTGCCGTGCCATCCGGCGGTGGCCATTGGGTTATTCAGGGACCGTTCGTCATGCCTGCCGCTCAGGCGCTGGGTGCCGATCTTGGCAAATCAGTCATGGCCATCGCCTACGGTGAGCAGTGGATGAACATGGCACAACCGTTCTGGGCGCTACCCGCGCTGGCCATCGCCGGTCTCGGAGTACGCGACATTATGGGCTACTGCATCACCGCCCTGCTCTTCTCCGGCGTCATTTTTGTTATTGGATTGACCTTGTTCTGACGGCAACAACTTAATTAAAGGAACTGAAAAATGAAAAACTGTGTCATCGTCAGCGCGGCACGTACCGCAATCGGCAGTTTTAACGGCGCACTGGCAACTACGGGTGCCGTCGAGCTTGGCTCAACCGTCATTAGAGCCGCTCTTGAACGCGCGCACCTTGACCCACAGCGCGTGGACGAGGTGATTATGGGCAACGTGCTGCAGTCAGGACTCGGGCAAAACCCAGCGCGTCAGGCATTATTAAAAAGCGGCCTGTCCGACACCGTTTGCGGCTTTACCGTCAACAAAGTGTGCGGCTCTGGCCTGAAAAGCGTGGCGCTTGCCGCCCTCGCTATCAAGGCCGGACAAGCCCAGGCGATCGTCGCGGGAGGGATGGAAAACATGAGCCTGGCCCCCTACCTGTTAGACGCAAAAGCCCGCTGGGGCTATCGCCTCGGTGACGGGCAATTGTCCGACGTGATTCTGCGCGATGGCCTGATCTGCGCCGAGCATGGTTACCACATGGGGATCACTGCAGAAAATGTTGCCAAAGAGTATGGCATCAGCCGCGAAATGCAGGATGAACTGGCTCTGCAGTCACAGCGTAAAGCCGTTGCCGCAATCGAGTCTGGCGCATTTGAGGCTGAAATCGTGCCCGTCAGCGTGTCATCACGAAAGAAAACCATCATCGTTGAGCGTGACGAATTCCCCAAAGCTGACTCGACGGCAGCAGGCCTCGCCGCATTGCGTCCAGCCTTTGATAAAGCAGGAACCGTCACCGCAGGTAACGCCTCGGGGATCAACGACGGTGCAGCGGCATTAGTGATAATGGAAGAGTCCGCAGCACTGGAGGCTGGGCTGAAGCCATTGGCACGAATCAAAGCCTGGGCCAGTGGCGGCGTAGCTCCGGCTATGATGGGGATGGGGCCGGTTCCCGCCACGCTGAAGGCACTGCAACTGAGCGGCTTACAGCTTTCTGATATCGATCTGATCGAAGCTAACGAGGCATTTGCTGCTCAGTTTCTTGCCGTCGGTAAAACGCTGGGATTTGATCCGCAAAAGGTTAACGTCAACGGAGGGGCAATTGCGTTGGGACACCCTATTGGCGCCAGCGGCGCGCGAATACTGGTGACGCTGCTGCATGCGCTACAGGCACGGGATCAAACGCTTGGACTGGCCACGCTGTGCATCGGCGGCGGTCAGGGCATTGCGATGATAGTAGAGCGAATGAATTAAAAAAAAGGGCCGGATATTTCCGGCCCTTTTTATCACGTCTTAATTACTCTTCAGCGTCGTCCGCTGCATCGTCATCGCTTTCCGCTTCAGGCGCGATATCCTCGTCCCCTTCAGCAGCGCTACCGTCGATGGAGTCGAGCTCTTCATCATCAACCGGTTCAGCAACGCGTTGCAGACCCACAACGTTTTCATCTTCCGCGGTACGGATGAGGATAACGCCCTGGGTGTTACGTCCTACCACGCTGATTTCCGACACGCGAGTACGCACCAGCGTACCTGCATCGGTGATCATCATGATCTGGTCGGTATCTTCAACCTGCACTGCGCCGACAACGGAACCGTTGCGCTCGGTGACTTTGATGGAGATAACGCCCTGGGTCGCACGAGACTTGGTCGGATACTCTTCCGCCGCCGTACGCTTACCGTAGCCGTTCTGGGTAACGGTGAGGATAGCACCTTCACCGCGCGGAACGATCAGCGATACCACGCTGTCGCTTTCCGCCAGTTTGATACCGCGTACGCCGGTCGCGGTACGTCCCATCGGACGAACAGCCCCCTCTTTGAAGCGCACCACTTTACCGGCAGCAGAGAACAGCATAACTTCGTCACTACCAGACGTCAGGTCAACGCCAATCAGCTCATCGCCTTCGTTCAGGTTAACCGCAATGATACCGGCTGAACGCGGACGGCTGAACTCGGTCAGCGCTGTTTTCTTCACGGTACCGCTGGCGGTTGCCATGAAGACGTTGACGCCTTCTTCGTACTCACGTACTGGCAGAATTGCGGTGATACGTTCGTTAGCTTCCAGTGGCAGCAGGTTGACGATAGGACGTCCACGCGCACCACGGCTTGCTTCCGGCAACTGATAAACCTTCATCCAGTACAAACGACCGCGGCTGGAGAAGCAGAGGATCGTGTCATGGGTGTTAGCCACCAGCAGGCGGTCGATAAAGTCTTCTTCTTTAATTCGTGCTGCAGATTTGCCTTTACCGCCACGACGCTGCGCTTCGTAATCGGTTAACGGCTGATATTTCACGTAGCCCTGATGAGACAAGGTCACGACAACATCTTCCTGGCTAATCAGATCTTCGATGTTGATGTCAGCGCTGTTCGCGGTGATTTCGGTCCGACGTGCGTCGCCGAACTGTTCACGAATCAGCTCCATCTCTTCACGGATGACTTCCATCAGACGATCGGCGCTGCCCAGAATGTGCAGCAGTTCAGCGATCTGCTCCAGTAGCTCTTTGTATTCGTCGAGCAGTTTTTCGTGCTCAAGGCCGGTCAGTTTCTGCAAACGCAGATCCAGAATGGCCTGGGCCTGCTGTTCAGTCAGGTAGTACTGACCGTCACGCACGCCAAATTCCGGTTCCAGCCATTCAGGACGCGCGGCATCATCGCCGGCACGTTCCAACATGGCAGAAACGTTACCCAGCTCCCACGAACGCGCGACCAGCGCTGCTTTCGCTTCTGCCGGGGTCGGCGCACGGCGGATCAGTTCGATGATCGGATCGATGTTCGCCAGCGCAATCGCCAGTGCTTCAAGGATGTGCGCACGGTCGCGGGCTTTACGCAGTTCAAAGATAGTACGGCGGGTTACGACTTCACGGCGGTGACGTACAAACGCAGCAATAATATCTTTCAGGTTCATGATTTTCGGCTGTCCATGGTGCAACGCAACCATGTTGATACCGAAAGAAACCTGCAGTTGGGTCTGGGAGTAGAGGTTGTTCAGAACCACTTCCCCGACTGCGTCGCGTTTCACTTCAATCACGATGCGCATACCGTCTTTGTCAGACTCGTCACGCAGCGCGCTGATACCTTCAACGCGTTTGTCTTTTACCAGCTCGGCGATTTTCTCGATCAGGCGCGCTTTGTTCACCTGATACGGAATTTCATGGACGATGATGGTTTCACGGCCAGTTTTGGCATCCGCTTCGACTTCCGCGCGTGCGCGAATGTACACCTTGCCACGGCCGGTACGGTAGGCTTCTTCAATACCACGACGACCGTTGATGATCGCGGCGGTCGGGAAGTCCGGACCCGGAATATGTTCCATCAGCCCTTCAATGCTGATGTCTTCATCGTCAATGTATGCCAGGCAGCCGTTGATCACTTCCGTCAGGTTGTGCGGCGGAATGTTGGTCGCCATACCTACCGCGATACCGGACGAGCCGTTCACCAGCAGGTTAGGAATTTTGGTTGGCATGACGTCAGGAATTTGTTCGGTGCCGTCGTAGTTATCGACGAAATCCACCGTTTCTTTTTCCAGGTCAGCCATCAGCTCATGGGCGATTTTCGACATACGGATTTCCGTATAACGCATCGCCGCTGCGGAGTCGCCATCGACAGAACCAAAGTTACCCTGACCATCTACCAGCATGTAACGCAAGGAGAATGGCTGTGCCATACGAACAATGGTGTCGTAAACGGCGGTATCACCATGAGGGTGGTATTTACCGATTACGTCACCAACGACACGGGCAGATTTTTTATAGGCTTTATTCCAGTCGTTGCCCAATACGTTCATGGCGTAAAGTACGCGACGGTGAACCGGCTTCAGGCCATCTCGGACGTCCGGCAGCGCACGGCCAACAATGACCGACATCGCATAATCCAGATAGGAGCTCTTCAGCTCTTCCTCAATGTTGACCGGTGTAATTTCTCTCGCAAGGTCGCTCATCTAACCGCTATCCCTCTACTGTATCCCGGATTCAAAGGTCGCAAATTATAACACATCCGTGCAGATTCAGGTAAATGGATTCCCCCTGACAGAGGCTTTATTCATCCCGTCAGGCTGATATACTCATTTGCATCGCAAATTTAGGAGTAGAAGCCCCAATGAATGCCGAAAAACCTCCGGTAACTCACAACGTTGATCAGGAAGAAATTGCCAAGTTTGAAGCAGTCGCGTCACGCTGGTGGGATCTTGAGGGTGAATTTAAGCCACTGCACCGTATTAACCCGCTGCGCCTGGGCTATATCACGGAGCGCTCAGGCGGCCTGTTTGGTAAAAAGGTACTCGACGTCGGCTGCGGCGGCGGCATTCTGGCGGAAAGCATGGCGCGCGAAGGCGCAACCGTCACCGGGCTGGACATGGGCTTTGAACCGTTACAGGTAGCAAAACTGCATGCGCTGGAGAGTGGCATCCAGGTGGAATACGTTCAAGAAACGGTTGAAGAACATGCGGAAAAACATGCGCATCAGTATGACGTTGTGACCTGCATGGAAATGCTGGAGCACGTACCGGACCCGCAGTCGGTGGTCAGGGCCTGCGCCAGACTGGTCAAACCGGGCGGCGAAGTGTTTTTCTCCACGCTTAATCGCAACGGCAAATCCTGGCTAATGGCGGTGGTCGGCGCGGAATATATTTTGCGTATGGTGCCGAAAGGCACGCATGATGTGAAAAAATTCATTAAGCCGGCTGAACTGTTAGAGTGGGTTGACCAGACCGTGCTGAAAGAGCGTCATATGACCGGCCTGCACTACAACCCGATCACCAACAGTTTTAAACTCGGCCCCGGCGTTGATGTGAACTATATGCTACACACTACCGCGCAAGCAGATTAACCCCCTCCACCCGGCCGGATAAGGCGTGCAACGCCGCAATCCGGCACAGTGCCTGATAGTGCGCAGCTTTCGGGCCTGCGCATCGCCTACCAATCCTGAGTAGGATCGTCAGGGCAATTTTTGCGCCAGGTCATAAGAACTTACCTTGCCTTAGATGAAGAAATCAGCACTCGATCAAATTTTCTATTTTTTTTCTCAATTATTGACATCCTCGCCAGGCCTTATAAGACGCGCACTTAGCGATTATTACCCTTTTGCAACCTCAATTTAACCTCAAAATCAACTCTTGTACTGAAAAGAATCCCTACTAGAATACTCACCATATAGCGTCTACTTTATCAAACAACCCCTACATATAGTATTTATCCACAGACTTAGTCACAACATGACTTTGTGGATAATATGGGGGATATTTTTTCTTTCACGGACAGGTAAAAAACCACATGAATCAGAGTCTGCTGGTGACAAAGCGTGATGGTAGTACAGAGCGCATCAATCTCGACAAAATCCACCGAGTTCTGGATTGGGCGGCAGAAGGACTGAATAACGTATCGATTTCTCAGGTCGAGTTGCGCTCCCACATTCAGTTTTATGACGGTATCAAGACATCCGATATCCATGAAACAATCATCAAAGCTGCCGCCGACCTGATCTCCCGCGAGGCACCGGATTATCAGTACCTGGCTGCTCGCCTGGCGATTTTCCATCTGCGCAAAAAAGCCTACGGCGAGTTTGAACCGCCGAAACTGTTCGACCATGTCGTGAAAATGGTTGAAATGGGCAAATACGACAATCATCTGCTGGAAGACTACACGGAAGAAGAGTTCAAGCAGATGGACTCGTTCATCGTACACGACCGTGATATGACCTTCTCCTACGCTGCGGTGAAGCAGTTAGAAGGTAAATACCTGGTACAAAACCGTGTTACCGGTGAGATTTATGAAAGCGCGCAGTTCCTCTACATTCTGGTAGCGGCGTGCCTGTTCTCTAACTATCCGCGTGAAACGCGTCTGCAATACGTAAAACGTTTCTACGACGCCGTTTCTACGTTTAAAATTTCGCTGCCGACGCCGATTATGTCCGGCGTGCGCACCCCTACCCGTCAGTTCAGCTCCTGCGTACTGATCGAGTGCGGCGACAGCCTGGACTCCATCAACGCCACCTCCAGCGCGATTGTGAAATACGTTTCCCAGCGCGCCGGCATCGGTATCAACGCCGGTCGCATCCGTGCGCTGGGTAGCCCGATCCGCGGCGGAGAAGCGTTCCACACCGGTTGTATTCCGTTCTACAAGCACTTCCAGACCGCGGTAAAATCCTGCTCCCAGGGCGGCGTACGCGGCGGTGCTGCAACGCTGTTCTACCCAATGTGGCACCTGGAAGTTGAAAGCCTGCTGGTCCTGAAAAACAACCGTGGCGTCGAAGGCAACCGCGTGCGTCACATGGACTACGGCGTACAGATCAACAAACTGATGTACACCCGTCTGCTGAAGGGCGGCGACATCACGCTGTTCAGCCCGTCCGACGTCCCGGGCCTGTATGATGCATTCTTCGCCGACCAGGACGAATTCGAACGTCTGTACACCAAATATGAAAACGACGACAGTATCCGCAAGCAACGCGTGAAAGCCGTTGAGCTGTTCTCACTGATGATGCAGGAACGTGCCTCTACCGGGCGTATCTATATTCAGAACGTTGACCACTGCAACACCCATAGCCCGTTTGATCCAATTGTCGCTCCGGTGCGCCAGTCTAACCTGTGCCTGGAAATCGCCCTGCCGACCAAACCGCTGACCGACGTTAACGACGAAAACGGCGAAATTGCGCTGTGTACGCTGTCCGCATTTAACCTCGGTGCTATCAACAGCCTGGACGAGCTGGAAGAGCTGGCCGAATTGGCGGTGCGCGCGCTGGATGCGCTGCTCGATTATCAGGATTATCCGATTCCTGCCGCCAAACGCGGCGCGATGGGTCGCCGTACGCTGGGTATTGGCGTGATCAACTACGCCTACTGGCTGGCGAAAAACGGTAAGCGTTATTCTGACGGCAGCGCGAACAACCTGACTCACAAAACCTTTGAAGCCATTCAGTATTACCTGATGAAAGCCTCTAACGAGCTGGCGAAAGAGCAAGGCGCGTGCCCGTGGTTTAACGAAACGACCTACTCCAAAGGTATTCTGCCGATCGATACCTATAAAAAAGATCTCGATGCTATTGTCAACGAGCCGCTGCATCTGGACTGGGAACAACTGCGTGAATCCATCAAGACGCACGGTCTGCGTAACTCCACGCTTTCAGCCCTGATGCCATCGGAGACCTCTTCGCAGATCTCTAACGCCACCAACGGTATTGAACCACCGCGCGGCTATGTGAGCATCAAAGCGTCGAAAGACGGTATTCTGCGCCAGGTCGTGCCGGACTACGAACACCTGCACGACGCGTACGAACTGCTGTGGGAAATGCCGAACAACGATGGCTATTTGCAGCTGGTAGGTATCATGCAGAAATTTATCGATCAGTCGATTTCCGCCAACACCAACTATGATCCGTCGCGCTTCCCATCCGGAAAAGTACCGATGCAGCAGTTACTGAAAGACCTGCTCACCGCCTACAAATTTGGTGTCAAAACGCTGTATTATCAAAACACCCGTGACGGTGCGGAAGATTCTCAGGACGATCTGGTGCCGTCCATTCAGGACGACGGCTGCGAAAGCGGCGCATGTAAGATCTGATGAACGATGCCGGGTGGCACCAGGCTCACCCGGCCTACAGTAGCTTGGTTTGTAGGCCGGAAAGGGTGCTTGTAACGCCATCCGGCACTCATCCCACAAAGGATTCACATCAATGGCATACACCACTTTTTCACAGACGAAAAATAACCAACTTCTGGAACCGATGTTCTTCGGCCAGCCGGTGAACGTCGCCCGCTACGATCAGCAAAAATATGACATCTTCGAAAAACTGATCGAAAAGCAGCTCTCTTTTTTCTGGCGTCCGGAAGAAGTTGATGTTTCTCGCGATCGCATCGACTTCCAGGCGCTGCCGGAGCATGAAAAGCATATCTTCATCAGCAACCTGAAATATCAGACGCTGCTGGACTCCATTCAGGGACGTAGCCCGAACGTAGCGCTACTGCCGTTAATCTCGATCCCTGAGCTGGAAACCTGGGTGGAAACATGGGCGTTTTCAGAAACGATCCACTCCCGTTCCTACACCCACATCATTCGTAACATCGTGAACGATCCGGCGGTGGTGTTTGATGACATCGTCACCAACGAGCAGATCCAGAAACGCGCGGAAGGCATTTCCAGCTATTACGACGAATTGATTGAGATGACCAGCTACTGGCATTTGCTGGGCGAAGGCACGCATACCGTTAACGGTAAAACGGTTGTCGTAAGCCTGCGTGAACTGAAGAAGAAGCTGTATCTGTGCCTGATGAGCGTGAACGCGCTGGAAGCGATCCGCTTCTACGTCAGCTTCGCCTGCTCCTTCGCCTTCGCCGAACGTGAACTGATGGAAGGCAACGCGAAAATTATTCGCCTGATCGCCCGCGATGAAGCCCTGCATTTGACCGGGACCCAGCATATGCTGAACCTGCTGCGCAGCGGCGTGGACGATCCGGAAATGGCGGAAATCGCCGAAGAGTGTAAACAAGAATGTTACGACCTGTTCGTACAGGCCGCGCTGCAGGAAAAAGAGTGGGCGGATTATCTGTTCCGTGACGGCTCAATGATTGGCCTGAACAAAGATATTCTGTGCCAGTACGTTGAGTACATCACCAACATCCGTATGCAGGCTGTCGGACTCGACTTGCCGTTCCAGACCCGCTCTAACCCAATCCCGTGGATCAACACCTGGCTGGTGTCTGATAACGTGCAGGTTGCGCCGCAGGAAGTGGAAGTCAGCTCTTACCTGGTCGGCCAGATCGATTCGGAAGTCGATACCGACGACCTGAGTAACTTCCAGCTCTGATGGGCCGCGTTACTCTGCGCATCTCTGGCACACAACTGCTGTGCCAGGATGAACACCCTTCCCTGCTTGCCGCGCTCGAATCGCACAATGTTGAAGTTGAATACCAGTGCCGCGCAGGTTATTGCGGCTCCTGCCGTACCCGTCTGGTAGCGGGACAGGTCGACTGGATTGCCGAACCCCTGGCCTTCATTCAGCCAGGTGAAATTTTGCCCTGCTGCTGTCGGGCAAAAGGCGATATTGAAATAGAGCTGTAACGCGTGGCGGGATAAAAATTACGACTAAAAAAGAGCCGCCGATGGACGGCAGCTCTTTATTTCTCCTGGAGGCAGGTATGGTCACGTTGACGGCAGACGGCCTTATCTAGCCGTTAATAACGTTTGATCCAACCAGGCCTGTGACCGGAGGTGCATCACAGACCTTGTGCCATTACTCTTTATTCAGGAATGTCACTGCTTTGTCGGGGAAGTCGGTGAACAGCCCGTCAACGCCCGCCTTGTTATACAGAATGTCATACAGCTGGTTTACGTCAGTGGTGTAATCCGGCAGCTGATCGGCACGAACGGTATAAGGATGCACCACCATCTTATTCTGATGCGCGTCCTGTACCATACCCGTTAACGAGATATTACCTTTCTTCGACTTCTCATCAATCAGCATGTGATAGTCCGGCCCAATGCCGTCCGCATACTGCGCAACCTGCTTCATGGCACCCGGTTTAAACATCCAGTCGTAGTTGTAATTAACCCAACTACCGTCCGGCTTTTTCTCCTGAGTTTCATTCCAGTCAGTGTACGCAATCAACTGTACCAGATTGAGATCCATCCCCATCTTCGGTTCCAGTTCATTCTTAATGCGCTTTAACTCTGCGACATCAAAACACTGTAGATAAACCTTGTCATTCTTGTCGGTGTACCCGTACTTTTTCAGCACTTCCAGCGTTTTAGCCGCAATGTCCTTCCCTTCCTGATGATGGAACCACGGCGCTTTCATTTCTGGGTAAATGCCAATGTTTTTACCGGTTGAATGATTTAATCCCTGAACGAACTCAATCTCTTCTTCGAAAGTGTGCACACGGAAATCAGATTTACCCATCGGGAAACGCCCCGGGTAGGTCTGGACCTTTTTGCCATTTTCGATATCAAAGCCTTCGGTAAATTTCAGCGATTTAATCTCATCCAGCGTAAAGTCGATAGCGTAGTAGCGCCCATCTTTACGCGCACGATCCGGGAAACGCTCGGCAACATCGGTGACGCGGTCAAGGTAGTGGTCATGCAGGACAACCAGATGGTCGTCCTTGGTCATCACCAAATCCTGTTCCAGGTAATCAGCCCCCTGAGCATAAGCCATCGCTTTTGCTGGCAGCGTATGCTCCGGTAGATAACCGCTGGCGCCACGGTGCGCAATCACGATTTTTTCTGCGGCAACCGCCGCGCTGCTCACCACAATACCTGTCAGCATTAGCGCCACGCTGAGACTTTTCAATGTGGTTTTCATCTATTAGCCCCCGTTACGCTTCAGTGCGATCTCTTCGTGATGGCGTTTTTCGCCAATCATGACGACCACCAGCAGAATAACCGCCAGCACGCTACCGCCAATCATCACCATAAAGCCGCCGTCCCAACCGAAGAAGTCAACGGTATAGCCAACAATGGCGCTCGCCGCTACGGAACCGCCGAGATAACCGAACAGACCGGTAAAGCCAGCCGCCGTACCCGCCGCTTTTTTCGGTGCCAGTTCCAGCGCATGCAGACCAATCAACATTACCGGACCGTAGATCAGGAAGCCGATGATAATCATACAAGCCATATCCACGTTCGGGTTGCCTGCCGGGTTCATCCAGTAGACGATAGTCGCGATAGTCACCAGCGTCATAAAGAACACGCCGGTCGCACCACGGTTGCCACGGAAGACTTTATCCGACATCCAGCCGCACAGCAGCGTGCCCGGAATACCCGCATATTCATACAGGAAGTAGGCCCAGGATGATTTATCCAGCGCGAAATGTTTCACTTCTTTCAGATAGGTCGGGGACCAGTCCAGGATGCCGTAACGCAGCAGATAAACAAACACGTTGGCGATAGCGATGTACCACAACAGTTTGTTCGGCAGTACGTATTGCATGAAGATCTGCTTCGCAGTCAGCTCTTCTTCCGCTTTCTCGTTGTAATCGTCCGGGTAGTCGTTCTTGTACTCTTCGATAGGCGGCAGGCCACAAGACTGCGGCGTATCACGCATCAGAGCAAAAGCAAACAGCGCGACGACGATCGCACCGAAAGCAGGCATGTACAGCGCCGCTTTCCAGTCATTGAACCAGGCCATACCCAGCAGGAACAACAGAGGAGGCAGACCACCGCCCACGTTGTGCGCACAGTTCCAGACGGAAACAATGCCCCCACGCTCTTTCTGCGACCACCAGTGCACCATGGTACGACCACACGGCGGCCAACCCATTCCCTGGAACCATCCGCAGAGGAACAGCAGCACAAACATAACCGCAATGCTCGAAGTCGCCCACGGCACAAAGCCCATGAACAACATGACAGCGGCGGCCAGAATCAGACCCGCTGGCAGGAAAACGCGCGGATTCGAGCGATCCGAAACGGACCCCATGATGAATTTCGAAAATCCGTAAGCAATGGAGATACCGGATAACGCAAAACCCAGATCGCCACGCGAGAAACCTTGCTCAACCAGATACGGCATCGCAAGGGCAAAGTTCTTACGTACCAGATAGTACGCGGCATAGCCAAAGAAAATCCCCAGAAAGATCTGCCAACGTAATCGACGATATGTCGGGTCGATCTCCGCTGCAGGCAAACGCGCCGTGTGTGACGCTGGTTTAAAAATGCTCAACATAGTGTAGCCTCCGTGGCCGTCTTTCATTCGAAGTAAACACTGCAGTTCGTCATTACTACCCTACCGCTCCCAGTGTGGCCGCGATGTTAAGGAAAGATACATAACAAAAATGTGAAACGCTGCACATATTGTTACAGATTTATGACAAATGTTCATAAAGGCGCACGAAATCACGTTTCATTTTCGAATAATGAGCGATTATGCGCGAAATCAAACAATCCATGTTTTTTATGTGGCTAAATGATAAAAAACGAACTGTGAGGAAAAACAATGAAAATTCGCGACTCGCAAACAAGTGACGTGATTATCATTGGTGGAGGAGCAACAGGTGCAGGGATCGCACGCGATTGTGCGCTGCGCGGGTTGCGCGTCATCTTAGTGGA
The DNA here is from genome assembly GCF_025106035.1 of Citrobacter sp. XY323. Taxonomy (NCBI): domain Bacteria; kingdom Pseudomonadati; phylum Pseudomonadota; class Gammaproteobacteria; order Enterobacterales; family Enterobacteriaceae; genus Citrobacter; species Citrobacter sp. XY323. The sequence goes on from NZ_JANYUK010000004.1 coordinate 503,970, forward strand.
ACGCCACGATATCGCCACAGGGGCGACCGGACGTAACCACGGTCTGCTGCACAGCGGTGCACGCTACGCCGTCACCGACGCTGAATCTGCCCGGGAGTGCATCAGCGAAAACCAAATTCTCAAACGTATCGCCCGTCATTGCGTTGAGCCGACGGACGGTCTGTTTATTACCCTGCCGGAAGATGAACTCTCCTTCCAGGCAACCTTTATTCGCGCCTGTGAAGAGGCCGGTATTCGCGCAGAAGCAATTGACCCTAAGCAGGCGCGCATTATTGAACCTTCCGTCAACCCACAGCTGATTGGCGCGGTAAAAGTGCCGGACGGCACGGTTGATCCTTTCCGCTTAACCGCCGCCAACATGCTGGATGCGCGTGAGCATGGCGCAGTAATCTTAACGGCGCATGAAGTGACGGGACTGATTCGTGAAGGGGCAACGGTTTGCGGCGTGAACGTACGCAATCATCTGACGGGTGAGATGCAGTCCCTGCATGCACCGGTAGTCGTCAACGCCGCCGGGATCTGGGGCCAGCGCATTGCGGAATATGCCGATCTGAGCATCCGTATGTTCCCGGCCAAAGGTTCGCTGCTGATTATGGATCACCGCATTAACCAGCATGTCATCAACCGCTGTCGTAAGCCGTCTGACGCCGATATCCTGGTGCCCGGTGATACCATTTCGCTGATTGGCACCACCTCACAGCACATCGATTACGATGATATCGACAGCAACCGCGTCACCGCAGAAGAGGTCGATATACTGCTGCGTGAAGGCGAAAAACTGGCGCCGATTATGGCGAAAACGCGCATTTTACGCGCCTACTCCGGCGTGCGTCCTCTGGTAGCCAGCGACGACGATCCAAGTGGACGTAACGTCAGCCGTGGGATTGTACTGTTCGATCACGCCCAGCGTGACGGACTTGACGGGTTTATCACCATTACCGGCGGCAAATTGATGACCTACCGCCTGATGGCAGAGTGGGCCACCGATGCCGTTTGCCGTAAACTGGGCAATACCCAACCTTGCACAACGGCAGACACGGCGCTGCCTGGCTCACAAGAATCGACCGAGCATACGCTCAAACGCGTGATCTCGTTGCCCGCGCCACTGCGCGGCTCAGCGGTCTACCGTCACGGCGATCGCACCCCTGCGTGGCTTAGCGAAGGTCGTCAGCACCGCAGCCTGGTCTGTGAATGCGAAGCGGTCACTGCAGGTGAAGTGCAGTACGCCGTCGAGAATTTGACCGTCAACAGCCTGCTGGATTTGCGTCGCCGTACCCGTGTTGGAATGGGGACCTGCCAGGGCGAATTGTGTGCCTGCCGCGCCGCAGGTTTGCTGCAACGTTTTAATGTCACCACCGCCGCGCAATCTATCACTCAGCTTTCCGATTTCCTCAATGAACGCTGGAAAGGCGTGCAGCCTATCGCCTGGGGAGATGCGCTGCGCGAAAGCGAATTCACACGCTGGGTCTATCAGGGATTGTGCGGTCTGGAAAAGGAGCACCAGGATGAAATTTGATACCGTCATTATCGGCGGCGGCCTGGCCGGACTACTGTGCGGCCTGCAACTGCAAAAAAGCGGTTTACGCTGCACGATTGTCACTCGCGGCCAAAGCGCCCTGCATTTCTCCTCCGGCTCACTGGATTTGCTCAGCAACTTACCCGATGGCCAACCGGTGACGGATATAGAAGCAGGCCTGAATGCGCTGCGCACTCAGGCACCCGCGCACCCGTACAGCACCATCGAAACGCACAACGTCCTGGAGCTGGCCCAGCAGGCGCAAAATCTGCTGGAAGAATGCGGAACGCATTTGCAAGGCAAGGTACATCAGTCACATCAACGCATCACCCCGCTGGGAACGCTGCGCTCAACCTGGTTAAGTTCCCCGGAAGTTCCGGTCTGGCCGCTGTCCGCGCAGCGTATCTGCGTTGTAGGTATTAGCGGTTTACTGGATTTTCAGGCACATCTCGCCGCAGCGTCGCTGCGTCAACGCAATCTCAGCGTCGAGACGGCAGAAATCGATCTGCCTGAGCTGGATGTCCTGCGTGATAACCCGACCGAGTTTCGCGCCGTCAATATTGCGCGCCTGCTGGATAACGAAGATAAATGGTCGCTGCTCTATGACGCTTTACTGCCAGTAGCAAAAACCTGCGACATGATAATTATGCCGGCCTGCTTCGGTCTGGCGGATGAACAGCTCTGGCAATGGCTTAACGAGCGTCTCCCCTGCTCGCTGACGCTGTTACCGACCCTCCCGCCTTCGGTACTGGGTATGCGTTTGCATAACAAATTGCAGCGCCAGTTTGTGCGCCAGGGCGGCGTCTGGATGCCGGGTGATGAAGTGAAGAAAATCACCTGTCAGGACGGCGTGGTCAGCGAAATCTGGACCCGTAATCATGCCGATATTCCTTTGCGGCCACGTTTCGCCGTGCTCGCCAGCGGCAGCTTCTTCAGCAGCGGGCTGGTCGCCACGCGTGAGGCCATCTACGAACCTATCCTGGGGCTGGATGTACAGCAAACCGCCACGCGCGCCGAGTGGTATGAGCGTGACGTCTTCGACCCACAACCGTGGCAGCAGTTTGGCGTTACGACCGATGCCGGGCTGCGCCCGTCGCTGGCGGGACAAACGATAGAGAACATGTATGCCATCGGTTCCGTTCTCGGCGGATTCGACCCTATCGCCCAGGGTTGCGGAGGCGGCGTGTGCGCTGTTAGCGCCTTACACGCCGCACATCATATTGCGAAACGTGCAGGAGGCCAGCAATGAGCGACACACGTTTTGAAAGTTGTATCAAATGCACGGTGTGCACCACGGCCTGCCCGGTAAGTCGCGTCAATCCGAACTACCCTGGTCCTAAACAGGCCGGACCGGACGGTGAGCGTCTGCGCCTGAAAGATGGCGCGTTATATGACGATGCGCTGAAATACTGCATCAACTGTAAGCGTTGCGAAGTAGCCTGTCCGTCAGATGTGAAGATTGGCGATATCATCCAACGCGCGCGCGCCAAATACGACACAACGCGTCCGTCGCTGCGTAACTTTGTCTTAAGCCATACCGATTTGATGGGTAGCGTGTCCACACCGTTCGCCCCGATAGTGAATACCGCCACCTCACTCAAACCGGTGCGTCAGTTGCTGGATTACGCGCTAAAAATCGACCATCGCCGTACGCTGCCGAAGTACTCTTTCGGCACCTTCCGCCGCTGGTATCGCAGCGTTGCCGCACAGCAAGCGCAATATCAGGATCAGGTTGCCTTTTTCCACGGCTGTTTTGTGAATTACAACCATCCGCAGCTCGGCAAAGATCTGATCAAAGTATTGAATGCGATGGGAACCGGGGTGCAACTGCTGAGCAAAGAGAAATGCTGCGGCGTACCGCTGATTGCCAACGGCTTTACCGATAAAGCGCGTAAGCAGGCGGTGAGCAACGTGGCCTCGCTCAGAGAAGCAATTGACGGTAAAGGCATTCCGGTGATCGCCACCTCATCAACCTGCACCTTTGCGCTGCGTGATGAATATCCGGAAGTGCTGGACGTCGACAACTCAGGTCTACGCGAACACATTGAACTGGCAACCCGCTGGCTGTGGCGCAAGCTGGATGAAGGCAAAACGCTGCCGCTGAAAACGCTGCCGCTGAAAGTGGTCTACCACACGCCATGCCACATGGAGAAAATGGGCTGGACGCTCTACACGCTGGAACTGCTACGACAAATTCCAGGGCTGGAGCTAACGGTGCTGGACTCGCAATGCTGCGGGATTGCCGGGACATACGGCTTTAAAAAGGAAAACTACCCGACATCGCAGTCCATTGGCGCACCGCTGTTCCGCCAGATTGAAGACAGCGGCGCTGATATCGTCGTCACCGACTGCGAAACCTGTAAATGGCAGATTGAGATGTCGACAAGCAAACGCTGCGAACACCCCATCACCCTGCTTGCCAAAGCGTTAGGTTAATTCTGTTGCCCGGTGGCGTTGGCTACCGGGCTTTAGCACCTAATAACTACTTTTCAGCGGTTGAATTGCCGGTCCTGATTTAAACATTGCCAGCCTGCGATCCAGCGCTTCGGTATAAAGCATGGTATCCACGCCTACCGCGACAAAATTTGCTCCCCATTGCAGACATTTCTGCGCCATTGCTGGGTCAACAGCGAGGAAACCGGCTGCTTTTCCGGCTGCGCGAATACGGCGAATGCTTTGCTCAATGATCCGCTGCACCTCCGGGTGTCCGGCATTATCCGGGTAGCCTAACGACGCAGAAAGATCCGCCGGGCCAATAAAGACACCGTCAATACCGTCAACGTCCAGAATGGCATCCAGATTATCCAGTGCCGCTTTGCTTTCGACCTGTACCAGCAGGCAGAGTGATTCATTAGCCTGGGCCATATAATTGTCGATACGCCCCCAGCGCGCCGCCCGTGCCACGCTGGCGCCGACACCACGCTCGCCGAGCGGTGGATAACGAGTCGCGGAAACCACCTGAAGCGCCTGCTCTGCGCTGTCGACCATCGGGACAAGCAGCGTCTGCGCGCCGATATCCAGCACCTGCTTGATCAACGCTTTACTGCCTTCCACCGGTCGAACCACAGGCTGGCTGGCATAAGGCGCAATCGCCTGCAACTGATGGTAAAGATCCTGCACCGTGTTCGGCGCGTGTTCTCCATCAATCAGCAGCCAGTCATAGCCCGACGTCGCGGCAATCTCCGCCATGTAAGAGGTGGTCGAACTGAGCCACAGGCCGACCTGGACTTCCCCTTTGCGTAATCCTTCTTTGAAGGGATTTGATAACAATGCGTTCATAACGATCCTTACAACGTAGATAAGATTAATGATGCGCAGCGCCTGCTTGTGAAACTGAACGGTTCACACTCAGCGTAAAGATGATTAGCGAGCCAATAATCGCGACGCCCGCGAGGACCAGCAGACCCGCCGCATCGCTGGCAAACACCGTTTCGGCTTTGACGCGCAGAATGGGAGCAATAAAGCCGCCAACGGCACCAAACAGGTTGACGAAGCCGATCCCCGCCGCCAGAGCTGTCCCGGAAAGAAGTTGCGTTGGCATCGTCCAGAACACCGGCTGTACCGCAATGAAACCGACCGCCGCGACGCAGAGCGCCACAATCGCCAGTACCGGTGAAACCAGCCCGGAAAGGCCAATGCCGATTCCTGCCGCCAGCAGCGTCAGCGCGGCAACATTACGCCGGTCGCCGGTGCGATCGGAGTAGCGAGGAATAAGCCAGGTACCAAACAGCGCCGCCACCCACGGTATTGCCGCCACGACCGAAGCCGTAAAGCCCACTTTTGTCCCTAACAACGCAGCAACCTGAGTTGGCAGGAAGAAGATCAGGCCATACACCGCCACCTGGATCGTCAGATAGATAATCGCCAGTTGCCAGACACGGCCATTACGCAGCGCATCCGACAGGCGTGAAGTGACCTTTTTCTCCTCTTCACTTGTCAGTTGGCTAATAAGTAACGACTTTTCCTCCGCGCTCAGGAAACGCGCCTGCTGCGGGGTATCATCCAGCCAGAAGAAGGTGAAAATGCCCGCACCTACCGCCAGTAAACCTTCGATAACGAACATCCAGAACCACCCTGGATGCCCCATAAAGCCGTGCATCTCCAACAGCGCACCGGAAAGCGGCGATCCCAGGGTTAACGCCAGCGGCGCCCCCATGTAGAACAGCCCCATGATGCTGGCGCGGTTACGCTGGGGGAACCACTGGGACGTCAGGTAGATCATACCGGGGAAGAAGCCCGCCTCTGCCGCCCCCAGCAGAGTACGGATAATCAGAAATTTCGATTCAGTATCCGCCCATGCCATCGCCGCAGAGAGGAATCCCCACAGCAACGTGGTGGTACCAATCCAGGTTCTGGCACCAAATTTACGCATCAACAGGTTGGCAGGAACCCCCAGAAAGGCGTAAACCACAAAGAAAATCCCCGCGCCCAACGCATAAGCTTCGTTGCTCAGACCGGTATCAATCTGATAGGTCTCTTTGGCAAAACCGATGTTCGAGCGGTCAAGAAACGCCAGCACATACAGCGCCAGCATAAAGGGAATCAAACGGGCGCGGTTTTTCTTCACCACACCATCAAGTAACGTGGTACTCATAGCAAGATCCTCAAAGAAATGAGGGCGTTGCCGTGGCATTGGCAACGCACTGGTCATTAGTGGCTATAAGGGCGCTTCAGATTGCAGTCGCGGTTAAGCTCGACGCCAAATCCTGGTTTGTCGAGCACCGACTTATGAATGCGGCCATTGACGGGTACCGGTTCGTCCAGAAGGATCGGATCAAACTGTGGACGCATCGTTGAACAATCCGGGCTGGTCATCAAAAACTCGCTGAACGGGGTATTGGTGAACGTGATCACCGCGTGGTGCGAGTAAACCGAGGAACCATGCGGCACCACCAGCTGTCCGCGCGATTTAGCAATAGCGGCAATTTCCACCAGCGTGGTTAACCCACCGCACCAGCCCACATCAGGCTGCATGATATCGATGCCGGTTTCTGAGAGCGTGCGGAAGGATTGCAGCGTCCCGTGGTGTTCACCGCTGGTGACCATCATCCCCGCCGGGGCGTTACGTTTCAGCTCGCGATAGCCTTCATACTGCTGCGGCGGCAGACACTCTTCGATCCACTTCAGGTTGGACGGTGCGCAGGCATGGGCCAGTTTGGTGGCATAGTTCACGTCCTGACTCATCCAGCAATCGAGCATCAACCAGAAATCCGGACCGCATTTCTCACGCATGTCGGCTACCATTGCCGCATCTTTGCGGATCCCTGCATCCCCGTCGTGCGGCCCCCAGTGGGTCGGCATTTTGCCGCCAATAAAGCCCATCTCTTTCGCCAGATCAGGGCGCGCACCGGTCGCGTAGAATTGAATTTCGTCGCGTACCGCGCCGCCCAGTAGCTTGTAAACCGGTAAACCCACCACCTTGCCAAACAGATCCCACAGCGCCAGATCCACGCACGAGATGGTGTTCATCACCAGACCGCCGGAGCCGGAGTAGTACATCGTTGCGCCCAGCATCTGGTCGTGAATGAGTTTGATATCACTGACGCATTTCCCTTCAATAAAACGATTGAGATGCTTTTCCACAATAAAGCACCCCATCTCCCCTGCGGTGGAAACAGCAAAACCGGTCTGTCCGTTTTCAGCTTCCACTTCAACAATCAGTGTCCCTAATACGTTGATGCCAAAGGACTGGCGCGATTGCTCATATTCACGATATTTGCTCATTGGCGTGGCGATATGATCGTCAATCCAGTGGTTAGCGCCCTGATCGTGATAGTCGCCGCCGCCAGCGCCTTTATCCGCCGTAGCACCACCGGTAAACCAGGCACGAACGTGTTTAATTTTAGGTAGGGTCATGGTGTTCTCCTTTTTATGAAGCGAGTGAGTCGAAGGGACTTTTCCATCCCAACAGGCGTGAAATATCCCTGGCGCAGGCAATCGCTTTACCGGCCAGATAATCACGGTTCTCTTCGTTAATTTGCAGACGAGTGCCGACCACTGAAATCGCGGCGGTCAGTTCATTGTTAGCGTTAAAAACAGGCGCTGCGACGCAACGAACATCGGGATAATCTTCGCCATTATCAAAGCTCCATCCACGCTGTCGAATACGCTCCAGCTCGTCATTCAACTGCTGTGGCCTGGTGATAGTGGTCGGCGTTGCCTGTTCCCATATCAGCTGTTCAATAATGGCTTTTCGTGCGGCTGCCGGTTGCCAGGCCAGCAGGCATTTGCCGATACCCGAGCGATAGAGCGAAAGACTTTTCCCTTCGTGGGAGCGCACGCTGATAGTGGATGACGATTCCACTTTCAGAATGTAATACGCGCTTTCGTGGTCGATGATCCCGAGATGGCAAAGTAACCCTGTCTCATCCATCAGTTGTGTCAGCCGTGGACGCGCCAATTCACGTAAATCCATCTTGCTCAGCGCATGCCCGGACAACTCAACCAGCTTGGTCCACAGGCAGTAATTTTCCTGATGATCAATGCTAATAAAGCGCTGACGCTTCAGTTCGTTAAGTAACAGGTACGCGGTGCTTTTTGGAATACCCAGCGTCTCTATGATGGTGGCGGCGCTACATGGGCCGATACGCGCAATGAGATTGAGTATTTCGATCGCCCTGGTGAGCGCGGGAACTTTGCTTGATTCCAACATACTGGACTCCAGTCTGAGATACTGGAATCAGTGTGGTAGGTTAAGGGGGTTAAAATTGTGAAGCGCATCAAATCCTCTCGTTCTTCCAGCTGGCTGGAGAAAAAACGAGCACAATTGTGAACTAACGCACGGATTTTTTTACAGAGAGTACAACAGGTTGGACTGATAACGGGAAGGCCAGAATGCCTTCCCATAACAAGCGCGTGAGACAGTGCAAGTCAGGAAGGCAGCGTCAGGGATTCAACCACTTCTATCCAACCGTGTTCGCTGGCAATATCCTGCCCGTTGAGCCAACGGCGCAGCATATTGAGCGCCATCATTGCGCACACTTCCTGACGCACCGACAAACTATAACGATTAGCGTTCAGCCGTACGCGTAAGGCATGCGTTCCATCAGGCGTTGCCAGCGCAAAGTTAATATGTTCGTTTTCGAAAGCCGATACCGCCAGCGCCAGCCCGGCATAATGGTTGCCGCGTCGTTCGGTTATCCAGTGTGCCGTTTGCGCCAGCGTTTCTTCCTGGGGCGGAACCACTTCGCTCGCCAACAGCGGAGCATTCGCGCGCGAAAGCTGCAGCGCCACCAGACCACCGGTGAATTGTTCGCTTAGCGTCAGGCTGTATTGCCGTTCCTGCAACGTGCGGGCGATTTGCGCGGGTAAACCTTCCGTACCTTCGAAAATCATATTCTGCCCGGCAACCCGCTTAACTTCTGGCCACAGCGCCAGCATCGCTTCCCGTTGGGAATCCGGCCCGGTCAGCTTTAGTTCGATAATCGGCATTGACGAGCGGTAGCCCATTGTCACTCCCGGAGGCAATTGCAGCGGATCCAGGCTCTGCGCAAGCTCGCTTTCAGAACGACCAAAGGTGGTTAATCGCAGGCATAGCGGGGGTTGAGACAGCGAAAAACGCTCACGCAAACGCGGCAGGATCTCATGCTCAACCATGACTTTAAATTCTGATGGCACTCCTGGGGTAAAGAACATCAGGCAGCGGTTAAGCTTCAGGGCAAACCCACACGCGGTTCCTACGGGATTATTGATGAATTCCGCGCTGGCAGGTAGCTCAGCCTGTTTGCGGTTACTCGGTGCCATCACGCGTCCACGATCGCGGAAATAACGCGTCATCTCGTCGAGCCATGCTTCATGCAGCACCAGCCCTTCACCTTTTGCCGTTGCCGCCGCCAGCGCGCTCAAATCATCGCTGGTTGGTCCCAGACCGCCGTTAACGATCAGTACATCGGCATGTTCGCTACGCTCACGCAAAACGGCGACCAAATCATCAAGATTGTCACCTACCGTGTTGCGACGGGTTAGTGGTAACCCCTGATTAAAGAAAAAATCGGCCAGCCAGGCGGCATTCGTGTCGACGATTTGTCCGTGCAACACTTCATCCCCGGTGGATAGCATCTCCACGTTTAACATCGTGTTCTCCTGCTTTTATGATGAAAACACTATAACGCATGGAGGGGGGAAGGCGCGACTGAACGCCGCGCCGGAAAAATCAGAAACTCGCGTTAACCCCAACGTACGGGCCGTCAGCAATCGCGTTATCGCGGTTACCGTCTTTGCCTGCCAGGTTCAGGTAGCGATAACCGGCTTCAATGCTCAGCGGACGCATAATGGTCAGACGAGCACCTGCATTCGCTTCTTCATAGCTGTCGATACCGCTGGAAAGAGAATCGGGAGAGTAATAATACTCACCAAACAGGCGGAGGCTGTCGCCAATCGGCCACTGCAAACCGCCACCGACCGCCGCCGCGTAACCCTCGTCACCATCATTCGGGTTAGTATAAATGCCTTTCCCACCGACCGTTGCCAGCAGCGGACCGAGAGGAATATTCAGACCCAGTCCCAGCCCGGCCGCATCGCCGTCGTCATCGTTATGCATCCAGTTACCGCTGACGGCCAAACCGGTGGTCTCAGTACCCATACCGAACCCCAGGTTGGTGTAGTCTTCGCCAGCCTGGCCGCTGATGCTAATCGCGCTCGCCGACGCGGAAACAAACAGCATTCCGGCAAAACCCAACATTAAACTTTTTTTCATTTTCTATCCTTTCCAGCAAGAATCAAAACATAGCCCCAAAACCGGTGAATTGTACTGTTAGATCATGAGGAATCAATGCACTAAAAAAGCGATGCAATAACATATTGTAAGCAAATACTACTCACAAGATTTAGATAAGGTTAAATTCTTGTAGCAATTACGCCACTGATGGCAGCAGAATGCCATTTTCTACAAACATCCTGTTTTCCCTGCCAAAGCGGCGTTATTCGTCGATGAAGCGTTTTTTCTACCGTCAGCAAAAGGTAAGATGCGTGCACGATGGAATTTTCTATACCTCCCCTACAAGGATTCGACTTATGCGCCAAAGAACAATTGTTTGCCCATTAATTCAAAACGATGGCTGTTATTTACTGTGCAAAATGGCTGACGACCGCGGTGTGTTCCCCGGTCAGTGGGCGCTTTCTGGCGGCGGCGTTGAACCGGGTGAACGTATTGAAGAAGCTTTGCGCCGTGAAGTAAGAGAAGAGCTGGGCGAACAACTGGTGTTATCAGATATTACGCCATGGACCTTCAGTGACGATGTTCGCACCAAAACGTACGCCGATGGCAGTCAGGAAGAGATTTATATGATTTATCTCATCTTCGATTGTGTGGCGGCTAATCGTGAAGTGAAAATTAATGAAGAATTCCAGGCATTCGCCTGGGTTAAAGCGGAAGATCTCGGCTCTTACGATTTAAATATCGCCACGCGTAAAACGTTAACCTTGAAAGGGTTACTGTAAATCATCATTTTAATAACGGCATATAATTAGCATTCTTAATAGCGGCATTGCGCTCATCAGTCTGCAGATAACAGCAATGTCGCCCAAACCACTCAAACCTACATGATCTTTTTTTCATTAAGATAAATAAAAAATACGCTATTCCTCTCTCTTTCCCAAACCTTAAACTCTTAAGGATAAATTAACCTTCCGTCATTACCCTTTGAAGCCTGATGAAATAATTAACGACGCCCCTGTTTATCACTAAAAATAAAACGTCGGTGGCGTTAAATGGCTTGAAGGAATAATGATGCCTGACTTTTTGCCTTTCTCTCGCCCGGCAATGGGGGCTGAAGAACTTGCCGCTGTGAAGACGGTTCTGGACTCTGGATGGATAACCACCGGCCCGAAAAATCAACAGCTGGAAGAAGCCTTCTGCCAGCTCACGGGAAATCAACACGCCGTCGCCGTCTGCTCCGCTACGGCAGGAATGCACATCACGCTGATGGCGCTGGACATCGGTGCAGGCGATGAGGTCATCACACCGTCAATGACGTGGGTTTCTACCCTCAACATGATTGTCCTGTTGGGTGCGACGCCAGTCATGATCGACGTCGACCGCGATACGCTCATGGTCACACCGGAGCAAATTGAGGCCGCCATCACCCCGCGAACCAAAGCCATTATTCCGGTACATTACGCAGGCGCCCCCGCCGACCTGGACGCGATTTATGCCATTAGCGAACGCTATGGCATTCCGATTATAGAAGATGCGGCCCACGCCGTAGGGACGTTGTATAAAGGTCGTCATGTCGGCGCGCGCGGCACGGCAATATTCTCGTTTCACGCCATCAAAAATATTACCTGCGCCGAAGGCGGGTTGATCGTTACCGACGACAGCCAGCTTGCCCAACGGCTTCGCAGCCTGAAGTTTCACGGTCTGGGCGTTGATGCCTTTGATCGACAAACCTATGGCCGGGCGCCGCAGGCCGAAGTGCTTGCGCCAGGGTACAAGTACAACCTCACGGATATCAATGCCGCCATTGCGTTGGTACAGCTAAATAAACTGGAACACCTGAACTCACGCCGGGCGCAAATTGCCCGCGAGTATCAACAGGCGCTGGCCGATACGCCATTTCAACCACTGAGTCTGCCCCAGTGGGCGCACGTTCACGCCTGGCACCTGTTCATCATCCGCGTTGACGAAGCCCGCTGCGGTCTGAGCAGAGATGCCTTAATGGAGGCGTTAAAGGCCAAAAATATCGGCACCGGTCTGCATTTTCGTGCGGCCCATACGCAAAAATATTACCGCGAACGCTTCACTACCCTTTCGCTCCCCAATACAGAATGGAATAGCGCGCGCATTTGCTCACTGCCGTTATTCCCCGATATGACCGCCGATGACACCCAGCGGGTAATTACGGCACTTCACGAGATTGCAGGACAATAACCATGTTTGAAGCAGCACCGATCAAAAAAGTCTCGGTGGTCATTCCCGTTTTTAATGAACAGGAAAGCTTACCGGAGTTAATCAGACGTACCAGCGCTGCCTGCGAAAAATTGGGCAAAGACTATGAAATTTTGCTAATTGATGACGGCAGCAGCGACCATTCCGCACAGCTGATGATGGACGCTTCCCAGGCACCGAACAGCCACATTGTTTCTATTTTATTGAATCGCAATTACGGGCAACACTCGGCGATTATGGCCGGTTTCAGTCATGTCACCGGCGACGTGATCATCACACTGGATGCCGATTTGCAAAACCCGCCGGAGGAGATCCCACGGCTGGTCGCCACCGCAGATGAAGGCTTCGATGTGGTCGGCACGGTACGTCAGAACCGTCAGGACAGCGTATTTCGTAAGACCGCCTCACGAATGATTAACCATCTGATTCAGCGCACCACCGGTAAAGCGATGGGCGACTACGGTTGCATGTTACGCGCTTATCGCCGCCACATCGTCGATGCCATGCTGCATTGCCAGGAGCGCAGTACCTTTATCCCGATTCTGGCCAACATTTTTGCCCGGCGCGCTACGGAAATCCCGGTACACCATGCAGAGCGAGAATTTGGTGACTCCAAATACAGCTTTATGCGTCTGATCAACCTGATGTATGACCTGGTGACCTGTCTGACCACAACGCCACTTCGTATGTTGAGCCTGTTGGGCAGCGTAATCGCCGCCACTGGCTTTACCTTGTCTATCCTGCTTGTGGTTCTGCGTCTGACGCTCGGTCCACAGTGGGCCGCGGAAGGGGTATTCATGCTGTTTGCCGTCCTGTTTACCTTTATCGGCGCACAGTTTATTGGCATGGGTTTACTCGGCGAATATATCGGTCGCATCTATAACGATGTCCGCGCCCGCCCCCGCTATTTTGTTCAACACGTTATCCGCCCACAAACCACGCAGCCAACCGAGGAAAACCGCGCATGAAAGCCATCGTATTTGCCTATCACGATATGGGATGTCAGGGTGTCCAGGCTTTGTTGGATGCCGGTTATGAAATCGCTGCCATTTTTACGCACACTGATAATCCGGGCGAAAAAGCATTTTTTGGATCGGTTTCCCGCCTTGCCGCCAGCGCCGGAATTCCGGTTTACGCCCCGGATGAGGTCAATCATCCCTTGTGGATTGAACGCATTAGCCAACTGGCGCCGGATGTTATCTTCTCGTTCTACTATCGTCATTTACTGAGTGATGAGATCCTCAGTCTTGCGCCTGCCGGGGCTTTTAATCTGCATGGTTCGTTGCTGCCGAAATACCGTGGTCGCGCGCCGCTGAACTGGGTATTGGTCAATGGCGAAACCGAAACCGGCGTCACGCTTCACCGCATGGTCAAACGCGCGGATGCTGGCGCCATTATTGCCCAGCAGCGCGTCGCTATTTCGCCAGATGACGTGGCGATAACGCTGCACCATAAATTGTGCCAGGCTGCGCGTCACCTGCTGGAACAGGCACTGCCCGCGATTAAAACCGGGGATTATGCAGAACGCCCCCAACAGGAAGCAGATGCTACCTGTTTCGGTCGCCGTACACCGGAAGATAGCTTCCTCGACTGGAACACACCTGCCGTAGAGTTGCATAACCAGGTCCGCGCCGTCAGCGATCCGTGGCCGGGCGCATATAGCTATGTCGGTACACAAAAGTTCACCGTCTGGTCATCGCGCGTTTGCGTAAATAACTCAGCGGCCCAACCGGGTACCGTCATCTCCGTTTCTCCTTTGCTGATCGCCTGTGGCGATGGCGCCCTGGAAATTATTACCGGACAAGCTGGCGATGGTATTGCAATGCAAGGGTCGCAACTGGCGCAGGTTCTGGGCCTGGTTCCAGGCTCCCGCCTGAACAGTCAATCAGTTACCACCACTAAACGTCGTACACGCGTGCTGATCCTTGGCGTCAATGGCTTCATTGGTAACCATCTGACCGAACGCCTGCTGCAAGAAGATCATTACGAAGTGTATGGGCTCGATATTGGCAGTGACGCCATTGGACGTTTTCTGCAGCATCCGCGATTCCACTTCGTCGAAGGCGACATCAGCATTCACTCCGAATGGATTGAATACCATGTTAAAAAATGCGACGTCGTGCTGCCGCTGGTGGCGATCGCAACGCCAATCGAATATACCCGCAACCCGTTGCGCGTATTTGAGCTCGATTTTGAAGAGAACCTGAAAATCATTCGCTACTGCGTGAAATACCGTAAGCGCATCATTTTCCCGTCAACGTCCGAAGTCTACGGCATGTGTACCGACAAAGTCTTCGATGAGGACAGCTCGAATCTGATCGTCGGTCCGGTGAATAAACCACGCTGGATCTACTCCGTTTCCAAGCAGTTGTTGGACCGCGTAATCTGGGCGTACGGCGAAAAAGAGGGATTGCGCTTCACCCTGTTCCGCCCGTTTAACTGGATGGGGCCGCGTCTGGACAGCCTTAACGCCGCGCGTATCGGCAGCTCACGCGCCATTACCCAACTGATCCTCAATCTGGTGGAAGGTTCACCGATTAAGCTGATTGAAGGCGGCAAGCAAAAACGCTGCTTTACCGACATTCGGGATGGTATCGAAGCCCTGTACCGCATCATTGAAAACGAAGGCGGACGCTGCGACGGTGAGATTATCAACATAGGTAATCCGCAGAACGAAGCGAGTATTCAGGAACTGGCAGAAATGCTGCTTACCTGCTTTGAAAAACATCCATTGCGTAGCCACTTCCCGCCGTTTGCCGGTTTCCGTGACGTCGAAAGCAGCAGCTACTATGGTAAAGGTTATCAAGACGTTGAACATCGTAAGCCCAACATCCGCAATGCGAAACGCTGCCTGAACTGGGAGCCCACCATTGAGATGCAGGAAACGGTAGAAGAGACGCTGGACTTCTTCTTACGCAGTGTGAATATCACGGAACACACATCATGACCCAAGTCGGCTTGCGCATAGATGTCGATACTTTCAGGGGGACGCGCGAAGGCGTACCCCGCCTGCTGGAGACATTGAACCAACATAACGTGCGGGCAAGTTTTTTCTTTAGCGTTGGACCGGACAACATGGGACGCCACCTCTGGCGTCTTGTGAAACCACAATTTCTGTGGAAGATGCTGCGCTCAAACGCCGCATCACTTTACGGATGGGATATATTGCTGGCGGGAACCGCCTGGCCGGGAAAAGAGATCGGCCTGGCCAACGCGGCGATCATTGCACAAACCGCCCTGATTCATGAAACCGGTCTGCATGCCTGGGATCACCATGCCTGGCAGGCGCGAAGCGGAAACTGGAATGACAAACAGCTGATTGATGATATTTCACGAGGCATCACGGCCCTTGAAACTCTTATCGGACAACCCGTCACTTGTTCTGCCGTTGCCGGATGGCGTGCCGACGATCGCGTCGTCCACGCCAAAGAAACGTTCCATCTGCGTTATAACAGCGACTGTCGGGGAACGTCGTTATTCCGTCCGGTGCTGACATCCGGGAAAACAGGTACGCCGCAAATTCCCGTCACGCTACCCACCTGGGATGAAGTGGTTGGTCAGGAAGTCCAGGCGGTGGACTTCAACGCTTACATTCTCTCCCACATCCAGATGAGCAGAGGAACACCGGTGTATACCATTCATGCGGAAGTTGAAGGCATCGCCTTTCAGCAGAATTTTGACGAGCTGCTTACTCGCGCCGCAGACATGGGGATAACATTTTGCCCGCTCGGCGACCTGTTACCGGACGATGTCAGTTCGCTGCCAACAGGGCAGATCGTGCGTGGCAAAATACCCGGCAGAGAGGGATGGGTCGGCCGCCAACAACCAGTGAGTGTGACAAGATGAAACTTACTGTCCGCTACACCCTGGCATTTATCGCTTTTATTGCGCTGTATTTTATTCTCCCCATCAACAGCCGCCTGCTGTGGCAGCCTGATGAAACGCGCTATGCCGAAATCAGTCGGGAAATGCTGACCTCTGGCGACGGGATCGTTCCGCACTTTTTAGGGCTGCGGTATTTTGAAAAACCGATTGCCGGATACTGGTTAAACAGCATCGGGCAATGGCTGTTTGGCGCCAATAATTTTGGAGTCAGAGCAGGAGCCATTTTTGCCACTTTGCTGACGGCGCTTATGGTAGCCTGGCTTGCCATGCGGTTGTGGCGGGATAAGCGCACCGCCGTACTCTCTTCGGTTATCTTTTTAACGTTTTTTTCGGTTTACAGCATCGGCACCTACGCGGTACTTGATCCCATCATTGCGCTCTGGCTAATGGCGGGCATGTGCTGCTTTTGGGAGGGGATGCAAGCCACCAGCAGAACGCGCAAAATTACCGCCTTTCTGCTGTTAGGGTTAACCTGCGGCATGGGCGTGATGACCAAGGGTTTCCTGGCACTCGCCGTTCCTGTGCTCAGCGTACTGCCGTGGGTTTTCGTACAAAAGCGCTGGAAAGATCTCATTATCTACGGTCTGCTGGCAGTAGTCGGTTGCATCGTGACTGTGCTGCCTTGGGGAATAGCGATTGCCCGGCGTGAGCCGGATTTCTGGCATTACTTCTTCTGGGTTGAACATATTCAACGCTTCGCGCAGGAGGATGCCCAACATAAGGCCCCCGTCTGGTACTACATTCCGGTATTGGTGGCTGGCGCATTACCGTGGCTCGGGCTGCTCCCCGGCGCGCTGCGTACGGGCTGGCGTGAACGGGATGTTCCGCGCAGTGCACTGTACCTGTTAAGCTGGATTATCATGCCAATCCTGTTTTTCAGCATCGCGAAAGGAAAACTGCCGACCTATATTCTTTCCTGCTTCGCGCCGCTGGCAATATTGACGGCGCGGTTCGGCCTGCAGGCCGCGCAAAAAGGTGCAACCGCGCTGCGCGTGAATGGCTGGATCAACGTTCTGTTCGGTGTAACCGGCATTGTCGCCACGTTTATTGTTTCTACACTGGGTCCATTAAAGACGCCGGTCTGGTCGCATATCGAAACCTATAAGGTGTTTTGTGCGTGGGGCATTTTTATCATCTGGACGCTCTTTGGCTGGTATACGCTAAATAACCGCGAGAAGAACTGGACGTTCGCAGCGCTGTGTCCATTAGGCCTGGCACTGTTGTTTGGCTTCTCCATTCCTGACCGGGTGATGGAATCTAAACAGCCACAATTTTTTGTCGAGATGACCAAAGAGTCGCTGGAGTCGAGCCGTTATATTCTCACCGACAGCGTTGGCGTCGCCGCGGGGCTGGCCTGGAGCCTGAAGCGTGACGACATCATAATGTACGGACAAACGGGCGAGTTAAAATATGGCCTTAACTACCCGGATGCCCAGGGGCGTTTTGTCGGTCGGGGGAACTTTGCCGAGTGGTTAGCGCAACATCGTCAGCAAGGAAACATTACGCTCGTGCTCACAATTGATAAGGATGAAGATATTAATCGACTTGCTATCCCTCCCGCTGACTATATCGATAATCAGGGGCGTCTGGTCCTGATTCAGTATCGGCCGAAATGATCTGGATAGCCTTAGTTCTCGCCAGCCTGCTCAGCGTCTGCGGTCAGTTATGTCAGAAGCAGGCGTCGCGACCCGTTCCCGTTCGAGCGCGAAAACGCCACATTACGCTATGGATTGGGCTTGCTCTGGCAAGTCTCGGTCTGGCCATGCTGCTATGGCTGGCGGTGCTGCAGAACATTCCGGTCGGCATCGCCTACCCCATGCTGAGTCTTAATTTTGTATGGGTGACTCTGGCTGCCTGGAAAATCTGGCGCGAACCCGTCACCCCGCGCCACTGGCTAGGTGTGGGGTTAATCATCACCGGCATCTTTATTCTTGGGAGCGCGGTGTAATGGGCATCTTTTGGGGATTATGCAGCGTTATTATCACTTCAGCCGCCCAGTTGAGTCTCGGCTTTGCGATGGATAATCTGCCGCCAATGCTGCAGCCGCAGCAATTCATTTCCGCCGTATTCTCTCTTAGCGTCAGCGCATTTGCTCTGTATGCCGGACTGGCAGGGTATTTACTGTCGGTGATTTGCTGGCATAAAGCGCTGCACCAGCTCGCACTGAGCAAAGCGTATGCCCTGCTCAGCCTGAGCTATGTACTGGTGTGGGTTGCATCAATGATCCTGCCCGGCTGGCAGGGAATATTATCAGCGAAAGCGCTCGCCGGAGTGCTGTGCATCATGGCAGGGCTACTGACGATTTTTTTACCTTCACACCAGCGCCAACCCTGAGATTATTTATCTTCAGACAGTCGTAACAGGCGTTCCCATTCCTCGCACGTGTACTGTCTGGCATCAATTATTTTGATTAACCGTGAGGTATCGCGATTAATGCAATACAGTGCATCTTTCAGCGGTGAAAGGAGGTCTCCGGGCTTAACCCACTCGGAAGATTGCGCCTCAGCCAGCATCTTTAGCGAACCGCCGCTATCACAAAGTACGATATAGAGCCTGCCTGCTTTTTTGTGACAGCAAGACTTCTTCACATGCCATTCCATAGCGCACCTTTTGTTAAAAAATTTCACAACAGGTTACACATTAGCAGATAAACAAAATGACAATAGCGACTCAATAGCGAAAGTGAGAAATGTAATTACTGTTTGCTTAATTTTAAGAATGAAGCACTTACCCAATCTGACAGCGCACGACGAGAGATTTTAATCCCTCCGGATTTTAGTTCGGGTGGCAATGTCAGCCAGCATACCGGTTGCTGAAAGCGGGCCAGCTTATCTTTCACCCACTCTGCCAGATTGGTGTCACCCGCATTGGTGTCATACTCAACGACCGCCACCGGGCGATGACCAAACTCTTTGTCTTCTATCGGCACAATGAAGGCTTGCAGAACATGCGGATGCGCAGCAATCACGCGTTCCACCTCTTCCGGCTGTATGCCTTCCCCGCCGCTAAAGAACAGATTGTCCATCCGACCGACAATGGTTAACTTGCCGTCCTTCAACACCCCGCGATCGCGGGTGGCAAACCAGCCTTCCGCGTTTACTAAAGGAATCAGCTGCCCGTTACGCCAGTAACCTTGCGCCATGCTGGCGGCACGCAGCCAGACTTCACCATCAACGATTCTGACTTCTCTGCCTGCCAGGGGCGACCCCACATCCGCCAGGCCATCCGCTTCTTTCGCACAGACCGTAGAAGCAAACTCCGTTAAACCGTAACCGCACCAGCAGCGAATCCTTTGCTCGCGCGCCTGTTCCGTCAATTCAACAGGAATTGCCGCGCCACCCAAGAGCACTGCTTTGAGCGTTACCGCCGTTTTGTTGACCAGCAGGCGCCACAGCTGCGTGGGCACCAACGAAGCATGGGTGCATCCAGCCAGCATTTGCTCCAATGGTTGCTTGTCGCGCACGGTCATTCGTGCCCCGGCAAACAACCAACGCCACAAAATACCCTGGCCGGAAACATGAAACAGCGGCAGCGAGAGCAGCCAATCATCTTCAGCGTCAAACGGCATTAATGACAGCACGCCCTGCGCGCTTGCCAGATGAGCCTGACAGGTATGCACCGCTGCCTTTGGCAATCCGGTAGAACCTGAGGTTAACGTCATCGTGCTCAAACGCTGGGGTAACCACGCGGCGGCATGCTTGCCTGGCACTGCCTGCATCTGCAACGGATGGAGTCCCGTGAGAACATTAGCTGCCTCAAGATCCAGCGCAAAACGCAGCGTTAAGTCCGGGACCAGCGCGTCAAGCAGCGATTGAGGCAGCTGTGGGTTAACAGGTAAAACCCGCGCCCCACATTGCAACAATGCCAGCCAGGCCAGCAAAGCACGCGGATGATTCCAGGCGCGAAGCAGGACGCCATCGCCCTCTTCCACGCCCTGAGCGGCAAAACCGCTGGCCAGATGGTCAACGCGCGTGCAGAGCTCGCTCCAGCTTAATACTTCATCGTTGAGGCGTAGAGCAGGCACCTCTGCACGAACCTGTCGCCAGTGACGCCACGGCCAGTCATCGGGTTGTACCAGGCCCGATATGCTTACGCTATCGGGCATTTCCCGCTGGGTCATAGCAGGCGTTCCAGCGCATCAACATCGATACACGGCAATGCGCTACCCGGCCAGGTGCGTACCTGCTGGCACTGCATCAGGCTCAGGGTATCCAGCCCCGGAATGGTCTGCGGCGTCAGCCAGGCCGCAATTCGCGCCAGTTGGGTTAAGCCCAGGCTCGACTCGATCGACGAACTAATAACAGCGGTGAGACCAAGTGCATGCGCCGCTGCCACTTGTTCGCGCACTTTATCGAGACTGCCCGTCAGCGTAGGTTTGATAACCACTGCCTTGACGCCCTCTTCGGCTTCGAAGATGAAATCCGCTTCACGCAGGCTTTCATCCCAGGCAATGGCAATGCCGGTTTCACGCGCAAAAGCACGAGAGTCATCGCGGGTTTTGCATGGCTCTTCGAGAAAAGCGATGCGCCCGCGGTACTCTGGATTAACGTACTTCGCGAACTGCTGGGCTTTCAACGGCGTCCAGGCTCGGTTGGCGTCAAGTCGCAAATGCAGCTCCGGGATAGCCTCAAGCAGCAGGTTGGCGACCATACCGTCACGAACCGCTTCATACAGTCCGACCTTGATCTTCGCTACTTTTTCACCCGGCATGTCCGCCAGTTGCAGTACCAGATCATCAGGATCGCCCGTACACAGCGGCGCTGCACGGTAGTCTGCGTCCACTGGCAATACGCCAGCCAGTTCGGCCAGCGCACAGCTTGCGCCAAAGGCGACCGAAGGCAGCTGCGGTAAGGAAGAATCCCCCTGTAGCCAGCCGTTGACCCAGGCCAGCAGCTCGGTTTGCGCCTCTTCCCAGCTCTCCTGACTGAAGCCCGGCAGCGGGGAGATCTCTCCCCACCCTTCGCGCTCGCCGTCACAAAGGCGAACGTACAGCCCGTCACGCGTTTTTAACCGCCTGTCGCGCAGAATCACCCCCGCGTCCATGGGGATCTGCCAGCGGTATACCTGCGCGCTACGCATTACGGATTCCGTTTAAATTTGCTGAAATCCGGCTGACGTTTCTGGTTAAAGGCGTTACGGCCTTCCTGACCTTCTTCCGTCATGTAGAACAGCATGGTGGCGTTACCCGCCAGCTCTTGCAGACCAGCCTGACCATCGCAGTCGGCGTTCAGTGCAGCTTTTAGGCAGCGCAACGCCATCGGGCTGTTTTGCAGCATTTCACGACACCAGCGTACGGTCTCTTTTTCCAGATCGGCCAGCGGAACCACGGTGTTTACCAGGCCCATATCCAGCGCTTGCTTCGCATCGTACTGACGGCACAGGAACCAGATTTCACGCGCTTTTTTCTGACCGACAATACGCGCCATGTAAGAGGCACCCCAGCCGCCATCGAAGGAACCAACTTTCGGACCGGTCTGGCCGAAGATGGCGTTTTCAGCCGCAATGGTCAGGTCACACATCATGTGCAACACATGGCCGCCGCCGATGGAAAAGCCTGCAACCATCGCCACTACCGGCTTCGGACAGGTACGAATCTGGCGCTGGAAGTCCAGTACGTTCAGGTGATGCACACCGGAATCATCCTGGTATCCGCCGTAGTCACCGCGCACTTTCTGATCGCCACCCGCGCAGAATGCTTTGTCGCCAGCACCGGTCAGAATAATCACGCCAATGTTGTCATCATAGCGAGCATCCGCCAGCGCCTGGATCATCTCTTTCACGGTGACCGGACGGAAGGCATTGCGTACCTGCGGACGATTAATGGTGATTTTTGCGATACCGTCGGTGGATTTCTCGTAGAGAATGTCGGTGTAGCCTTCAGAGCAATCGTGCCATTCTACCGGTGCGTAAAGCATTGTTTCATCAGGATAGATCATAAAATGTCCTATAGTCAGCGATGCAGAATCTGAGCCAGACAGTCCACCACGCCAGCGGGATTGTCCCGATGCGCGTTGTGTCCGGCATTACGAATCACATGGCTTGGTACGGATATTTCCGCCGCCAGAGCACGGAATTTATCGTCACGTTCACCACATAAATAATAAAACGGAAATGTGCGCGTAGTGAGTTGCGCACGTAAATCAGGTTGTACGGCTAGCGAGGTGGCCTCCAGCATCGCTGCCAGCGTATGCCCGTTATTCTGGCTACGCAGTGCGACCAGCGCTTCTCTTTGCGCCGCATTCAGCGAGGAAAAAACCGGCTGTTGATACCAGTCAATAAACACCTCGCACAACGGCTCAGCGCGAAAACGCGCAGCCCAGCGACCATCAGAGAGGCGACGCTGAACGCGCGCCTCCTCACTTTGCAAGCCTGGATGTCCACCTTCAACCACCAGACCGCACAGCCCTGGCATCTCCTGACAAGCCGCCATCATCGCGACTCTGCCGCCAAGAGAGTAGCCTACTAGCCAGTATTTAAGTATGTTGTAACTAAGTAACGTGTTACGCAGCAAAGCGCTTACGTCGTCGAATCCGCTCACGCTGATGTCAGCGGAGCCACCGTGTCCCGGCAGGTCGATATACAGCCGCGAATAATTCTTAAACGCTTCGCCAACCCTCTGCCATTCCCGACAATCACCGGAAAAACCGTGCAGGAAAACCAGCCAGGGAAATCCCGTCTGGCCCACTTTCGCCTGCGCGTGCAGGATCATAGATGGCTTACCTGCGCCAGCAGTTGCTGCAGGGTTTGCGCCCCATCAGTTTCGTTTACCACCAGCTCAATCACCGTTGCCGCTGGAGTACGCCAGGCGTTAGTCAGCGCGCTCTCCAGTTGCTCCCAGTTTTCCGGGCGCTGGTATTTAAGGTTAAACATGGCGGCAGCATGCTCAAAATGCACGTTCTGCGGCATCAGGTAGAACCGTTCGCGTTCGCTTGCTGGCGTCGGCAACAGGGAAAAAATTTGCCCGCCGTTATTATTGACCACTATCAGGACAAACGGCGCGGAAACCTGGCGCAATAACGCCAGCGCATTGAGGTCATACAGCGCAGATAAATCGCCGACGATAGCCAGCGTCGATTTCGCACTGGCACGCTGTACGCCTGCTGCCGTTGACAGCAGGCCGTCAATGCCGCTCGCGCCACGGTTGCTATAGACCGGGTAACCCGCCGGAAGCTGCGACAGCGCATCAATCAGGCGCACCACCAGACTGTTGCCCACGAACAGTTGCCCCTGCTCCGGCAAGTATTCGCGGATACGGTGGGCTAATTGCGCTTCACCAAACGCGTCGCGACGGGCTTCTACCGCCTGCCAGGCCAGTTGCGCCAGGCGTGGGATCTCCACGCACCAGGGCTGACGTTTCTCCGCCGGATGCAACTCCAGCCAGTCGCCAACCGTCGCTACCAGTCTGCGCCCACGATGGTGAGCCGGATCGAGGCGGCCTTCGATATTATCGACAATCCAGTATTCCTGCGGATCACAGCTGGCCTGCCATTGCAGGAGCCGTTTTCCGGTCAGGCTACTGCCAAGCTGCACCACAATCTGCGCCTGCTGTAATTCAGTGACCGCTTTCGCATTCCCCAGCCACAGGTCGGCGCACGGCAAAGGTTGTCCGGTTTGTGACAGAACATCGCCAATCAGCGGCCAGCCTAGCATCTGCGCCCACTGCGCAACCTTTTTGCCCTCTTCCGCGCTCATGCGGCCTGCAACAACAACGCCGCGTTTTTGTCGCCAGAAAAACCAGTCACGCTGTTTGTCGCTTTCCAGCCGACGCGACTCACGCAGCCAGGGTTTATCATCCTGCCACCAGTCGCCAAGGCGCTGCTGCCAGTCAATCCCCGTTTCGTCCATATCGCCATACAGCGGTTCTGCAAATGGGCAATTGATATGAACCGCCCCGCTATGCAGCGCAGCTAAGGCGTTATCAATGGTGGATACCAGCCAACTAGCCGGAATGTTCTGGGTCGGGCGCGGTAAAGAGAGCGTTTGCGATGGATGCGAGGCAAACATTCCGGTCTGACGAATCGCCTGGTTAGCGCCGCAGTCGATAAGCTCAGGAGGTCTGTCAGCCGTGAGTAGAATCAGCTTTTCACCGGTCAGGCCCGCTTCAATCAACGCGGGATACAAATTTGCCACCGCCGTACCGGACGTCACAATCACAGCGACAGGCTGCCGGCTGACTTTTGCCAGACCTAAGGCCAGATGCCCAAGGCCACGTTCATCAAAATGAGTATGGTGAATAAAAGCCGGGTTTTCCGCAGCCGCCAGAGTCAACGGTGTAGAACGAGAGCCAGGGGCAATGCAGACATGCCTGACGCCGTGGCGAGTGAGTGCTTCCAGAATGACCGCCGCCCAGCGTCGGTTAAATGCGCTTACTGACATGAGATTGTCCGGTATCAATATTGCGACACAGTATAAAGAATCGAATAAATGGATTTTTGATATGAGTCGGTAATATACAACTCATTACCCTTCCATCTGTAATAAAGTGCGCAGTCCTGCCGCTTTATTGTCTATTTCTTGCCATTCCTGTTCAGGATCTGAACCACGCACGATCCCTGCCCCGGCATACAGGCGTACCACATTTTCACTAATTTTCGCCGAC
Organism: Citrobacter sp. XY323; assembly: GCF_025106035.1. NCBI lineage: Bacteria > Pseudomonadati > Pseudomonadota > Gammaproteobacteria > Enterobacterales > Enterobacteriaceae > Citrobacter > Citrobacter sp. XY323. The sequence continues at coordinate 528,855 of NZ_JANYUK010000004.1, forward strand.
CGTAATGACACGCAAAACTCGCTTTGGCGCAGAGAAAGGTAACCCGCAGAACCGGCATACCACTCGCGTTCAAACGGTTCATTATGTTGGATAAATTCACGCGCCAGCTCACGCGGAATACCTGCGACTGCCGCCGTGGGCTGGAGCTGCATCAGACAAAGCGTATCATCAGCCTGATTCAGTTCCGTCCAGATACAGCGGCGCAGGTGCTGCACTTTGCGCAGTCTGAGCACCTGCGGCGGCAGCACATCAAGAGTTTGCGTACAGCCTTGCAGACGCTGGCAAATATCTTCGACCACCAGCATATTCTCGCGCTGGTTTTTATCATCTTTCATTAGCCATTCCCCCAACTGCCAGGCCCGATGATCCTCAGGGTGGTTGGCAACGGTTCCCGCCAGCGCCTCGGTGCGCAGCGCCGTGTCACGCCGCCGATACAAACGTTCAGGGGAAGAACCAAGAAACGCACACTTTGCGGAGAACGCCATAAAGAAATGGTAGCAGTTCAGGTTTAGACGACGACTGGAAGCCATCACGGCCGCGGCGTTAACCGACTGAGAAAACTGTAAATCGGTCGCCCGCGCCAGCACGACCTTATCGAGCTGTTCCCTATTGATCGTTTGCGTGGCGAGCTTTATCAGATCTGTCCAGCCAGTTTTATCCGGCCAGTTCTGTTCTCCCGTCAAACGCAGACGCAATGCGGGCAGCGGCTTTACGTTAGCGAGCGATGAGATAAACGCCACCGCCTGCGCGGCGTCTTCACGCAGCGACACGTCGCTAAAGAGATGTAAGCGTAAGCTCGCCACCCCGGCGCAACGTCGCCACTCCAGCCGTGGCAATAACAAATGGCCGCGCTGAGGCTCAAAGGCATTCAGGCCCCAGATACGCAGGTCAGGATTATCATCATGCTGGTGTAAAAAATGCTGGGCTAATTCGAGCGAGGAAAATGTGGCAACAGCGCCCAGTACGGCGGCTTCTTCATCGCCATTACGCTGTTGCCAGTAAAACTGGGGCCAGACAGGTTGACTGGCCAGCCATCCTAAAGCGTCAAACGCATCATTCAGTGGGAAAGGGATATCGTAAATACGAATTCCAGGTGCTGCTGGTATCTCTTGCGACAAATGACGCATCAGACTTTCCAGCGCAGTAGTGATTGAATGCACGCGGACCTCTCCCTGTTAAAAACCTCACATTATACGGGGTACTGAGCAGAAAAAGCAGTACCCCCAGTTAGGGAGTACGTACAAATGCGCTGACGGAATGGAATTTATCGCCGTGCTAACAATAATCCCATCACTAAACCGACCGTGGCACCAACGCCGATTCCGCGCCAGGGTTTTTCATGCACATAATCATCCGCCCGGCAAACGGCTTTCTTCGCGCGGTAATAGTAGCTGTCAGAGGCATGGCTGACGCGATTTCTCACCTCTTCTAACGCCCGCTCTGCCCGCGCTTTTAACTCAAGGTATTTTTGATCGGCTGGATCGCCGGAAGAACGCAGCACCTCCTCCAGCGTTTCACTCAATAATTCCAGATCGTCATCGATACGTGATTCATAAGAATGAAAAGACATTTTATTCTCCCTTTCTATTGACGTACCCGCTAACTATAGACAATCAGGCGTGTTTGCGCCTGTTTACGCCTGATGTGCTTCCCGCGCCATTCCGACGTGTGGAATACCGTCTTCGTCATAGATATCCGTGACCGGCACAAAGCCAAAGCGCGCATAGAATGATTGCAAATGTGCCTGCGCCCCCAGATACAGCGCCTTGTGCGGCCAATGCTGCGTACAGGAGGCCAACGTCTGAGTCATTAGCTGTTGCCCCAATTTTTCACCCCGCAGCGCTTCGCTTACGATCACCCGCCCAATGACGACCGGCTCAAGTTCATCATCGCTTTTCAGAATCCTCGCATACGCCACCAGTTCATCGTTATGCCAACCCAGAATGTGCCGGTTTTCACCACTGAGGTCATCACCATCCACATCCTGATACGGACACCGTTGCTCAACAACAAATACCGCACAGCGAAGCTCAAGAATGGCGTACAGCTGCTGTGTATTGAGCTTTGCATGGTGGAGATCTTGCCAGTGAATCATAGTCTGCCCCTTTGTTGTGATAACCTGAACACCCTGCCTTATTGATGGCGAAAAGTGTAACGCGAAGATGGAATTACTATTTTTAGGCACGTCTGCGGGAGTCCCCACGCGCTCACGCAATGTAACGGCAATTTTACTGAATCTGCAACACCCGACTCAGGCGGGGCTGTGGCTTTTCGATTGTGGTGAAGGAACGCAGCATCAGATGCTGACCACGCCATTTAACCCTGGAAAACTCGAGCGTATTTTTATCAGCCATCTACACGGCGATCACCTGTTTGGTTTACCGGGGCTGCTGTGCAGTCGCTCAATGGCCGGGAACGTCCAGCCACTGACGCTTTACGGACCAAAGGGATTGCGAGAGTTTACCGAAACGGCTTTGCGTTTGAGCGGCTCCTGGACCGACTATCCGCTGGATATTGTCGAAATCACCGCGGGTGAAATTGTCGATGACGGCCTGCGTAAAGTAACGGCGTACCCGCTGGAGCATCCGCTGGAGTGCTACGGTTTTCGTGTTGAAGAGCACGACAAACCGGGGGCACTTGACGCCAGCGCCTTGAAGGCGGCTGGTGTTAAAGCGGGCCCGTGGTTCCAGGATTTGAAAGCCGGGAAAACCATCGTGCTGGAGGATGGTCGAGCGATTAACGGCGCCGATTTTCTCGGCCCTGCCACCAGAGGAAAATCTGTGGCTATTTTCGGCGACACAGGACCTTGCGCGTCCGCCATTGAACTGGCACGCGGTGTGGATGTGATGGTACATGAAACCACACTGGACTCCTCAATGGAGGAAAAAGCCAACAGCCGCGGTCACAGCTCGACCCGACAAGCCGCCCAGTTGGCGCTTGAGGCCGGAGTGGGACGCCTGATCATGACCCACGTTAGCTCACGCTACGATGAAAAAGGCTGTCAGCGGTTACTCGAAGAGTGCAAAGCGATATTTCCAGACACTGAACTGGCTCACGATTTCGCCATTTTCACCGTTTAATGCTCCATTTTTCCGCCTCAGTGCCGATAACAGTGGAAAGGCTGGCTTTCACACTGAGGACAGGATGAACAATTTCCAGAAAGATATTGATGACAGGACAAACCTAACCCTGTCTAACCGTTTTGAACTGCTGCTGTTTCGCCTTGGCAAATCCGTCGAGGAGCAGAAATCAGAACTGTTTGGCATCAACGTATTCAAACTGCGTGAAATCGTACCGATGCCGACCTTTACGCGTCCCGCAGGTATGAAAGCCCCGTTGCTGGGTATGGTTAACATTCGCGATCAGGTGATCCCGGTGATTGATCTGCCTGCCGTCGCGGGCTGTAAGCCAGAGACCGGACTCAACATCCTGTTGATCACGGAATATGCCCGCAGCGTTCAGGCGTTTGCGGTGGAGTCGGTAGAAAACATTATGCGTCTGGACTGGCAACAGGTGCATACCGCCGAGAAAGCCGTCAATGGTCGCTACATTACCAGTATCGCCTGTCTGGACGACAACAAAGAGACTAACAATCTGGCGCTGGTGCTCGATGTCGAACAGATCCTGTACGATATTGTACCGTCGAACCACGACCTGCGCGCAACAGAGCTGAAAACCAATAAGTTCAACATTACGCCGGGTGCGGTGGCGATTGTGGCTGATGATTCCAAAGTGGCTCGCGCGATGCTGGAAAAAGGGCTTAACGCCATGGAGATCCCACACTTGATGCATGTGACGGGCCAGGATGCATGGGAAAAGATACAACAGCTATCTGAAGAAGCAGAAGCGGAAGGTAAACCAATCAGCGAGAAGATTGCGCTGGTGCTCACCGATCTGGAAATGCCGGAGATGGACGGTTTTACGCTTACCCGTAAGATAAAAACCGACGAACGCCTGAAGAAGATCCCGGTCGTTATCCACTCCTCACTTTCCGGTAGCGCCAATGAAGATCACGTACGTCGAGTGAAAGCAGATGGTTACGTGGCCAAATTCGAAGTCAATGAGCTGTCTTCAGTAATTCAGGAAGTGATGGATCGCACAGCGAAAGGCATCAGCGGCCCGCTGGTGAGCCGTCAACTTTCGGCCTGACGCCCCAGCAACTTGAAGTATGATGAGTATAGACAGGTAAAAAAAAGAGTCTGGACATTGTCCAGACTCTTTTTCGATCACAGCATGATGAATTACATCAGCGGAGCCGCTAACTGCACGATGCTGATCAACGGTTGCGGGTAGATACCCAGCACCAGTACCAGCAGGGCAGAAATCAGCACCACAATACCGCCCGCGCTGTACTGCCAGTTGGACGGCGCATCGCGATTCAGCTGCTGCGGTGCGCTCAGGTACAGGCTCACGGCAACGCGCAGGTAGTAGTACAAACCAATCGCGGAACCCACCACCACGGCGGCAACCAGCCACCACAGATTAGCCTGCACACCCACCGCCAGTACGTAGAACTTACCGATAAAGCCCAGCGTCATCGGAATACCCGCCAGAGACAGCATCATCACCGTCATCACCGCCGCAAGGATTGGGCGATGCCAGAACAGACCACGGTAGGAGAACAGAGAGTCTGCATCCGGGCCGCGGTACGGGCTGGACATCAGGCTGACCACACCGAACGCGCCGAGGCTGCTGAACAGATAACCGGCCAGGTAAACGCCAACCGCTTCCATCGACATCTCGCCGCTCTGCAGGGCAATCAGCGCCACCAGCAGGTAACCAAGGTGAGAGATAGAAGAGTAACCAAGCAGACGTTTGATGTTGGTCTGGCTCAGCGCCATCAGGTTACCGAAGATAATGGAAGCAAAGGCAATCACACCCAGCACGATCCGTACCGCTTCGCTATCACCTACCGGTGCGTACAGGAACAGACGCATCACCACGCCGAAGATAGCGATTTTGCTCGCCGTCGCCAGGAAGGTGGAAACCGGAGCCGGAGCGCCCTGGTATACGTCTGGCGTCCACAGGTGGAATGGAACCAGCGAGAGTTTAAAGCCGAGGCCAACAATCATCAGACCGAAGCCCGCCAGCAGCAGCGGTTCTTGCAGCATACCGTCGCCGAGGCTCTTACCGAGCGCGACAAACGACAGGTTGCCAGACTGCGCGTATACCAGCGCCATACCAAACAGCAGGAAGGAAGACGCTGCGGCAGACAGAATGGTGTATTTGATACTGGCTTCCAGCGAACGTTTCTGACGGAACGCATAGCCAACCAGACCAAACAGCGGCAGAGAGATAAGCTCAATACCAAGGAACAGCGCCGCCAGATGGTTAGCGTTAGCCAGCAGAATACCGCCGAGCGCGGCAATCAGCACCAGCAGATAGAACTCTTCCCGGTTGTCGTCGTAGCCTTCCAGCCACGGGTAAGCGAAGGTACAGGTGGCAAGACTCGCCAGCAGCACCAGCCCGGTGTAGAGCATGGCGAAACCGTCAACCCGCATCAGCGGGGTGACGTCCATAGCGCCCGCCTGGCCAACAAACCAGAGCGAAACCAGTGCGGCGTTAAGCCCAATGACCGACAGCGTGGCATTGAGGAAGTGATTGCGTCGCCACGCAATGGAGAGCATCACAACCACCACCGTCAAGCCGACGATCAGCAGCGGTAGCAGCGCAATCAGGTGTTGTGGAGTTATTGTCATGGCGATTTACGGCCTTGTAGTAGTAACGGAATTAACAAACCACTGCTGGATGTTGCTCATCGCAGAATGCGAGGTATCCAGAATCGGCTGCGGATAGAAGCCAAGCAGTACCAGAAGCACGACCAGCAACAGGATGATAAACAGCTCACGCAGCGACATCCCTGGCAGTTCAACACTGGCAATCTGGCTCTTCGCCTTACCAAAGTAAGCGCGATGCAGCATCGCCAGCGAGTAAACAGAAGCAAACACCAGACCAAATGTCGAGATCACGGTAATAACCGGAACCACCTGGTAGCTGCCGAACAGAATCATAAATTCGCCAACGAAGTTACCTGTACCCGGCATACCCAGCGTACACACTGCAAAGAACATTGACAGCGCAGGCAACCATTTCATTTTGCCCCACAGGCCGCCCATCATACGCATATCACGCGTGTGCAGACGTTCGTACAGCTGACCACACAGGATGAACAGACCGGCTGCGGACAGGCCGTGCGCGATCATCTGAATCACCGCACCCTGGTATGCCAACTGGCTGCCGGTGTAGATAGCAATCAGTACGAAACCCATGTGGGATACGGAGGTGTAAGCAATCAGACGTTTGATGTCGTACTGATTAAAGGCCATCCACGCGCCGTAGAAGATGCCGATGACGCCAAGCCACATTGCGATAGGTGCAAACTCCGCTGACGCATTCGGGAACAGCGGCAGGGAGAAGCGCAGCAGACCGTAGGCTGCGGTTTTCAGCAAGATACCTGCCAGGTCAACGGAACCTGCGGTCGGTGCCTGGGAGTGAGCATCCGGCAACCAGCCGTGCAGCGGAACCACCGGCATTTTCACCGCGAAAGCGATGAAGAAGCCCAGCATCAGCAGGTATTCCACACCGTGGGACATCGGAGTATTCAGCAATTCTTCATAGTTGAAAGTCCACACACCGGTCGCTTTGTAGTGCACAAACACCAGCGCCAGGATGGCAATCAACATCACCAGACCACTCGCCTGGGTATAAATGAAGAACTTGGTTGCTGCCGTGATACGCGTTTTACCGTCAGAGGCTTTATGCCCCCATAGCGCGATCAGGAAGTACATCGGCACCAGCATCATTTCCCAGAAGAAGAAGAACAGGAACATGTCGATGGCAAGGAACACGCCGATTACGCCGCCTAAGATCCACATCAGGTTCAGGTGGAAAAAGCCCTGGTATTTTTCGATTTCATTCCAGGAGCAAAGTACCGCCAGAACACCGAGCAGGCCGGTCAGCACCACCATCAGCAGCGACAGACCGTCGATAGCAAGATGAATCGAGATGCCAAAGCGTGGGATCCACGGCAGGACAAACTCAGACTGCCACTGCGGAATGCCAGTGGATTGCGTCAGTGAATAGCCGCCCTGCAACCAAAGTTGCAGGCCAAGCGCCAGCGTCAGTCCCATGGTAATCAGCGCGATCCAACGCGGCACCTTCACGCCAAAGCGTTCGGTCTGCCAGCACAGGAAGCCACCGATAAAGGGAATCAATATTAGCCAGGGTAGTAACATGGCGATTTTTATTCCTTTTTAAGGCCCCTAATAGAGGCCTGATTTTCAACGAATTTGGATAAAATTCACTTTACGATCAACGCAGTACCATCAACAGAGCCAGCACAACGACGGCACCGATGCTCATTGATGCTACATACCAACGCAGATAGCCGTTCTCGCTTAACAACAGGCCTTTACCTGCAAATCGGGAAAGGATCGCCGGAATGTTCATCATTGCGTTCAGCGGATCGCGTTTCAGCAGCCATGCAACGCCCAGGAACGGCTTGACGAACACTTTGTCGTACAGCCAGTCGAAGCCCCAGGCGTTATACCACCAGGTACCCAGCAGACGGCCTGGCGCACTGTTGGCAATCGATGTCACCAGAGTACGTTTACCCAGCCACAGCCATGCAGCGATCAGAATGCCTGCAATCGCGACGATACCGGAGGTAATTTCCAGGGTCATCACGCGACCATGCTCAAGCTCGGTCGTCGCAGGCAGTACACCCTGCAGCGGTGGCACAATCAGTGCGCCAACGAAGGTGGACAGGATCATCAGCACAATCAGCGGCAGATGATGTGTAATCCCCTTCCCTGCGTGAGCGTGAATTTGCTCTTTACCGTGGAACACGATGAAAATCATACGGAAGGTGTACAGAGAGGTCATGAACGCACCGACCAGACCTGCAACCATCAGGTTGATATGACCGTTCGCCATCGCACCGGCCAGAATCTCATCCTTACTGAAGAAGCCTGCGGTAATCAGCGGCAGAGCCGACAGCGCCGCGCCACCGATCAGGAAGCAGAGATACACCAGCGGAATAGACTTACGCAGACCGCCCATCTTGAAGATGTTCTGTTCGTGGTGACAGGCCAGGATAACCGAGCCGGATGCCAGGAACAGCAGCGCTTTAAAGAAGGCGTGCGTCATCAGGTGGAAAATCGCCGCGTCCCACGCCTGAACCCCGAGAGCCAGGAACATATAACCAATCTGGCTCATGGTGGAGTATGCGAGAACGCGTTTGATGTCGGTCTGTACCAGCGCGGCGAAACCAGCCAGTACCAGAGTGATAGCCCCGATAATCCCCACCAGATGCAGGATTTCCGGCGTCATCAGGAACAGGCCGTGAGTACGTGCAATCAGGTAGACACCGGCGGTAACCATCGTCGCGGCGTGGATCAGCGCGGAGACAGGCGTCGGACCTGCCATCGCGTCAGCAAGCCATGTCTGCAACGGCAGCTGCGCGGATTTACCCACCGCACCGCCCAGCAGCATCAGGGTTGCCCACATCAGCATGTTGTTACCATCTGCAAAGTGAGCAGGTGCCAGTTCCACCATTTCGCGGAAGTTCAGCGTGCCCAGCTCGTTGTAGAGGATAAACAATGCGAAGGCGAGGAACACGTCACCCACACGGGTCACGACGAAGGCTTTCATTGCCGCAGCGCCATTCTTCGGATCGGTGTAATAGAAACCGATCAGCAGGTAGGAGCACAGGCCCACGCCTTCCCAGCCGAGGTACATCAGCAGCAGGTTATCCGCCAGTACCAGAACCACCATGCTGGCGATAAACAGGTTGGTGTAGGCGAAGAAACGGGAGTATCCCTCTTCACCGCGCATATACCAGGAGGCGAACATGTGGATCAGGAAACCCACACCGGTCACCACACTGAGCATGGTCAGCGACAGGCCGTCCAGCACCAGATTAAAACCGATATTGAAGTCACCGACAGACATCCACGTCCACAGCGGCTGGCTGTAGGCCTGTTGACCATTAGCAAAGAAGTCAACGCCAACAAACGCGGTCACCAGCGCCGCCAGGCCAATCGACCCGACGCCCACGGTCGCGGACAGATTTTCTGACCAACGACCGCGAGAGAACGCCAGTAATACAAAGCCAATAAATGGCAGAATAATGGTTAAGGCAAGCATGTTCATCCACGCATCTCACTTACTGAATCGATGTTCAGGTTCTGGCGACGGCGATGAAGTTGCAGCAACAGCGCAAGTCCAATGCTCGCTTCCGCAGCCGCAAGGCTGATGGCGAGAATATACATCACCTGACCATCGGTCTGGCCCCAGTAGCTTCCGGCGACCACGAAGGCCAGCGCGGAGGCGTTAATCATGATTTCCAGCCCGATCAGCATAAACAGCAGATTGCGGCGGATAACCAGACCGGTTAAGCCCAGTACGAATAAGACAGCCGCGAGGATCAGTCCATGTTGTAAGGGGATCATGCGTGCTCCTCCGTTTTTCTTTTCGCGCGGTCATCGGTGCGATTGCTCAGCACTTCACCAGAACGCTCTTCGCGCCCTACGTGGAAGGCCACAACCAGACCTGCCAGCAGCAGCATCGAAGCCAGCTCGACCGCCAGTACATACGGTCCGAACAGGGAAATACCGACAGCTTTCGCGCTAATTGGCGTCCCGTCGATGCCCTGATCGTTAACACCCAGAATGGCATAAACAATAACCGCCAGCATGATGGCCGACAGAATCGCCGGTCCAATCCACACCTGCGGTTTCAGCCACTGGCGTTCCTGTTCAATTTCAGAACCACCGAGGTTGAGCATCATGACCACGAACACGAACAACACCATGATGGCGCCCGCGTAGACGATTATTTCCAGCGCCCCCGCGAAGTAAGCACCTAACGAGAAGAACACCCCGGAAATCGCCAGCAGCGAAATAATCAGGTACAGCAGTGCGTGTACCGGATTGGTGTGGGTGATCACCCGCAAGGTTGCGAGAATGGCTATCAGGCCACAGATATAAAAAGCGAACTCCATTGCCCCTCTCCTTACGGTAACAGGCTCTTGACGTCGATAGGCTTGGCTTCGTTCTCTGCTTCGCCCTTATCTTTGCCGTCGATTGCCATACCTGCCATCCGGTAGAAGTTATATTCCGGGTATTTACCCGGACCGGAGATCAGCAGATCCTCTTTCTCGTAAACCAGGTCCTGGCGCTTGTACTCACCCAGCTCGAAATCTGGAGTCAGCTGAATAGCCGTTGTCGGACAGGCTTCTTCGCACAGGCCGCAGAAAATGCAGCGTGAGAAGTTAATGCGGAAAAACTCCGGATACCAGCGGCCATCTTTGGTCTCTGCTTTTTGCAAAGAGATACAGCCTACCGGACACGCTACCGCACACAGGTTACAGGCAACGCAACGCTCTTCGCCGTCCGGGTCACGGGTCAGAACGATACGACCACGAAAACGGGGCGGTAGATAGACCGGCTCTTCCGGGTACATCTGCGTTTCGCGTTTCGCGAACGCATGCAGGCCGATCATCCAGATACTGCGTACCTGGGTGCCGAAACCTACTAACAATTCTTTTAAGGTCATGGTCTTTGTGTCCCTTATTGCGCCTGCCAGAGAATGACAGCCGCCGTTACCAGCAAGTTGACGAGCGTCAGCGGCAGACAGACTTTCCAGCCGAAGGACATTACCTGGTCATAACGAGGACGCGGTAACGACGCACGAATCAAAATGAACATCATCATGAAGAACGCGGTTTTCAGCGCGAACCAGACGAATGGCGGTAAGAACGGACCATGCCAGCCACCGAAGAACAGGGTAACCATCAGTGCAGAAATGGTGACGATGCCGATGTACTCACCCACGAAGAACAGACCGAATTTCATACCGGAGTATTCAATGTGGTAACCGTCGGCCAGTTCCTGCTCGGCTTCTGGCTGGTCAAACGGGTGACGGTGACACACCGCCACGCCCGCGATGGCAAAGGTGACAAAACCAAAGAACTGCGGAATAACGTTCCAGATATCAGCCTGGTTGTTGACGATGTCGGTCATGTTAAATGAACCGGCCTGCGCCACCACGCCCATCAGGGAAAGTCCGAGGAATACTTCGTAGCTCAGCGTCTGCGCAGACGCGCGCATCGCACCGAGCAGCGAGTATTTGTTGTTACTGGACCAGCCTGCGAACAACACCGCGTATACCGCTAGCCCTGCCATCATCAGGAAGAACAGGATCCCGATGTTCAGGTCAGCAACCACCCAGTTCGGGCTCACCGGCACGATGGCGAAAGCCAGCAGCAGCGAGGTGAAGGCGATCATCGGTGCCAGGGTAAAGATGACGCGATCCGAGAATTTCGGGATCCAGTCTTCTTTAAAGAACATCTTGATCATGTCCGCAACCAGCTGGAGCGAACCGCCCCAGCCAACACGGTTCGGTCCGTAACGGTTCTGGAACAGACCGAGCAGACGACGTTCGCCAAAGCTCATGAATGCCCCGCAGGTGACCACCACCAGCAGAATCACGACCGCTTTGAGAACGCTCAGCAGGATCTCAATCAGATCGGGTGTAATCCAACTCATTGTTGTGCCTCCTGCAGATCCTCAAGACGTGCACCAGCCAGAACCGGTGCGATGCCAGGCATACCCATTGGCAAACCAACCTGCCCTGCCGTTAATCCTTCAGCGATTTCAACCGGCAGCGTAACCGTGTTGCCATCGTAGCTAAAAGATACGCGCGTACCGGCATTCACACCCAACTTCGCGGCATCAGCCGGGTTGAGTTTGATGTACGGTTGCGGCATACGGGTCTGGAAGACAGGCGCACGCTGGGACATTTCGTCACTACCAAACAGATGATAGTAAGGCGCGACACGCCACTGACCATCCTGAGCCTGGAAGCTCGCCGGAACGGTTGTGAAGTAATTCAGACCACCCGCCGAAGCTTCGATCAGACGCACGCCCGGATCGCCATGACGCAGTTTACCGCCCACTTCATCCTGGAACTTGTTCCACGCCTGTGGGGAGTTCCAGCCCGGAGCCCAGGCAAACGGAATTTGTGAACGCGGCGCAGACGGTTGGTTATTCCCTTCCATAGAGAAAGCGAACATGGTGTCTTTGTCCTGCGGCTGACGCGGTTCGTGGACGCTGATGTTGGCGCGCATTGCGGTACGACCACTGTAGCGGTGCGGTTCACGTGCCAGTTTCTGTCCACGGATACGGAAGCTTGCATCCGGCGCGGCATCTTTAATACCCGCCAACTGCGGTAACTTCTCAACGACCGCGTCGATAACATGGTCGAGCTGCGTCCAGTCCACTTCACGACTCTGCACGGTACTGTGCAGCGAGTGCAGCCAGCGCCAGCTTTCCAGCATTACGGTGTTGCTGTCGTAGTAGGATGGGTCATAGACCTGGAAGAAACGCTGGGCGCGACCTTCGTTGTTAATTACCGTACCATCGCTTTCGGCGAAGCTAGCGGCGGAAAGCACCAGATGGGCGTTTTCCATAATAGCCGTGCGCTGATGGTCAACAACCAGTACCAGCGGCGCTTTCGCCAGCGCGGCGTTCACACGCGTTGCTGAAGCATGGCGATGCAGGTCATTTTCCAACACCACAACGGCGTCAGCACGACCTGTTTCCAGCTCGGTCAGCGCGTCGTCAAGGGAACCACCGCCAATCATACCCAGCCCCATGCTGTTAACAGAGCGAGCAATCATGGTGATCCCGACGTCTGCGCCACGGCCTTTCAGCGCCTTCGCCACGTTGGCAGCAGCCTGAATCACGTCGGCGCTACCGGCGTTGGTACCGGAAATAATCAGTGGTTTCTTCGCCCCGGCCAGAGCCTGAACGATGACGTCAATTTTGTTCTGCAGGTCACGGTCGATACCGTCAACCGCCGGGGCGTTGTTATCCAGCGCATGGGCGATCGCGAAACCTAAACGCGCCTGATCTTCAACCGGCGCACGGTAGGTCCATGCCGCGATATCATCCAGACGGGTGTTATCGACGTTGGTAACGAACAGCGGGTGCTTGGCGCGCTGGCCGATGTTGAGGATTGCCGCAATCTGCCAGTCGGCCACTTTCTGCGCCGCCGCCATTTCACGCGCTTTACCTTTCACCGCCTGACGCACTGCCAGCGCAACGCGCGCGCCGGTTTGGGTGACATCTTCGCCCAGGACCAGAACCGCATCGTATGACTCGATTTCGCGCAGTGCCGGGGTATGAATACCGCCGTCACGCAGCACGCTCAGAGCCAGTTGCAGACGTTCCTGCTCGCCCTGGGCAATACCGGTATAGAAGTTATCCGCACCGACCAGTTCACGCAGCGCGAAGTTACTTTCAACGCTGGCACGCGGGGAGCCGATACCAATCACTTTCTTCGACTGACGCAGAATATCTGCCGCGCCCTGCATCGCCTGTTCGGCGTTCAGCGTGATCAGGTCATCGCCACGACGCTGTACCGGCTGGCGTGGACGGTCTTTCAGGTTCACGTAACCATAGCCAAAACGACCACGGTCGCAGAGGAAGTAGTGGTTAACGGTACCGTTGTAGCGGTTTTCGATACGACGCAGTTCACCGTAGCGCTCGCCCGGGCTGATGTTACAGCCGATAGAACACTGCTGGCAGATGCTCGGCGCAAACTGCATGTCCCATTTACGGTTATAACGCTCGGAGTGCGTTTTATCGGTGAAGACGCCGGTCGGGCAAATTTCCACCAGGTTACCGGAGAATTCGCTTTCGAGCGTACCGTCTTCCGGACGACCAAAGTAGACGTTGTCATGTGCGCCATAGACGCCCAGATCCGCACCATCGGCGTAATCTTTGTAGTAACGTACGCAGCGATAGCAGGCGATGCAGCGGTTCATTTCGTGAGAGATGAACGGCCCCAGGTCCTGGTTGCGGTGAGTACGCTTCGTGAAGCGGTAGCGACGGAAGCTATGACCGGTCATGACGGTCATATCCTGAAGGTGGCAGTTACCGCCCTCTTCACAGACCGGACAGTCGTGCGGGTGGTTAGTCATCAACCACTCCACTACGCTTTCGCGAAACTGCTTCGCTTCTTCGTCATCAATTGAAATAAAGGTGCCTTCGGTGGCCGGTGTCATACAAGACATCACCAGGCGACCACGCGTGTCTTCCGCGTTTTGATATTGCTTCACCGCACACTGGCGGCAAGCACCGACGCTTCCCAGCGCCGGGTGCCAGCAAAAGTACGGAATATCAAGGCCGAGAGACAGACAAGCTTCCAGCAGGTTGTCCGCTCCGTTGACCTCATATTCTTTGCCGTCTACATGAATCGTAGCCATAGTCAGCATGCTTCCAGTTGGCTCGGTCTAAAACCGAGCGTTAATCGAATTTCTGATCGCGATTCAGGGTTACCCTGCTATTACCAGCGCTCTTTCAGCAGGTTCGGCTGAATACCACCAATCTGATGGGTATTGCTGAAGGACTGCTTGATGCCAGCTTCGAATTCTTCGCGGAAATATTTAATGGCGCTCTGCAGCGGCTCCACCGCACCCGGTGCGTGTGCACAGAAGGTTTTACCCGGGCCGAGGAAACGACACAGTTGCTCAAGCGTCTCGATATCCCCAGGCTGGCCTTCGCCACGCTCCAGCGCGCGCAGAATTTTCACACTCCACGGCAGACCGTCACGGCACGGCGTACACCAGCCGCAGGACTCGCGGGCAAAGAACTCTTCGAGGTTACGCACCAGAGGAACCATGCCAATCTCGTGGTCGACAGCCATTGCCAGCGCGGTGCCCAAACGGCTACCGGCTTTACCAATGCTTTCGAATTCCATCGGCAGATCGAGGTGCGCTTCAGTCAGGAAGTCCGTACCCGCGCCGCCCGGCTGCCAGGCTTTGAATTTCAGGCCATCGCGCATGCCGCCCGCGTAATCTTCGAGGATCTCGCGCGCGGTAGTACCGAAAGGCAGTTCCCACAGGCCAGGGTTCTTCACGCGACCGGAGAAGCCCATCAGCTTGGTGCCCGCGTCTTTGCTCTGCGAAATGTTCTGGTACCACTCCACGCCGTTCGCGAGGATAGCTGGTACGTTACACAGGGTTTCGACGTTGTTAACGCAGGTCGGCTTACCCCAAGCGCCAGAGCTTGCCGGGAACGGCGGCTTGGAACGTGGGTTAGCACGACGACCTTCAAGGGAGTTAATCAGCGCCGTCTCTTCACCACAGATATAGCGCCCTGCCCCGGTGTGGACAAACAGTTCGAAGTCGAAACCGGTGCCCATGATGTTTTTGCCAAGCAAGCCGGCTTCGGTTGCTTCGGCAATCGCGCGACGCAGATGCACAGCCGCTTCGATATATTCACCACGCAGGAAGATGTAACCACGGTACGCTTTCAGCGCAAACGCGGAGATCAGCATGCCTTCTACCAGCAGGTGCGGCAGTTGTTCCATCAGCAGACGGTCTTTATAGGTACCCGGCTCCATTTCATCGGCGTTACACAGCAGGTAACGGATGTTCATGGATTCGTCTTTCGGCATCAGGCTCCACTTCAGACCGGTGGAAAAGCCCGCACCGCCGCGCCCTTTCAGGCCAGCGTCTTTTACCTGATTAACGATTTCGTCCGGTGACAGCCCGGTCAGGGCCTTACGCGCACCTTCGTAGCCGTTCTTGCTACGGTATTCGTCCAGCCAGACCGGCTGTTTGTCATCACGCAGACGCCAGGTCAGCGGATGCGTTTCGGGAGTACGGATAATGTCTTTCATTTATACCGCTCCAGCAGTTCGGGAATGCCTTCCGGGGTCAGGTGAGCATGAGTATCCTCATCGATCATCATGTTCGGCCCTTTATCGCAGTTCCCCAGGCAACAGGTCGGGAGCAGCGTAAAACGACCGTCAAAGGTCGTCTGCCCCGGCTTGATGTTGAGTTTTTTCTCAAGCGCAGCCTGGATCCCCTGATAGCCGTTGATATGGCACACCACGCTGTCGCAATAGCGGATCACGTGGCGACCTACCGGCTGGCGGAAGATCTGGCTATAGAACGTGGCAACACCTTCTACGTCGCTTGCCGGGATCCCCAGCACATCAGCGATCGCATAGATCGCCCCATCCGGCACCCAGCCACGCTGTTTCTGAACGATTTTCAGCGCTTCAATGGACGCCGCACGCGGGTCTTCGTAGTGGTGCTTCTCGTGCTCAATCGCTTCACGCTCAGCCGCACTCAGCTCAAAAGCCTCGGTTTGTGGTTGTTGATTCTCGTGCATAATTAGCGGTCCACATCTGACATAACAAAATCGATACTACCCAGGTGGACGATAAGGTCGGACACCAGGCTGCCACGTACCGCTACCGGGATCTGCTGCAGGTGCGCATAGCTCGGGGTACGGATACGGGTACGGTAACTCATGGTGCTGCCATCGCTGGTCAGGTAGTAACTGTTAATACCCTTGGTCGCTTCCACCATCTGGAAGGACTCGTTTGCCGGCATAACCGGTCCCCACGAAACCTGCAGGAAGTGGGTGATCAGGGTTTCGATATGTTGCAACGTGCGCTCTTTCGGCGGCGGCGTAGTCAGCGGGTGATCCGCTTTGAACGGGCCTTCCGGCATGTTGTTGAGGCACTGCTCAAGGATGCGCAGACTCTGGCGCAGCTCTTCAACTTTCAGCATCACGCGGGTATAGCAGTCGGACACGCCGCCGCCAACCGGGACTTCAAAGTCAAAGTTTTCGTAGCCAGAGTATGGACGCGCTTTACGCACGTCAAAATCAATACCGGTCGCACGCAGCGCAGCACCGGTACAACCCCAGTCCAGCGCTTCTTTCTTACCGTAAGCGGCAACGCCTTGCGAACGGCCTTTCAGGATGGTGTTACGCAGTGCGGCTTTCTCGTAGGAATCCAGACGTTTTGGCATCCAGTCGAGGAAGTCACGCAGCAGTTTGTCCCAACCGCGCGGCAGATCGTGTGCCACACCGCCGATACGGAACCAGGCCGGGTGCATACGGAAACCGGTGATCGCTTCCACTACGTCATAGATTTTCTGACGGTCGGTAAAGGCGAAGAAGACCGGCGTCATCGCGCCGACGTCCTGGATGAACGTGGAGATGTACAGCAGGTGGCTGTTGATACGGAACAGTTCAGACAACATAACGCGAATCACGTTGACGCGATCCGGCGTGGTGATGCCAGCCAGTTTCTCAACGGCCAGTACGTAAGGCATTTCGTTAACGCAGCCGCCGAGGTACTCGATACGGTCGGTGTACGGAATGTAGCTATGCCAGGACTGACGTTCACCCATCTTTTCAGCGCCACGGTGGTGGTAGCCGATGTCAGGCACGCAGTCGACGATTTCTTCGCCATCAAGCTGCAGCACAATACGGAACGCACCGTGAGAAGACGGGTGGTTAGGACCGAGGTTGAGGAACATGAAGTCCTCGTTTTCGGAACTACGCTTCATGCCCCATTCTTCTGGTTTGAAGGTCAGTGATTCCATTTCCAGATCCTGTTTGGCTTTAGTCAGCTCAAACGGATCGAATTCGGTCGCACGCGCCGGGTAGTCTTTACGCAGCGGATGACCTTCCCAAGTATGCGGCATCAGCAGACGCGTCAGGTGCGGGTGACCTTCGATGTCGATGCCAAACATTTCCCAGGTTTCACGCTCATACCAGTTGGCGTTCGGGAACAGTTTGGTGAACGTCGGTACGCGCAGGTCGTTTTCAGACAATGCCACCTTGAGCATGATATCGCGATTGCGTTCAATGGAGATCAGGTGATAGAAAACGGAAAAATCCGCGGCGGGTAACCCTTCGCGGTGCGTACGCAGACGTTCGTCCATGCCGTGTAAGTCAAACAGCATGACGTAAGGTTTCGGCAGTCTCTTTAAGAAATCGCCAACTTCCAGTAATTGTTCACGCTTGACCCAAACAACAGGTACCCCGGTGCGAGTCGCCTGAACGGTAAAGGCATCCGGCCCAAAACGGTTGCGCAGTTCGCCAATGACCGGGTCATCAAGGTGATCCCGTGTTTGCCATACAGCGTCTTGCGCGGTTAAGTCGGTCATATTGTTCACCATTGCAAATGGTCCGTGGTGGTCGGCAGTGCTTCGCGCTATTTATGTAGTGATAAGCGAAGGAAGTGCTGCTGCCGACAGGCGCAAATTAAATCTCGTCTGGTGTACGAAGATTCGTTACAGCAATACGTTCGCCGCGTTTACGCTCGCGTTCTGACTGCATATTGGCGCGATAAACGCCCTGATCGCCAACCACCCAGGAGAGCGGACGGCGTTCTTTGCCAATGGAATCTTGCAGCAGCATCAGAGCCTGCATATACGCTTCCGGACGCGGCGGGCATCCCGGGATGTACACATCGACCGGAATAAATTTATCAACGCCCTGCACCACAGAATAGATGTCGTACATACCGCCGGAGTTGGCGCATGCGCCCATGGAAATAACCCATTTCGGTTCCAGCATCTGATCGTAGAGGCGCTGAATAACCGGCGCCATTTTAGTAAAGCAGGTTCCGGCGACGACCATCAGGTCAGCCTGACGCGGCGATGCACGCAGTACTTCCGCACCAAAACGGGCCACATCGTGCACGGCGGTAAACGAGGTCACCATCTCAACGTAGCAGCAGGAAAGGCCAAAGTTATATGGCCAAATTGAGTTTTTACGGCCCCAGTTAACCATGTCATGCAGCTTACCCATGAACACGTTTTTGTTAACTTCTTGCTCCAGGGGGTCGGTTACGATCTCCTGTTTTTGCAGGGGGTAACGGTCGTTCTCACCGTTAGGATCTATGCGGGTGAGCGTATAATCCATCTTAATGCCTCGCGGTTAGCGTTGACGATTAGCGATACTGTTCGTTTCCGGGTTCATACGCTCGCGGCGTGAACGCGCGGGCGTCCAGTCCAGCGCGCCAATACGCACCAGATAAACCAGACCTGCCAGTAACACAAAAATAAAAATTGCAGCTTCCACAAAGCCAATCCAGCCGCTTTCACGGATAGAAGTTGACCATGCGAACAGATACAGCGCTTCAACGTCGAAGATAACGAAGAACATGGCTACCAGATAAAACTTGGCAGACAGGCGCAAGCGGGCGGTGCCGACCGAGTCGATACCTGATTCAAACGGCACGTTTTTAGATCTCGCGCGCGCGCGACCACCTAAAAACCAGCCGCCGACGAGCATCAGGCAGCACAGGCCAATGGCAACAATAAGAAAGATAGCGAATGCCCAGTGATGAGCGATGATTTCAGTGGATGTTGACATACTCATTGCTTACTCATCAAAAGTAGCGCCAAATTCTCTGCTCTTTTCGGCAGATGAACGCCACATCGATTCATGGGGAGGAATAAAAAAAACCTTACAATCACTGTGAAAAACCATTTTATACAGCTAATTGATGGGGTTTTTTACTCCTTTCTATAACCTTTTGTCAACTTTAACAAAAGTTTCCTCACATTATTTTACACCGCTCCAACTTCATTAACATAAAGTGCTATTTAGACCAATTTCGATCGCATCATCGGTCATTTTTAATGTTGTTGAATCGTGTCCGTAGTGAAGTAAAAAAGATAATACTCACCTATTTTGACAGGAATTCACCCAGATGCCTCCCCCTAAATGGGAGTATTTTCTTGATCTGCGACACGCTTTTGTTAATTCACCATAAAAAACAGCAACAATTTCTCTAGTTTTTTAACATGGAAACAATTAGTAACGCTGCTGCTTATTTTTCAGCCAGGCGTCAGGCCGTTTTTTTACCTTCTGATTTTGTTAAGTTTTAGTATAGCAAATGACATAAAGCGGCAATATTTGCATAAAAAAAGAGCCACTGGATGTTTTTTCATCACCAGTGGCTCTTTTTTACACTAACATTTTAAAACGATTTTTTGTGACGGATTACTCAAAGTCGCCTTCAACAATCAGCGAGTCATCTCCCCCTTCCGGGGTAAACTGATTGTATTGCCAAGGATTTTGATACGTTTGCATCGACTTAAAGATAACTTCTGCCAACTCATTTTGCGTGGACGGATCGCAGCACAACAGATACTCAGTATCAGGCAATGGCGGTAATCCGTCGGCGGCGCCCAGTACGCGTAAATCTGGACTCATCATTTCAACAGGCCGCGCAGTGACGCCGAGCCCTGCTTTTACCGCCGCGCGAACCGCAGGTAATGTTGAAGCAACATAAGCCAGACGCCACGGGATCTGGGCAGCATTTAATGTCGCCAGCACGATATCGCGAAACGGGCTCGGATCGTCCAGCAGAACCAACGGTACCGGCTCACCTTTTTGCAGAATATATTCGGCAGCACAGTACCAATGCGTTGGCGAGGTACGCAGATTCAGACATTCAAAATCGCCAGGACGGTTGGTAGTCACAACCAAGTCCACTTCTTGCGACTTCAGCATATCCACCATGTAGGCGTTACGCTTGACCCTCACATCCAGCGCAAGCTTCGGATAAACCGAACTTATCCGGTTGAGCAGGAAAGGCAGTATGGTATCGGCAGATTCATCAGAAGCACCGATAGTTAACACTCCCTGAAGATTATTAAACATTAATGATGAGCATGCCTCATCATTAAAGCGCAGTATTTTTCTGGCGTAACCCAACAGTTGTATACCATGTTCGGTCAGTAGTTTGTTGCGTCCATGGCGCGCGAACAACTCTTTCCCCACGAGTTGCTCAAGACGCTGCATTTGCTGACTCACCGCAGACTGAGTTCGACATACCGCAGCTGCCGCAGCCGCAAAGGTATTCAGGTCGGCAACAGCAACGAAGGTTCTCAGCAGATCGAGGTCGAGGTTAATTATCGGACGATTTGCATTTATCATAGTTTTTCACTTACTCGCGGGTCATACCGGGTTAATGCTGTGCATTTGGAATCAAACAACTCCATTTGTAATGTGCCTCCCTCGCAGTTTCGCTTAGTGTAACCAAGTGAAAATAAGGATGTATTTGGTTTAACAAACGAAACAATTCTCTTTCCTGGCTATTTTAATTCCCGTGATATTCATCGGAATATAGCAACGAGAAAGAGCCGAATTTTTAGCTGCTGGATGATTCTGACTTAGGGAAAACATGTAAATTTTGTAAATTTAAAAAAAAGTTAACGAACAATAATTTACACATTAAAAACTAACTTTTCAGTGTGTTAGGAACAACCAACAAACATTTGAATTATCTTAAAATTCAGACTACTTACCATTTCATGAGACTTATCTTAACCTAAAACCACTATATTTATAAGTGTTATCGTGAATAATTCCAGGCTACCAGGTGTTATGTCAGAGCAGCGGTTTTGCTATTATTGGCCCATTCAATTTAATGTCGTTTAAATATTAAATAATAATTAATTAAGAATTCTTCAATTCATTAATTATGCTTAACAATGAATTCACACCGTATCACGTACGGATCAGGCCGATAACAGACCCCGCAGATAAAACCTCAGTATTTTCGAATTACCTCATCCAGCTTAGACACCCGTGACATTTCGCTTTACAGGCTTAACTTTTTTTGACCAAACAAATCACCACAACAAAACCAATAAAACAAAACATACCACCAACAAAATACATCCAGATAGATTATTATCTCATAATATTTACATTATTTAGTTGTTAACAGTTAATTATCATTTCATAGCTTTTCAAAATCTTCTACTAAAGACCCTTCAAAACTCACCGCCGTGGGAGTACATTGTGCTGGGCTGACTTCCATGGCAGGGAGTGGCATTCACAGCTAAAAAGGTCAACGTTCATGTCCCCCATTGAAAAATCCAGCAAATTAGAAAACGTCTGTTATGACATTCGCGGCCCGGTTCTGAAGGAAGCAAAGCGCCTGGAAGAAGAAGGCAATAAGGTTCTGAAACTAAACATCGGCAACCCGGCGCCATTCGGGTTTGAAGCGCCAGATGAAATACTGGTGGATGTGATCCGCAATTTGCCAACAGCGCAAGGATATTGCGACTCCAAAGGCCTTTATTCCGCCCGTAAAGCGATTATGCAGCATTACCAGGCCCGTGGTATGCGCGACGTAACCGTGGAAGATATTTATATCGGCAACGGCGTTTCTGAATTAATTGTGCAGGCTATGCAGGCATTGCTGAACAGTGGGGACGAAATGCTGGTTCCTGCTCCTGATTATCCGCTGTGGACGGCGGCGGTATCGCTCTCCGGCGGTAATGCCGTGCACTACCTGTGTGACGAATCATCAGACTGGTTCCCGGACCTGGATGATATCCGCGCCAAAATCACGCCGCGTACGCGTGGGATCGTCATCATCAACCCAAACAACCCAACCGGCGCTGTTTACTCCAAAGAGCTGCTGATGGAGATTGTTGAGATTGCTCGCCAGAACAACCTCATCATCTTTGCGGATGAGATTTACGACAAAATTCTCTACGACGATGCTGAACACCACTCCATCGCTGCAATGGCGCCGGATCTGCTGACCATCACCTTCAATGGCCTGTCAAAAACCTATCGCGTTGCCGGTTTCCGTCAGGGCTGGATGGTGCTGAACGGGCCGAAGAAACATGCTAAAGGATATATTGAAGGTCTTGAGATGCTGGCCTCTATGCGCCTGTGTGCCAACGTTCCGGCGCAGCATGCCATTCAGACCGCGCTGGGCGGATACCAGAGCATCAGCGAATTTATCATGCCTGGTGGGCGTCTGTATGAACAACGCAACCGCGCCTGGGAACTGCTCAATGACATTCCTGGTGTCTCCTGCGTAAAACCGCGCGGCGCGCTGTATATGTTCCCGAAAATTGATGCTAAACGCTTCAACATTCATGACGACCAGAAGATGGTGCTCGACTTCCTGCTGCAGGAAAAAGTACTGCTGGTTCAGGGAACAGCATTCAACTGGCCGTGGCCGGATCATTTCCGCATCGTCACGCTGCCGCGTATTGACGATATTGAAATGTCGCTGAGTAAATTTGAGCGTTTCCTGTCAGGGTATCACCAGCTGTAATTAAACAAAGGCTGTCGGATGGATGACGAGTATTTGCATCTGACAGCCTTCTCTGCGCAAAATGACTCTTAGGTTGCCATCATATAAGGGTCGTTATGAAGCAGAGCCATTTTTTTGCCCACCTCTCCCGTCTGAAGCTCATTAATCGCTGGCCGCTGATGCGCAACGTGCGCACCGAAAACGTGTCTGAACACAGTCTGCAGGTTGCCATGGTTGCCCATGCGCTGGCCGCGATCAAAAACCGCAAATTTGGTGGTCAGGTTAATGCTGAGCGTATTGCTCTGTTGGCGATGTATCACGATGCGTCAGAAGTGCTGACCGGTGATCTCCCTACCCCGGTGAAATATTTCAACTCGCAGATTGCGCAGGAATATAAAGCGATAGAGAAAATTGCCCAGCAAAAACTGGTCGATATGGTACCTGATGAACTGCGCGATATTTTTGCGCCGCTCATTGATGAACATGCCTTAAGTGAAGAAGAGAGATCGATTGTTAAACAGGCCGATGCCCTGTGCGCGTATCTGAAGTGTCTGGAGGAACTCTCTGCCGGTAACAACGAATTTCTGCTTGCCAAGACGCGTCTGGAAAAAACGCTGGAGTCGCGACGCAGCGAAGAGATGGACTACTTTATGGACGTGTTTGTCCCGAGTTTTCACCTCTCATTAGATGAAATCAGCCAGGATTCTCCGCTATAAACGCATGACCCGGTGGCGGCGAAGATATCCCCGTCGCCATCCGCCAACAAAATCAAAACGGAAACAGCATCGGGATCATCACCACGCACACCGCCATCACAATGATGGTAAACGGTACGCCAATCTTCACGAAATCGCTAAAGCTGTAGTTGCCAGGTCCGAGCACCAGAGTGTTTACCGGCGAAGAGACCGGTGTCATAAAGGCTGCGGATGCTGCCATCGCAATCCCCATCGCAAAAGGATACGGTGAAACGCCCATCGACTTTGCAGCCGCCAGCGCGATTGGCGCCATCAGCACCGCCGTCGCGGTGTTGGAGATAAATAACCCGATAGTCGCACACAGCACGAACAGGCAGCCCAACATCATATACGGGCCATACCCGCCACCGACATCCATCAGCCCTTTCACCACCAAGTCGACACCGCCGGTTTTTTGTAAAGCCAGCGCGAAGGGCATCATCCCGACAATCAAAATAATGCTTGGCCAGTGAATCGCTTTATAGGCACTTTCGGCATCAATACAGCGAAATTTCCCCATCAGTAGACAGGCGATGATCGCAGCCACCGTATTGGGAATTTCATCAGTGAGCATCAGAGCGACCATCAGCACCAGACAGAAAATCGCATGCGGTGCCTGGCTGTGCGCCGGAGAAGCTTCACTGACTTCCTCTGGCATATTCAGCACGACAAAATCACGCCCTTTTTGTCCCAACAGTGTGATGAGCTTCCAGTTGCCCACCACTAATATGATATCGCCCATCAGCAATGGCTCATCCACCACCGCTCCAGCCAGAGCCGTGCCATCGCGCTTCAGCCCAACGACATTCAGCCCGTAACGGGTACGAAAAGCGATTTCCCGTACCGTTTTGCCAATCAATTCCGATTCAGGGATCAGAGAGATCTCGGCCATCCCCACATCAAGCGCCTGCTCGGAGAAGTATTCGCCGCGCAGTACCATTGGTTCCAGAAACTGTTCACTGCAAAATTCACGCAGGTCGACATCGGCCGCGGACATATCAATCAGCAATACGTCACGGGCGCGAAACTCAGAAACCCCGTTAACGTCGACTATTACGCGACGAAAGCGACGCCAGCGTTCCACGCCAATCACGTTTGCCCCGTAGCGCTCACGCAACTTCAGATCATCCAGACGCTGGCCAATCATAGGAGAACCGGGACGAATCGCCAGGCGACGCGCGCGCCCGGTCAGGCGATATTCTTTAATCAGATCGCGAAAGGTCCGGCGTTTCCAGCCGTCTCCCGGCTGCCTGGAATCTTCTCCCTTGAGCATAAAGCGCATCAGCAGCATATAAATTATGCCGAGTACCAGAACCACCAGCCCCAGCGGGGTAACGCTAAAAAAGCTGAACCCGTTAAGTCCTTCACGTAACAGTTCACTGTTGACGACCAGGTTCGGCGGCGTCGCCACCAGCGTCATCATGCCGCTTATCAGGCCGGCAAAGCTCAGCGGCATCATCAGGCGTGAAGGGGAAATTTCCATGCGCATGGAAACGCTTAAGACCACCGGGATAAAGATGGCGACCACGCCGGTCGAACTCATAAACGCCCCGAGTCCGGCAACGGTAATCATCAGCAACACCAGCATTTTGACTTCACTGCTGCCAGCCACCTTCACCAGCCAGGCACCCATTACCGTCGCCACCCCGGTACGCACCAGGCCGTCGCCGATAATGAATAATGCCGCTATCAAAATAACGTTAGGATCGCTGAATCCGGAAAAGGCTTCTGTGATGCTCAATGTTCCGCTCAGAACAAAGGCAATGATGACCAGCAAAGCGACCGCGTCCATACGCACTCTGCCAGTGACAAACAAGACGACGGCAATCGCCAGCAATGAGAGAACCCATGTCAATTCACCGTTCACAACATATCCTTGTTAAATGAGAGGGATGGATCGATTCTGCCATAAAAAAGCCCCAACAATCTGGGGCTAAATCATGTTCAGGTATTTCTTACCACGACCACATTTCCGTTAGGCTGTTTGGTCACAGAAATATGTTCCAGACTGGTCAGCGAAAAATCGACCTCATCCAGACGCGGCGTGTCCACAGGCGCGTTGACCGCTATCACATGACACCCTGCAGCCAGTCCTGAAAGCACCCCAGCGGGCGCATCTTCCACCACCGCGCATTCCTGTGGCGCAAGACCCAGAAGCTGGGCGCCTAACAGATAGGCGTCTGGCTCGGGTTTGCCTCTTTTTACCCGCTCGGCGGTGACAAACACTTCAGGAGCAGGCAGCCCCGCGACACGATGACGCGCTCGTGCTACCGGCATGGATCCGGAGGTCACAATCGCCCATGGAATACCCGCTTTATTGAGGTGGTTGAGCAAATCAACCGCTCCCGGCAGCGCAGTGATCCCCGCGGTTTCCGTCGCTTCGATCTGCTCCAGGCGGGTGAATTCCGCGGCGATCTCAGCCTCAGATTTGCCCACCATAAAGTGTCGCAGGGAGGTAATGGCCTGCTTGCCATGAATAAAGCCGAGCACCTCGGCGTGATCGAGGCCAAAACGATCGGCCCAGTTGCACCACGCGCGTTCTACTGCGGGTAAGGAATCGACCAGCGTTCCATCCAGATCAAACAGAAAACCTTTGCACTGCACGCTCGCCCCCTCAGGCATTAATGATTTGGTTAATTTCATTCGCACTCAGGTGATACTGGCGCGGGCAAGAGTGCCAGACATTCAGCATACGCTGATATTTTTCCCACATTGGGGTCTGGGCGTTGAAGCCATGCGTACCCGCATCAAAGTGGGTATAACGACCTTCCACATTAACCATAAAACGTACGTACCCGAGGTAACGGGCTTCCGTTGCGGCGTCAAAGCCAAGGAAGGTCACGCGGCGCTCATCAATAGCCTGCGCGTCCTTAAGATTAGTCCAGGACACATGTAATGCGTGATACATCTCCATAATATCGATAATCGTACGACAGGTTTCTTCCGTCAGCTCACCAAACTCACGATCCAGCTCGCGCATCTGCAAGCCGTAACCGCGTTCAATAATCGTCTGCAAACGACGATAACGCTCGGCGTTAGTGGGATCGAGCATAGTCATCATTTTGTACTGATTAGACAAAATCAGACGTTGAGCGTTGGTCATTTCCATTTGGGACTCCTGTATCACTACTACTGCGATGAAAAAAAAGAAGGCATCTTGTGCCTTCTTTTATATGCGTAATCAGGGGTCAATTACAAATCATCAAGGAAAGTTTTATCCAGTTGTTTGAAGGCGCGCTTAAGCGTGTCAGCCAGCGCCTGATAATCAGGCTTTCCTTCTACCGGAGTGAGCGCCTGCCCGGCTTCTTGCAATTTACCCCGAACTTCGTAGAACCAGTTGAGTATTGAAGGCGGCAGCGGCGTTACAGAACGTTTACCCAGCCACCACATGCCCTGCATCGGCAGGCTGAGCGCAAACAGCGCAGTCGCCACGGCCGGTCCCAACTGCCCCCCTAACGCAATTTGCCAGCATAAGGTGAAGACGGCGATAGGCGGCATAAAACGGATCGCGTAACGCGTCATGCGGATCACGCGGTTCTCTACAAACACAGGCGCGAGGCGCTTTTCCATTGGCCACGTCTTCGCATAGTGCTGCCCCCGGAGAAACAAGCTAAAAAAATTGACGGAACGATTATCCGGTGTAGACATGGCGGTTACCTCAACTTCACATATAAAAATTAAAAAATTTGTGCAAAACAACAACTACAAAGGACATCGTTCAAAACATTTTGTCTTTAATACCCACATTCAGGTATCCTGTGCCGGCCTGTAAGGCCTTTAGTCCAAAATCATTGAGTCGTCAAATTGACACATAGTATGCCATTGGCTGAAAAATACGCAAAATGACATAGACTCAAAGGTATTTATTCCATCGTGCCCAAAAAGACTATGGCGCATGATGTTAATCATAAACGTCGGTGTCATCATGCGCTACGCTCTATGACTTCCTGACGTTTTTTTAGCCACGTATCATAAATAGGTACTTCCATGTCGAGTAAGTTAGTACTGGTTCTGAACTGCGGTAGCTCCTCACTGAAATTTGCCATCATCGATGCAGTAAACGGTGAAGAATACCTCTCTGGTTTAGCCGAATGTTTCCATCTCCCAGAAGCACGTATCAAGTGGAAAATGGACGGCGGTAAACAAGAAGCGGCTTTAGGTGCAGGCGCCGCTCACAGTGAAGCGCTGAATTTTATCGTTAATACTATTCTGGCACAAAAACCAGAACTGTCTGCTCAGCTGACTGCGATTGGTCACCGTGTTGTTCACGGCGGCGAGAAATACACCGGCTCTGTGGTTATCGACGATTCTGTTATTCAGGGTATCAAAGACGCAGCCTCTTTTGCACCGCTGCATAACCCTGCACACCTGATCGGTATCGCAGAAGCGCTGAAATCCTTCCCGAATCTGAAAGACAAAAACGTGGCTGTGTTCGACACCGCGTTCCATCAGACCATGCCGGAAGAGTCTTACCTCTATGCTCTGCCATACAGCCTGTACAAAGAACACGGTGTTCGTCGTTACGGCGCACACGGTACCAGCCACTTCTTCGTGACTCAGGAAGCGGCAAAAATTCTGAACAAACCGGTTGATGAGCTGAACATCATCACTTGCCACTTGGGCAACGGCGGTTCTGTCTCTGCTATCCGTAACGGTAAATGTGTTGATACCTCCATGGGCCTGACCCCGCTGGAAGGTCTGGTGATGGGTACGCGTTCCGGTGACATCGACCCGGCGATCATCTTCCACCTGCACGACACCCTGGGCATGAGCGTTGACCAGATCAACAAAATGCTGACCAAAGAGTCCGGCCTGCTGGGTCTGACCGAAGTCACCAGCGACTGCCGTTATGTTGAAGATAACTACGCGACTAAAGAAGACGCTAAACGTGCAATGGACGTTTACTGTCACCGTCTGGCGAAATACATCGGTTCTTACACTGCGCTGATGGATGGTCGTCTGGATGCAGTTGTCTTCACCGGTGGTATCGGTGAAAACGCAGCGATGGTTCGTGAACTGTCTCTGGGCAAACTGGGCGTTCTGGGCTTTGAAGTTGACCACGAACGTAACCTGGCCGCACGTTTCGGCAAATCTGGTTTCATCAACAAAGAAGGTACCCGTCCTGCGGTGGTTATCCCAACCAACGAAGAACTGGTTATCGCGCAAGACGCGAGCCGTCTGACTGCCTGATTTCACACCGCCAGCCTAGCTGGCGGTGCTGTTTTGTAACCCGTCTACATCGACGGTAACGAAAGAGGATAAACCGTGTCCCGTATTATTATGCTGATCCCTACCGGAACCAGCGTCGGTCTGACCAGCGTCAGCCTTGGCGTGATCCGCGCAATGGAACGCAAAGGCGTTCGTCTGAGCGTCTTCAAGCCGATCTCTCAACCGCGTGCCGGTGGCGATGCGCCAGACCAGACTACCAGCATCGTCCGTGCTAACTCTTCTCTGCCAGCCGCTGAGCCGCTGAAGATGAGCCATGTTGAATCTCTGTTGTCCAGCAATCAGAAAGATGTGCTGATGGAAGAGATCATCGCGAACTACCACGCGAACACTAAAGACGCTGAAGTTGTACTGGTTGAAGGCCTGGTCCCAACCCGCAAACATCAGTTCGCGCAGTCTCTGAACTACGAAATCGCGAAAACGCTGAACGCAGAAATCGTCTTCGTAATGTCTCAGGGTACCGATACCCCGGAACAGCTGAACGAGCGTATTGAACTGACTCGCAGCAGCTTCGGCGGCGCGAAAAACACCAACATCACCGGCGTAATCGTTAACAAACTGAACGCACCGGTTGATGAGCAGGGCCGTACTCGCCCGGATCTGTCCGAGATTTTCGACGACTCTTCCAAAGCAAAAGTGATCAAAGTTGATCCGGCTAAACTGCAAGAATCCAGCCCGCTGCCGGTTCTGGGCGCGGTGCCATGGAGCTTCGATCTGATCGCAACGCGTGCAATCGATATGGCGCGTCATCTGAACGCCACTATCGTTAACGAAGGTGATATCAATACCCGTCGCGTGAAGTCTGTGACTTTCTGCGCACGCAGCATTCCGCACATGCTGGAGCACTTCCGTGCAGGTTCTCTGCTGGTGACTTCCGCCGATCGTCCTGACGTGCTGGTTGCAGCATGCCTGGCAGCCATGAACGGCGTGGAAATCGGTGCCCTGCTGCTGACTGGCGGCTACGAAATGGACGCGCGTATCACTAAACTGTGCGAACGTGCATTTGAAACCGGCCTGCCGGTATTCATGGTGAACACCAACACCTGGCAGACCTCTCTGAGCCTGCAGAGCTTCAACCTGGAAGTTCCGGTTGACGATCACGAACGTATTGAGAAAGTTCAGGAATACGTTGCTAACTACATCAACGCTGACTGGATTGAATCCCTGACTGCGACCTCTGAGCGCAGCCGTCGTCTGTCTCCGCCAGCGTTCCGTTATCAGCTGACCGAGCTGGCACGTAAAGCCGGCAAGCGTGTTGTTCTGCCGGAAGGTGACGAGCCGCGTACCGTTAAAGCAGCGGCTATCTGTGCTGAACGCGGTATCGCAACCTGCGTACTGCTGGGCAACCCGGATGAGATCACCCGCGTTGCGGCCTCTCAGGGCGTTGAGCTGGGCGCTGGCGTAGAAATCGTTGATCCAGATGTAGTTCGCGAAAGCTACGTTGCTCGCCTGGTCGAACTGCGTAAAAACAAAGGTATGACCGAAACCGTTGCCCGCGAACAGCTGGAAGACAACGTGGTTCTCGGTACCCTGATGCTGGAACAGGACGACGTTGACGGTCTGGTTTCTGGTGCAGTTCATACCACCGCGAACACCATCCGTCCGCCGCTGCAGCTGATCAAAACTGCACCGGGTAGTTCCCTGGTGTCTTCCGTGTTCTTCATGCTGCTGCCGGATCAGGTTTACGTATACGGCGACTGCGCGATCAACCCGGATCCGACTGCAGAGCAACTGGCAGAAATCGCGATTCAGTCCGCTGAATCCGCCATTGCCTTCGGTATCGAACCGCGTGTAGCAATGCTCTCCTACTCCACCGGTACTTCTGGTGCAGGTAGCGACGTAGAAAAAGTTCGTGAAGCCACACGTCTGGCGCAGGAAAAACGTCCTGACCTGATGATCGACGGTCCGCTGCAGTATGACGCCGCCGTTATGGCTGACGTAGCAAAATCCAAAGCGCCGAACTCTCCGGTTGCAGGTCGCGCTACCGTGTTCATCTTCCCGGATCTGAACACCGGTAACACCACCTACAAAGCGGTACAGCGTTCTGCCGACCTGATCTCCATCGGGCCGATGCTGCAGGGTATGCGCAAGCCTGTGAACGACCTGTCTCGTGGCGCGCTGGTTGACGACATCGTCTACACCATCGCTCTGACCGCGATCCAGTCTTCCCAACAGCAGCAGTAATCTGTCGAGTGTGCCGGATGTCTTATCCGGCAACACTTCTGCTTATTAAACCGGAAATAGCTTATATTTCCGGTTTTTTTATACCTGTTTTTCCCGTTGGCATATTCTGAAACATTTGCCAGGATGCGCTGCATCAATGAATAACTATTCTCCTGTTTGCATACTTATCCTCTTTTGCATTGCAACAGGGATAGTCTTTCATGTCAGCAGTAACAGAAACACAGCCAGCTAAAAAATGGGCGATGCCCGATACGTTGGTGATTATTTTTTTCGTTGCCATTTTAACCAGTCTAGCGACATGGGTTGTTCCCGTCGGGATGTTCGACAGTCAGGAAGTGCAGTATCAGGTTGATGGACAAACCAAAACCCGTAAGGTGGTCGACCCCCACTCTTTTCGAATTCTGACCAACGACGCGGGCGAAGAGCAGTATCACCGGGTGCAGTTTTTCACCACCGGTGATGAGCGCCCTGGCCTGATGAATTTTCCGTTTGAAGGGTTAACCTCCGGCTCTAAATTCGGCACTGCCGTCGGCATTATTATGTTTATGCTGGTGATTGGCGGCGCATTCGGCATCGTTATGCGTACCGGAACCATCGATAACGGCATCCTGGCGCTCATCCGCCATACGCGAGGAAACGAAGTCCTGTTTATCCCGGTGCTGTTTGTTCTCTTCTCATTAGGCGGCGCGGTGTTTGGCATGGGGGAAGAGGCGGTCGCCTTTGCCATTATCATCGCACCGTTAATGGTACGGTTAGGTTACGACAGTATCACCACCGTTCTGGTCACCTATATTGCGACTCAAATTGGATTCGCCAGCTCATGGATGAACCCGTTCTGCGTGGTCGTCGCGCAGGGGATTGCGGGCGTACCGGTGCTCTCTGGTTCCGGTCTGCGTATCATTGTGTGGGTGGTTGCGACCCTGATAGGGCTGACCTTCACGCTGGCCTATGCGGCGCGCATCAAAAAGAATCCGCTTTTGTCCCGGGTACATGAATCCGACCGTTTCTTTCGCGAACAGCAGGACGACGTGGTGGAACGACGCTTCACGCTGGGCGACTGGCTGGTGCTGCTGGTGCTGACCGCGGTAATGATTTGGGTTGTCTGGGGCGTGATCGTCAACGCGTGGTTTATTCCTGAGATAGCCAGCCAGTTCTTCACCATGGGCCTGGTAATTGGCATCATCGGCGTGGTCTTTCGTCTCAACGGCATGACGGTCAACATCATGGCCTCCTCATTCACTGAAGGCGCGCGAATGATGATTGCCCCTGCCCTGCTGGTCGGTTTTGCCAAGGGCATATTACTGCTGGTCGGTAATGGAGAGGCGGGTGAAGCCAGCGTGTTAAACACGCTGCTGCACAGCATTGCCAACGGCATCAGCGGGCTGGATAACGCCATCGCGGCGTGGTTTATGCTGCTGTTCCAGGCGGTGTTTAATTTCTTCGTTACTTCCGGCTCTGGTCAGGCTGCATTGACCATGCCGTTATTAGCACCCTTAGGCGATCTGGTTGGCGTAAACCGTCAGGTCACCGTACTGGCCTTCCAGTTTGGCGACGGATTCAGCCATATTATCTATCCTACGTCGGCATCGCTGATGGCAACGTTAGGCGTGTGTCGGGTGGATTTTCGTAACTGGCTGAAGGTAGGCGCCACGCTGTTGGGACTGCTGTTTATTATGTCCAGCGTGGTGGTAATTGGCGCGCAGATAATGGGTTACCATTAAAAAACGATTGCCCGGCCTACACGATTTCTCGACGCTGTAGGCCGGATGAGCAGATTTTACTCAGCTTCTTCCTGCTTTTCGGCTTTCGCCCCTTCATTCTTAGCGTTGCGGGTCATCCACAGCGCCAGGGCTTTCAGTGAGTCCGGCGTAAATTCGTCGCAGCGCGCGGTAATTTCTTCCGGCGTCAGCCAGCAAACTTCACTAACCTCTTCTTCCTGAAGCGCAAACGGTCCGTGGGAAACACAGCTAAACAGCCCGCCCCAGACGCGACAGTTCTGGTCTTCAAAATAAAACTGCCCATGCTCGGCAAACGGTACGCCCGCAATCCCCAGTTCCTCTTCCGCTTCACGGCGCGCTGAGTCCAGTAGTTGCTCGTCAGCCTGCACAACACCGCCAGCGGTGGCATCCAGCATGCCGGGCAAAAAATCTTTTGTCTCAGTACGACGCTGAACCAGAATTTTGCCCATACCATCATGCACGACGATATACGTTGCACGATGGCGTAAGCGTTGCGCCCGCATTTGTTCCCGGCTGGATTGTGCAATGACTTCGTTGTCTTCATTCACAATATCCACCCATTCCGTACTTGCCAAACGACGCTGTTCCACCATCAGGAAACCTTCTTTTTTCTTGCGCTCTTACGGCGCGTTTATGTTTGTGGGGTAAATTACGGATTAATCTCGACCTGTGCAATAACACTTTGATCATTGAGTGCCATTACGCTGAGAACATTATCATCCAGAATCCCGTAACTTGCCGCAAAGCCCCCTTTCGGGATGCTTACCGAGCCGGGATTGAAGTGGTAAACATCCCCTTGACGCTCAGCGACGGGCAAATGTGTATGCCCATAAACCAGTACATCTCCCACGTTGAGTGCCGGCATATTTTGCGGGCCAAAAAGATGCCCGTGCGTCAAAAAGAGTCGCTGGTTTTCTGTCAGAATTTGCTGCCACGGCGCGGTCATCGGAAAATGCAGAAGCATCTGATCCACTTCGCTGTCACAATTGCCACGCACCGCGATAATCCGCGCTGCCAGCGCATTCAACCGCTCAGCAACCTGCGCAGGCGCATAGCCTTCCGGGAGCGCATTACGCGGTCCGTGGTTTAAAACATCACCCAATATCACCAGCCATTGCGCACCGCTTGCGGCAAACCGTTCAAGTACGCGCTCCGTGGCTGGCAACGAACCATGAATGTCCGATGCGAACATCAGTTTCATCACTCACTCCTCGTTGAAAAGTACCTTGTAATGATACTGGATTACGCCCCGTTTTTCAGCAGGTACGCTTCGCTGAAAGCGCGATAAAACGCTGGACTGAAGCGCGCTGCCACTGGAAGGCGGCATATTCTGCAAGCGCTTCGGGAACCTCATCGCCGTTAAGGACCAGACGATTCAGCATTAGTGCTAAATCGCAGTCGGCAATACACCATTCGCCAAATAAATTCTGCTTACCGTGGCTCAATAAATGGCTCGCAGTGGCGAACAATTTCTCCGCACTGACTTTTCCCGCTTCGCTTAACGGACCTTTTTTCACGCCAGCAAAAACCACGTCCGTTGAGCGTTCTTCACGGATAGGCATCAGATCGCTGCGGATCCACGCCTGAACCTGGCGCGCCCGCGCGCGCTTTTGCACATCGTGTGGGTAGATTCGCTCCCACTGCGGCGGCGCAAAACTCTCTTCCAGGAACTCAGTAATCGCTGATGATTCGCTCAGCTCGAAACCGTCGATTTCAAGCACCGGCACGCGCCGCGTTAACGCATACCCTTGCCATGAAGGTTGCAAGTGTTCGCCGCTGTTGAGATCAACGGTTTTCAGCGTAAAAGGCAGTCCTTTCTCTTGCAGAGCGACATAAACAGACAGCACGTAAGGGGAGAAAAAATTGGCATCTGACCACAGCGTAATTGCAGAT
The DNA here is from genome assembly GCF_025106035.1 of Citrobacter sp. XY323. Taxonomy (NCBI): domain Bacteria; kingdom Pseudomonadati; phylum Pseudomonadota; class Gammaproteobacteria; order Enterobacterales; family Enterobacteriaceae; genus Citrobacter; species Citrobacter sp. XY323. The sequence goes on from NZ_JANYUK010000004.1 coordinate 563,521, forward strand.
TTGCTCATAATGTCCTCTGAAATGTATTGGCTTGCCTTCAAAATATAGAGTCTTTCTCTCACTGTCACTTGATGAAAACTCACGCACGCCAACAGGCTCTATACTTGTTATGACCCGGTTCATGACAAAACGGACGCTGAAAATGATCGATCTCTATTACACTCCATCGCCAAACGGTCACAAAATAACGCTGTTTCTTGAAGAGGCGCAGCTGCAATACCGTCTGATTCATGTCGATATCAGCAAAGGTAGCCAGTTTCACCCTGATTTTCTGCAAATCTCACCAAACAATAAAATCCCGGCCATTATCGACAGTGCCCCGGTAGACGGCGGAAAGCCCATCAGCCTGTTTGAGTCCGGAGAAATTTTACTCTATCTGGCAGAAAAGAGCGGTAAGCTGCTGAGCGGTGAGTTACGTGAACGCCACACTACGCTGCAGTGGTTGTTCTGGCAGGTCAGCGGCCTCGGACCCATGCTGGGTCAGAATCATCATTTTAGCCACTACGCCCCACAAACGATTCCCTACGCCATTGAAAGATACCAGGTTGAAACCCAGCGCCTGTACAACGTGATGAATAAACGTCTGGAAACGTCCCCCTGGCTGGGAGGCGATCACTACAGCATTGCCGACATTGCCTGCTGGCCGTGGATCCACGCCCATCAGCGTCAGCGCATCGACCTCGACAACTACCCGGCGGTCAATAACTGGCATGAACGCATCCGTACGCGTCCCGCAACGGAACGCGCCATGCAACAAGCACAAAGTGAGAAGCGGTGACGCGATTCGGTTCTCGTGTATCATGCAAAGGTTCATACATGGAGGAAACCTGCAATGTCACAACCTGACGCAATTATTCGTATAAAAAACCTTCGTCTGCGCACTTTTATCGGCATCAAAGAAGAGGAGATCCTTAACCGCCAGGATATCGTCATCAACATTGCCATTCACTATCCGGCAGACAAAGCCCGTACCAGCGAAGATATCAACGACGCGCTGAATTATCGCACTATCACCAAGAGCATCATTGCCCACGTGGAGGGTAACCGCTTCTCATTGTTAGAAAAATTAACTCAAGATGTGCTCGATATCGCACGCGAACATCACTGGGTCACTTATGCTCAAGTAGAGATAGATAAACTTCACGCATTACGTTACGCCGACTCAGTCTCTATGACGCTGAGCTGGCAGCGTTAAAACATAACCCGGGAGGCGACATGCAGATTCTGATTACCGGCGGTACTGGCCTGATTGGACGTCATCTGATCCCCCGCTTGCTGGAGCTGGGGCATCAGATAACCGTAGTGACCCGTTCTCCTGATAAGGCGCGTCAGATTCTCGACTCCCGGGTTACGCTGTCCAAAGGGCTGGAAGAGCGGCAAAATCTCAATGACATTGATGCCGTCATTAACCTTGCCGGAGAGCCGATTGCGGACAAGCGCTGGAGTGCCCAGCAAAAGGAACGCCTGTGTCAGAGCCGCTGGGTCATCACGCAGAAGCTAGTCGATTTAATCAATGCCAGCGAGACACCGCCCGCAGTGCTAATTTCCGGTTCCGCTACCGGTTACTACGGCGATTTAGGCGAAGTGGTGGTCACAGAAGAAGAGCCGCCGCATAACGAATTTACCCATAAGCTGTGCGCCCGCTGGGAGCAAATTGCCAGCACTGCGCAAAGCGATAAAACCCGCGTGTGTATGCTGCGCACCGGCGTGGTACTGGCCTCTGCTGGCGGCATTCTGGCGAAAATGGTCCCGCCGTTTCGTCTTGGCTTAGGCGGACCAATTGGCAACGGACGCCAGTATATGGCCTGGATCCATATTGATGATATGGTCAACGGAATTCTCTGGCTGCTGGATAACGATCTGCGCGGTCCCTTTAATATGGTTTCACCGTACCCGGTACACAATGAGCAGTTTGCCCACGCGCTGGGCCACGCCCTGAACCGTCCTGCCATTCTGCGCGTTCCCGCCACCGCAATGCGGTTGCTGATGGGCGAATCTTCAGTGCTGGTTCTCGGCGGGCAGCGAGCGTTGCCAAAACGCCTGGAAGCCTCCGGTTTCGCGTTTCGCTGGTACGATTTAGAAGAAGCGCTGGCGGATGTCATCCGATAACCCCTAAGCGCTATTCACGGTCGCCGTTGTGGTGGTAAGGTTATAGGCCAGATTTCTGCAATGGCGACGTTATGGCGATAATTTCGACTCCCCGACTTACCCTCTCTTTGTTTCAGTTTTCTGACTGGTCATTTTTCCAGAAACTACGTGAATGTCCTGAAGTCATGCGCTATATGGGCAACATCGCCCCGGCGAAAGATACGCGTCTGTTATTCGCCAGACGCCTTGCCGCACAGCACACTTTTGTCATCCGCGAGCACAACAACCCGACGCCGCTCGGCGATATTGGTCTGCAAATCAGCCATCTCTACCCGCACGAAGCCGACCTCGGCTACGCCATCATGCCACAGGCGCAGGGGAAAGGTATTGCCAGCGAAGCCGTACGCGCGGTGTGCCAGTACGCCTTCGAGCACGCGGCGGTCACAGCGATAAATGCTTACGCACTGGCGGATAATAAGGGCTCAATACGGATTCTGGAAAAAACGGGGTTCGTGCGTACGCAGGTGCTGGAAAAGGCGTATGAGATTGATGGTATCGCCTACGACGACTGGGTTTATCGTCTGGAGTGCGACGCGCTAAAATCCCAGGCCCGGAAAGCGTAGCGCCTCCGGGCAGGTGACTTACTTCAACGAACCTTTGAGGAACTGCTGCAAACGCGGACTTTGCGGATTACCAAATACCTGCTCCGGATCGCCCTCTTCTTCAATCTTCCCTTGATGCAGGAAAATCACGTGCGTGGAGACATGACGGGCAAACCCCATTTCGTGGGTCACGACCACCATGGTTTTTCCCTCTTCGGCCAGTTGTTGCATAATGCGCAGCACTTCGCCCACCAGCTCCGGGTCAAGTGCCGACGTGGGTTCATCAAACAGCAACACTTCCGGTTCCATCGCCAGCGCACGAGCAATGGAGACACGCTGCTGCTGACCACCGGACAGATGCACCGGATATTTGCCCTGAGCGCGCTCATCAATACCCACTTTCGCCAGATACTTCACCGCACGTTCGCGAGCTTCCTGCTTGCTCAGCCCCAACACCTGGATCGGCGCTTCCATCACGTTTTCCAGCACCGTCATGTGGCTCCACAGATTAAAGTGCTGAAAGACCATCGTCAGTCGCGTGCGCAGCAAGCGCAGCTGATTTTTGTCTGCAACCTTAAGCTGGCCGTCTTTGTCGCGTACCAGACCAATGTTCTGACCACTCACCACAATCGACCCGGCGCTCGGTTTCTCGAGAAAGTTAATGCAGCGCAGGAAGGTACTTTTACCGGAACCTGACGAGCCAATAATACTGATAACATCACCCGCATTGGCCTGCAGCGATACCCCTTTCAGCACTTCATGTTCGCCGTAGTGCTTATGTAAATCGATAACGTTTAATTTATTTTCAGACATCGTGTTACTCGAATCATTTAGAGGATACATGCTGCAACCAGCGTTTTTCCGCTTTGCGGAACAGACTGATCAGGACATACGAAATAATCAAATACAGAACAGCGGCAATACCGAAGGCGGTAAACGGCTGATAGGTTGCCGAGTTGATATCGCGGGCGATTTTCAACAAATCAGGCACCGTTGCGGTAAACGCCAGCGCCGTGGAGTGCAGCATTAAAATAACTTCATTGCTGTAAGCCGGCAGCGCAATACGCAGCGCGGAAGGCAAAATAATGCAGCGATACAGTTTAAACGACGAGAAACCGTAAGCGCGCGCGGCTTCAATCTCACCATGGGGTACGGAACGAATAGCCCCGGCGAAAATCTCCGTGGTATAGGCGCAGGTATTCAGCGTCAGCGCCAGCACGGTGCAATTTAGCCCACTGCGGAAAAACGCGTTGAGGAAGTCCGTGCCTTTGACTATCTCCAGCGTATACATCCCGGAATAAAACACCAGCAACTGGACGTACAGCGGCGTCCCACGAAAAATATAGGTGAACAGCCAGATGGGAAACTGGATAAATTTATTACTGGAAACACGACCAATTGCCAAAAACAGCGCCAGTATCCCGCCCATCACCACCGATGAAATCAGAAGCCACAGGGTGATAGCCACGCCGGTGTAGCGATATCCGTCGGTCCACAGCAGGGACTTCCAGTATTCCTGAATAATCTCAATCACAGGTCAGCCCTCTTCACACCCACAGAATAGCGGCGCTCAAGGTACAGCAGCACACCATTAGAAACAGTGGTAAACACCAGATAGATGACCCCGCACACTACGGCAAAATAGAACGGCTCCCAGGTACTTTTTCCGGCAAGCTGAGTGGCTTTCACCACGTCTTCCAGGCCGAGCAACGATACCAGCGCCGTGGCCTTAAGAATGACCTGCCAGTTGTTGCCAATTCCCGGTAAGGCATAGCGCATCATCGCCGGGAACATAATGCGGCGAAATATTTGTGAACTGGTAAAACCGAATGCCGTCGCGGCTTCAATATGTCCTTTTGGCACGGCCATAAATGCGCCACGAAATGTTTCGGTAAAATAGGCTCCGTAGATAAACCCGAGCGTAATAATACCCGCGACCATCGGATCGATATCAATCTGGCTGATACCAATTGCATCGGTAAGGGTATTCAGCGCGATTTGTAATCCGTAAAAGATGAGCAGCATTAAGACCAGATCGGGCACGCCGCGGATAAGCGTTGTGTACCCTTCGAAAATAAGCGCCAGCGCCCGGCTTTGCGACAGCTTTGCTGCCGCGCCGACAAGGCCTATCAGAACCGCCAGTACCACCGAGCTAAGTGCCAGCTCCAGCGTAACAATTGCGCCCTGTAAAATAACACCTGAAAAGCCATACAACATGCTGCCTGTCCTGTCGTGTGTGGTGGAGTAATAAGCCTCTTTTGATTTCAGACAAATCGTTTAATGCCGGATGGCGGCTTTGCCTTATCCGGCCTACAAAATCGCTGTAGACCGGATACGCGCAGCGCCATCAGGCATAAATTCAACTCGTCAAAAATCTACGGGCTTTATCAGCACCTGCGGTGATTAACCGCCGTAAACATCAAAATCGAAGTACTTTTTCGCCAGCTTCTCGTAAGTACCGTCAGCTCGCATCTCGGCAAAGGCTTTGTTCAGTGCTTCGCGCAGTTCGTTATCATCTTTGCGAAGCCCCATACCGGTACCCACGCCGAATAACTTCTCGTCTTTTACAGATGGGCCGCCGAATTTGTAATCTTTACCGACCGGCTGTTTCAGGAAGCCTTCGCTGGCTGCGACTTCATCCTGGAAAGCAGCATCAATACGCCCGGCAGTCAGGTCAGAATAGATATTGTCTTGCCCCTGATAAGAGACAATTTCAATGCCTTTTGGCGCCCAGTGCTCGTTGCCGAAGGTTTCCTGAGTCGTGCCCTGCAGCACTCCAACACGTTTACCTTTCAGCGACTCAATGGTTGGTTGAATAGCAGAATCTTTAGCGACAACCAGACGCGAGTCGGCTGCATAAAGCTTGTCGGTAAAGGCGATTTCCTGCTGACGTTTTTCAGTAATGGAAAGCGAGGACATAATCGCATCGATTTTCTTCGCTTTTAACGAAGGGATAAGCGCGTCCAGCGGGTTTTCCACGAAGGTACATTGTGTATTGATACGTTTGCACAGCTCTTTAGCCAGATCGATATCAAAACCGACTAATTCACCCTGTGCATTTTTCGATTCGAACGGCGCATAAGTAGGATCGGTACCGATACGAATTTTTTGCGGAATGGCTGCAAATGCTGCGGTAGCACTGGAGAAAGCCAGGACCAGAGAAAGAGACAACACCAGTTTTTTCATAACTATCCTCAACAGACTGTCTTTTATAGGGGATCTTTACAGGACCAGGTGCAGTTATCGTGCCATTAATCGGGCCGACAAGGCAAAGCATTCTACCCTGTCGACGGTATTTATTTGCATGAAAAGCGCTTAAGTATGCACTCATGCTTATTAAGACAGCGACAAAAGCACCAAAACAGTGCACTGAATTTATTATGCACCGTAATGGTTACCCGCAATGGTGCAGTCCATTCCCCGCTGCGGCGTATTAATCGCCGTAGACATTGAAGTTAAAATACTTGCTCGCCATTTTGTCGTAGGTGCCGTCTTTGCGCAGTTCGCCCAGCGCTTTATCGAAAGCAGCTTTCAGCTCTGCATCATCTTTGCGCAAGCCAATCCCGGTGCCGTCACCAAAGTATTTTTTATCTTTCACCGACGGACCAGCAAAAGCGTAGTCCTTACCGGCAGGCTGCTTCAGGAAACCTTCGCTGGCCGCGACTTCATCCTGCAACGCCGCGTCCAGACGACCCGCTGTCAGGTCAGAATAGATGAGGTCCTGGTTCGCATAGGCCACTACATCTACGCCTTTGCTGCGCCAGTTGTCATTAGCATAGGCTTCCTGAGTCGAGCCTTGCAGTACGCCAACATGTTTACCTTTGAGGGAATCAAGAGTCGGTTGAATTGGGGAACCTTTCGCGGCGATCAGACGTGAGTCTGCTGCGTAAAGCTTGTCTGAAAACGCAATCTCTTGCTGACGCTTCTCAGTGATTGAAAGCGAGGAGATGATGGCATCAATTTTTTTCGCTTTCAGCGACGGGATCAGCGCATCAAAGTCGCTGGCTACCCAGGTACATTTGATCTGCATGCGCTTACACATCTCATTTCCCAGATCGATATCAAAACCGACAAAGTCGCCTTTGGCATCTTTAGAGGAAAAAGGTGCGTACGTTGTATCTGTACCAATACGAACCGTCTGCGGAAGTGCTGCGTAGCTGGCCGCGGTGGCGGAGAGTCCTACCAGCAAAGACAAAGCAAGAACCGTCTTCTTCATACATAACCCTCAAGTGGCGTAATTTTATTATGTTTTACGTTGTGTTGTGTGTTTGCAGACTTTTTCATGCAGGTCTTATGCCATTGTCGCGTCGATGAGGATATTCGACGTTAAATATGTTAATAAAACGTTGCAATAATGTCCTGATTTTGAAGATAGCAGGTCTGACGGTTGAACCGCAGCGTTTCGTTGAGTTTTAACGAATTAAATGTTGAGGATATGATCGCGGTTACAAAATTGCCCTGAAACAGGGCAATGGATGTTTCTTTGCACGCTGATGGAACGGTTTTACGCCCCTTGCCAGCGGGTGAACAGATCCTGTGGAAGGGAGATATCAAACTGGTCGAGTACGCGGTTAACCGTTTGATTAATCACATCATCTAGCGTTTGTGGGCGATGATAGAATGCCGGGACTGGCGGCATAATCACCGCGCCAATTTCTGCCGCCTGCGTCATCAGTCGCAGATGCCCCAGATGCAGCGGCGTTTCACGCACGCACAGCACCAGCGGGCGGCGTTCTTTCAACACCACGTCTGCCGCACGGGTAAGCAGCCCATCGGTGTAACTGTGGACGATGCCTGAAAGCGTTTTGATTGAACACGGTAATATTACCATTCCGGCGGTCTGAAAAGAGCCGGAAGAGATACTGGCGGCGATATCGCGCGTATCGTGATTTACATTCGCCAGTGCCTGCACGTCGCGTACAGAGAGGTCTGTTTCCAGCGCCAGCGTCTGTCGGGCAGCAGCACTCATCACCAGATGGGTTTCCACATCAGTAACGTCACGCAAAACCTGCAGCAGGCGCACGCCATAAATCGCGCCACTGGCACCGCTAATCCCTACAATGAGTCGTTTCATTTTTTCGCCCTTACTTGCTTCAGGGCTGACTTTGCAGGTTTTTATGCGCAGTTGCAAGTCAGTCCACTCTATGTGTCCTGACCTGCAACAGAACATTACCCTTCGTTATGCATCTCGAGGTTTTCCGCTTCGTTCTGACGCAAAATTGCTTTGGCATCATCATTACGCAGGGAGTCAAGGAAATCGAGATATTGCTGGTCGACGTCTTTGGTGACGTACACGCCGTTAAACACTGAACATTCAAACTGCTGAATATCCGGGTTCTCAGCGCGGACCGCTTCAATCAGATCGTTCAGATCCTGGAAGATAAGACCGTCTGCACCGATTATCTGGCGAATCTCGTCCACTTCGCGACCATGAGCAATCAGCTCCGTCGCCGTAGGCATATCGATACCATAAACGTTCGGGAAGCGAATTTCCGGGGCCGCAGAGGCCAGATACACTTTCTTCGCTCCGGCTTCACGCGCCATCTCGATAATCTGTTCCGAGGTGGTACCGCGCACGATGGAGTCATCCACCAGCAGCACGTTTTTATCACGGAATTCCGCACGGTTGGCGTTCAGCTTACGGCGCACGGATTTACGGCGCAGCTGCTGGCCGGGCATGATAAAGGTACGACCCACGTAGCGGTTTTTCACAAAACCCTGACGGTACGGCTTACCGAGAATACGGGCAATTTCCAGCGCGATATCGCAGGAGGTTTCCGGAATCGGGATCACCACGTCAATGTCCAGATCTTCCCACTCGCGAGCAATTTTTTCGCCAAGCTTGGTCCCCATATTTACACGGGCGCTGTAGACGGAAATCTTGTCGATAAAGGAGTCAGGACGTGCGAAGTAAACGTATTCAAACAGGCACGGATTGCTAACCGGGTTATCGGCACACTGGCGAGTAAACAGCTGACCTTTTTCGGTGATATACACCGCTTCGCCAGGTGCCACATCGCGCAGGAATTCAAAGCCCAGCGTATCCAGCGCCACGCTCTCGGAGGCCACCATATACTCGGTACGACCATCCCCGATATCGCGTTTACCCAGTACCAGCGGACGGATACCGTTAGGATCGCGGAAGGCAACCATACCGTGGCCAATAATCATCGCCACGCAGGCATAGGCGCCGCGGATCTGGCGGTTGGTTGCCGCAATAGCAGCAAAAATATTATCGGCTTCCAGCGGATAATGGCGGAAGTTATCCAGCTCGCTGGCGAAAATATTCAGCAAAATTTCAGAGTCTGAAGTGGTATTGATGTGGCGGCGCTTTTCTTCAAACAGCTTTTTACGCAGCTCATGCGCATTGGTCAGGTTGCCATTATGGGCAAGCGTGATGCCATACGGTGAGTTGACGTAAAAAGGTTGAGCTTCGGAGGCGCTGGAGCTGCCAGCCGTTGGGTAACGCACATGACCGATGCCCATATTGCCCTGCAAACGCTGCATATGGCGCGCTTCAAAAATATCGCTCACCATTCCGTTTGCTTTACGCAAGCGGAAGCAGTTGTTGGCATCAATGGTGATGATGCCTGCGGCATCCTGACCACGATGCTGGAGCACCGTTAACGCGTCATAAATCGACTGGTTTACCGGCATAACACCGGCGATACCGACAATACCGCACATACGTCTTTTCCTCGTTCAGCAACAACCCAAAGTTTATACTTTGGGCAAGAAACTTGACGAGCTTTGCAGATAGTCAAAGAACCATCTGATGATGAAACTGAACTGCGGGATCAGCTGCGACTTGCTCCAGTCTTCACTTTTCGACAGACCGGTAAAGGTATCGAGAAAGAACAGTATGGCGGCGACGATCAGCGCTCCTCGCAGAGCACCAAAGCAGATCCCCAACACCCTGTCGGTACCCGACAGGCCTGTTTTCTCTACCAGTTGGCCTATCACAAAGTTAACGATAGCGCCGACGATAAGTGTCGCGATAAACAGTATCGCGATAGCAATCCCATTTCGAACGAGTTCGTCTTCAAAGCCCGTAAACCAGACAGACAGGTAAGTGTAGTAATGGCTGGCGACAAAGAAAGCACAACCCCAAGTCACCAACGATAATGCTTCACGAACAAAGCCACGGATCAGGCTAACCAGACAGGAAAAACCAATCACCGCGATAATGGCGTAATCAATCCAGACCATAAGTGTCCCACGATTTAACGCCCTGTCGTCCTGTTCGGGGCGCATTCTAACAGAAAAAGAAAACGTTTGCGTAGGGATTTCCTTTCCACGCGTAAATAAAAATGGCGCTGAAAAAATCTTCAACGCCATACCGTTTTATGCCTCTTCGGGCACTGCCGGATAGCGGTAAAAACGCCCTATCCGGCCTGAATTAAGAGCAGCGCCGTGAACAGCGCAATCCCTTAATTAGGGGTGTACCCCATCACTACGCCGCTCAGACCGGAGATCTTCTGCAGCTCGCCCAGCGAGTTCTTCAGCTTATCTTTGGAGGCGTCAGGTCCTACGAGAATACGGGTTATTTTACCCTGCACCGGCGTTGACGGGGAAGTATATACCCGGAAGCCCGCGCCACGAAGTTTACCCACGATCTCATTGACCTTATCCGCATTTTTCAGCGCACCGAGCTGTACAACGTACGCTTTGCCGGTTGGCGCTGGCGGTTCCACCGCGGCCGGTTTCGGCGCTGGAGCCGGTGCTGGCGTCGGAGCGACGGCAACCGGCTGCGGCTTCGGTTTGGGTTTCGGCTGTTCTACAGGCGCGGGGACAGGATCTAACTCCGCGCTGTTTGCCGTCGTCAAACGTGACGGGTCCAACGATGGCGCGGCAGCATCACCCGCGCGCACCTCTTCAGCCGCCCCTTCCGGTGGCTGCGTCGGCAGCGCCTGCGTTGCTGCAGGCATCATGTCTGGTTCATCGCGATCGCCGGGTTTCGGCACCAGCGGGATCGCCGCAAACTCATCCTGATAATGCTTTTTCTGCCCGTCAAGCAGCCCGGGGAGCACAATCACCCCCAGCGCGACCAGCACAATTGTGCCAACTAATCGATTCTGAAACTTACTCGCCACCGCTTCTCCCCACGTCTATCACTTCCATGACATGTGCGACAGTGTGAAACGATCCACACACCAACACGGTATCTTCTGGCTTCGCCTCAGCTAGCGCCGCAGACCATGCCTGCGCCACGCTGTCATAGGCGTAGCCTTTGCCCAGATGCTCCAGCAGTTGTTCTGCAGTAGCACCACGCGGCCCTTCCAGGGGCGCACAGTACCAGGCGTCAACCACGCTTTTTAACCAGGCTAACGTACCGGCAATATCTTTATCATGTAGCATACCGATAACCGCAAGTACACGCCCGCTTTTCACTAATTTTTTCAGACGGCCGGTCAGATACTCCGCCGCATGCGGATTATGGGCAACATCAAAAATCACCCGCGGCGACTCGCTCACAATCTGGAAGCGCCCCGGTAAAATCGCCTGTTCAATACCGTCACGAATGGCCTGCTCGTTGACGTTAAGCCCGCTTGCGCGCAGTGCTGCCAGTGCGGTAGCGGCGTTAGGTTGCGGGACCTGCGGCAACGGCAGGTGCGCCAACGTGCCGTGACTGTCCGTAAAGGACCAGTCGTTCTCCGTGACCGCATAGCGCCAGTCCACGCCGCAGCGTTGCAAAACCGCCCCGCTCTCTTGCGCAACATCGGCGATGGTGTAAGGCATTTCCGGTTCACCGACGATAGCCGGTTTCTCTGCACGGAAAATTCCCGCCTTCTCACGACCAATGCTTTCGCGATCCGGGCCCAGCCAGTCAGTATGGTCAAGCGCAATGCTGGTGACCACCGCAACATCGGCATCCACGATATTGGTCGCGTCAAGGCGACCGCCTAACCCAACTTCCAGGATGACGACATCCAGTTGGGCCTGTTTAAACAGCCAGAGCGCCGATAACGTGCCGTATTCAAAGTAAGTCAGGGAAATGTCGCCACGCGCGTCTTCAATCTCAGCAAACGAGGCGGTATGCGCTGATTCCGGCAGTTCACGCCCCTGCACGCGTACGCGTTCCGTGTAGCGTACCAGATGCGGCGAACTGTAAACGCCAACTTTATAACCTGCTGCGGTCAGCACAGATTCCAGCGTACGGCAGGTTGTGCCTTTCCCGTTGGTTCCCGCCACCGTAAAAACAAATGGCGCGGGTTTCAACACACCCAGTTTGCGCGCCACCTGACTTACGCGTTCCAGGCCGAGATCGATGGTTTTACTGTGCAGGTTTTCCAGATAAGAAAGCCACGATGCCAGGGGCGACGCGGCTTGAGGAATACGTTTATTGTCCATGATGGCTGTAGATTCTTTACGTTGAGAAAAGCAAAAGGGCAGCACCAACCGGCCTGCCCTTTTTTACACGTTGTTTTTCACGTTGCAGATGCGTTGGCTGTGCTCGCTCCCCCGAATCACTTACCTGTGTAAGCTCATCGGGATCAACTCTCTTATCGCCTGCCTGCAACCCGAAACCCATAGAGTAAACTATCAGGCCTCTGATTCCTGATCGGGAACCGGAGGTACCACCTCGCCTTCACGCGGCTCATCCGGATTCGGCGTAGGAAGATTCATCAGCTTCGCCAGAATGCTTGCCAGTTTCAGGCGCATTTCCGGACGGCGGACGATCATATCGATAGCGCCTTTTTCAATCAGGAACTCGCTACGCTGGAATCCCGGCGGCAGTTTCTCACGTACGGTTTGCTCGATAACACGCGGACCAGCAAAGCCGATCAGTGCTTTCGGTTCTGCAATGTTGAGATCGCCCAGCATCGCGAAGCTAGCAGAAACACCGCCCATTGTTGGGTCGGTCAGTACAGAAATATACGGTAAACCGCGTTCCTGCATTTTCGCCAGCGCAGCAGAGGTTTTCGCCATCTGCATCAGAGACATCAGCGCTTCCTGCATACGCGCCCCGCCAGAAGCGGAGAAGCAGATCAGCGGACAGTTATCTTCCAGCGCCTGCTCAACGGCACGGACAAAACGCGCGCCGACCACAGAGCCCATGGAGCCGCCCATAAACGCGAACTCGAATGCAGCAGCAACGACCGGCATACCGTGCAGCGTGCCTTTCATTACCACCAGCGCATCTTTCTCGCCAGTTTCTTTCTGCGCAGAAGCCAGTCTGTCTTTGTACTTTTTGGAGTCACGAAACTTCAGCACATCTTTCGGCTCAAGCTCGCTACCCAGTTCCACAAGAGAACCTTCATCTAACAGGCTATGCAGGCGATTGCGCGCCGACATGCGCATATGATGGTCACACTTCGGACAGACCTCAAGATTACGTTCCAGCTCAGCACGGTATAAAACCTGACCGCAGCTATCACACTTGGTCCACACCCCTTCAGGAATGCTTGCCTTGCGGGTGGGAGTAATGTTGCTTTTAATTCGTTCAATCCAGCTCATTGGTGACCTTTCTGCCTGAACCCTAGTCAGCTTTGTTATAAGGGGCGCATAATGCCATTTTTGCCCCTAACAGACCATGAATGTTGCACATTAAAACATAACAGCCCGAAACTTTGGATAAAAAAGTGGTCGAACCGCTGAGTTACTTTCTATTTTGCAGCCCGTGACGCAGCGCGTTTATGGCGAATCACTTCAATTATGCCCGGCAATACGGAAAGGACGATGATCGCCACAATCAGTAATTTCAGGTTTTCCTGAACGATCGGCAGATCGCCGAACAGATAGCCTGCATAGGTGAACAGCAATACCCACAGCAGCGCGCCTGCGACGTTATACATCGCAAAATGACGGTAGGACATGTGCCCCATACCGGCAACAAACGGTGCAAATGTACGCACAATAGGTACGAAACGCGCGAGGATAATCGTTTTGCCGCCATGACGCTCGTAGAACGCATGGGTTTTATCCAGGTAACTGCGACGGAAAATTTTAGAGTTCGGGTTACTGAAGAGTTTTTCACCGAACAAACGGCCAATCGTGTAGTTCACCGCATCGCCGATAATCGCCGCCACAATCATCAACATCACCATCAGATGAACATTGAGATCGTTAGTTGGCAGCGCAGAAAGCGCGCCAGCGACAAACAGCAGCGAGTCTCCCGGCAGGAACGGCGTCACCACCAGCCCGGTTTCGCAGAACAGGATCAGAAACAGAATCGCGTATACCCAGATACCGTATTCCGCAACCAGCTCCGCCAGATGCACATCAATGTGCAGGATAAAATCGATAAGAAAGTAAATCAGGTCCATAGTTTTGCCTTTATACGACTCAAATTAGTCCGCCAGAAATAGCGGGCCCATAGGCGGTTTTGGCAGGTCGAACCGTTCCGGGTAATCTACTGCAACCAGATACAATCCTTCCGCTTTCGCCGTTGCCGCTGCCAGCGTTCTGTCCTTCGCCGCTAGCAGTTCTGCTATCCAGCTCTCCGGCTGGTTGTTGGCGCCTACTTCCATCAGGCTGCCGACAATATTCCTGACCATATGATGTACAAAGGCATTCGCTTTAATATCCACCACCACATATGCACCAAAACGTTCAACGTTAATGTGCATCACGTTACGCCACGGTGTGCGCGACTGACACTGCACCGCCCGAAACGAGGTAAAATCATTTTCGCCAATCAAACACTGGGCCGCACGATGCATACGCTCAGCGTCCAGCGGTTCATAGTAATGGGTTACCCCTTTACCTAAAACCGCAGGGCGCAACCGATGATTGTAGATGATGTAGCGATAACGGCGAGCCGTGGCGCTAAATCGGGCATGGAAATCATCGGGTACAGCTTTCACCCAGCGCACAGCGATGTCACCAGGTAAATTCGCATTTACCCCCAGTGTCCAGGCTGCATCTTTACGCTGGGCAGTCGTTTCAAAGTGCACGACCTGCCCTGTGCCATGAACGCCCGCATCCGTGCGTCCCGCACAAAAGACAGTGATGCGTTCATTCGCCACCTGAGAGAGCGCTTTTTCCAGTTTTTCCTGAACGCTACGCACTTCGTTCTGGCGCTGCCAGCCATAATATTTGCTGCCGTCATACTCAATGCCCAGCGCAATTTTATGGGTTGACGGCTGTTGCAGGTCAGACATTAGTACAGGTACTCCTGCACCAGTTTTTCCGCAATTTTTACCGCCATCAACGCGCCGCCAAAGCGTACGTTGTCTGCCACAGACCAGAACTGAACCTGTTCCGGCATCCCGTAATCGTTATGCACACAGCCAACTGAAAGGTGCGGAGTACCTGACGCATCGCCAACCTGCGTCGGGATATAGGTCTCTTCTGACAACACTACGTCCTCACCGCGTGAAAACGCATCGCGTGCTTCTTCCGCCGCCAACGGACGCAGAGCTTCAAAATTCACCATCTGTGCGTGGCCATAAAATACCGGCGACTGCACGATGCTGGCGGAGATAAGTAGCCCGTCGTCCTGCATAATTTTGCGCACTTCATCGACGATACGACGCTCTTCGCGCACGCTACCTTCGCGATCCGGCAGCAGCGGCAGCATGTTGAACGCCAGCTGACGACCAAAGAAATCGTCATCGTCAATCGGGATGCCGTTCAGTAGTTTCGCGCTCTGTCCGGCAAGCGCATCTACGGCTTTTTTACCGTGAGCGGAAGCAGAAATAATATTGGTCACCGTAATACGTGACAGCCCGCCGTCATCAATTAGCGGCTTCAGCGCAGACAGCAGTTGGCTGGTCAGGCTGGAAGGGACCGCAATCACATTGCGGTTGCGGTAATCGGCCAGTACGAACGGGTTAACGTCCGGAACCACCAGCGGAACGTCCGGCTCAAGCGCGAACAGGCCACTGCTGTCGATAACCAGGCAACCGGCATTGGTCGCTTCTTCCACCCATGCGGCGGTGGCTTCAGCGCCCGCAACAAAAAATGCCAGTTGCGCCTGCGTCCAGTCAAAGTCTACAACGTCCTGAACAAGGACCGATTTACCGTTAAAACGCAGATGCTCACCCGCGCTTTCATTACGCGCCAGCGCATAAATTTCACCGACCGGGAACTGGCGTTCAGCCAGCGTATCGAGCAGGGCTTCGCCTACGGCGCCCGTTGCGCCCAGAATGGCAATATTCCAGCCTTCAGACATGGTGATTTACTCCAGAAATACGTAAGCGTCCCTGTCGCATTATTCGACAGGGAGCATTAAGAAGACATTAATGTGCCGGGTGATAAACAGCGTTAAAACCCAGCTTACACAGCAAGGCAGCAGCCGTTGCGTCGTCACACATCACGTATAAAGACGACCATTCACGGCGCTCAAGATAATTTTTACGCAGCTTATCAAACTCACCCGGAATTCCAGCGACTTTACGCAGCGGCGCATCATCGCGGCGCACATCATACACTAAATGCACCAGCCTTTTCAGCGTTGGCTGATCTAACGGGCCATGCAGAGTGATACGACCAAATTCCGGCGCAGGTAACAGGGTATTGAGCGCAACGTGTTGTTCGCGACCAATAAACTTGCTAAAAGCCTCAAAGACCTGCGTGGTGCCGCGCGCTTTTCCTTCCAGGGTATACCCGGCAATGTGCGCCGTGCCGATATCGGCTTTCTCCAGCAATGCCACATTGAGATCCGGCTCCCCTTCCCAGACATCCAGCACGACGCTCAGCGACTGCCCGGCATTCAATCGGTTCAGCAATGCCGTATTGTCGATGACTGGCCCGCGGCAGGCGTTGATCACAATGGTGCCCGGCTTCAGCCGGCTAATCAGCGCATCATCTGCCAGGTGCAGCGTTTTGTACGGTCCGTCTTTAAACAGCGGCGTATGGAAAGTCAACACATCGGCTTGCTCTACCAGTTCGTCCAGCGAGCGGAAATCTCCCTCATCACCGCGATCGGCTCGCGGCGGATCGCACAGCAGCGTGCGGATCCCCAGTGCTTCCAGACGTGCCTGCAAACGTCCGCCCACATTGCCCACGCCTACGATGCCTACAGTACGATCGCGTAACGCAAACCCGTCGCGCTCCGCCAGCATCAGCAACGCTGAAAAAACATATTCTACGACCGCAATCGCGTTACAGCCGGGCGCTGCGGAAAAGCCGATCTTCGACTGCGCAAGCCAAGCTTCATCCACATGGTCCGTGCCTGCGGTTGCCGTGCCGACAAATTGAACCGGTTTTCCGCTAAGCAGTGATTCATTTACTTTCGTCACCGAGCGCACCATTAAGGCATCCGCATCATCCAGTTCGGCAACGGGAATCGGGCGACCGGGAACCGCTTTGACCTCCCCCAAACGACTGAACAGTTCGCGGGCATAGGGCATATTTTCATCAACGAGGATTTTCACGTCTTTCGCACCTGTTTGAGAACGAGAGTTAACCGGGCAAGTGTGCCATAATCTCGCCGCCAGGCATACTGCGAGACCTGGTCAGCACAGATTTAAGGAACAGAGATGATGCAGCCCATTTCAGGTACACCCGCACGCCCTCCCGGCGAAGGCCAAAATGCCCCTTCTGCTGCGGGCGAACAACCGTTATCCACACAACAACGTACCGTGCTGGAACGACTGATTACCCGTCTGATTTCACTCACCCAACAGCAAAGCGCCGAGGTGTGGGCCGGAATGAAGCACGATCTGGGCGTCAAAAGTGATACGCCGCTGCAATCACGTCACTTTCCTGCCGCGGAGCAAAACCTGAATCAGCGGCTGGGTGTTGCTCAGCAAAATCATGCTAATCGTCAGGTTCTCTCACAGCTCACTGAATTACTGAGTCAGGGAAATAACCGCCAGGCGGTAAGCGATTTTATCCGTCAGCAGTATGGGCAAACGGCGCTCAGCCAGCTCACGCCTGAGCAGTTGAAGAACGTGCTCACGCTGCTGCAACAAGGGCAGCTTTCTATACCGCAACCGCAACAGCGCCCGGCCACCGATCGTCCGTTGTTACCCGCAGAGCACAATACGCTGAACCAGTTGGTTACCAAACTGGCGGCGGCCACGGGAGAGTCAGGTAAGATGATCTGGCAGTCAATGTTAGAGCTGTCTGGCGTAAAAAGCGGTGAGCTGATCCCCGCCAAACAGTTTACTCATCTGGTCACCTGGCTGCAGGCGCGCCAGACGCTCAGCCTGCAAAGCGCCCCGACGCTACAAACGCTCCAGGCGGCCCTGAAGCTGCCATTAGAGCCGAATGAGCTGACGGCAATAAAAGAGTACGCGCAGCAGACGTATCAGATCCAACCACAAACGATTCTGACCACGGTACAGGTGCAGGACTTGCTGAATCAAATCTTCCTGCGCCGCGTAGAACGGGAACGCGAGCTAAACGATCCGCGCCATCTTCAGCCTATTTACAGCCCGTTCGCGCCGATGATTGAAACGGTAAAATCTCTGTCGGCACGACCGGGACTGCTGTTTGTCGCGTTAATGATCGCATTAGCCATTTTCTGGCTGGTCGCTTAACCTTTGCGCAGCGTAAGCAGCGTCACGACAATCCCCACCACGGCGGATATCGCTCCGGCAAGGAATACCGAGGGATAACCGTACGCGGTGGCCAGCACCCCGGCGACCGGGCCGCTTATGCCGTAGGAGATATCCTGAAACGCGGCGTAACCGCCCAGCGCCGTACCGCGAACCTGCGCGGGCACTCGCTTCACAACCTCTACGCCCAATGCCGGGAAGATAAGCGAACACCCTGCCCCGGTTAGTGCCGCCCCGAGCAGCGCAATCCATGCTGATGGGGCCTGCCACAGCAGAATCAGCCCCGCGGTTTCAACCAGTAAGGAGACAACGGCTACCTTCACGCCTCCGAACCGATCCGGCATCCAGCCAAACAGAATGCGCATCAGCACAAACGCCCCGCCAAACGCGGTCAGGGTGAACCCCGCCATCGTCCAGCCGTTGCTGACAAAATAGAGTGAAATAAACGTACCGATCACCGCAAAGCCAACGCCCTGCAGCGCCAGGCCCAGGCCCGGTTTCCAGATAAGCCCTACCACGCTCCATAACGAAGGGCGCTCTCCTGCATGAGCGGGCACTTTGCGAACGGTGCCGTTGAATGCCCATGCCAGCAGCGGTAATACCATTGTCGTTCCCGCCAGCGCCGCAAAGCCAAAGTGGCTATGGATCAGCAAGCCCAGCGGTGCACCGGCGGCCAGCGCACCGTAAATCGCCATCCCGTTCCACGACATCACCTTACCCGAGCGTGTTGGACCGACCAGCCCAAGCCCCCAGGTCAGCGTTCCGGTGAGCAGTTGGCTTTCGCCAAAACCGAGGATCAAACGCCCGACGATTAACAATGCAAATTTTACAGGGACAGAAACAGGCAATAGCGCGGCTAACAGCCACGCCGCACCCGCCAACCCACAGGCAAACATCCCCTGTAGCGCCGAACGTTTGGCGCCATATTGATCGGCTAAGCGCCCGGCGTAGCCGCGCGTTAATACCGTTGCCAGAAACTGTACGCCTACGGCGATACCAACCATGGTGTTGCCATAGCCCAGCTCCTGATGCACAAACAGAGGAATAACGGGCAAAGGTAGACCGACCGTCATATAGGTCAGGAAAACTGCAAAAGCGATACGAAACAGCGAAAAGTTCGCCGAAGGTGTTTTTTCTTGTTGGGTTACAGCTGTCATGCGTTACTCCAAAATGCAGAGTAAGGCGAGGAATGTCCACGCCCCCTCTACCTGACTTTCAGGATTAAGGTGCGTTGGATAACGTTAAACGCTTACGCATTATCAGATAGATAATGTTGAGTGCGAAGTCTGCCTGTGAGCCACTAAATTTGTCAACCCTGAAATCTCACCAGGTTGGTTCACGGTAAAGACGACTTTTCGTCGAATAAAAAAGGAAATACAGCATCAATTCCTTTTGTACCAAACAATCCGGTCACCTGCTTGCGCTGCCCCGGCGTCAGCAGTCTGAACATCATATCCCAGATCTCTTTCGGTTCCGCTTCCTGTACGCAACGGCTCTCTAAGGCCAACACCTTTTCAGTTTCTTTCAGGTAAGGACGGACATACAAAGGGAAAATGGAGATATGGAACTCCTCAGCCTTTGATTTAACACGTTTGCGCTTCACGCCCTCTTTGCCTTCACTGTACATGTTTAAACGGGAACGAACCGCAGGCGCGCTTCCTGGAAACCCCGGCAATTCAAGACATTCCTTTACCGTGAACCACTCTTTTGCCATTAGTTTCTTTCCTTTCTGCCTGTGGAATAAAAAATATTTTTTCTTTTGCGCGAAATTTCAGTTTTATTCTGGCAATATTCCAGTGACAAAAAAGAAAGTTACATTCTTTTGTTTCTCTGGTTTATACCCTGAAAAATATCGGCGCCGATAACACATTTCCTTAGGATTACAGAATGGAACACAAAAGCCAAGACTGGCATCGTGCAGATATTAAAAGTGCACTGGAAAAAAAAGGAATCACGCTCAGAGATCTTTCGCGTGCGGCTGGATTATCACCCGATTCACTGCGCAATGTATTTACCCGAAGCTGGCCCAGAGCGGAACAGATCATTGCGCAGGCGCTCGAAACCTCGCCAGACGTGATTTGGCCGTCACGCTATCCACGCCAGCAGCCAGAGGATAAAACAAGTAATACTTAATATTAAATAGATCACTCGTAATTTATCGAGCATATAAATTAATAAATATCCCAGCTTAATATATTGAGAATATTAATAGCACTATTTGCCATTTCCAATTGCGTAAATACTGTTAAAGCATCACGTAATTGCTATTACGTATGTTATTAACAGGAGTCGTTATGAGTTGGGATAAAAAGGTGGCGGTCAATTACGCCAAATCGCACGCGAGTTCACATTCACAAGGGCGCTGTGCGGAATATACCCGCAAAGCTGTTCAGGCAGGCGGCGTTACTCTTGGGCGCACATACCATGCCAAAGATTATGGTCCGATGCTGAAAAACGCCGGTTTCAGCGCCATTGGCGCGCTTGAAGAGCCGCGCGAAGGGGATGTCATCATCATTCAACCTTATGCTAATGGAAACCCGAGCGGTCACATGGCGATATATGACGGTCATGACTGGTATTCCGACTTCAAACAGCGAGACATGTGGGCCGGTCCAGGTTATCGAACCGCAAAGCCGTCATACACCATTTACAGGAAGAAGTAATGAAAGCCTTTCCACTGATTGTTCTCATCCTGCTGATTTGTGGCTGTACCCCTTCTCACCGTGACAGCACGCAGGATGTGAAACAGTTCTATCTTTCGTGGATGAAGAACTACACTCAGGATCCGGATGCGCCCCGCGAAACATCAGCATTACTGCAACGCTATGTCGCAAAAGAGGTTATCGGGCGTCTGGCGCTAATTGATACGCTTTATGAGCAGGAGATCGTGCAAGCGGACTACTTTATGTATGTGCAGGATTACGCACCGGCATGGATCCCGCTGTTGCGGGTTGGACAGGCGCAGCCATTCCTCGGCGGTGAAAAACTGAACCTGCAGTTAGGCACTGAGTCAGCCCCTATTCAACTGGAGGTTTATACCCGTTGGGAGGAAGGACGGTGGAAAATTTATCGTGTCCGGGACGTGGGTCGTCATTACGAGCAGCCCATTTACAATGCCGGAGAGATTACGCGAGCCAGAGCATGGTCCGCTGAGATCGCGCCGGAATACGAAAAAATGCCGAAGTAAACACGGTAAAAAGGGAGCCTGTTGGCTCCCTTTTTTGGTATTCAAGCTGAGACTTACGCCTTCAGCTTACGCATAACCAGCGTAGCGTTGGTGCCGCCAAAGCCGAAGCTGTTGGACATCACGGTGGTCAGCGCCTGCTCGGTCGGTTTGGTCACGATATTCAGACCTGCCGCCTGCTCATCCAGCTCTTCAATGTTGATGCTTGGCGCGATAAAGCCATGTTCCAGCATCAGCAGAGAGTAGATAGCTTCCTGCACGCCAGCCGCGCCCAGTGAGTGACCTGTCATCGCTTTGG
Source organism: Citrobacter sp. XY323 (assembly GCF_025106035.1). NCBI lineage: Bacteria > Pseudomonadati > Pseudomonadota > Gammaproteobacteria > Enterobacterales > Enterobacteriaceae > Citrobacter > Citrobacter sp. XY323. The sequence goes on from NZ_JANYUK010000004.1 coordinate 585,142, forward strand.
TTGCGGAGATTGCCGGGCTGTTGTTGCCAAACACTTCGCGGATTGCGCCCAGTTCTTTCACGTCGCCTACCGGAGTCGAGGTACCGTGAGAGTTCAGGTAGTCGATCGGCGTGTCTACACCGTGCATCGCCATCTGCATGCAACGTACTGCGCCTTCGCCAGACGGAGCAACCATGTCTGCGCCATCGGACGTTGCGCCGTAACCGACGATTTCCGCATAGATGTGCGCGCCACGTGCCAGAGCGTGCTCCATTTCTTCAACCACGACCATACCGCCGCCGCCAGCAATAACGAAACCGTCGCGGTTTGCGTCATAGGTACGGGAAGCTTTTGACGGATCGTCGTTGTATTTGGTAGACAGCGCGCCCATTGCATCGAATTCACACGCCATTTCCCAGCACAGCTCTTCGCCGCCGCCAGCAAAAACGATGTCCTGTTTGCCCAACTGAATTTGTTCTACCGCGTTGCCGATGCAGTGCGCAGATGTCGCACAGGCAGAACTGATGGAGTAGTTTACGCCGTGGATTTTGAACGGCGTTGCGAGGCAGGCAGAAACGCCGGACGCCATCGCTTTGGTGACCACATACGGGCCAACCGCTTTCAGACCACGTGGGCTACGCATTGCGTCAGCGCCGAACACCTGAAAACGTGGGGAGCCGCCGCCGGAACCTGCAATCAGGCCAACGCGCGGGTTGTTCTGGTAATCTTCTGCAGCCAGGCCGGCATCAGCCACTGCCTGCTCCATTGATAGGAATGCATAGATGGATGCGTCGCTCATGAAGCGCACTACTTTGCGGTCAATGAGGCCAGTGGTATCCAGTTTTACGTTGCCCCAAACGTGGCTACGCATGCCGGAGTCCTTCAGCTCCTGAGAGAAAGTGATCCCTGAACGTCCTTCACGCAGAGATGCCAGGACTTCCTGCTGGTTATTACCGATGCTGGAAACGATGCCCAAGCCAGTAATCACTGCACGTTTCATTCAATACCTCTGTAAGTCGCACTATTTTAAAGTTTCGAATGGCACAATAGCGTACACTTGTACGCCGAACAAGTCCGATCAGCCATTTTATGTGGAAATTTGCGCAGCCAGGCACTCATCGCTAAGATCGGGACACAGCCTGTCAGACGAGTAACTTACGTGAAACAATACGCTATACAACCTGCCAACCTTGAATTCAACGCTGAGGGTACACCTGTTTCCCGAGATTTTGACGATGTCTATTTTTCTAATGATAACGGGCTGGAAGAGACACGTTACGTCTTTCTCGGCGGTAACCATCTCGCACAACGATTCCCTGCGCATTCACGTCCTCTCTTCGTGGTGGCAGAAAGCGGGTTTGGCACCGGACTTAACTTCCTCACGCTCTGGCAGGCATTTGCCGATTTTCGCGATACCCACCCAGAAGCTACCCTGGAAAGATTACATTTCATCAGCTTTGAAAAATATCCGCTGACGCGTGAAGATCTCACCTTAGCCCACCAGCACTGGCCAGAACTTGCCCCGTGGGCCACGGCACTGCAAGAACAATGGCCGCTACCGCTGGCGGGATGTCATCGCCTGCTGCTTGATGATGGGCGCGTCACGCTGGATCTGTGGTTTGGCGATATTAACGAACTGACCAGTACGCTGGATGACTCTCTGAATCAAAAGGTGGACGCCTGGTTCCTGGACGGTTTCGCACCGGCAAAAAACCCGGATATGTGGACGCCAACGCTGTTTAACGCGATGGCTCGACTGGCTCGTCCCGGCGGGACGCTGGCAACCTTTACATCGGCAGGCTTTGTACGTCGGGGGTTGCAGGAAGCCGGATTTACAATGCAAAAATGCAAAGGCTTTGGGCGCAAACGCGAAATGCTCTGTGGCGTGATGGAACAGACTCAGGCGCTCACGTCCTCGGCGCCATGGTTTGCGCGTACGGGAACAGATAAGCGCGAAGCCGCTATTATTGGTGGAGGAATTGCCAGCGCATTGCTGTCACTGGCGTTATTGCGCCGCGGCTGGCAGGTCACGCTGTATTGCGCCGACGATAAACCTGCCGGGGGCGCCTCCGGTAATCGCCAGGGGGCGCTCTACCCCCTACTTAGCAAACATGACGCGGCCATTAATCTCTTTTTCCCCACTGCGTTTACCTTCGCCCGTCGACTGTATGACACCCTCCCCGTTGAGTTCGCGCATGACTGGTGCGGCGTGACGCAACTCGCGTGGGATGAGAAAAGCCAGCAAAAAATCACCCAGATGCTGTCCCTTGAACTGCCCGCTGCGCTCGCCGTCGGGGTTGACGCACAGCAGGTTTTACAAACAACAGGTGTGGAAACCGGATGCGGCGGGATTCAGTATCCGGCCGGAGGATGGCTGTACCCGGCGCAGTTAACCGCCGCGGTACTGGACTATGCAACAACCCTGGGATTACGCACCCGCTACCACCATACGCTGACCTCACTGACTCGCCAGACAGCAAGCTGGCAATTGCAGTTTTCCAGTGGAGAAACCGCCTCTCACGCAGCAGTCGTTCTGGCTAACGGTCATCGCATTAGCGGTTTTGAGCAAACGCAGCCGCTACCGGTGTACTCCGTGGGCGGTCAGGTGAGTCATATTCCCACCACACCTGCACTTTCAGCGTTACGTCAGGTGCTGTGCTATGACGGCTACCTCACGCCGCACAACCCGCAAAATCAGCAGCACTGCATTGGCGCCAGCTATCATCGAGGGAGTGAAGAGACAGCGTATCGCGAGGACGATCAGCAACAAAACCGTCAACGCTTAATCGACTGCTTCCCGAACGCTGTGTGGGCAAAAGAGGTAGACGTTAGTGACAATGCCGCCCGCTGCGGGGTGCGCTGCGCCACGCGCGATCACATGCCAATGGTCGGCAACGTCGCGGACTATGACGCCACGCTCAGCCAGTACACCACACTTGCTGCAGACAAAGAGCACGCCGTAAGCGCGCCAGTTTATTCCGATTTATTTATGCTGGGCGTGCTGGGATCGCGCGGGCTGTGTACTGCCCCGCTGTGTGCAGAAATTCTGGCTTCGCAAATGAGCAATGAACCGATTCCCATGGATGCCAGCACGCTGGCGGCGCTAAATCCAAATCGTTTGTGGGTCAGGAAGTTATTGAAGGGTAAAGCGGTGAAATAAAAGAATGGCCTGATGACGCTACGCTTATCAGGCCTACAAACACCCCAACAAGGTAGGCCGGATAAGACACCAGAGCGTCGCCATCCGGCACAATTTACCGCAATTATTGTGCAGTAGCCTTCTGGAACAGAGTGTCCCACATTTCTTTCACTAACGCCTGGTCACGCGGCGATAGTTCGCCTGCGCTGATGGCTTTTTCCAGGCTGCTGGTCACATTGGCGTACAATGCCTCAGCGGAATGGTCCTCGCCAGCGTCCAGTTCGGCCACGGCCAGCGTCAGGTGTCCACGCAAATAGCCACTGGCAAACAACTCATCATCGCTGGCGTGCTCTACCATATCGTCGATTAATGCCAGAATGCGTGATTCAAACTCCGCGATCATCTTCTTTCCTCATTGTAAACGTGGCAGCGACTTCAGTTGAGCGCCTCGGGCCACGGGAATTGTTCCGCCTTAAGTTCAGGCGTGTGATAATAATTCTGTAACGCGTTAATGAAGCGCGCCGGACGTTCAGGGATCCCCTTTTCCAGGTACTCCATCACCTGAGCATGGACACGGCGCTGGAATACCACGCGATCCGGTTCAAAGTCCCCTTCAAGGTTGTCGCAACTGACGTTAAACGGGTAGCCCGCCGCCATGCAAAACAGCCAGTCAAACGCCTGCGGCTTCACTTCCACGTCTTCAAACTGGCATTGCGTCTTCGCGTCGCGTCCATCCGGACAGTACCAGTAACCGAAGTCGACCAGTTCACGCCGCGCCTTACCGGCGATGCACCAGTGTGAAATTTCGTGTAACGCGCTGGCGTAATAGCCATGCGCAAAAACGATACGGTGATACGGTAATTCCGCATCCGCAGGAAGATAGATCGGTTCGTCATCGCCTTTAATCAGACGGGTATTAAATTCATCGGCAAAGCAGCCGTTAAAAATCTCAATTAACTGTTCGTAGTGATGGGTATTATTCATTAGTTCATCCCCAGCCAGTGGAGAATCTCCTGTCCATGATTATCATAAAGTAGCTTGGCGCTCATCACGGCGGAGACAATGACGATCATTGGCCGAATGAGTTTTTGTCCTTTACTGAGCACCAGCCGTGAGCCCATCCGTGCGCCAATAAACTGGCCAATGAGCATCACAAATCCGGTCGCCCAAATCACTTTGCCGCCGAGGGCAAACAGCAACAGCCCACCGATATTCGATGTGGCATTTAATACTTTGGCGTGGGCCGTCGATTTCGCCAGGTTGTAGCCGCACAGCATGACAAAAGCCAGCGCGTAGAACGACCCCGCAGCCGGACCAAAAAAGCCATCGTAAAAGCCGACGCAGCCCCCGGCCACCAGCGCGAAAGGCAACCCATGCAACCGACGCTGTCGGTCCTCCTCCCCCACTTTCGGCATCAACAGAAAGTAAAGGCCAATACAGATAACCAGAACCGGCAGGATCTGGCGCAGAATATCTGACTGCACGTGCTGAACCAACAGCGCGCCGCTCATTGAGCCGATAAAAGTCATGAAGATATTGAGCTTCTGATCCGCCAGATTAACCACGCCCCGGCGAATAAAATAGAGGGAGGAAGAGATAGATCCTCCACAGGCCTGTAGCTTATTGGTGGCCAGCGCTTGCGCGGGTGGCATTCCGGCCGCCATCAATGCCGGGATAGTGAGTAAACCACCGCCTCCGGCCAGAGAATCAATAAAACCTGCCAGCATCGCCACGAAAAAAAGCACACCTAACAGCAGTGGCGACACCATAAACAGAGAGGCAAAATGATCCATTAGAGTACATGCTCGTCCAGTAGCGCCTGGCAGGAAGGCGGCAACGGCGGCGGTGTCTTCTTCTCAGGCTTGGTGGTTCCAGGTTTCGGAGGTTCGAACCAGCTTTGCAGCTCCGCGCCGCAGCCGTCACCCGGTGGTGGTAACGGTTGATCTTCGCACTCAAGACTGTCGGCAGGACAACGTAACCGTACGTGCATATGCGCACGATGCTGGAACCATGGCCGCACTTTACGCAACCAGTCCCTGTCGGTCCCTGCATCCAGACAAAGTTGCTGCTTAATCGCCGGATTCACGAAAATACGCGTGACTTCATTATCTTTTGCCGCCAGCCTGATCAGGCTGAAAATCTCCGGCTTCCAGAGTGACGGCACGACACGTTTGCCATCCTGTGAGACCAGATCTAACGCCTGCGGCCGCAGCAGTTGCGACTGAGTCCAGCGGGTTTTCGGTAATTGCAGGAAAATATCTACATCCAGTCCCGTCTGGTGGCTGGCGTGACCGCCATTGAATCGCCCACCAGCCGGCATGCCCATATCGCCGATTAACACCGTACCCAGCCCCAGATTGTTGGCCTGATTACTCAGACGCTGGATAAACATCACCAGATCCGGATGGCCAAAGTAACGGCGCTGATCGGTGCGCATCACCTGATAGTGTTCTGACTGTACAGGCAGCGTATCTGCGCCAACAATACAGCCATTGGAGAACGCGCCGATAGACTGCGCGCTGCCTGCAACCGGATGGGTAATTTTCTGCCAGGGCGTCGCCGCCAGACAGGCGGTGCTGGCAAACAGAGTCAGCGCCGCAAGTGCCGTTTTTTTCATCTCTTACCAGCGTGGAATATCGGTCTTCACGTCCGCATTTTGCGCCCGCTGACGCAGCAGGTGATCCATCAACACGATCGCCAGCATCGCTTCGGCGATTGGCACGGCGCGGATCCCAACACACGGATCGTGACGACCTTTGGTGATCATTTCGACTTCTTCACCAAAGCGATTAATAGTGCGCCCTGGAACGGTAATGCTCGAGGTCGGTTTCAGCGCCATATGAGCAATGATTTGTTGCCCACTGCTGATCCCACCAAGAATGCCGCCCGCATGATTACTCTGGAAACCTTCTTTGGTGATTTCATCACGGTTCTGGCTGCCACGCAGTGCAACAACGTCAAAACCGTCGCCAATCTCAACGCCTTTAACGGCGTTAATGCTCATCAGCGCGTGAGCGATATCAGCATCCAGGCGGTCAAATACAGGTTCGCCGAGACCCGCTGGTACGCCGCTTGCAACCACGGTCACCTTCGCTCCGATGGAGTCGCCCTCTTTCTTCAGCCCACGCATCAGTTCGTCCAGCGCCTCGAGTTTATCCGGATCTGGACAAAAGAACGGGTTAAGTTCCACCTGGGACCAGTCTTTGATCTCCAGCGGAATATCCCCCATCTGCGTCAGACAGCCGCGAATTTCAACGCCGAATTTTTCCGCCAGATATTTTTTGGCAATCGCTCCGGCCGCAACGCGCATCGCCGTTTCACGTGCGGATGAGCGTCCGCCGCCACGGTAGTCACGCAGGCCATATTTCTGCTCATAGGTATAGTCGGCGTGTCCTGGACGAAAAACGTCCTTAATCGCGCCGTAATCCTGTGAACGCTGATCGGTATTTTCGATCAACAGGCCAATACTGGTGCCGGTGGTAACGCCTTCGAACACGCCGGAGAGGATTTTCACCTGATCCGGCTCACGACGCTGCGTAGTGTAGCGCGATGTGCCCGGACGGCGTCTGTCGAGATCGTGCTGCAGGTCAGCTTCTGTCAGAGAAATGCCCGGCGGAACACCATCGACAATACAACCGAGCGCCAGCCCGTGTGATTCACCGAAAGTGGTTACGCGAAAGAGTTGCCCAATTGTGTTTCCTGCCATCACGGCTCCGTTATGAGTGTTGTGTATGTGCGCGTGTATTTAGTCTTTATAAATGCTGAAGTGCTCACGAGCAGCAACTAACTGCTCTTTGGTCAGCATGAATACACCGTCACCGCCGTTGTCGAACTCCAGCCAGGTGAACGGTACATCCGGGTATTGCTCTATCAGATGTACCATGCTGTTTCCGACTTCACAAATCAGAATACCGTTATCTGACAGGTAGTCCGGAGCGTTACCCAGAATGCGACGGGTAAGTTTTAGTCCATCGCTGCCGGACGCCAGACCCAGCTCAGGTTCATGACGATATTCGTTTGGCAGATCGGACATATCTTCCGCATCGACATACGGCGGATTGGTCACAATCAGGTCATACTGGACTTTCAGCAGATCGCGGAACAGATCGGAACGGATCGGCGTAACATGATGGATCAGGCCGTGCTCTTCAATATTGTGTTCGGTCACCGCCAGCGCGTCTGTGGAAATATCCACCGCATCCACTTCGGCCTCCGGGAAAGCATAGGCGCAGGCAATGGCAATACAGCCGCTGCCGGTACACATATCCAGGATATGCTGCGGCTGCTCATTGATAAGGCCCGCAAAGCGGTTATTAATAAGCTCGCCAATCGGCGAACGTGGCACCAGCACGCGTTCATCAACATAAAACTCATGTCCGCAGAACCAGGCTTTGTTGGTCAAATAAGCGACCGGAATGCGCTCGTTGACGCGGCGAATCACGCGTTCAACAATGCGATGGCGCTCGCTGGAAGTCAGACGCGCGGTACGCATATCTTCTGGAATATCCAGCGGCAGATAAAGTGACGGCAGCACCAGTTGTACGGCCTCGTCCCATGGGTTATCCGTGCCATGGCCATACCAGATGTTCGCCGCGCTAAAACGGCTGACCGCCCAACGCAACATGTCCTGAATGGTATGCAGTTCACTCACTGCTTCATCGACGAAAATTTTATCCACGTATTCCTCCAGGGCATGCTCGTATTAATTTCGGCGGCTAGTTTGCCACGAAGACGGCGATAAATCAGCATTCACACAGGGCCTGAGCGCGAAAATTGCGTTTTAAGCGATCGGATGCCCGCCGAGTCGGGTTAAACTAACGAAAAATAAAAGATGAGACTCTCGAATGAAAAAGAAAACATCGCTCAGCGAGGAGGATCAGACGCTGTTTCGCCAGCTGATGACCGGCACGCGTAAAATGAAACAGGACACCATTGTTCACCGACCGCTACGTAAAAAAATTACCGAGGTTCCGGTTAAAAGGCTGCTGCAGGAACAAGCTGATGCCAGTCACTATTTCTCGGACGAGTTTCAGCCGCTGCTGAATACGGACGGCCCGGTAAGATATCTGCGTGCCGACGTCAGCCATTTCGAACTGAAGAAAATGCGCCGTGGCGATTACTCCCCGGAGCTGTTTCTCGATCTGCACGGGCTGACCCAGCAGCAGGCCAAACAGGAGTTAGGCGCGCTGATTGCCGCCTGTCGTCGTGAGCATGTGTTTTGCGCCTGCGTGATGCATGGCCACGGAAAACATATTCTTAAGCAGCAAACACCGCTCTGGTTGGCGCAGCATCCGCACGTGATGGCCTTTCATCAAGCGCCAAAAGAGTACGGTGGCGACGCCGCGCTGCTGCTGCTGATTGAAGTGGAAGAGTGGCAACCACCCGAACTTCCCTGATGCAGATAAACAGAAAGAGCCGCATTTGCGGCTCTTTGATTTTCCGGATGACGGCTGTGCCTTATCCGATTCCAGGCTTTTTAAATCGCTTTTGCCATTTTCAGGTTACACGGGCTCATCTGCCAGTTAAAAGTACCCTTCCCGCTCTCATCAAGCGTTACGCTGGCAATCGCTGATGTGGTAAACATCGGCGGTGTTTCGCCTGGGCAAAGTTCAGACACCAGATACCCCACTAAAGGTAAGTGAGAGATGACCAGCGCCGTGGCGATACCTTCATTGGCCAGAGCCTGTAAATAGGCGCTGACCAGACCGACATCGCCGCAGGGAGTCAGCTCCGGCAAAACATCCACACCGGTTGGCAGGTTCATACACTCCCCCACCACATCCAGCGTTTGTTCGGCTCGTAGGAACGGGCTCACCAGAACACGTTCGATATCCACTTTTTGACCTTTCAGCCAGTTCGCCATCAGGCGAGATTCGTCACAACCACAGGAGGTTAAGGGACGAACCGAATCACTGGCGGCATCGAGGGCTGCGTCGCCGTGACGCATGATAAAAACTTGCATAGTGCACCGCTTTTGTTAACCAGAATCACCGACACCTTTATCCACAGCCCCTATTGACCGTGGTAACGATGTGGTGGCCGGCATTGTGCCTTATCCATTCACCGAATGAAACGCTGTTTTTTACCTCAACGGCGTAAGTATAGTCAATCTCTGTTTACATTTTGAGCGCGACCCATACATTCAGTGCGGATTCATCCTACCTTTGACCTCATGAATTCAGGTCAGTTTCCCCATTACTCCAGAATCTTTCACCACGTTCCGCCATCTGCAATAACTGCTCACACGGCATAAACCGCGAGCCGTATTGCGTGGTCAGTCGTTGCAGAGCAGCAACCACTTCACCCGCGCCGAGCGAATCCAAATACCGGAACGGGCCGCCGAGGAAGGGCGGAAAACCAATACCAAATACAGCGCCGATATCGCCATCACGCGCGCTGCGGATAATCTTCTCATCGAAACAGCGTGCTGCTTCATTGAGCATTAACATGACGCACCGCTCGGCGATCTGCGCGGCGGTGAGTCGGCCCTGCCCCTGGACGCCAATAAGCGTATAAATTGCAGGGTCGACCTGTTTTTTGCTTTTACGCCCTTTCGCTCCATAAAGATAGAAACCACGACCATTTTTTCTACCTTTGCGATCGTCATTCAAAATTGAAGCAACAATATTTGCAGGCGCGCTAAAACGTTCTCCATATGCAGCCTCAAGCACTGGTATAATTTTAGTGCCCGTATCAATTCCGACCTCATCCAAAAGTTGGATTGGCCCGACCGGAAAACCAAACTTAACCAGCGCGGCGTCAATGGCTTCAACCCGCTCGCCTTCGGTCAGCATACGAATAGCTTCGTTAATGTATGGCGCTAAAATGCGGTTAACATAAAATCCGGCCTTATCTCTGACCACTATCGGCGTTTTGCCCTGCTTTTTCGCCAGTTTAACGGTTGTGGCAATTGTCTGCTCAGAGGTCGTGGCATGCGGGATAACCTCGACCAGCGGCATTTTTTCCACCGGGCTAAAGAAGTGCAAACCAATTACTTGTTGAGGCCTGGCAGCATTCGCCGCAATATCGCCAATCGGCAAAGATGAGGTGTTAGAGGCAAAAATGGTATGAGATGCGCAATTTTGCTCAACTTCTGCCACCATCTGTTGTTTTAACACCAGATCTTCAAATACGGCTTCAATAACCAGATCGCAATGAGCGAAGCCACGGTAATCGGTTGATCCCGAAATCAGCGCCAGCTGTTTATCACGCTCGCTGGCTTTGATATGACGGCGGCGAACCTTCGTTTCAAGCTGATCCCAGCTGTACTTCAGCGCGTGGTTGATTCCCTTGGCATTTATATCTTTGATACGCACTGGCAAGCCGCCTTTACAGGCCGTCACATAGGCAATACCGCCCCCCATCAGACCGCCGCCCAAAATGCCTACACTGTTTAGCGGGCCGGGCTTCACATCACTTCCGGGATCCTTTTTCACATCGGTGTTGGCAAAAAAGATGTGCCGCAGCGCCTGAGACTGAGATGTCATCGCCAGTTCGCCAAACGCGCGGGCTTCGGCGTCGTAACCGCTGCTGCTGCCTTGCGCCAGGCCGGTTTCGATGACCTCAAGGATACGTTCTGTTGCAGGGTAGTTGCCCTGCGTTTTTTGCGCCGTCTTTTTACTGGCCATGCGGAATAACAGCGCCCGCCCCAGCGGCCCCGCTAGCACACGCTCTCGCACCGGCAGAGTACGGTGTGCGGGACTGTCCTTTTTGGCCAGTTCTACGGCCGCTTCCAGCAAAATGGTATGCGGTACAACTTCATCCACTAAACCCACTTTCAGCGCCTGTTTTGCGCGTAGTTGTTTTCCGGTGAGGATCATATCCAGCGCGGTACTGACGCCAATCAGACGGGGCAACCGCTGGGTACCGCCAGAGCCGGGCAGCAGACCAAGCTGCACTTCCGGTAAACCCAGTACGGTTTTAGCATCATCGGTACAAATACGATTGTGGCACGCCAGCGCCATCTCCAGGCCACCGCCGAGACAGGCGCCATGAATTGCGGCGATTACGGGGATCGGCAAGGCATTAATTTCCGCCATAATCTGCTGCCCCTGGCGTGCCAGCGTTTCAGCTTCCTGCGCGCTGCGACAGCGACCAATCATGTTGATATCCGCCCCGGCAATGAAGTTATCGGGTTTCGCCGAAATGAACACCACGCCGCGTAATGCTTTGTTATCGCGAATTTGTTTCAGAATGACCCGAACCTGAGAGGCAAATTCCGCCTTCAGGGTATTCATTTTCTCTCCGGGCACATCAATGGTGACAACAGCGACGTTATCCAGACGTACGTTTAGCGTAAAAGCCGATGCCATTTCCATTATTCCGCCTCCAGAACCATTGCCGCACCCAGACCACCTGCTGCACAGGCTGTCACTAAACCAAAACCACCACCACGACGTCGTAACTCATGGAGAGTTTGGGTGATCATGCGAGCACCGGTGGCGGCGAAGGGGTGTCCATAGGCAATCGATCCGCCCAGCACGTTAAATTTACTGTCATCAACCTCGCCCGTGGCATGCGCCCTGCCAAGCACTTCGCGGGCAAAACGTTCGCTACCCAGCAGTTGAAGATTCGCCAGCGTTTGTGCGGCAAATGCTTCATGCATATCGATCAGGGTTAAATCAGCCATGGTCAGACCCGCTCTCTCCAGGGCAAGCGGCGTTGACCACGCCGGCCCCAACAGCATGTCCTGCCAGACATCGATGGCGGTAAAGGCAAAACTACGCAGGTATCCCAGCGGCACCAGCCCCAACTCTTTCGCACGCGATTCCGTCATCATAATCACGGCGGCTGCGCCGTCCGTTAGCGGGGTACTGTTCGCCGCGGTAACGGTGCCGTGCTTTCGGTCAAAGGCCGGACGCAGTTTGGCGTAATCGGCCAGCGTAGAGTTGCCGCGAATATTGTTATCTTCTGAAAAAGGATCTTTGAAAGGTGGCGCGTAGGTGGTCATCACCTCATCTGCCAGTTTTCCTTCAGACCACGCCTGAGCGGCGCGCTGATGAGAACGGTGCGCCAGGGCATCCTGTTGCTCTCGCGTAATCCCATAAGTTTTGGCCATTTGCTCGGCCGTATCCCCCATGCGTAAACCGGTGGAATACTCGGCGACGGCTGGCGGTACGGGCATCAGGTCACGTAAGCGCAGTCGGGAGAAAAGTTTAAGACGCTGACCGGTGGTCCGGGCCTTATTGACATCCACCAGCACCCGCGCCAACTTTTTGCTAACGCCAATAGGCAGAACTGACGAGGAGTCCGCACCGCCGGCAATTCCTGCGCGAATAGTCCCCGCCATCAGGCTTTCCGCGACATTCGCCACCGCCTGGAAACTGGTGGCGCAGGCTCGGCTTACGCTGTAGGCATCGGTGTGCACATTCATCCCGGTTCCCAGCACGATTTCACGAGCAATATTTGGGGCTTCGGGCATTTGCACCACCTGGCCAAAGACCAGTTGCTCAATCACATCAGCAGAAATTTCGCTGCGCGCCAGCAGCTCGCCAACGACCATTTTCCCCAAATCTACGGCGGGAATGCCATGAAACGCGGTTGCCTGGCGGGCAAATGGCGTACGCAATCCGCTTACGATGGCGATGCGATCGCCCTGGCGGGTAACCAGCGGTAAAGCCTGACTCATAACACTCCCCTGTAAAAAATAAAAATAAGTGGTCTGACCTGATCACAGTCTTAACCAATTTTTTACATTTAGCCAAGCAGGGAGAAAAGAAAGTGGGAGCTATGACACAGTGAATAATCACTGACAGTGACGAAAAAGCCCTTGCTACCGGGTAACAAGGGCTTTTAAAGAAGGGATTAACGCAGACCCAGTTGGAAGATCAGCGTTTCAGCTTCACAGGCAAAAACAAAGTCGATATCCAGACGCACACCTTCAGACTCTTCAGTAAAGGTCGAGGTGATTTGGCAAGGCTCAGATTCCACGCCACGCGCCTTCTCAGTCAGAGCGGCCAGCGTTTCTTCTGCCTCTGCACGATTCGCGAACACACGGCTGTATGACGCGGTGCAATCGGAGTTGTCCATGATGGTGCCAACATCCATACAGCAGCAAACCGGGGTTTCATCAGCACTGCATTTACTCATTGTAGATTTCCTCTGTATTCGCACCTGTGGTGCCAGATAAACGATGGGGATATTTTACGCTCCCCTTATTCGCCTCTCCAGTCGTTAATTGTATGAAATGGGATAAGTGACCGAAATCACACTTAAAAATGATCTAAAACAAAAATCACCCAAACAGGTGAGTGTGCATACCCGCAATTTTGCCAGCTGGATCGCGTTTCCGAGATCAGAATTGAAAATATTTATAAACATACTTGCAACATTTCAGCTGGTCAGACCTATACTCTCGGCACTGGTCTGATTTCTAAGTTGTACCTCAGACCCTACACTTCGCGCTCCTGTTACGGTATGTAACATTGTTTGTATAAAAATAAATCAATGAGGTTATGGTCATGAGCCAGAAAACCCTGTTTACAAAGTCTGCTCTCGCAGTCGCAGTGGCAATTATCTCCACACAGGCCTGGTCTGCAGGCTTTCAGTTAAACGAATTTTCTTCCTCTGGCCTTGGCCGGGCATATTCGGGTGAAGGCGCTATTGCAGATGATGCAGGTAACGCCAGTCGTAACCCGGCGCTGATTATGATGTTTGACCGCCCTACTTTTTCAGCGGGTGCGGTGTATATCGATCCAGACGTGAATATTTCCGGTAAATCGCCATACACCGGTCGCAGCACCGATGCGGACAACATCGCGCCTACGGCGTGGGTTCCCAATGCTCACTTCGTAATGCCGATCAACGAACAGTTTGGTTGGGGGGCTTCTGTCACGTCAAACTATGGCCTGGCAACCGAATTTAACGATAACTACATCGTCGGCGAATACGGCGGGAAGACCGATCTTAAAACGGTCAACCTGAACCTGAGCGGTGCCTACCGTCTGAATGATAGCTGGAGCTTTGGCGTTGGTTTTAATGCCGTCTATGCCGATGCAAAAATTGAGCGTTATTCCGGTGAACAAACTGCTGCATTGCCAAAAGTCAGCCAGAAAATTGCCAGCCTGAAAGGTGACGAATGGGGTTACGGCTGGAACGCTGGTATTTTGTACGAGCTGGATAAAAATAACCGCTACGGTTTAACGTATCGTTCTGAAGTCAAAATCGACTTCGATGGCGATTACAAGAGCGGCATCCGCACCCAGGCCAACGCGTTACCTGGCGCAGGCACGGCGTTCCCTTGGGGAACCACCAACGCCACTGTCCCAGGTTCTCTGACGCTTAACCTGCCGGAAATGTGGGAACTGTCGGGTTACAACCGCGTTGCACCACAGTGGGCTATTCACTACAGCATGGCTTACACCAGTTGGAGTCAGTTCCAGGAACTGAAAGCAACCGGCACCAACGGGCAGACGCTGTTCTATAAAGAAGAAGGGTTCAAAGATTCTTACCGCATCGCGCTGGGTACGACTTATTACATGGATAAAAGCTGGACCTTCCGTACCGGTATCGCCTATGACGATAGCCCGGTTCCTGCGAGCAAGCGTTCCATCTCCATTCCGGACCAGGACCGTCTGTGGCTGAGTGCGGGTACCACTTACGCCTTCAATGATGACGCGTCCATTGACGTAGGCGTTTCTTATATGCACGGCCAGAAAGTGACCGTCAAAGAAGGCCCGTATACTTTCGATTCTGAAGGTAAAGCCTGGCTGTTCGGTACCAACTTCAACTACGCATTCTGATTTTCTTCAGATATAAAAAAGGTGAGCTTTTTAGCTCACCTTTTTATTTTCATCCTTCCTTACTCAGAATCGATCTCTTTTAAATCGTCCTGAATATCTTTCGCGTTCGGGTTTTCTTCTGGTTTGAGTTTCCCACCGTTCGCAATAAAGTCATGACGCTGGAAGTAAGCTTCTCGCACCATGATGTAAGGGTCGGAAGATTGACGCAGCAGACCGTCGGAATCAAGCAGTTGCGCGCGGGTTTCAATCCCTTCAACCGTCCATTTACCTATCGACAACGGCCAGGTCAGCCAGGACAGTACCGGATACAGCGTATCCACCATGTCGCCGCCATCATCACGCAGCGTGAAGCTGCCGTAGAATGGAAGCTGCATATACGGTCCATAACCAACGTCATAGTGGCCTAACGTACTACCAAAACGGTGTGGTTCAACGCGCTGTAACTTCGGATTAGCCATACCCGCCACGTCGATAAATCCGCCCATACCTAACAGGGTGTTCAGGAAGAAACGGGTGAAGTGCACCATCCCCTGATAGGGGTCGCCTTGCAGGAAGTAGTTGACCATAACGGCCGGCTCTTCAAGGTTGCCGGTAAAATTGCTCAAACCGTTACGCGCCGGCTGCGGGACATAATCACGCCAGGCAACTGCCACCGGTCGAACAACGTATGGATCTAAAACATTAAAGTTGAAGTTGTACATGGTGCGGTTGAACCCTTCAAATGGGTCCGAACGCCCCTGCTGTTCAGTACCAGAGCTCGCACACCCCACCAAAAGTGTGGTTCCCAGCGCAAGCGCCGACAGGCGAAGCTTCATAAGTGTCTCCCTGTATATTATGGCTATCGCTGATTGCCATCCATGACGGAACGATGACGTATCCGCCTGTTTAGATGTGAGCGATTGTAACAGCACGTCAAATGATGTCTATATACCCTGTGTTACTGATTTGATCATAGCCTGGTAATGCGCACTCCGCGGCGGCTCTATTCTAGCTACCCCAATAAAAACTAACGTTACCATTTTTGCTATCTCAGACTTTCTCCCGCTGATTTTCGGACAAAAGCCGCTACGCTTTAGCAATACGTGCTAATTCAGGATTCGGCTATGAATGACATTGAGAACGAAAAGATTGATCGGCACAGCGACGAACTTCAGGTCGACAGTGACGAAAAGCTAGAGGGTAAAAAGATTGAGGTCAATGAGGACAGACTCCCCTCCCGCGCCATGGCGATCCATGAACATATCCGCCAGGATGGGGAGAAAGAAATGGAGCGCGACGCGATGGCGCTACTGTGGTCAGCCATCGCTGCGGGACTGTCGATGGGCGCCTCGCTACTGGCTAAAGGAATTTTTCATGTGCAACTGGAAGGTGTGCCTGGAGGATTTTTGCTGGAGAACCTCGGTTATACCTTCGGCTTTATAATTGTCATTATGGCCCGCCAGCAACTGTTTACCGAAAATACCGTCACCGCCGTCCTGCCGGTAATGCAAAACCCTACGCTCGGCAATTTTGGCCTGCTGATGCGCCTGTGGAGCGTGGTTCTGCTGGGTAATATTATTGGCACCGGGGTTGCCGCATGGGCGTTTGAGCATATGCCGATTTTTGATGAAGAAACCCGCGATGCTTTTGTCAAAATCGGCATGGATGTGATGAAAAACACGCCAACTGAGATGTTTTCTAACGCCATCATTTCTGGCTGGTTAATTGCCACAATGGTATGGATGTTTCCCGCCGCCGGTGCGGCAAAGATTGTGGTTATTATTCTGATGACCTGGCTGATTGCGCTGGGCGATACCACGCACATCGTCGTCGGTTCGGTGGAAATTCTCTATCTGGTCTTTAATGGTACGCTGCACTGGAGTGATTTCTTCTGGCCCTTTGCTCTCCCTACGCTCGCCGGGAATATCTGTGGCGGGACGTTTATCTTCGCGCTGATGAGCCACGCGCAGATCCGCAATGATATGAGCAATAAACGCAAAGAAGAAGCCAGGTTGCAAGCCAGGCGGAATGAGCAAAAGCAGAAAAACCAGAAAAAACAGGCTTGAATGGTGACGGTTTGAGCAGTTGGGCGGCCTGAGGCTTACCGTTGTGAGTAAAAAACGCTATACTCGTGCCGCTTCGTCCCCTTAGTTAAATGGATATAACGAGCCCCTCCTAAGGGCTAGTTGCAGGTTCGATTCCTGCAGGGGACACTTTTAATTAAATGCATCCGGCTAAATCCTTTCATTTACCTGTCAGTTCATCCCTGAGCCAGGCGATAAAACGGCACATTCCTCACCGTTGCAGTAAGATTGTCGGACACCATTGTCTGCTCAGTAGCTATCCGCATCCCTGATTTTCTCAGCCTCAGTACGTCAGCAGCAATACGTTGGCTGCCAAACCAGAAAAGCCCGTCCAAAGCAGTGACATCAAGGCCTGATTCCAGTGCCAGCTTCAGACGCTCACGCGGTGCTTTTACCGTTTTAGCAATTTGCTGATATGGCGCTTCGCTTGAGCCTGCACGATTAATGCGTCGAATACGATGCGACAGGCGGTACTGAAATTCATCCGGTATCCCGCCGAGACTCGCTTTCAGGCTGTAAACACAACCAAAGCGTTTGCCGTTAAAGATTACGTTTTTCTGACTAAGCTGCAGCTCTTCACGAACGCTGGCAATCAGTTGCGGGGTACGGAGTAATAACAAACGGAAAGGCAGCTCAAAGCTGGTCACATAGTCCACATTCAATAAAGCAATACGCAGACGCTCTTCCGGACCCGCCTTCATTTCCCGACATTCAGCAATAACATCAGCCCACTGGCCAGCCAGACGGGAACTTTCAGTCGCCTCAGTAAAGCTGTATTTTTCAGTCTGATAATCAATACGTTCGGTCACTCGGAATTCCCTTCTGGCCACATCTCGGTATTGGTTGCTCACTTTACCAGCGACAGACTGCAACCGGAAGCCTGCGAGTATGGTCAGTGGAATGATAGAAACTTCTGCGGAAACGCTTCATTTTTTGATAAATCAATCATTAAAAATATATTTTGACTAAAATCAATTAACCAAAATTATGATTATTGAAGTATAGCCATGATTAATCTTTAGCCAGTTTGTCAGGAATAAGTTCTCCATAAACAGGCTGATTAATACCGGTAATGAGAAACATTATCGGAAATGATTCATCACTCAGAAAAAAGGAATTTATTCATATGATCAGAATCAAGACCAGTATCGCTACTTTGACCCTTTGTACCTTACTGACAGCTCCCGCATGGGGAGACGCGCAATCGCCGATAAGGCTGGTGATCCATGGTGGTGCCGGTACCATTACAAAAGATACCATCACACCAGAACAGGAAAAGCAGTATACAGAAAAACTCACTGAAGCTCTGAATGCAGGTTATGCGGTTCTGAATAAAGGCGGTAGCAGCCTGGAAGCCGTTCAGAAAGCGATTAATGTGATGGAAGATTCTCCTCTCTTCAATGCAGGTAAAGGTGCCGTGTTTACCCACGATGGCCGCAATGAACTGGATGCGTCCATTATGGATGGGAAAACCCGAAAAGCCGGTGCCGTTGCCGGTGTAACCACGGTTAAAAACCCAATTAATGCGGCGTATGCCGTTATGACTCAAAGCCCGCACGTACTCATGGTCTCGACAGGCGCGGATACCTTTGCAAAAGAACAGGGACTCGCAACCGTTGATCCTGCTTATTTCAAAACAGATTTTCGCTGGCAGCAATTACAGAATGCAATCCAAAAAGAAAAAGTGCTCCTTGATCACGATGGAAAGAGCGCTGCCCTGTTCGCTGATCCAATGATGTATGACTATAAATATGGCACTGTCGGCGCTGTTGCTCTGGATAAAGACGGTAATCTCGCTGCCGGAACATCTACAGGCGGAATGACCAACAAACGTTACGGACGTGTGGGGGATTCACCTATCATTGGCGCAGGAAATTATGCCGACAATGAAACCGTGGCGGTATCCGCAACCGGCTCAGGAGAAATGTTTATCCGCACGCTGACCGCGTATAACATTGCAGCCCAGGTGAAATACCGCAATACCCCTTTAAAAGACGCAGCGCAGAATGCTCTGGATGAAGTTAAGGCGCTGAATGGCAGCGGTGGAGTAATTGTGCTTGATAAAGCCGGTAATTACACCATGTCCTTCAACTCTGAAGGTATGTACCGGGGAACCATAGGCGATGACGGAAAACCCGTTGTAGCAATTTATCGTTAATACTATTTCCCCGCCAGGGGATGAACCGACCCGGTATGTTGTCCGGGTCGGTTAAACGGCGTCAGGTCAGACAACAAAACGATTGACCAGATCCTTCATGGTGACAGACAGATTGTCCAGGCGCTGGCTGTCGCTCGCGGCCTGAGAAACCAACGCCGCGTTTTGCTGCGTGACCTGCTCCATAGGTCGCAGTGCCAGGTTAATCTGAGTTACCCCTTGCGATTGTTCCGTCGCTACACGAGCGATATCCGCAATATATTGCTTCATGCTGGTGGTATTGTCCGCCGCGGCTTCTAGCGCGGTAGCGGACGCCGTAACCCGCTCAACACCCTCACTAATTTTTACCATATTCTGCGCGACCAGCTCGCGGATCTGATTAGCTTCTTTGGCACAACGCTGCGAAAGATTTCGCACTTCACTGGCGACAACCGCAAACCCCCTGCCCATCTCTCCTGCCCGTGCAGCTTCCACTGCCGCATTCAGCGCCAGCAAGTTAGTCTGAAACGAAATATCGTCAATCGAGGTCACAATATTCGAGATTTTCTCACTGGAAGAGCGAATATCCCCCATGCTTTGATTTGCCGCACTGGCGACGTTACTGGCCTGGCGGACCTCTTTTTCCAGCCTGATTGTCAGATGCTCCGCTTCGCGGGCATTGTCCGCCGTTTGCGTAATCGTCGTGGAGAGCTGTTCCATACTGGCCACCGCTTGTACTATTGATGCTGCCTGTTCATCCGTGCGTTGGGCCAGGTCCTGATTACCCGTCGTAATACTGCTGCTGGCATCGGATAAAACCACGGAGCCTTGTTTAATCTCCTGGACGATATGCTGAATACTTTCCAGCATCGTGTTATAGGCGCGATTAAGTGAGGAAAGCTCATCTTTCCCCGGGGTCGCCAGTCGTTGAGTCAGATCGCCGTTCATACCCGCAATCTTGCGGAGCGTGTCACTAAATTGACGATGTATATTGATAGCGATAGCCCCTGCGAACGCCAATGATGCCAGGAGCGCTAACAAGCTGACAATCATATATATTTGCCAGTTTTTTCGTGCATCCTGCGCGAGTTTTTCCGCATTCGCTAACAGAAGATTCGCCGTCACATCTTCTATCTGCCGCATCACTTCAATACGCTGGGTTTGAACCTTGAACCAGACAGTAGGATCGACATCAAATCCACCGTTCGCGGCATGACTAAACGCGGTTTCGCGTAATGAGAGGGCTTTTGACGCTTCTGTGGACTGTAAGCGGCTTTCCAGCATGGCTGCCTGTTCCGGTGGGCTCAGACGCAACGATTGTGCCAGCCAGACGTTCTGTTTACTGACGACATCACTGAGTTGATGTAACTGCCCCTCGGCGAAATGACCGGAGGAAAAGATATTTGACAGCAGCGCGCGTTCAATACCTGCTTGTTCTTTCAAATTCAGCAAGTTGTAGTAGGCGGCGAATGCGTTCGCCATCTCGCCTGAATCCGTCAACTGTCCCAACCTGCCCACAAAACTCAGCACATCAGCAATGACATTAGTATAAAACTTAACGACATCTGAGGCCGGAAGCCCCAATCGCGTGACGTTTTCCCGGATGGTGGCAAGCGACAGAATGTTTTTCTTGAACGTGGTGACAGAATTGGCGGCATCCCCTTCTGGTAATGCAGTATCGGACAGTGAACGCACAAAGACCTCGATCTCGCGATCGGTTAAAGCCCGCTGTGCGGTTAACTCATCTTTGAACGTCTTCCCTTCAGCCCCCAGAAATCCGACGCTCATTCCCCGTTCTTTTTGCAGCTCATGCACCACATTTCCGGCACTACGCGCGAGCGCTGTCAGTTGAGCAATATTTTCCATTTGCCGTTCTGTCTCAATGCGCGTCAATATTCCTGAACCAGCAAACCAACATAACGCCAATAATAGTGGTTGTAGCGCGATTATTAACTTCATTTTCATCGGCATTCGATAAACCCACCACATACCACTCCCCTCCATTGTCCATATTTTCATTATGGTTATCGGCGCAATGAGGCTGCACTTTAAATTTGATCAAGAGACAACTGATTGTTTTTTAGATTAAATACCTGCCAAAATAACTCTATTTGATTATGACAATCAGGATAAATCACTGGAATATTTATATTTATGATATCTATTCTCAAGTTAGTTAAATCATTCAGCATATTATTTCTTATTAAAAAACGGGTTAACTATCAACACGATTCGGAAAGGAGTAAGACACAGAACGGTGACGCCTACTGGAGATAACCGTCGTGGCACGGCCATTTTCTGGCATCCCGCCGAACGTTAAGGTTATAATCCTGACAACGATTTTATTGGATTAGAAGCGACGATGACAAAACTTACCCTACAAGAACAGATGCTTAAGGCAGGTCTGGTCAGCAGCAAAAAAGTGGCCAAAGTGCAAAGAACGGCGAAGAAATCGCGCGTTCAGGCTCGCGAAGCCAGAGAAGCGGTTGAAGAGAATAAAAAAGCGCAAATTGAGCGCGACAAGCAGCTCAGCGAACAGCGGAAACAGGCCGCGCTGTCTAAAGAATATAAAGCGCAGATCAAGCAACTGATTGAAATGAATAAAATCACCATTACCCGTGGCGATATTGGTTACAACTTTACTGATAATAATCTGATCAAAAAAGTCTATGTTGATAAGGTGACTCAGTCTCAGCTGATCAAGGGCCGTCTGGCCATTGCCCGACTGACGGCTGAAAGCGGCAACGATAGCGAATACGCCATTATCCCGGCTGTCGTCGCCGACAAGATTGCGCAGCGCGATGCAAGTTATATTGTTTTAAATTGCGAGCTGAGCCAGGAAGCGAAGGACGAAGACGATCCGTATGCTGATTTTGTCATCCCTGATGATTTGATGTGGTAAGAAAAACAACCAGATAATCACCTGGACTTCCGTTGCCTATTTCGGTGAACGCCAACGCCGCCACCGAAATACTCTCGGCGTCCCTTCGCCCCCAATTCTGTCGACTAAAACTTATAGTGTTCTTTGCTCAGCCCGTATTTTCTCATGCGTAAATACAATTTTTTACGCGGGATTTGTAAATACTCCGCCACTTCGTTAATGCGCCCCTGATGAATATTTAGCGCTTCAGTAATGATCTGTCGCTCGTACTCTTCAACCCGCCGATCGAGCGGTGTTGGTTCAGGCAGATGCAGCTGCGGATTCGCGGTTTCAGCCAGCGGGAGTAGCCCAACGGCAAAAAGCTCGGCGGCATTCGCCAGTTCCCGGACATTACTTAACCACACGCGACGCCGCATGCCTTTCAGTAACTCCCCTTCAACCTCGGGCACGGGATGGTTCAGGCGCAGACAGGCTTTCTGCAGGTAATGACGAAACAGCGGCTCAATATCATCCGGACGCTGTGACAACGGCTGGCAACCGATTTGCGTCATCGCAAAACAGTAGTAGAGTTCGGCCACAATCTGGTTGGTTGCCGCCAGTTCCACTAACGATGTGTCACCAATGCCTATCAGACGAAACGGACGCCGCTCCTGGCTTTGTAGATGCACCAGATGGTGCTGCTGTTCACGCGTCAGGCATTCAATATGGTTCAGGACCAGCGTTCCTCCTTGCGCCTGTGCAATAAGGTCATTGAGTAGTCCCGCGTTCCCGGGCGTCAGTTCACCGCGGATAAACGGCCCATCAGCGCTGCGCCCAAGCTGATGCAAATACCGGGCTCCGGTCATACGTCCTGTCCCCGGCTCGCCATAAAACCAGACGGCAATATCCGTTTCCGCCAGGTGTTGCAGACGTTGACGATACTGATTGACCCAGTCACTGTAGCCGAGCAGTTCAACCTGAAGCTTTTGCTGACAATAATGGCGACGGGCAATCACGGATTGTCTCTGACGCAGCGCATCCTCTACCAGCGACAGCAGTTTGCCGGGGTCGACCGGTTTTTGCAGAAAGTCCCATGCGCCTTTCTTTACTGCCTCCACCGCCATCGGGACATCGCCATGCCCGGTGATAAGCAGGATTGGCAACTGATTATCATCCTGATGAAACAACGTCATCAGGTCTATTCCATTGCAGCCAGGCATACACACATCGCTCAGAACAATCCCCGGCCAGTCGGCCTGCAGCCAGTTTCGGGCATCAAAAGGGTTATTGCATGCGTAGACACGGTACCCCTCTTGTTCAAGCAACAGAGTGTAAGCGTCGAGAACATCGGCATCATCATCAATCAGCAGAACAGAATAGTCATCACACAACATCGTTTACATCCGTCAGATTAAATTGCAGAACGACGCAGGCATTACGCCCCGGTGTCGACGCCAGGCGCAGCTCGCCGTTCATTTGCCCCATTAACGATACACAAATCGATAAGCCAATACCGAGCCCCACATCCTTACTGGTGGTAAACGGCTTTAATAGTGATGGCAATAACGCCTCCGGCCAGCCGGGGCCGTTATCGCAGACAAAGACGCACAATCGGCTGCCCTCAGCCTGCCAGTGAACCTCTATTTGCGCGCCAGTCGGACTGGCATCCAGCGCATTTGCCAGTACGTTTACCAGCACCTGCTGAATACGCACTTCATCACCTGTCACCCATACACTCTGGGCTGGAAGCGTCAGCGTACCCTGCTGTGGCTTATGCCGCATGGCCAACAGTTCCCAGGCGGCGCTGAATGTTTGTCGCAGATCGACCGGATGCAAAGGCGCGCCCGGCTCAGCCCGACGTGCAAACTGACGCAGCGAACGGATAATGGCATCAATACGGGTAATCAGCCCCTCCGCTTTGGTTAACGTACTTCTGGCCTGAGCGGATTGTCCTTGTTCAATTGCCCTTCCCGCCGTAAACAGGTACATCGACAGCGCATTCAGCGGTTGGTTAATCTCGTGCGCCAGCGTGGTCATGGTCTGTCCAACCACTGCCAGTTTTGCCGTCTGGATCAGTTCATCCTGCGTTGCCCGGAGATCGGACTCTATCTCCTTGCGCTCTGTCACTTCCTGCTCCAGCTGATTTTTTTGCGCACTCAACTGGCCCAGAGTATGGCGCAGCAATCCTGCGATGCGCCCGAGCTCATCGCGCCCATAAACCGGGATGGTGGCATCCGTTCTGCCAAGACCAATTTGCACCACGGCCTGGTTGAGAGCGGTAAAACGCTTCACCAGACGCGAACGAATAAAGTAATGGTTGAGCCCCCAGGCGAGAAGTAGCGCCAGCAGCGTCGCCAGCAGAATAAGTCCACCGCTGACGCGAACAATTTGTTCCAGCCGCTGGTTAAACATCTGCATTTGCTGATGGCTACTCCCCAACTGCGCCTCAAGCAGTGTTCGAAAGCGCCCGAGCGTTGCCTCTCTGGCATGGTTAGCATCAACGAGCGCTTTTTGCGCGGCGACATAATCGCGCATGGTATCGGGCATTTTATTTTTCATCATCCCGATTTCCAGTAACTCATCAATGGTTTGCCGCAGGGTGATAGTACTGGGCCAGTCATCGAGGGTACGGATATTTTCATCCGCCGTTTTCTTCAGGTTCTCCAGATAGCGGATATGATTCTCCACCAGCATTCCGTCGTCGCTACCCGACTTCAGTTCATTGAGCCTGTCGCGTAAATCATCCACGATCTGATTTTCAATTCTTGCCAGGGTGTAAACCTGCTGCTGCTCGTTTTGTACTTCTCTGGCACGTTTGAGATACTGCGCCGCATCGCCGTTTTTGGCCTCAATTTGATCCAGCAACGTCCCCTGCTGCCAGGTAAAATCCTGCACCAGCGAATTCAGCTCGGTAGTAAAATCATCATGTAGCCAGTCGATGCGCGCGGAGAGTTCACTCACCTTTTCGCGCACGAGGAACATGTTGTAGAGCACCCGGTCCAGCTCCGCCATCAGCGCCCGACTGTCTTGCAAAATCACCGCCAACTGCTGTTGTTCTGCCGATTGTAATCCCCGGCTCAGCACCTCAATTTTGTCCAGATGAGAAATAATTTGATTGCGCAGTTGCAGCCTCACCGTGGTGTTGGGGGCCAACAGGAATTCATTAAGCTGATCCACAACCAGGTTGAGATTTCCTTCTATCAAAAAAGCGGAATGTACGCGCGGGAAGTAATCATCAAGTGAATAGCGTATCTGCGAGCTCTGCTCATGCCAGGAGTACAAACTGACGCAGCTTACGCTCAACGTCAGTAATGCGCCCGTCAGAAACGCTCCCCGCAGGCTGCTGCTGATGCTGAGCTGGCGCAGGCGTTGCAGTATCGAACCACCTTTCATTTTAACTCTTCCAGTTTGGATATCGCCTGACGCTGATTTTTAAGAAACCAGAGCTGCCACTCCATCATCTGCTGTTCGGCTACGCTTTTATTCTCAAATTGCGCAAGCCAGGCCTCATCCTCACTACTTCTGGCATCTATCGGGACGCTGGTCAGTAATGCTCTGATTTCGGGTAGCGGGCGTTTCAGGCGCGCTTCCGCACTGTATAGCGCCCGCCAGGCATCTTTCAGCTGCGCGAGTCGAAAACTGATGGCGGTATCAAACATCCGCTGCACCAACTGTTGCCGCTTAAGGATCAGCCGATAATTAAGCGCGGGCTGGCTCATCAAAATAGCCTGCTGAGCGGCGCGTGGGTTATCAGGCGCGAGCTGCGTGACCGGATATTTCCCCGTGTTCGCATCCGCAAGGATCCGCTGTCCTTCCGGGCTTAACAGATAGCGGATAAAGCGACGCGCTTCGTTGGGGTGCTGGCTATTCTTGAGTACGGCAACATAGGTGGGTGACACCGCCGAGCGAGGGAAATAGGTAAAAGTAAGGTGCGGATCGTTAAGCAACAGGTTGGCATAGTTATCAATAACCGGCCCCGCCCCCCCCAGACCGCTCTTAATTTTGTCGGCCACGCCAAAACTGCGTGATGAAATCGTTACCAGATTACCGGCGCTGGCCAACAACGTCGCCCAGCCCTCTTCCCACCCTTTCTGTTGCAGCAGCGACTCAACCATCAGGTGGTTGGTATCGGAACGCGACGGGCTACTCATCAACAGCGCGTTCTGATATTTAGGCTGCGTTAAATCCCCCCAGTCGGCAGGCGGCGGAAGATGCCGCGCCGCCAGCGCAGAACGATTAATCAACAGGCCAAACCCTGATATCGCCACAGCCACGGAGGTCGAGCGAATCGAGTCTGGCACCAGCCGCTGGCTTTCAGGCAGCGCATTATCGAAAGGTGCCAGCTTCTGGTGCTCCTGAAGATGCTGCAACAGCATGGGTGATGAGGTCAAAATCAGATCGACGTTTTCCGCATTCGCAGTATCCAGCAACTGTTCCAGCGAACCGCTGGTCCGGTTTAACGTGCGAATCATCACTGACCCTGGCTCCGTCTGCCAGCGCTGGATAATCCAGGCCGTGGCCCCTGGGGAAAAGGTGGTCGCCATCACCAGCTCTTTACCCAGGACCTGGCAGCTCGCCGACAGCGACATAAAACAGAGCAAGAATGCCCAAAAACGCCCCCGGCCCAACAGTCTGTTTGTGATCCCGTTCATAAATACCAACATGTACAAAAAATAATATTGAGACAAAACTTACCCGTTTATCACCGCTGGGGGGAAGAATAAGGTTATTCGTAGAATAACCAAACGGAAAGTGACGACATCAGTAAAGAATACCCGAAAATGCAGCCTGAATTTGTTAATACCCGCACACGCCGATGATAAAAATGCCCGTGAAAGAATAGAATTGAAAATCCATTATTAAAAAAGTGTCAAAATCTGCCACGCCGCCCGTAAATTGAGTCAATAGTGACACATTTCATCAACTTGAGTTTCTTTGCCGTCTATTTCACTCTTCACTGCGAAAAATCCTGATATTCACATCAATAAAAAATTAGGTGATGATATGTTATCAATATTTAAGGCAGGACCAGCGGCGAATAAAGTCCCGGCGGAGAAAGTCCAGGCAACTTATGGCCGATACCGCATTCAGGCATTACTCAGCGTATTTCTTGGCTATCTTGCGTACTATATTGTGCGCAATAACTTCACGCTCTCGACTCCATACCTGAAGGAGCACCTGGATCTCAGCGCTACGCAGATTGGTTTACTCAGCAGCTGCATGCTTATTGCCTATGGGATCAGTAAAGGCATTATGAGCAGTCTGGCAGACAAGGCCAGCCCGAAAGTCTTCATGGCATGCGGCCTGATCCTGTGCGCTATCGTCAACGTAGGCCTGGGGTTCAGTACCGGATTCTGGATATTTGCCGCGCTGGTCGTTTTCAACGGTTTGTTTCAGGGGATGGGCGTTGGCCCTTCATTTATTACCATCGCTAACTGGTTTCCACGTAAAGAACGTGGACGCGTTGGCGCATTCTGGAATATCTCACACAACGTTGGCGGTGGTATTGTCGCCCCGATTGTTGGCGCCGCGTTTGCCATTTTGGGGAGCGAACACTGGCAAAGCGCCAGCTATATTGTTCCGGCCTGTGTTGCCGTACTGTTTGCTTTTATTGTGCTGATGCTGGGGAAAGGTTCACCACGCCAGGAGGGTTTACCGGCTCTGGAACAAATGATGCCGGAAGAAAAAGTCGTATTAAATTCCCGACACGCTGTCCAGGTGCCAGAAAATATGAGTGCCTTCCAGATCTTCTGCACCTATGTATTGCGTAATAAGAATGCCTGGTATGTTTCACTGGTAGACGTCTTTGTCTATATGGTGCGTTTTGGTATGATTAGCTGGCTGCCAATTTATTTATTAACCGAAAAACATTTCTCGAAAGAGCAAATGAGCATAGCTTTTCTGTTTTTCGAATGGGCGGCAATTCCTTCCACATTACTGGCGGGTTGGCTCACCGATAAACTGTTTAAAGGCCGTCGCATGCCGCTGGCCATGATCTGTATGGCGCTGATTTTCGTCTGCCTGATCGGTTACTGGAAAAGTGAATCGCTGCTGATGGTCACTATTTTTGCCGCCATCGTGGGTTGCCTGATTTATGTTCCGCAGTTCCTGGCCTCCGTGCAGACCATGGAAATCGTCCCCAGCTTCGCAGTAGGTTCTGCGGTAGGGTTACGCGGATTCATGAGCTACATTTTTGGCGCATCGCTGGGAACCAGCCTGTTTGGCGTGATGGTCGATAAAATGGGATGGCATGGCGGCTTCTATCTGTTGATGGGCGGGATTGTCTGCTGCATCCTGTTCTGCTACCTCTCCCATCGCGGCGCGCTGGAGCTCGAACAACAGCGGAAAAACGCTCAGCAAGAGGAAGCGTCACTCCAGTTGGCTGATGCCCGGTAGCCGATTTCAGTCTCGCAAAAAGTGCCAGCGATGCTGGCACTTCAATACATTCAGATAAAGAATAAATAGCTCAGCGTGATAATTTATTGCTTACCGTAACCCACCATAAAGCGGATGATCAAACCGCATGCTGGGGCAAGAAAAAGGAATAATCCGGTAACCATCTCGTTACCATTGGTCAACTGCATAGTAAAAACGTAAATTAATGCCGTGAGTATGGCCATGCCGATAAAAGCACTTATTGACGCCGCAGCCCCCATAACCTGCCAGATATAGCAACTGACGCTCAGAATGCTCAACGCGAGAAAGATCCAAAAATAGAACATAGCGATACCTCCTGTTTGCCGTAAAAATTTACGTAAGTCCTTACACTCCCTTGAGTTTATATTCTAAGACAATTCCCAATGGTTCGCAATTTAAGCAACATTTTCGTTACAAAAATCACTCAATCGCTGACTAATAATTTATTCGACTGCCGTTTATTTAATCGTCATAAAAACAACGCATTATATATCGACTCATTTTTGACCTTAATCGCCGTAAAAACATTTACGCATCTTGAGTAATTATTTCTGGCTGACATTAATATTCGGGTGTACATTGAGCGTCCGATCATTCATGCCCCTTCCTGGTTTTGTCCTGACTCAGTTTTACACTCTTTACAGGAACCAATGTCGTTCATGGCGGCCTAACGATCAGTACAGACTGTAAAGCGGCAGACTAAAGAATCTTCGCGATACACCTATTTCGTATCAACAACAGGTGCTTATGTTCCCCCAATGTAAATTTTCACGCGCGTTTTTGCATCCGCGCTACTGGCTCACATGGTTTGGCGTCGGTGTGCTCTGGTTACTGGTACAGCTTCCCTATCCGGTATTGTGTTTTCTTGGTACCCGTACAGGCACGCTGGCTCGTCCATTTTTAAAGCGCCGTGAATCTATTGCTCATAAAAATCTCGAACTCTGTTTCCCAAATCTGTCGCAAGAAGAAAGAGACAAACTGGTCGATGAGAACTTCCGTTCACTCGGCATGGCCCTGCTTGAAACGGGTATGGCCTGGTTCTGGCCGGATCGCCGGGTACGCAAATGGTTTGATGTAGAAGGGCTGGACAACCTGAAACGCGCACAGATGCAAAACCGTGGCGTGATGGTGGTAGGCGTACACTTTATGTCACTCGAGTTGGGTGGTCGCGTAATGGGACTTTGCCAACCGATGATGGCAACCTATCGCCCGCACAACAATAAGTTGATGGAGTGGATCCAAACCCGCGGTCGTATGCGCTCCAACAAGGCCATGATCGGCAGAAATAATCTGCGCGGTATTGTCGGCGCCCTGAAAAAAGGGGAAGCGGTATGGTTTGCCCCCGATCAGGACTACGGTCGTAAAGGGAGTTCATTCGCCCCCTTCTTCGCAGTCAAAAACGTCGCGACCACCAACGGTACTTACGTGCTGTCACGGTTATCGGGCGCAGCGATGCTGACCGTAACCATGGTGAGAAAAGCAGATAACTCCGGTTACCGCCTGTTCATCACGCCAGAAATGGAAGGTTATCCAACAGATGAAAGCCAGGCAGCGGCGTATATGAACAAAATTATCGAAAAAGAGATCATGCGCGCGCCCGAGCAGTATCTCTGGATCCACCGTCGCTTCAAAACTCGCCCGATGGGTGAAGCCTCGTTGTACATCTAAAAAGAAAGGCCGAAAGGCCTTTCTTTTTTTCTGCGCCTGAATTACTTCACGCCCCACTTGTTCTGTAATTCAGCCATTCGCTCATTGTAGTTACGGGCTATACACGCTGGCTTATCCTGCTCTTTCCAGCATTCGTTACGCCCTTTCACCCAGCCGCGTTGCTCTGCTTTAAGAGTCGGGTTATTACTCGATTTCACCAGCGCCTGCTTGTAGGCCCCGTTCAATGCCAAATCCATGGCTGAGAGCGAAGGACTTTGACAGATAACCTCTTCGATACTGCCCTTTGCTACCGCAGAACAGGAAAAAGAAGGCCCGTTGCTGGTCGATTTCTTTGCCCCTGAAAAGTCGATATTGTCTTCAGGCAGGCAAATCCCGTGCTTACGATTAGGCCCGGTCCAGGAAACGTCCGGATTCCCGTCATCTTTACGGGAGATAGACACGGTATTGTTACCGCTTTTTGCTTCCCAGTAATTTTCATTGAAGGCCTTTACCGTCGCCTTAGTGCCATCAATCCAGATATTGCCTTTACCATCACTATTCACACCACCAATAATTGCGCAGCTGAAATTGAATGCCATCGGCGAGGCCGCCATCGACGTCACTGGCGTAAGAACGAGTGCTAACATCATTAATCTGGTCATTTTTAACCTTTTCATAATCTCATTCCGCGAAAAATTAACCGCATTAACATCATGGAGATATGAGAATTCTCCGAGTAAACATTCCGTCGCTCAATAGCAATTTATTACCGATAGAAATTAAACTGTCGCCGAATCACGACACTTGTAAGTTATTAAAATTAAATAAAAAAATGCCTCTTGTCTCACCTCATTTTTAGGCGTACATTAGCGCCGTCTGGAGCATAAAAGCTCAGAATTCTGAGGTGATGCAGACAAGCAAACGAAGGGAATTCTCCATTTCGTTTACGCGTGCATCAGCTCTCTGTCAGGTTAGCATATGTTCATTTAGACGTACCTCAGGTACGCGGAGAGATGAAAAGTGAAATATTTCTTTATGGGCATTTCTTTTATGGTCATCGTTTGGGCCGGTACTTTCGCCCTGATGATCTAAATTAAAAGACGCAGCAAATAAACAGGAGCCTGATGGCTCCTGTTTGCTTTTGGGGAAACGTGTTGTTAGTCGGTACTTTCAGTGGCCGATTTTGCACTGGCAGGCAGTAAGCCATCGGCGCGGAACATTGCTTTGATGCCACGGATCGCCTGGCGGGTACGGTCGCGGTTTTCAATTAACGCAAAGCGCACGTGCGTATCGCCATAATCACCAAAACCAATCCCCGGCGAAACGCATACCTTCGCCTCGTTCAGCAGTTTCTTGGCAAATTCAAGTGATCCCATCGCGGCGTATTGCTCTGGGATTTTCGCCCAAACGTACATCGAGGCCTTGGGCATCTCGACCATCCACCCGGCTTCATGCAGCCCCTTAACCAGCACATCTCGACGACGTTTATATTGCTCAGCAATATCCCGCACGCACTGCTGATCGCCTTCCAGCGCGGCGATTGCTGCAACCTGCAACGGAGTAAAGGTTCCGTAATCGTGATAGCTCTTAATTCGAGCCAGCGCGTTCACCAGCGTTTTGTTACCTACCATAAAACCGATACGCCAGCCCGCCATGTTGTAGCTTTTCGATAGGGTGAAAAACTCCACCGCGACATCACGAGCGCCCGGTACCTCCATAATCGACGGCGCTTTCCAGCCATCGTAGACGATATCGGCATAGGCCAGGTCATGAACCACCAGCACGTCATAGCGTTTAGCCAGGGCCACAACTTTTTCGAAGAACTCCAGCTCGACGCACTGCGCAGTCGGGTTGGAAGGAAAACCTAAGATCATCATCTTCGGTTTCGGGTAGCTTTCGCGAATCGCGCGCTCCAGCTCATTAAAGAAATCGACGCCTTCGACCAGCGGCACTGAGCGTACCTGCGCGCCGGCAATCACCGCGCCATAAATATGGATCGGATAGCTCGGGTTCGGTACGAGGACCGTATCGCCGTGATCCAGCGTGGCCAGCATCAGGTGCGCCAATCCTTCTTTCGAGCCAATCGTCACAATCGCTTCGGATTCCGGATCGATCTCAACGTCATAGCGTTCCTGGTACCAACGGGAAATCGCCCGACGCAGACGCGGAATGCCGCGCGAGGTGGAGTAACCGTGCGTATCCGGGCGCTGCGCCACGGTACAGAGTTTTTCGACGATGTGAGGAGGCGTGGCCCCATCCGGGTTCCCCATGCTGAAATCGATAATATCTTCGCCGCGCCGACGCGCAGCCATCTTCAGTTCAGCAGTAATGTTAAAAACGTAAGGGGGAAGACGATCAATACGCGTAAAGCGACGTTCAGGGCGGGAGTCAGCCATAATATCCTCAGATTAACGTTAGCGCCCGGACCGTCCGAGCGACGCTGCCACGATGGTGGCACGTTTAGAAAATAGCCTGAATAATTTCCTTCTGTCGAGAGGCAAAACAAAATATTTTTTATTGAGGTAAAAGAGGAATAGCCAGAAAAAATGAGGAAATAAAATTTTTCACACTCCACTTAAAATTACCACCATTTAACATTTTATTGTTAAATATATTACTTTGTGCGCTCTGTTGACAGGACAGGCATTGTAAATACAACAATCATGCAACAATCCCCTTTTAATATTAAGGTTTTTCCCCATTAGCTACAGGCTGCGCGGGTGCTGGTCATCCAGCCTCAGGTTACCTATCATAGAGGTTTAACCCTTGCGCAAGAGTCACCCGTGCACGAAATATTCAATATGCTGCTGGCGGTATTCGACCGGGCAGCGCTGATGCTGTTCTGTCTGTTTTTCCTGATTCGTATCCGCCTGTTTCGCGAACTGTTGCACAAGTCAGCCCACTCCCCGAAAGAGCTGCTCGCCGTTACCGCGATTTTCTCAATGTTTGCCCTGTTCAGTACCTGGTCCGGCGTACCGGTTGAAGGCTCACTGGTTAACGTACGTATTATCGCCGTCATGTCAGGGGGAATTCTGTTCGGTCCCTGGGTCGGTATCATTACAGGCCTGATCGCGGGCACCCACCGCTACCTGATCGACATCGGCGGCGTAACCGCCCTGCCCTGCTTTATCACCAGCATTCTGGCAGGCTGCATTGCTGGCTGGATCAACCGTAGGATCCCCAAAGCGCAGCACTGGCGTGCGGGTATTTTAGGCGGAATGCTGTGTGAATCTCTGACCATGATCCTCGTCGTCGCCTGGGCGCCCACCACCGAACTGGGGCTGGATATCGTCTCGAAGATCGGCATCCCAATGATTCTGGGTAGTGTCTGCATTGGTTTTATCGTCATGCTGGTGCAAAGCGTGGAAGGCGAGAAAGAAGCCAGCGCCGCGAAGCAGGCTAAGCTGGCTCTGGATATCGCCAACAAAACTCTGCCGCTTTTTCGCCAGGTCAATAGCGAATCGCTTCGCCAGGTGTGCGAAATTATTCGCCATGATATCCATGCTGATGCCGTCGCTATTACCAACACCCAGCACGTGCTGGCCTACGTTGGCGTGGGTGAACTTAACTACCGCGATAATGATGATTTCGTCAGTCCGACTACGCAACAGGCGATCAATTACGGAAAAATCATCATTAAAAACAATGATGAAGCGCACCGTACGCCGGAAATACACTCCATGCTGGTGATTCCGCTTTGGGAGAAAGGTGTTGTCACCGGTACGCTAAAAATCTACTACTGTCACGCCCACCAGATAACCTCCTCGCTACAAGAAATGGCCATCGGCCTGTCGCAAATTATCTCGACTCAGTTGGAAGTCTCCCGCGCGGAGCAGCTACGTGAAATGGCAAATAAGGCAGAGCTGCGTGCGCTACAAAGTAAAATAAATCCCCATTTCCTTTTTAACGCCCTGAACGCAATTTCATCGTCTGTGCGACTGAATCCAGACACAGCGCGCCAGCTGATTTTTAATTTATCGCGCTATCTTCGCTATAATATTGAATTAAAAGACGATGAGCAGATCGACATCAAAAAAGAGCTGTATCAAATCAAGGATTACATCGCCATCGAACAGGCCCGTTTTGGCGACAAGCTGACGGTTATTTATGATATCGATGAAGAGGTAAGCTGTTATATTCCCAGCCTGCTGATTCAGCCGCTGGTAGAGAACGCTATCGTCCATGGGATTCAGCCCTGCAAAGGAAAAGGGGTGGTCACTATCAGCGTTGCGGAGTGCGGTAATCGGGTACGGATTGCCGTGCGGGATACGGGCCACGGTATCGATCCAAAAGTGATTGAACGGGTCGAATCCAATGAAATGCCGGGCAATAAAATTGGTCTGTTGAATGTGCATCATCGCGTTAAGCTGCTCTACGGCGAGGGCCTCCATATCCGCCGTCTGGAGCCAGGCACAGAGATTGCCTTTTATGTGCCTAATCAGCACTCGCCCGCAGCCGCACCGGCCACATTGTTGCTTTAACCAGGAGTGAAGTCGTGAAAGTCATCATTGTTGAAGATGAATTCCTGGCCCAACAGGAACTTAGCTGGCTGATAAAAGAGCACAGCCAGATGGAGATTGTCGGCACATTTGACGACGGTCTGGACGTGCTGAAATATCTCCAGCACAACCGCGTTGACGCCATTTTTCTGGATATCAATATTCCCTCGCTGGATGGCGTCCTGTTGGCGCAAAACATCAGCCAGTTCGCGCACAAGCCCTTTATTGTCTTTATTACCGCGTGGAAAGAGCACGCTGTTGAAGCCTTTGAACTGGAGGCCTTTGACTACATCCTGAAGCCGTATCAGGAATCACGCATCGTCGGCATGCTGCAAAAGCTGGAAGCCGCCTGGCAGCAACAGCAAACGGGAACCTCGCCTGCCAGTCCGGTGACCCGCGAAAACGATACAATCAATCTGATCAAAGATGAGCGGATCATCGTGACCCCGATCAACGACATCTACTACGCAGAAGCCCATGAAAAGATGACGTTTGTCTACACCCGGCGCGAATCGTATGTGATGCCAATGAACATCACTGAATTTTGCAGCAAATTGCCTGCTTCGCATTTCTTCCGCTGCCACCGCTCGTTCTGTGTGAATCTGAATAAAATCCGCGAGATCGAACCCTGGTTTAACAACACCTACATTTTGCGCTTAAAAGATCTGGAATTTGAAATCCCGGTGAGTCGGAGTAAAGTGAAAGAGTTCAGGCAGTTAATGCACTTATAGCGCAGAGAAAGAGCGATGAAAGAGCCAGGCCTACCCGCAGACCAACAGTTTTTCGCCGATCTGTTCAGCGGCCTGGTATTGAACCCGCAGCGTCTTGGCCGCGTGTGGTTCGCGTCCCAGCCCAGCACGTTACCGTCCGGCAGTTTGTGTATTGACCTTCCGCGCCTCGATATCGTGCTGCGTGGCGAATACAGTAATCAACTGGAAAAACAGCAGCATAGCCTGCCAGAAGGCGACATGCTGTTTATCCCGGCGAAGGCAGCGAATTTGCCCGGCAGCGATAAACCCGTGATGCTACTGAGTCTGGTGTTTTCTCCGGCCTGGCTGGGGCTCTCTTTTTACGATAATCGAACGGCATCGCTGTTACGTCCAATCCGCCGTATTGAGTTACCACATCCGCAGCGCGGCGAAGGCGAGGCGATGCTCACCGCATTAACCCATTTAAGCCGCTCTCCTCAGGCCCAGGATATTATTCAGCCGCTGGTGCTTAGCCTGCTGCATCTGTGTCGTAGCGTGGTGAATACCCGCCCTGACACAGAGCGTCCGCGCGCTGAATTTCTCTATCACAGTGTGTGTAACTGGGTGCAGGATAACTATGCCCAACCGCTGACCCGGGAAAGCGTAGCGCAGTTTTTTAATATCACGCCCAACCACCTGTCAAAAGTGTTTGCCCAGCACGGCACCATGGGATTCGTCGAGTACCTGCGGTGGGTCAGAATGGCGAAGGCGCGCATCATCTTACAGAAATACCATCTGTCGATTAGCGAAGTCGCACAGCGGTGCGGTTATCAGGACAGTAATTATTTCTGCCGCCTGTTCCGGCGTCAGTTTGGCCTGACTCCGGGAGAGTACAGCGTACGTTTTCAGTCAGCACGTTAAGTGAGACAACGCCAACAGGTTAGTAATATCCGTTTGCATCGTTGTAAAATAACGGCATGTAGCTCCCCCTGCAGGCTTACTCAATAAAGTGAATATGCGATGAAAAACAGACGTGCACTCTCCCTGATGTGTTTTCAGATGCTGGAATCAGGTGCGGATCGTCAGACCGTGAAAAGAGCCCTTACCTCCCGCCGTGTTAAAGCTCGCCAGGCGGTGGTTCTGCTCTGTAAGCAAGAAATGACGCTCTTAAGAGCCGGGAAACTGCCGGTGCCAAACGCGCCGCATTGATGATGTCGCTTTCCGGTCGCGTTCATCCAGCCTGCAACCAGATCGTCGCAGGCTGGAGAGCGCTCTTTCAGTGAAGCTTAAAACGTCAGTTCCGCCTCCAGCAACGCGAGAATACTGTCGGCATTTTCAGCGGCAAACAACGACTGGCGGAACGGCTTGTTCACCAGCTTACGCGCCAGCTGCGAGAAGACCTTCACGTGGTTAATGCCTTCATCAGCCCCCAGCGTCAGCATGATAACCAGTTCCACTTCGCCCATCTCTGACTGCCAGTCAACGGGATGAGCAAGCCGGGCAATACTGATGCTGGAATGGCGGATCCACTGGGACTTAGTGTGCGGAATAGCCACACCAAAACCGACAGCAGTGGTGACTATCTCTTCGCGCTGCCAGATATCTTCCTCCAGCTCAAACGGATGTTCAGTTCGCCCATTAACACCCAGATTGCCGCACAGAAACTGAATCACCTGCTCTTTGTTACTCAGAGATTCACCAACAAAGATGTTCTCCCGCGCCAGCAGCGGACGCACGTCTTTCTGCGGTGCAAACTGGTTGAGCAGATCTTCTATCTCTTGAGCGCTACGGCACTCACAGGCCCGTATGGCGAGTTCACGGCATGCCTGGCCCTTCAGTTGACGAAGCTGACTTTTCACCGCCGGAATACGTGGACTGCTCATGCTCAGCTCGTCGAGTCCTAAGCCCAGTAGCAGCGGTAAATAGCGTCCTTCGCCCCCCAGTTCGCCGCAAATGCCCACCCATTTACCGCGTTCGTGCGCCACGCGGACAATCTGCTGCAACATTCGCAGGAACGACGGCGTAATCGGGTTGTACAACGGCGAAACGCGCGGGTTATTACGATCGACGGCGTACAGGTACTGGGTCATGTCGTTTGAACCAATACTGAAGAAATCCACCTCATCGCAGAAATGGTCAATGATGTAACACACCGACGGCACTTCAACCATAATCCCCAATGAAATTGTCGGAGCATGGCGTAAACCGTCGGCTTTCAGTGCCACCAGCGCTTTTTGCAGTTCGCTTTTTACCCACAAAATCTGGTCAAGGCTGTGCACCATTGGGATCATCAGCTGCGCATTGCCGAAGGTTGCCGCACGTAAGATGGCGCGCAGTTGCGTGCGAAACAGTCCGGCAAACTCTGGATAAATTCGCACCGCGCGGTAGCCCAGGAAAGGATTCTCTTCCTGCGGAATATTGAGGTAACGGATATTTTTATCCCCCCCAATATCCATGGTGCGAAAGATAACCGGCTTGTCGCCCGCGGCCAATAAGACCTGCTGGTAGGCTTCAAACTGTTCCTGCTCGTCGGGAGCGCTGTCGCGGTCCATAAACAGCATTTCAGTACGAAACAGCCCAATCCCTTCCGCGCCATTGGCAAACGCCCCCGGCGCTTCCAGCGCGGTACCGATATTCGCTGCAACGTCAATACGCTGATTATCTTTGGTCAGCGCGGGCTGAGCGGCATCCAGCGCCTGCCGCCGCTGGCATTCATCGGCCAGCTTCTGCGCAATCGCGTAATAACCGCGAACCGCATCGTCTGGATTGATGGCCAGTACCCCACAGCGGGCATCCAGTACCGCATGCTGGCCTGCATAGCGGCTAATGGCCTCCAGCGGCAAGCCGCTAAGCACCGGTATAGCCGACGCGCGAGCGAGGATCAGGGTGTGCGAGGTGCGCCCTGTCTTCTCCAGGATCATGCCTGACAGATGCTGCAAATTGAGGCTTAAAAACTGGCTGGGCGTCAAATCCTCAGCGACCAGAATCGTCGGCTTATTCAGCACCAGCGCATTGCGCGGACGTCTTTCAGGCCAGGTGATGTGCAGCAGCTGTTCGCTGATATCACGGATATCGCTAACGCGCTCGCGCAGGTAATCGCTACCGGAGGCCGACAGCTTGTCGCACACCTGCTCCATATTGGCGATAATCGCCGCCCCTAACCCCAGATGCTGCTCCCGCATTAAGCGACGAATATTCCCGGCAAACTCGTCGTCCTGAATCAGAGACAGATGGGCGCTGAGGATGGTTTTACTCTCACCCTCACGCTCGCGCAGTTGCTGATTGAGCTGTTCGGCAAGCGTCGCCAGACTATGCTCCAGCCGGGTATTGTCTTCCGCACTCGGCGCAATTGCGCGATAGCTTTCCAGATTATCGCTCTGCCAAAGCGTGAGCGAACCCGCCCCTACGCCCCCTGCCAGTACGGTGCCATAAAGAAGGTCTGGGTTGAGGCGAATCAGCGAACGCGGCAACGGATGTGCCGCCAGTTCCGCTGGCGTCGGCTGAACGCTGTCGCTGTCAATAAACCGGTGCAGGAGGTACTCCTCCAGTGCTCGCCGGGCCTGTTCTTCATCGCGACCGGTGATGGTTAAGCTACAACTGTCATTAAACAGCGTCCCGGTGCCAATCAGCGCCAGCGAACTTTTCGCATCTGCCCTGGCGTTCTGGCGATGGTTAAGAAATATCACCTCACTTTGCCACTGGCTGCACTGCTCTTTCAGCTCCCACGCCGGACGCGCATGCAGGCCATTGGGTAGCGGGCAAAGAAATTGAATCGTTAGCATAACAACTCCTGTTTAGCGCGAAATCAGCACCTGAAATCCGTCAGATGAACCACGGTTTCGCACGTAAGATGTGAAAGAAGAGCCGACAACAACTGCTGCGTCTGGATGATGTCACGGCAGTCGGCAATCGACGCCGCGCAGTGTCCATGCCGCGTAGCTGGCCCCATGACAACCGTGGGGATCCCCGTGCCGCTTACGTGCACCGCCCCGCCATCAGTGCCGCCGTTACTGAACATGTCAAGCTGCAGGGTAATGCCCGCATCGGTGGCCACGCTTTCAACCCACGCCGTCAGCTTTGGCGAGGCAATCAGCGATTTATCGCTTAACACCAGCATCGGGCCATTACCAATCTGCCGATGGTTGGCCGCACCATGATCAAAGTTTTTGGCCCAGCAGGCGGTATCCAGCACGATCGCCACATCCGGGGCGACCGCACGTGCTGCCGTTTGTCCTCCGCGCAGTCCCACTTCTTCACTGGAACTGGCCACCAGCCAGACCTCACATGGGAGAATGGCGTTATGCCATTCGCGCAG
Source organism: Citrobacter sp. XY323 (assembly GCF_025106035.1). NCBI lineage: Bacteria > Pseudomonadati > Pseudomonadota > Gammaproteobacteria > Enterobacterales > Enterobacteriaceae > Citrobacter > Citrobacter sp. XY323. The sequence goes on from NZ_JANYUK010000004.1 coordinate 624,625, forward strand.
CAGCGCCACCAGCAAATAACATCCAAGTCGATCATCAAAGGCTTTGCCCATGACTCGCTGGTGCGGCAAAACCTGAAACGTCGTGTCAAAGGTGACGCGATCGCCAGGGCGTACGCCGGCCTGAAGTACCTCTTCATAAGACCGCGCGCCAATGTCCACCTGCAGCGCACTGACGTCATTACCGCTGCGCTCTCCGTCGAGCAGACCGGGAATTTTGCTCTCTTCACGGGTAGTGATCCGCACCGGCTGCAATTGCCTGGCCGCCATACGCACATTTCCCACCGGCAATACATCGATCGCTCCTTCGCTGGAAATACTGCGCACGATAAATCCCACTTCATCCATATGCGCGCAGATCATTACCTTCGGACCGGTTGATTCATTCAGACGGATCAGCACCGATCCCAGGCCGTCAAAGCGCACCTCTTTATGCAGACGATCCGCCTCTTCAAGCAGGATCTGCCGCACTTCCTGTTCTGAAGAGGCGATCGCGTCCGCCTCACTCAGCGCCTTCAGTAGCGATAAGTCCATTACGCCTCTCCCGTGTGTAACAATGTCTTCGCCATGGTGTAGAGCATCTCGCCGCCGTCTGGCGTAACCAGCACCACATCCTCAATACGCACGCCTCCCTGCCCCGGCAGATAAATACCCGGCTCAACGGTGAGCAGCATGCCAGCCGCCAGAAGCGTCGCGTCGGTGGGGGAAAAACGGGGATTTTCATGCACCTCAATGCCGATAGCGTGTCCGGTATTGTGACCAAACTCATCACCATAGCCCGCCTGCGTAATGACCTGCCTGGCTGCGGCGTCAACCTCATGGCAACGCCGACCTGGTCGAATTGCTGCCACCGCCGCCCGCTGCGCCGCCAGGACAATCTGATACACGGAAAACAGCGGGCTTTCTTCCGCTGGCTGGTTTGCGTCTGGGATGCGAAAGGTTCTCGTCATATCCGAACAATAGCCCTGATACTGCGCACCAAAATCCAGCGTGATGAACTCACCCGCCTCGACACGCTTGTCGCTGGCTTTACCGTGCGGCAGCGCGCCGCGCCAGCCGCTGGCGACAATGGTGTCAAAAGAGGGTTTGTCTGCACCGAGCGTGCGCATGTACCACTCCAGTTCAGCGGCGATTTCGCGCTCACTGAGGCCAGGTTGAATAAAGCGGCGAATATGTTCAGCACTAAGGTCAGCTATCCGGCAGGCTTCGCGAATGCAGGCTATCTCCTGCGCCGTTTTTACCTGCCGGAGCACATCCGGCACGGCACTCACTAGTCGGGCACGCAGTTTGCCCGACCATCCATTCACCGTATTCCAGCTTACCTGCTCGCCTTCAAATCCCACCGTCTGCAGCTTTTCGTCAGCAATAATGTGATTCACCCGTGAATACAGCGTCTGCGCGCCATCAAGTAGATGGATCTGATAGCCCTGAGTACGCGTAGCGACATCGGTGTAGTAACGGGCGTCGACCAGGATATGCGCGCTTTGATGGCTGATAAACACAAACCCTGAACCGCTGGAGATCCCCATATGCGGCTGTTTATTCTGTCGCGATGACAGCAGCATCGCATCGAGATGTTGCGCCGTTAGCCAGTCACGCAGCGAGGCAAGTAAGCTCATGGTCACAATCCTTCTAATCAGAGGCTTTCAATCAGCAATTTGCCTTTGCGGTACATCATGTTGCGCAGGAACACCACCATCAGCGCCGTAATCACCGCACCTAACAGGATCCCCGCCATATAGACGCCGAGGTTAGTGACCAGCGGCCATGCCCAGATAGCCGATTCCGGGAACCACTGCACCGCCCCCAGCCAGACGGCAGCCGTCGATCCGACAATAGCGCCAACCATATAGGATGGAATTGCCGTGATGGGGCTTTCCAGTGCAAACGGGATCGCCCCTTCGCTGATGCCCATAAACGCGAGGAACATTGCCGTTTTCCCTTGCGGGTAGAGCTGTGCGTTGAACAGGCGTTTGCCAGTTAAGCGCCGGTCGAGAAGCGTAGCCAACCCGAGGCCAATTGGAGGAATCACGATGGCAATAGAGCGTGCGGTTACCGGCAGAACGTGATCGGTAGTAAAGCTGAAGGCGACAAATCCTGCGGCTTTATTAATCGGACCGCCGAGGTCAATCGCCGTTGCCGCAGAAATCCCCATCGCGTACATCAGCGTGCCTTTCTCTCCAGCCGCCGTCAGCAGAGAACGAATTCCGCCGTTGATCCACCCGCCAAACGGCGTTATCACGTAATACATCGCCAACATGACGAAGATCGCGGAAAGAATGGGCAGTAAAAAGGTGGTTTTGAATGCCAGCAGGAAATCAGGCAACTGGATTTTTTGGTTCATCCACTTCACCAGATACCCGGCGACAATCGAGATAATCAGCGCGCCAATAAAGGTTGACGGGACGGGGGCACTGGTTGCCCATTGCAGCGTCGCTGGGTCAAAATTCAGTATCTGCGTGGGCTGAGTGGACATCAGTCCACCAATGAACCCCGCCGGAAACGCCAGCTTACCGCCGATAGAGTTGGCGACAAACGCGGCAAACATCGGAATAGCAAAACCAAACAGCACGCCGCCAAAAGATTGCGACAGCCAGGCAAACTTCAGTAATGAGAGATTAAAACCGCTGAATTTTCCGCTGTTCAGCGCATCCATGATGCCGGTGTCAGCAGGAATATCGAGCCAGCTATAGGCGATCAGTTGCGAGAAGGCGAGAATTACCCCGCCCATAATTAACGTCGGTACCATGCGCGAAATACCCGACATCACATGCTGCGGAAGTTCGCCCCAGAAGCTATTGTGGGAGGCCGGTGGATTTTTTATTGCCGCTGCCGCACCAGATGCGCCAGGCACAACGGTTGCACTGCGTTTTTTAATGGCCATACGTAATTCCCTGTCGATGATTATTGTTGTTCAGCGGCAACCATCTCTTCGATCTCTTTGATGATGCCGGCTGCATTTTTTATCGCGTCCTGTAACGTAATTTCGTAGACGTCACGCGACTCAAAACGCTCGTTATCTTCCGGAGTAACGGCAACAGAATGGATGATCAACGTTGCCTCTGCGATATCCTGCGCCGTCAGGCGATTTTGAATTCCGTCCGCACCCTGGGTTTCAATTTTCACTTCATAACCCGCTTCAACCGCGGCTTCTTCCAGCGCCTGAGCCGCCATAAAGGTATGGGCCAGCCCCATTGGGCACGCGCAAACGGCAATCAGTTTTTTGCTCATAATCATTTCCTCGTAATAGTTAACGAGTGAAATTATGGTCCGGGGAAAGTAACGACCGTTATCAGACAAATAATGCTTTTACTGGACAAATAATCCCGCCATTCGGAAATGTGACGAAGGTCGGAAAGGCGGGCGGCAGGCATAAAAAAACCGCGTAATAACGCGGTCTTGCGGGATATGTGTAAGCCGGATAAGCGCTGTGCACCGTCCGGCGTTGGTCTTACAAAATATGGCCCAGCGTCTGGCGCAGATGCGCACCGGAACCAAGCAGGCCCGGGTTATCATGCACGATCAGATATACCGGAATATCCTGTACGTAGGCTTTAAAACGCCCCTTATCTTCAAAACCACCACGGAAACCCGAAGCTTTAAAGAAGTCGAGGAAGCGCGGTACGATGCCGCCCGCGATGTACACACCGCCAAACGTGCCCAGCGTTAACGCCAGATCGCCGCCAAAACGCCCCATGATGACGCAGAACAGCGACAGCGCGCGACGACAGTCGATACAGGAATCAGCCAGCGCACGCCCGGTGATATCCTTTGGCTGCAGATTTTCCGGCAGGCGCCCGTCTGATTTGACGATGGCGCGATACAGATTAACCAGCCCCGGACCTGACAGTACGCGCTCTGCGGAAACGTGACCAATTTCCGCACGCAGGACCTCAAGGATAATCCCTTCTTCTTCGCTGTTAGGCGCAAAATCCACGTGACCGCCTTCACCGGGCAGGCTAACCCAGCGTTTATCTACATGCACCAAATGCGCCACGCCGAGTCCGGTACCTGCGCCATAGACAGCAATCGGCTTGCCTTCAACAGGTTCCGCACCGCCAAACTGGATCAAATGCTCTTTCTTCAGCATCGGGATCGCCATCGACACGGCGGTGAAATCATTGATGATTTCCAGATGACTGAAGCCCAGATTTTTTTTCATCTCAGCAATAGAGAATGCCCAGGTATGGTTGGTCATTGCCACCCAGTCACCGGTAATCGGACAGGCAATGGCAATACAACCATCCTCAACGCTGACGCTATGCTCATCCAGGTATACGCGTACTACCGCCTCGAGGCTTGGGTAATCCAGCCCGGAATAGGTTTTTGCCTGCGAAATCTCGCCGCTGGCAATGTCGCACAGAGCAAGACGCGCGTTGGTGCCGCCAACATCACCTACTAAAGCATATTTTGTCATTCTTCCACTGCTCCGCTAAAGTCAGAATAAATCTTTGCCACACTGTAAATTCATGGGGGCATAACAACAACGCCCTGAAGGCTGATGCCCGTGGAAAATCGATCCAGATCACATAATTACTTTATCGTTTCAGCACCATTTGCAGCGATGCGGTTGCGCAGGCTGTGCAAACTATGTCTATGACTCTGTTTTAAGGAATAGAATATGCTTCATCCACGAGCCAGAACGATGCTCTTGCTATCAACTCCTGCGCTAATTATTGGTATTGCCTCCAGCCTGGTGTTGATCGTTGTGATGAAAGTGGCGTCCGTTTTACAGCAATTTTTGTGGGAACGCCTGCCCGTTAGCATCGGTATTGCCCAGGACTCTCCGCTGTGGATTATCGGCATGCTGACGCTCACGGGGATCATGGTCGGGTTAGTTATTCGCTACAGCCAGGGTCACGCGGGACCGGATCCTGCCTGTGAGCCGTTAATTGGAATGCCGGTCCCCACCTCAGCAATTCCGGGCTTGCTGGCAGCGCTCATCCTCGGCCTGGCGGGTGGCGTCAGTTTGGGTCCGGAACACCCGATCATGACCGTGAATATCGCACTGGCTGTGGCGCTCGGCAGCCGTATGTTTCCCCGCATTGCTAAGCTGGACTGGACCATCCTCGCCTCTGCCGGCACCATCGGCGCGCTATTTGGCACCCCCGTTGCCGCCGCGCTGGTCTTTTCACAAACGCTGAATAGCTCGGACAATGTTCCTTTGTGGGATCGCCTGTTTGCACCGTTAATGGCCGCCGCCGCGGGCTCGCTGACCACCAGTCTGTTTTTTCACCCCCATTTTTCACTGCCCATCGCGCACTACACGCAGATGCATGTGATCGATATCCTCAGCGGTGCGGTCGTTGCCGCCATCGCCATTGCCGCCGGGATGGTGGCTGTCTGGTGTCTGCCACGTTTACACCATTTAATGCATCGATTGAAACACCCGGTCCTGATTCTTGGGGCTGGCGGCTTAATCCTCGGCATTTTAGGCGTTTTCGGCGGACCGCTTACCTTGTTTAAAGGACTGGACGAAATGCAGCAAATGGCATTTAGCCAGACGCTGGGAGCATCGGATTATTTCATGCTCGCCGTGATCAAATTGGCGGCATTAGTGGTTGCAGCTGCGAGTGGTTTTCGCGGCGGGCGAATTTTCCCGGCAGTATTCGTTGGGGTCGCGCTTGGCCTGATGCTGCACGCCCACGTTGAAGCGGTGCCAGCGGCCATTACCGTCTCCTGCGCGATTCTTGGACTGGTGCTGGTCGTCACCCGTGACGCCTGGCTGAGCCTGTTTATGGCAGCAGTGGTGGTGCCAGATTCCACCCTGCTGCCGCTGCTGTGCATCGTCATGCTGCCCGCCTGGCTGCTGCTGGCGGGCAAACCGATGATGATCGCCGAGCGTACCGATAAGTAGTTAGCCTCCGTTACGCGTTTCAAGCGCACGGGTCACCGTGCGCAATAGCTCAGGAAGATCGGCTTTCGGTAGCACCACCTCAATTAACGACAATCGTTGCGGATGGGACAAACGGGCCAGCACTTCTTCCAGTTGTACCGCCTGCTCCACACGCCAGCACTCCGCCTGACATTCACGACGAAACGCCTGCGGCACCTGCGTCCAGTTCCAGGCGGCGATATCGTTATAGCGCTGATTTGCCCCATGTATAGCCCGCTCCACGGTATAGCCGTCATTATTTAGCAGCAAAATAACGGGAGATTGCCCGTCTCTGAGCATAGAGCCCAGTTCCTGAATGGTGAGCTGCGCCGCACCATCGCCAATAATCAGGATCACCCGGCGGTCCGGGCAGGCGGTTTGCGCGCCAAATGCAGCCGGGAGCGCGTAGCCGATAGACCCCCACAGCGGCTGAACCAGCACCTCCGCTCCACCGGGTAGCGTGAGCGCAGCCGCGCCAAATGCAGCGGTCCCCTGGTCGACGAGGATAATGTCATTGGGCGCCAGATATTGCTGCACCGTATGCCAGAAATTTTCCTGCGTCAAAGGTCCCTTCTCAACCTGAATACGCCTAACTGGCGGGCGTTCTGGCGGCAGTGAAAAGGACATCTCCAGACACAGCTCCCGCAAGGTGGTTACCGCCTGCTCCATCGGGACGTTAAACCAACGGTTTCCAATCCGTGAGGCATGTGGCTGCACCTCAATCGTGCGCTCCTGTGGTAACTGTTGCGTAAACCCGGCGGTCAGAGTGTCAACAAATTGTGTGCCAACACATACTATCGTGTCGGCATCTTCTATCGCCTGACGTACATAGTCGCTGCTGGCTCCAGCGCTGTAGGTGCCGACAAACGCCGGATGGCGCTCATCGAATAGCCCTTTGCCCATCAACAACGTGGCGTGGGCCATCGGCGTTTCCGCCATCCAGCGTTGCAATACCGGCTGCAGGCCAAAGCGTTGCGCGAGAACGTCTGCCAGAAGCGCTACGCGCGGGCTGTCCAGTAACCGCTCGCGGGCATGGTAGCGAAACGCTTCTGCCACGCTGCTTTCTGGCTCGCTCAGAGGAACAATCAGGATGTCATTCGGCGGCGTGGTCCGCTGTTTTGCCACATCAGCAGGTAACATCAGATAGCCCGGTCTGCGTTCGATGAGCATTGTTCGCAGCACGCGGTCAATTTCATAACAGGCGTTTTGTTCATCCAGCACTGCGCTGGCCGTCGTCACCGCCTGCTGCATACGATAAAAATGCTGAAAATCACCGTCCCCAAGGGTGTGATGCATCAACTCCCCACGACGTTGGGCACCGCGACAGGGCGCGCCAACAATATGCAAAACAGGAACATATTCCGCATAACTTCCCGCGATACCGTTAATCGCGCTTAACTCACCCACGCCAAACGTGGTGAGCAGCGCCCCCACCCCGGATACCCGGGCATAGCCATCCGCAGCATAAGCCGCATTCAACTCGTTCGCACACCCGACCCAACGTACGCTGGGATGTTCAATCACGTGATCAAGAAACTGCAAATTATAATCGCCAGGCACACCAAAGAGATGGCCAACACCACAGCCTGCCAGCCTGTCCAGCAGATAATCAGCAACGGAATACGGGGTTTGCATGACAGCTTTCCTTCTGACGGTAACCTCATGTTGAGTATCGAAGAACTGTGATGACTGTCCAGGAAAGTCGCTGTGAAGGGGGTGGAAAGCAAGATGTACAGTTTTCATCCCTAAATTTAATTGCAGCTGGCCTTGTGTAAACGTATACACTCAAAGTCACACCTTATCTGACAGGAGGCTATATGGCTTATCAGGCTGCTGAAAATCGTTATCAGACAATGGAGTACCGCCGCTGCGGTCAGAGCGGCCTCAAGCTCCCGATTGTATCACTGGGGTTGTGGCACAATTTTGGTGATACCACGCAGGTCGAGAACAGTCGGGCGCTGTTACAGCGTGCATTCGATCTGGGGATCACCCATTTTGATCTGGCGAATAACTATGGTCCACCGCCGGGTTCAGCGGAGCGAAATTTTGGTCGCATCCTGCAGGAAGATTTTTTACCGTGGCGAGATGAGCTGATCATCTCCACCAAAGCGGGTTACACCATGTGGGAAGGCCCTTACGGGGACTGGGGCTCACGCAAATACCTGATTGCCAGCCTCGACCAAAGCCTGAAGCGTCTGGGGCTGGAGTATGTCGATATCTTCTACCACCATCGCCCCGACCCTGAAACACCGCTCAGAGAAACCATGCGCGCGCTGGATCATATCGTCCGTCAGGGCAAAGCGCTGTACGTAGGCCTCTCTAACTATCCGGCTGAACTTGCCCGGCAAGCGATTGAAATACTCGACGATTTAGGTACGCCATGCCTTATTCATCAGCCTAAATATTCTATGTTTGAGCGTTGGGTCGAAGAGAGCCTGCTGTCGCTTTTACAGGAAAAAGGCGTCGGTAGTATCGCCTTCTCACCGCTGGCTGGCGGGCAGTTAACCGACCGCTATCTGAACGGTATTCCTGCGGATTCTCGCGCCGCAAGCACCAGCCGTTTTCTGAATCCGGACCAGATCACCCCACAAAAACTGGAAAAAGTTCGAGCGCTGAACGCACTGGCAGAGCGACGGGGACAAAAGCTGTCTCAGATGGCGCTCGCGTGGGTTCTTCGGGAAGACAAAGTTACGTCTGTGCTGATTGGCGCCAGTAAACCGGCGCAAATTGAAGATGCCGTCGGCATGCTGGCAAACCGTCACTTTACGCCTGAAGAGTGCGCGGAGATTGATGCCATTCTGAGTCGGTTGAAATAAAGACACATTTATTAACAAAAAGTGCTCTCACTTGCGATTTAAGAGTTGTGGCGATGAAACGGGGCTTTACTGCCCCGTAATATTACGTTAACAGGCCGGCTACGGCTCGATCGTGAAGGAGAGAAAACATGTTCAGGTCACTGATTCTGGCGGCAGTCTTAATGGCTTTTACACCGCTGGCCGCGAACGCTGGCGAAATCACCCTGCTGCCATCAATAAAATTGCAAATTGGCGATCGCGATAATTACGGTAACTACTGGGATGGCGGCCGCTGGCGCGACCGGGATTACTGGCACCATAACTATGAGTGGCGCAAAAATCGCTGGTGGCGTCATGACAACGGCTACCATCGTGGCTGGGATAAACGCAAAGCTTATGAACGCGGCTATCGAGAAGGCTGGAATGACCGTGACGACCATCGCGGTCGTGGGCGCGGCGGTCACGGGCATCGTCATTAAGAAAAGGAACCTGCGATAACAGAGAATTTTTAACAATGGCAAAGGGTTCCGTTCACCGTATGTTCATTGTATCTCTGAACCCCTCATTCCCGTAACGGGCAAGGGAGGCTCACCGTCTCCCTTGCCACCCAGGCTTCCGGCAGGAAAAATCGTCACTTCGTGATCCATTCGCCTTATGTCGTCTTCCTTCGGATCGCTTCAGTACGCTGACTTTCAGTTCAATCCGTTTCGCTTTAATAAAAAATACCTTTGCGGCTAATCAACCCTTAAGTGACCAGCATTAGCCTGCAGGCTGCTTTTTTATGGTCAAATCCTGCGCTTTTTATTTTTCACTATTTGCCCTTGAGCAAAAATCTCCTGAACGTATCTTATCCTCAAGAGAATTCACGTCAGGATTAACTTATGAATGCTAATTTTAAGAATGAAATTCAGACATTCGGTCGATCGCTATTATTACCGATCGCCGTACTGGCGCCTGTGGGGATGGTCATGGGAATTAGCGCTGCGTTAGGGCAGAGCTATATGATTGATAAACTCCCCTTTCTGGGCAATGAAATTTTCAGAGCAATTCTCTCTTCTCTGGGATTAATCAGCAGCGTCGTTTTTAATAATATTCCTTTACTGTTCGCGATGGGTGTCGCCTATGGCATGTCTAAAAAAGAAAAAGGGATTGCTGTATTTGCGTCCGTCGTGGCTTACCTGACTCTGCTTATCGCCATGCATGTGCATCTTAAGCTGGCGGGTACGCTGGCGAAAGAGGATATGGCTTTCGTCGGACAGGGAATGGTATTAGGTATTCAGACGCTGAAAATCGAAGCGCTGGGCGGCATTATTGCCGGGCTGCTGGCAGCTAAAATAACCGACCGTTTTTACCGGCTGCAATTACCTCTCGCTTTCGCCTTTTTCAGCGGTAAAAAATCCGTCGCGATCTTAGCCATTGCTTTTTCCATTCCCGTCGGCTTGATCATTCCTTTTATCTGGGATCTGTTTACCGCAGGTATGCGCGCCATATCAACAATAATGATGGCACCCAACATTGGTGCAGGTATTTATATGACGCTCAATCGCCTGCTAATCCCGTTTGGCCTGCACCACGTCCTCAGTTCCACCGTGCGTTTCACCGCGGCAGGCGGTACGTACCTGATTGACGGGCAGACCTATGTCGGTATTTTACCCGCTATCAATAAAATCCTGTTTGAGCTTGGTCCCACCCATCCGGCATGGAAAGAGTATATGCCGACGCTCACCAGCTATCTTGCCTCATCACAAATGCTCACGACGCTGTTCCGCGTTCCGGCGATTGGTCTGGCGATGTACCACATGGCCTATTTCAAGAATAAGAAATTTGCCAAAGGGATGATCCTGACCGTGGTGCTGACCGCCATGCTGGGGAATATTACCGAACCGCTGGAGTTCTCCTTCCTGTTTATCGCGCCAAAACTCTTTATTGTCTATGCGGTACTCTGTGGCTTATTGACCATTCCACTGCAATTACTGGAAGTCTCCATCGGCTATATTCGCGGCACCATTTTTGATTTTGGTATTTTCGGTTTGATGTATGAACACACCCAATGGATTAATTTAATTATCCTCGGCGTGATTAACTTTGTTGTCTTCTATTTCGTCTTCCGCTTCGCGATCGGTAAATTTGATATTAAGACCCCAGGCCGCGAGAGTGAAATCGCTGACAGCACCTTACTGAACAATAAAGAGTACGACAAAGTCGCCGAACTGGTGATTCAGGGGCTGGGCGGGACAGACAATATCAAGCGCGTTGAAAACTGCGTTTCACGGTTACGTATTGATTTGAAAGATCAGAAAAAAATGGACATGGCCATTCTTAAAGAATCTGGCTCGCTGGGAACCTTTATCCCCTCCAGCAACCATGTTCATGTGGTATTCGGCCCACACGTAGAATTTGTCCGTAACGCGGTAGACGACCGCCTCGTCGGTGCGAAATAAATTCAAGGAGATAGTAATGCGTGCACTGTATGATTCAAAAAGCAAAACGATCGACGATCGAGGAATGAAATCTCTCCTCGCGCAGCCAGCACGGGTACAGTCATGGCTCGATGTTGAAGCCGCCCTGGCTCAGGCTCAGGCCGGACACGGCATGATCCCCGCCAGCGCCGCTGTCAATATTACCGCTAACTGCCACGTGGATAAGATTGACCTGACGGAAATGGAACGCCTGCTGCGCGAGATTGGTCACGGCTTCGTTCCGGTCATCAAAGTACTGGTCAAAGCCTGTGACAGTGAAAGCGGAAAATACGTGCATTACGGCGTCACCACGCAGAATATTCAGCAAACCGCACAGCTTTATCTGGCAAAGCAGTTCGATACCATCATGCAGGGTTTTGTGGACGATATACTGCGTAACCTGGCAAAGATGGCATCTGACCATAAAGCAACGATTATGGCCGGACGTACCCACGGTAAGCACGCGCTGCCCATCACCTGGGGCTATAAAGCCGCCGTGTGGATTGATGAGTTACTGAGCGCCCAGCAGCGCATGCGGGAAGCGGAAAAACGCGTCTTTACCGTGATGATGGGGGGAGCCGTGGGCGCCTTCCACGCGACCGGTGAAACCGGCCGCCGGGTTCAGGATAGCGTTGCCCAAAAGCTGGGAATGCATTCAATGGCGATTCCCTCCCGCAACTCGCGCATTTACCGCACTGAATACATCAGTAATTTGTGCCTGCTGGCGACGACGTTACACAAAATAGCCGAAGAGGTTTATCAGACCTCAAGTGAAGAGTTTGCCGAAGTTTCAGAAGCCTTCACTAAAGGCACCGTTGGCAGCAGCACCATGCCGCAAAAAGTGAATCCTAAACTGGCGAAGGGGATCATCGCCAACGCGCAGAAATTGTACTCAGTAATGACCTCCTGCCTGTATGTCAGCCCACGTCCCTTCGAAGCAGACAGCTCCGCTTACTTTATCTTTGACGGTAATATCCAGGAGAGTATGGAGCTAATGGCTGAGATTGTGATGCGAGCCGAAGAGTTGACGCGAACGCTGGTCATCAATCCTGGGCGTATGCGCCAGAATGTGCAGTTAACGCATGGTCTTATTAATAGCGAAAAAATCATGATGCAGCTGGTGGAAAGGCTGGGCAAAGATGCCGCACATGAACGCGTCTACCAACTGGCAATGCGCAGCACGCATGAAGGCATCCCCTACGCTGATGTGCTGCGTGATGACCCTCTTATTCGCCAGCACTTTAGCGACTCAGAAATTAATACGCTGCTGGATCCTGCTCACTACATCGGCCTTTGCGCAGAAATCGCCGAGGAAACGGCCGCTCGCGTATGGGAGAAAGACAATGGCTGATCCCCTGCTTTCTCTGGCAAGTGAACGCATTGTCACCCCGAATGGAATCGAAAGCGGCTATCTGCATATTGAAAGCGGACGTATTTCTGGCCTCGACAGTACACCGCGAGGAAAAATCGTCGATTATCGCCATGCCATGCTGATGCCCGGTTTTGTGGATATTCACGTTCACGGCTGGGGGAGAGGGTCGTTTGCCTGGAGAGGTGAACGCCGTTCTTTGCAGGCGATGAGCCGGGATCTGGTTAACGCCGGGGTTACCGCGTGGCTTGCAACATCAGCCACCCAGTCGGAAACGTTCTTGCTGGAGAGTCTTTCCACCGCCGCAGACTGGATTGCAGACGCAAAAGCGGAAGATGGTGCCGAAGCGGTGGGTATTCATATGGAAGGCCCCTTTATTAACCCTGCATACAGCGGAATGCAGAGCAAGGACGCGATTCAACCACCCGGTATCGAAGGATTCAAACGCTATCAGCACGCCGCGAGGGGAAATATCCGTCTGATGACGCTCGCACCTGAACTGCCGGGCGCCCTGGCGCTAATCCGCTATTTACGCCAGTCAGGCGTCACCGTGTCAGCCGGTCATACCGACGCCACCTTTGATGAAACCACCCTCGCCATTGAAGCCGGTTTAACCCACTTTACCCATGCCTTTAGCGCCATGCGCGGGCTGCATCACCGGGAGCCTGGCGTGGTGGGGGCGCTGATGTACCATCAGAATACGTATGCCGAGGTGGCAAAGCAGAGCGGGATTACGTTGCGACCAGAAGTGTTCGACATTCTCTATCGGTTGAAAAAAGATCGCCGGTTGGTCATGGTCAGCGATTGTCTGGGATATGTGGATTTTCCCGAAGGATCTGAATTCCACCATTACCTGCGCCAGGAGACGTTTCGCATTCACAATCATTGTCTTGAAATCACCGACCACAGCGGAAAGACCCGAACGGTTTCACCCACGGAGTGGTCCGAAGTGTGCAAACTGGAGATGAGCTTTCTGGACTCCGTGAAAAATGTGGTCGACAGGCTGGAAAAAGGCTGGGTTTCAGCCGCGCAGATTGCCTGCCTTAATCCGGCAATCCTGGCGGGTGTTGACGCGAGAAAAGGCAGCCTGACGTCAGGAAAAGATGCCGATATTCTCGTGTTGGGTGCAGAGTTAAACCTGGAAGCCGTCTGGTGTCGCGGCGTTTCGCAACCTCTGGCTAAATAAAAATATCACTGTAATGCGTATCAAGAAAAATTTTTAACGCCTCCTGGCTCATTCCCTGAACCTGCTGAATAAAGTCCTCAGCAGGTATTTTTTTGCGCGCGGAGGGAAGTCCATTTTCGCGTAATAACAGGAGATCGTCCTGCGTGAGCCAGAAATTCACTTTGACATAATCCAGCCCTGCGTAGCGGAGATGACTCGATATCTTGTTTGTAAAGGTAATCAGCAGGTCGAATTCGAGCTGCTGAAGCCGCGCAATCTCGTTGATGTTGATGCAGGCGGGGATTTCAATATGGAAGCGGGAGAAAAGCATCTCTTTAAAATAGCCGACCTTACTCTCTGACGAGTTCGTCACAATAATGACCCGCTTTTTCTTATCGCCAACAACCCGATTTTTGAGCGCATACTTTTTGATAATCAGCACCAGGGTTGCCAGGTGAATAGCAGAAAAGGTCGTTTGCCAGTGATGTTCAATCTCCTTCACCGCATACTGGACATGATCCCATAGCTCAGGATAGCGTCGCTGGACATCATGGAGCTTTTTATCATCGAACCAGAGATGAAATTTATTCTGGATGATGGCGGCATAGATAAAATTATAAATCTCCGCAAACCAGGCGTGCTGATTGTGAATGGTGTTCTCCAGACATCCGGCTAAAGCGTGACAGGTGCGCTTAACGTAAGAGACCAGCCGGGCGTCGTATAATGTGAAGGGGCGATGAGTAAACGTCAGTGAAGCAATCAGCAGATCCAGACAGATATTTTCATCCGCATCAGGCAATACGGCATAAGGAAAGGTTGTCAAAAACTCAGCCGCCGAACTCTCCGTAATTCTGTGTCCCCTGCGGATACGGTGCAGGGCAAGGCTAAGATAGACCAGTAAGTATTTTCTGCCGTTATATCCCAAGGCGATGACCGGACTGATTTTATCTTCGTAATAGTCTGCCGCCTGGTTTATCTCTGCAGCACACTGATGAAGAAACTGTTCGGCAATCGAACGGCCTGTCGGCTCATTGGCCTGGTGGGCGATAAGTCGGTGATCCTCACCAATTTCGACCGTTTTTAATATCGTCATGCACGCCGCCAGCCGCAGCTGGAACTCATCCCCCGCAAGCCGGGAGCCCTTACGCGGGATACTTTGCACAATCAGATCGCGTTCCTGCACCAGGCTCATCATGACGGGATTATCATTTTTTACCGTTCCCGCGCTGACATAAAATTTTTTGTAATAATCATTTTTATTCACCACATCGTGCAAACAGAGCGCCACAAAGAGATCCTTCACCCTCTCTTCTGCCGTAGTGATATAGCGATTAAACTGGACGCGCGCTAAAAACTGTCGGTATTCGCTGTAGCCAATCCGGGTGGTAATAAACTGATTATCCTGATGTAGCTGGACATTTTCTGGCAGAAGTTCATTGAGCTCTTTCATTGTCCGTTTTAGCGTGGAGAGCGTTTTACCGAAACGCTCGACAGCCTCTTCAACGGGGAGCGGACTGTTGTCCTGGAGATATTTCAGGAAAGAGAGATCAAAGTGATTCATGAACGCCTGCCAGTTAATTATGCAGGGCACATAATAGAGGAAAAGCTCAATTAAAACCGTGACCCGTCGCGAGTCACGGTTGATTATAGCCCCATCGCCGTGCCTGCCAGTAGCCAGAGATTGAGCGCCACGACCAGTATCACAATGACCCAGCCAATCTGTTTAACGCAACGACGATTGACCAGATCCCCCATCAGCTTACTGTCGCTGGTGAAGATCAGCAGCGGCACCAGCGCCAGCGCGATACCAAAACTGAGCAACACCTGACTCATCACCAGAATACGGGTCGGATCCAATCCCATCAGAATTACAATAAATGATGGCATCATGGTGACGGTACGGCGTACCCATAGCGGAATGTGAAAACGGATAAACCCTTGCATCACCACCTGCCCCGCCAGCGTACCGACCACGGTAGAAGAGAGTCCCGCAGCCACCAGGCTTAAACCAAACACCGTCGCTGCAGCGTGACTCAACAACGGTTCAAGTGTCAGATACGCCTGATCGAGATCGGCAATACCGGTATGCCCGCTAAAATGAAATGCAGCGGCAGCCGTCGCCATCATCGCCAGATTGACAAATCCGGCAATCGTCATGGCGATAGCCACATCCCATTTAGTGGCCGCATAGCGCTGTTGGCGTGTTCCGCCGTGCAAATGCTGAGTTAAGGAAGAGTGCAGATAAATGACGTGCGGCATGATAGTCGCACCGAGTACCCCAGCGGCCAGGAACACCGCTTCGGAATTAGGCAGGCTTGGGATCACCATTCCCTTACTAAGCTGCGCAAAGTTCGGTTGGGAAAAAACCAGCTCCACAATGTAAGCCGCGGCCACAAACAGCAGCAGGCCGCCAATCACCTTTTCCAGCGGTTTTTGACCGCGACGCTGCAGCATCAGAATTAAGAACGTCGCGATACCGGTGAGTACGGCCCCTTGCAATAAGGAAACGCCGAGGATCAGTTTGAAGCCAATCGCAGCGCCAATAAACTCAGCAAGGTCTGTTGCCATAGCGATAATTTCTGCCTGCACCCAGTAGAACCACACCACCGGGCGAGGATAGTGATCGCGAATTTGCTCCGCCAGGTTTTTACCCGTAGCAATGCCGAGTTTTGCCGACAGCACCTGAATCAGCATCGCCATCAGGTTTGCCCAGACCACCACCCACAGCAATTGATAACCAAAGCTGGCCCCTGCCTGGATATTGGTGGCGAAGTTACCCGGATCGATATAGCCGATCGCCGCAATGAACGCAGGTCCCATTAATGCGAGCTTCAACTTGCGCGCTGCCCGCCCACTGCCACTCTCAACGCGATCGTTAGTCATTTTAGTGCCTCAGAAACATAGCCTTTGCTATATTTCAAGCTACGCCTACTGAGAATGATTATCAAATTCATTTTAATGGGTGACGTTGATTTCTCTGATAGCGTTTGTCTATGGATCGATAAGGATTCTGGAAATACCGGCGAGATGTTTAATTATTGTTATGAGAATAGCACAATGACATAACTTTTCACTTCCATACTAAACATAACGGAAGTGTATCACCGATCACTAATTTTGAATCTCGTCACAGGTCCTTATTATAGTGTGTGTTTGATCTCGTTTTCTTTATGGTTGTTACATAGAATGTGCACGAAAACTAAACCTGCCTCATATTTGGAGCAAATATGGACCGCGTTCTTCATTTTGTCCTGGCCCTTGCCGTGGTTGCGGTACTCGCACTGCTGGTAAGCAGTGACCGTAAAAAAATCCGCATTCGTTATGTTATTCAATTGCTTGTTATCGAAGTGTTACTGGCATGGTTCTTCCTGAACTCTGATGTCGGTCTGGGCTTCGTGAGAGGCTTCTCCGAGATGTTTGAGAAACTGCTCGGGTTTGCTAATGAAGGGACAAACTTTGTCTTCGGTAGCATGAACGATAAAGGCCTGGCATTCTTCTTCCTGAAAGTGCTTTGCCCGATCGTCTTCATCTCCGCCCTGATCGGTATTTTGCAGCATATCCGCGTACTGCCGGTAATCATCCGCGCGATTGGTTTCCTGTTATCCAAAGTAAACGGTATGGGCAAACTGGAATCCTTCAACGCCGTCAGCTCTCTGATCCTGGGTCAGTCTGAGAACTTTATCGCCTATAAAGATATTCTCGGTAAAATGTCTCGCAACCGTATGTACACCATGGCAGCAACGGCGATGTCGACCGTTTCCATGTCTATCGTCGGCGCCTACATGACCATGCTGGAACCGAAATACGTGGTTGCGGCGCTGGTTCTGAACATGTTCAGCACCTTTATCGTGCTGTCGCTGATCAACCCTTACCGCGTTGATGCCAGCGAAGAAAATATCCAGATGTCTAACCTGCACGAAGGCCAGAGTTTCTTCGAAATGCTGGGTGAATACATTCTGGCTGGTTTCAAAGTGGCAATTATCGTTGCGGCGATGCTGATTGGTTTCATCGCACTGATCGCTGCCCTGAACGCCCTGTTCGCCACCGTGACCGGTTGGTTTGGCTACAGCATCTCCTTCCAGGGCATCCTGGGTTACATCTTCTACCCGGTTGCATGGGTGATGGGTGTGCCGTCCAGCGAAGCGCTGCAGGTGGGCAGTATCATGGCGACTAAACTGGTTTCCAACGAATTCGTTGCGATGATGGATCTGCAGAAAATCGCCGCTACGCTCTCCCCGCGCGCAGAAGGCATCCTGTCCGTGTTCCTGGTTTCCTTCGCTAACTTCTCTTCCATCGGTATTATCGCCGGTGCGATTAAAGGCCTGAACGAAGAGCAAGGTAACGTGGTTTCTCGCTTTGGTCTGAAGCTGGTGTACGGCTCTACGCTGGTGAGCGTACTGTCCGCATCTATCGCCGCACTGGTGCTGTAAGTGTAAGACAACGTCGCAGTGATAAGACCGGGGAGATTCATATTCTCCCCGGTTTTTTTATGCCTGCGATTCAGCAAACCAAAGAGATAAAGAGTAAGAACTGGCAGGATGCAGAAACAAAAAACCCCCGCTTTTCAGCGAGGGTTTAAATTTTGGTGGAGCTAAGCGGGATCGAACCGCTGACCTCTTGCATGCCATGCAAGCGCTCTCCCAGCTGAGCTATAGCCCCA